>NZ_BAAAYB010000095.1:0-51038 GCF_039535905.1 Kitasatospora albolonga | reverse complement strand
CCGCTCAAGGAGTCCACCCCACTCATGCTCCTGCCTCGCACAGCCCTCACCCTCCTCGCGGTCACCGCCGCCGTCCTCCCCCGCCGCTCCGGCGGCCGAGGCCGCCGCGGGAGCCCACTACCTCGACTGCTCCGCGCCCACCAACGGTACCGGCACGGCCGCCAGCCCCTGGAACAACCTGGCCGCCGCCAACGCCCCACCTCTTCGGGCCCGGTGACCAGCTCCTGCTCAGGCGCGGCGCGACCTGCCTGGGCACCCTCAAGCCCCAGGGCTCCGGCACCGCCGGCTCCCCCGTCACCCTGTCCGGCTACGGCACCTCCACCTCCCGTCCCGTGGTCCAGGGCGACCCGGCCTCCACCGAGAAGGCCGCCGTCCACCTCTACAACGTCGAGCAGTGGGAGCTGCGCGAGCTGGAGATCACCTTCCCCGACCCCGCCGCCACCAAGCGCGAACGCAACGGCCTGCTGGTGGAGATCGCCGACCTCCCCGACGGCGTCGGCACCCACTACCTCGCCGACGACCTCTACGTCCACGACGTCAACGGCGACGCCACCAAGTGGTCCAACGGCATCCAGTTCCGGGTCTCGGGCCTGGCCACCCCCACCAACTTCGACGACGTCCCTCGTCCAGAACACCCGCATCCACAAGGTCGACCGCGAAGGCCTCACCAACCGCTCCACCTGGATGTGCCGCCCCTCCTACGGCACCGGCGACGGCTGCGGAACCACCGTCAACTGGCGCCCCTCCACCCGGATCGTCTTCCGCGGCAACACCATCAGCGACACCGGCGGCGACGGCATCGTGGTCCGCGCCGCCGACCACGCGCTGGTCGAGCACAACACCGCCTACGACATCGCCATGCGCCCGATGGGATCCAACGCCGGCATCTGGACCATCAACTCCGACGCCACCACCGTCCAGTTCAACGAGGTGCACCACGTCCGCCGCCTCGCCGACAACAACGACGGGATGGCCTTCGACTCCGACTACGGCAACAACGACGCCCTCTTCCAGTACAACTACAGCCACCACAACGAGGGCGGCTTCATGCTGTTCTGCGGTGCCTGCGGTGCGGGCTCCAGCTCCACCGGCACCGTGGTCCGCCACAACCTGAGCGTGGACGACCGCAGCCGCTGGCTGTACGCGGTGGGCGAGAAGAACGCCCGCATGTACCAGAACACCGCCTACCTGCCCGCCGGTTCCACCGCCGCGATCATCCAGGACGGCTCGGGCTCCACCGTCACCCGGCTGACCAACAACGTCTTCCAGAACCTCGGCACCGGCGGCTTCACCAACTACACCGCCGCCGACTACACCTGGCAGGCCAACACCCTGCACGGCAACCACCCGGCCAACGAGCCCGCCGACCCGGAGAAGTCCACCGCCGACCCGCTCTTCGCCAACCCCGGCGGCGCCGCCCCCGAGGACTACCGGCTGTCCGCCAACTCCCCTGCTCTGCGCACCGGTTCGCCGATCGTCGGCAACGGCGGGCGGGACTACTTCGGCAGCGCCGTCCCCGCCGTCTGCCGCCCGGACCGGGGCTTCGCCCAGCTCTCCGCCTTCGACGACGCCGCCTGCACCCCGCCCACGCCGGTGAACGCCGTCCGCAACCCCGGCTTCGAGGACGCCACCCTCTCACCCTGGACCTCCTACGGCGGCGTCACCCTGGACACCGCCAACGCCCACTCGGGCGCACGCGCCGCCAAGGTCGGACCGGCCCAGGCCGCCGCGGAACAGGTCGTCACCCTCGCCCCGAACACCACCTACCGCCTCTCCGGCTGGGGCAAGGTCTCCGCCGCGGGCACCGAACTCTCCCTCGGCGTCAAGCAGTACGACACCGCCGGCTCCACCACGCGCGCCGCCTTCACCGGCACCACGTACACCCAGGGCACCACCACCTTCACCACCGGTCCGTCCGCCACCAGCGCCCGGATCTACTGCTACGCCCGCAGCGGCACCGGCTACGGCTGGTGCGACGACGTCACGGTCCTGCCGGCCTGAACCCCGCAGGCCTGAACCCGTGGGCCCGAACCACGCCGGCTCCGCCGGACGCGCGCCCCCCGAGCTCCCTTCCCCGCGGCACGGCACCGCTCTAACGTCGTGTCATGAAGACGGGAAGCATCGACCGTTCGGACCCCGAGGTGATCGACCTGGTGCTCGGGGAGGGTGACGGGTCGCTCCGGCACGCCGCCCGGGGATCCCTCCGGGCGGCGTGCGCCGTGCCGCTGCTGTTCGGGCTCGGCGCACTCCTCGCGTTCCCGGTCTCCGCGGTGATGCTGTTCGCGGGTACGGGGTGGGGGCCGGTGCTGGTCACCACCGGGATCGCCGGCGGGCTGGCGGTCGTCGTCATGACGGCGCTGTACCTGTACACGGTCCTCTTCCTGGAGGTGCACCGGCTCCGGCTCTCCCCCGCCCCCGCCCCGACCGCCTTCACCGTGGTCCGCGGCGTCCGCGCCGTCCGCAGGGCCCGGCCGCAGCCGCTCACCGGCCTGCGGCACGTCCGGATCGACCACACGATCGTCGAACCGTACGACGGGGACCCGTCCCCCGGGACCGTCACGAGGATCCTGACCGTCCTGCTGGAGCACGGCCGGATCGCACCCGTACACCTGCCCTGGGGCACGGACACCGCTGCCCTGCACCGGGAGTTGCAGGAGGTCCTGGCTCCCGCCGTCCCGGTGGACCTGTTCGTCCGGCGGCTCCGGCGGAAGCCGCTTCCGCCGGAGGACCACCATGCCGGGATCCCCTTCGGCGCGCTCGGGCACGGCGGCTCCACCGGTGGCGGCGGCAGCTGACGCGGTGTCACGGCCGGCCCCCGGGTGCGGGCCGGGTCAGATCCGCCAGGACCTGATCCGGTCGGCGGCGGCGAAGATGTCGGCACGGGATTCGGCGACGTCGCGGGCCAGTTCGACCAGGGCGCCGTAGGGCGGGTCGATGCCCTCCTCGGCGGCGTGCATGTAGGCCGCGGTGGTCATGCAGGCGTAGAGGTTGTTGCGCACCGGCAGCGGGCGCAGCTGCACGATGGTGTGCATCAGCGCGGCCGCCCGCCAGGCCGGGTCGGGGTCGTGGCCGAGCTGGGCGGTGTTGACCCGGTGGCGGGCCACCGCGGCCTGGAGCGCCGAGTAGTCACTCACCGTCAGGTCCTCGGGGTAGGCCTGCTCCTGGACGTCGAGCAGCCACCGGATGTCCACGAGCAGCACGGTCCTCACGCCACCGGGCTCCCCGCCACCGAACTGCCGGTCTCCGCACTGCCGGTCTCCGGCGCGTCCTCGGGGAAGGCCGCGTCGAACTCCTCGACGTGCTCGTTCCAGAACGCCACCGCGCGGTTCACGAAGATCCGGCGCTGCTGCTCCCGCACGCTCAGGTCGTGCACGTAGGCCTTCACGCTCTTTCCGTCGGCCGCCGCCGCCTCGCGGATGGCGGCGAGTTCGTGCTCCGTGTACTCGATGTTGAGCGCAGGCATGGCCCCGATGGTACCGAAGGGGTACCGGCGGCCGACAGGCCTCCGGTACCCCTTCCTCGCCGGGCGGCCGCCCGTCAGGCCGGGTCGACCGCGCGCAGCCCCCGTTCGTCCAGCTCCAGCCAGCGGGTGACGCCGATCCCGCGCAGGAACGGCACGTCGTGACTGGCGACCACGAGCGCCCCCTGGTACCCCGAGAGCGCCTGGGTGAGCTGACGCACGCTCGCCAGGTCGAGGTTGTTGGTCGGCTCGTCGAGCAGCAGCAGCTGCGGCGGCGGGTCGGCCAGCAGCAGCGCGGCCAGGGTGGCCCGGAAGCGCTCGCCGCCCGACAGCGTCCCGGCCGGCTGCTCCGCCCGGGCGCCGCGGAACCGGAACCTGGCCAGCCGGGCCCGGACCGCGCTGTCCCCCGCCCCGGGGGCGAAGGCCTTGACGTTGCCGACCACCGAGAGCGCGTCGTCCAGCAGGTCGAGCCGCTGCGGCAGGTGACGGACCGGCACCGGCGTGTCCAGCAGGCCCTCCACGAACGGGACCTCCCCCGCGATCGTGCGCAGCAGGGTGGACTTGCCGGCCCCGTTGGGGCCGAGCAGCGCGATCCGCTCGGGCCCGCGCAGCTCCAGCGAGACCGGCACGGCCGGCCCCCGGACCAGGCGCACCCGGTCCAGGCTGAGCACCGTCCGCCCGGCCGGGACGGCCGTGCGGGGCAGGTCGATCCGGATCTCGGCGTCGTCCCGGACGGCCTCCTCGGCCACCGTCAGCCGCTCCTTGGCCTCCGCCAGCCGCTCCTCGTGCAGGCCGGTGACCTTGCCCGCGGTCACCTCGGCCTTGCGCTTGAGCGCCCCTCGAATGATCTTCGGGTCGTTCCGCTCGAAGCTCTTCTTCCGCCCGTAGCTGGCGCTGCGGTCCAGCTTGGTCCGGGCCTCGACCAGGTCCCGCTTCTGCCGCTGCACATCGGCCTCGGCCACCCGCACCAGCCGCTCGGCGGTCTCCTGCTGGGCGGCCACCGTCCGCTCGTAGTCGGCGAAGTTGCCGCCGTACCAGGTGACGGAGCCGTCCCGCAGGTCGGCGATCTGGTCGACGTGCTGGAGCAGCTCCCGGTCGTGGCTGACCACCACCAGCACCCCGTGCCAGCGCTCCACCGCCTGGTACAGCAGTGAACGGGCGCGCCGGTCCAGGTTGTTGGTGGGTTCGTCGAGCAGCAGCACGTCCGGGCGGCGCAGCAGCAGCGCGGCCAGGTTCAGCAGCACCGCCTCGCCGCCGGAGAGCCCCTCGACGGTGCGGTCCAGGTCGAGCCGGCCGAGGCCGAGCCCGGCGAGGGTCGCCAGCGCGCGCTCCTCGACGTCCCAGTCGTCGCCGACGGTGGTGAAGTGGCGCTCCTCGACGGAGCCCGCCTCGATCGCGTGCAGCGCCTCGCGGGCCTCCCGGATGCCCAGGACCTGGTCCACCCGCTGGGTGGTGTCCAGGGTCAAGTCCTGTGGCAGGTAGCCGAGTTCGCCGCCGATGCGGACACTTCCGGAGGTCGGGGCGAGCTCGCCCGCGAGCAGCTTCAGCAGGGTGGACTTGCCGGCCCCGTTGAGGCCGATCAGCCCGGTGCGGCCAGGGCCGACCACGAGCTGGAAGTCGTGCAGCACGCTGCGGCCGTCGGGCCACTCGAAGGAGAGGTCGGTGCAGCGGATGGAAACGGTGGTGGGTTGCGCCATGGTTGGCCTCCCGGATGGTCGCCGTGGTGGATGGGCACACGGGAGACACCGATACGGGCACACGGCAGCGAGGGCAGGGCACTCCGCTGAGGTCGCGCACGCGCACCGCCGGAGGTGACGTCATCACGGCGGGAACGGTGTCTCAGGACCTCAGTAGTGCAACGGCCTTCTCCAGTCTTGGGATTGCTTGCGAGCCGGGGACCACCGTAGGAGCCGCCCGGCGGGGCCCGCAACGGATTATTCGGAAGGTGCCCGCAGGGCCCGTAAAATCGGCCGCATCATGAGTGCCACTCTCGTAGTCAAGGACCTGAGCGCCGGCCACGGCGACCGCATCCTCTTCTCCGGCCTGGACCTGGTCGTCGCCCCCGGCGACGTGATCGGGCTGGTCGGGGTCAACGGTGCGGGCAAGTCGACCCTGCTCAAGCTGCTGGCCGGGCTGACCGCCCCGGAGGGCGGCTCGCTCAAGCTGAGCCCGCCCACCGCCAACGTCGGCCACCTGCCGCAGGAGCCGGAGCGCCGCGAGGGCGAGTCGGTCCGCGGGTTCCTGGCCCGCCGCACCGGTGTGGCCGCCGCCCAGGCCGCGCTGGACGAGGCCACCGAGGGCCTGGTCGAGGGCCGCCCCGGCGCCGACGACGACTACGCCACCAGCCTGGACCGCTGGCTGGACCTCGGCGGCGCCGACCTGGAGGAGCGGGCCGAGGAGGTGGCCGACTCGCTCGGCCTCAAGATCAGCCTCGACCTGCCGATGACCGCCCTCTCCGGCGGCCAGGCCGCCCGGGCCGGGCTGGCCTCGCTGCTGCTCTCCCGCTACGACGTCTTCCTGCTCGACGAGCCCACCAACGACCTGGACCTGGACGGCCTGGAGCGGCTGGAGACCTTCGTCAAGGGCCTGCGCGCCGGCACCGTGCTGATCAGCCACGACCGCGAGTTCCTCACCCGCACCGTCACCCGGGTGCTGGAGCTGGACCTCGCCCAGCAGCAGGTCAACCACTTCGGCGGCGGCTACGAGTCCTACCTGGAGGAGCGGGCGGTGGCCCGTCGGCACGCCCGCGAGGAGTACGAGGAGTACTCCGACACCAGGGCCGGGCTGGAGGCCCGGGCCCGGATGCAGCGCGGCTGGATGGAGAACGGCGTCCGCAACGCCCGTCGCAAGTCGAGCGACAACGACAAGATCGGGCGCGCGATGCGCACCGAGTCCACCGAGAAGCAGGCCGCCAAGGCCCGCCAGACGCAGCGGATGATCGACCGCCTGGAGGTGGTCGAGGAGCCCCGCAAGGAGTGGGAGCTGCGGATGGAGATCGCCTCCGCCCCGCGCTCCGGCTCGGTGGTGGCCACCCTGCGCGGCGCCAAGGCCGTGCGCGGCGACTTCGCCTTCGGCCCGGTCGACCTCCAGATCGACTGGGCGGACCGGGTCGCCATCACCGGCGCCAACGGCGCGGGCAAGTCTACCCTGCTGGCGGCCCTGCTCGGTCGGCTCGAACTCACCGACGGCAGCGCGGTGTTGGGATCCGGCGTCCTGGTCGGCGAGGTGGACCAGGCGCGCGGGCTGTTCTTCGGCGGCGAGCCGCTGCTCGACGCCTTCCAGGCGGCGGTCCCGGACGCCAACCCCGAGGAGGTCCGCACCCTGCTGGCCAAGTTCGGCCTCAAGGCGGCCCACGTCCTGCGCCCCGCCGACACCCTCTCCCCCGGCGAACGCACCCGCGCGGCCCTGGCCCTCCTCCAGGGCCGCGGCGTCAACCTCCTGGTGCTGGACGAGCCCACCAACCACCTCGACCTGCCCGCCATCGAGCAGTTGGAGTCGGCCCTCGCCTCCTACACGGGCACGCTCCTGCTGGTCACCCACGACCGCCGCATGCTCGACGCCGTCACCGTCAACCGCCGCCTCCAGGTCGCCGACGGCCGCGTCGTGGAACTCTGAGGCCCGGGCTGCGCCCCGCAGGGGCGCGGGGCTCTGTTGATGTGCGGCTCCGCCGCGTGGGCGCGCAGGGGAACGGCGCACCTGCAACTGGCTGACGGTGGTTCAGTTGCAGGTGGGCCGCCTTCCGATTCGCGCAGTTCCCCGCGCCCCCGGCATTACCGATTGCGGCGGACCCTGAGCAGGTTGTCGGTCCGGGTGCCCGGGGTGCCGTCGGGGGCCGGGAAGTCCCGGGGCTCCAGCTGGCTGCGCTCCACCGTCCAGTCCCCGTCCGGCAGTCGAAGGGCCGCGAGCACCTCGTCCGTGGTCGGGAAGACCATCCCCGGGTGCCGGTCCTGCGCCCAGGACGGGTGCTCGTAGTGCCCGACGACCAGCAGAACGCCGCCGACGGCCACCGCGGCCGCCGCGGACCGCAGGATCGCGTCGCGGTCCAGCTCCACGTCGACCGGCGAGTGCAGGAAGTGCGCCGAGACCAGCTCGTACTCGCCCTCCGGGAACGAGACCCCGAAGTCGTGCCGCTGCCAGTCGATCCGCGCCGCGACCTCCGGCCCGGCCGCCGCCGCGTGCTCCGCGGCCCGCTCCAGCGCCACCTTCGAGACGTCGGTCGCCGTCACCGTCCACCCGCGCTCGGCCAGCCAGAGCGCGTCCGCACCCTCGCCGCAGCCCAGGTCCAGTGCCCGGCCGGGGGTCAGCTCCGCCGCCTCCCGGACCAGCGTCGGGTTCGGGTTCCCGCTCCAGATCCGCTCGCTCTCGCCGTAGCGGCCGTCCCAGAACTCCTCCACCGCCCCGCCGCCCTGCCCGTGCTGCTGCCCGTGCCCGTGCTGGTGACCGTGTCCGTGTCCGTGCTCGCCCATGCTGCGCTCTCCCTCTCGTCCCGCTCGGTACGCCGCGACCGCGCGGCGCGTCTCCTCGGCCGTCAGGTCGGCGTTGATCGCCGCCCCGGCCCGTACGCCGGCCGCCGCGGCGGCCACCACCTGGTCCATCAGCCCCGTCACGTTCCCCGCCAGCCAGACCCCGGGCACGGCGCTCGCGCCCACCGGGTCCGCCGCGAAGTGGGTGCCGAAGACGTGACCGTCCCGCTCCTGCTCCACCGCCTCCAGGCCGAGCGACTCCAGCAGCCCGCCACCGCGGGCGGCCAGCCGGGTGGTGACCGTCATCGCGCGGCACGGCACCACGTGCCCGTCCGCCAGGCGGAGCCCGGACATCCGCCCGTCCGCCCCGCTGACCACCTCGGTCACCTCTCCCTCGACCACCACCACGCCCCGCGCCGCCAGCTGCTCGCGCTGCTCCGCGTCGAGCTCGGGCCCGGTGTGCCGGAAGAAGGTGATCCGCTCGCTCCACTGACGCCACATCAGCGCCTGGTGCACCGCGAACGGACCGGTCGAGAGCACCCCGATCTCCTCGTCCCGGACCTCCCAGCCGTGGCAGTACGGGCAGTGCAGCACGCCCCGCCCCCACTGCGCGGCCAGCCCGGGCAGCTCCGGCAGCCCGTCGGCGAGGCCGGTGGTCACCAGCAGCCGGGCCGCCGCCACCTCCCCGCCGTCCGCCAGCCGGACCACGAAGCCGTCCGCCCGGCGCTCCGCCGCCACCGCCGTGCCCTGCCGGACCAGGCCGCCGTAGCCGCGCAGCTCCTCCCGGCCGGCCGCCACCAGCTCGCCGGGCGGCGTGCCCTCGCGGCCGAGGTAGCCGTGCACCCCGTCCGCCGGGGCGTTCCTCGGGCGGCCCTCGTCGATCACCAGGACCGAGCGCCGGGCCCGGGCCAGCGTCACCGCCCCGCTCAGGCCGGCCGCACCGCCGCCGACCACCACCACGTCGTACCGTTCCGTCCCCGGCTCCGTCTCCGACCTCGTCCCGTGTGCCATCTCCGGCCTCCCTTCCACGTCCCCGAGCCTGCACCCGGCCCCGTCCGATTGACAAAGAACCTTGCCGAAGCAGCAAATGGACGGATGGACTTCGAACCCGTGCTGACCGCCGTCGGCCCCCGCCTGCGGGCGCTGCGCCAGGCCCGCGACCTCACCCTGAGCCAGCTCTGCGATACCACCGGCATCTCGGTGAGCACCCTCTCCCGGCTGGAGTCCGGCCAGCGCAAGCCCACCCTGGAGCTGCTGCTCCCGCTGGCCCAGGCGTACGGGGTGCCGCTGGACGAGCTGGTCGGCGCCCCCGCCACCGGCGACCCGCGGATCCACGCCCGCCCGTTCACCCGGCACGGCCGCACCTTCATCCCGCTGACCAGGAACCTCGGCGGGATGCACGCCTACAAGATGGTCATCCCGCCCGACCGCACGCCCTCGCCCGCGGGGACCCCGGTCGAACAGGGCACCCACGAGGGCTACGAGTGGCTCTACGTGCTCTCCGGCCGCCTCCGGCTGCACCTCGGCGAGCACGACCTCGTCCTCAAGGCCGGCGAGGCCGCCGAGTTCGACACCCGCACCCCGCACGCCTTCGCCAACGCGGGCGACCAGCCGGTGGAGTTCCTCAGCCTGTTCGGCTCCCAGGGCGAGCGGATGCACGTCCGGGCCCGCCCAGCCCAGGGCGCCGGCCGCACCGACTGAACCGCTCCGGAACCACTGTGGTCCAGACCTTCCCCCGACACCCCGTCATGTGCTGTGCTGTGCGCCATGGTTGACAGCACCGAAGCGGCCACCCACCCCACCGTGCCGCTCCACCCCATGACCGTGCCCGCCCACGAGGCGGCCGCCCGCACCCAGGCCTTCCACGAGGTGATGGACCAGCGCCGCACCGTCCGCGACTACTCGACCCGGCCGATCCCCGAGGAGGTGATCGACTGGGCGATCCGGACCGCCTCCACCGCGCCCAGCGGCGCGCACGTCCAGCCCTGGCGCTTCGTCGTGATCACCGACCCCGAGCGCAAGCGGCGCCTGCGCGAGGCCGCCGAGGCCGAGGAGCGCGAGTTCTACGACCACCGCGCCTCCGAGGAGTGGCTCGCCGCGCTGGCCCCGATCGGCACCGACTGGCACAAGCCCTTCCTCGAGGACGCCCCGGCCGTGATCGTGGTCTTCGAGGTCCACAAGGGCCCGGACTCGCCCCGGCCCTACTACACCAAGGAGTCGGTCGGCATCGCGGTCGGCTTCCTGCTCGCCTCCCTCCACCAGGCCGGACTCGCCACCCTGACCCACACCCCGAGCCCGATGAAGTTCCTCAACGAGGTCTGCGACCGCCCCCAGGAGGAACGCGCCGCGTACGTCATCCCGGTCGGCTACCCGGCCGAGGGCGCGCGGGTGCCCGACCTCCACCGCAAGCCACTCGACGAGGTCCTGGTCCGACTCTGACAGTCCGTCCGGAATACCGGCACGGGAGTCCGTTGAGCGAGAAACCCCCTGGTCGGGGGCGGTAAAGGGAAGGCATAATCCGCGCATGAGCGAGACCACCCCCGAAGCCGCCCCCTCACCAGCCCCCCTCACCACCGGCCGCCCGCCGGAGCTGATCGCCCTCCCCGACGGCGTCCACCTGCGCCGCCGCACCCTCGCGGACTCGGACCGTCTCAACGAGGCCACCGTGGCCAACCTCGACCACCTGAGCCCCTGGATGGAGTGGGCGGTCTCCGCCCCCACCCCCGAGCACACCCGCGAGCTCGCCCTGGCCGGCATCACCGCCTGGGAGGACGGCACCGACTTCATGTACCTGGCCGGCCTCGACGAGGACCCGGGCAGCGTGGTCGGCGCCTTCGGCCTGCACGGCCGGATCGGCCCCGGCGCCCTGGAGATCGGCTACTGGGTCTCCGCCGCCCACACCGGCCGCCGCATCGCCACCAACGCCGCCGCCGCCCTCACCGAGGCCGCCCTCACCCTCCCGGGCATCACCCGCGTCGAGATCCGCTGCGACGAGGCCAACCACCTCAGCGCCGCCATCCCCCGCCGCCTCGGCTACCACCTCGACCGCACGGTGGACTACACCCCCACCGCCCCCGCCGAGACCGGCCGCAAGCTCATCTGGACCAAGGAATCCTGACCCCCCGCCAGGTGGGGGCGGCACCCCGCTCCCACCTGCGACGGATGGCGCACGCACGGATCCCGTCGATCCCCTCTTCACGGAAGCCGCACAAGAGTAGGCTCCAGCTGCCGATCAGTCACATGCCGTCGGCGCATCCCACTCTTCTCAGGCCACTCCCATGTCCAGAGGTGGCTCGGCTCCCCGGGGGGACCCAACCGTGCACGACATGCTCAAAGGCGCCAACGTCAGCCTGAGCGCCCTGACGACCGAACTCGACTCGTTCATCGTGAGTCTCGGTTGGAGCAGCCCCACCGGCGAGGGCGACGCCGACGTCTCCGTGCTGCTCCTCACGCCGGACGGCAAGGTCCGGGGCAACGGCGACTTCTTCTTCTACAACAATCCGGCGGCCGCGGACGGCAGCGTCCAGCTCCTCGGCCAGCACCTGACGGAGCGCGGCACCGAGGACCGCATCCAGCTCGACCTCTCCGTCCTGCCCGACGCCGTCGACCGGATCGTGATCGCGGCGAGCCGTCACCAGCGGGCCGCCTTCGGTCAGTTGGAGGACCTTCGCCTCGGGCTCGCCGACGCCTCCGGCGAGCAGCTGCTGGCCTTCGCGATCGACGACGCCGACACCGAGAGCGCCTTCGTCTTCGGCGAGATCTACCGCCGGGCCGGCGAGTGGAAGTTCCGCGCCATCGGCCAGGGCTACGACACCGGACTGGCCGGACTGGCCACCGACTTCGGCATCGACATCGAGGAGGACGACAGCGCCGCCGAGGAGCTGCCGCCGGCTCCGCTGGACGAGCCTGCGGCCACCCCTGCGGAGGAGCTGCCGCCCGCCGCCACCGCCACCGCCACCGCCACCGCCACCGAGGCACCGTCCGGCCCGGCCCCGGCCGCCAAGCGGCTGCGGACCGCCCGCAAGAAGGTGACGCTGCCCAAGGAGCCCAAGAAGTCCCTCGCCGAGAACGACTCCTGGCACGCGGCCCGTCTCTTCCCCGCGACCTCGCTCAAGAACGACCACGAGCGCGAGGTCCGGGCCACCTCCGTCCTGCTCTCCGTGATGGCCCAGGTGCCCGAGTTCGGCCGCCGCCTCACCGCGGCCTTCGGCGCTCCGTCCGGGCGGATGGAGACCTTCACCGAGGTCCAACTCCCGCACGGGGAGACCCCGAAGCGCCCCGACGGCGTGATCCGGGTCGAGCGCGCCGGGAAGCTGTGGACGGCCCTGGTCGAGTGCAAGACCAACGGCAATCCCCTGAAGCCCGAGCAGGTCCAGGACTACATGGACATCGCCGCCCGCCGGGGCTACGAAGCCGTCATCACGATCTCCAACGACGTCGCCCTGGAGGGCCGTCCGCTGGTCACCGTGAAGATAGACGGCCGCCGCAAGCACAAGGTCGGTCTCTGGCACCTCTCCTGGGCCGAGGTCACCCACCAGGCGAAGATGCTGATCCGCCACGAGGGCGTCAAGGACCAGGCGCACGCCTGGCTGCTCCAGGAGCTGCTGCACTACCTCCAGCACGAGAACTCGGGCTGCCACGGCTTCCAGAACATGGGCCCGGCCTGGGTGCCGGTGCGCAAGGAGATCGAGGCCGACCTCCTGACCCCCGGCGACCCGCGGGCCGTCCAGGTGGTCGAGAGCTGGGAGCGCCTCACCCGGCAGGTCTGCCTCGAACTCGGCGGCGAACTCGGTGTCCGCGTCCTCCCGGTGGTCAAGCGGGCCCGTCGCGGCGAGGACGCGCTCAGCCGTCTCACCGCCTCCGCCGACCGGCTGGCCGCCGAGGGGCGCCTGCAGGCCGAGATCCGGATCGACGAGGCCCCGGGGAACCTGACGATCGTCGCGGACCTGCGTGCCGGGAAGCTCCGCACCTCGGTCGAGATCCCCGCCCCCGACCAGGGCTACCCGCTCAGCCTCGCCAAGCGCTTGGTCAAGCAGCTCGCCGACGCCCCGGCCGACCTGCACGTCGAGACGCTCACCGACGGCGCGTCCCCCGGCCCGCGCGGCACCCTGGAGCGCCTGCGCCCCGAGCCCGGCGACCTCCTCCCGAAGGACGGCTCCCGTCCCACGGGCTTCCGCCTCTCCCTCGTGAAGAGCGTCGGCAACACCCGTGGCAACGCCGAGTCCGGCTTCATCCGCAGCGTGGACACCGCGGTCGAGAGGTTCCACTCCACCGTCGTCGCGGCCCTGGACTCCCGTCCGGGCCGGTGACGATCCCCGTCCCGGGGCCGTGCGGCCCCGGGACGTGGGTGTCATCGGGCTCAGACGGTGCCGGAGTCCTTGATGACGATCTTCTTGGAGGTGCGGCCGGACTGGCTGCCGAAGCCCTCGATCGCCTTGACGACGTCCATGCCCTCGACGACCTCGCCGAAGACGACGTGCTTGCCGTCGAGCCAGTCGGTCACGATGGTGGTGACGAAGAACTGCGAGCCGTTGGTGTTGCGGCCGGCGTTGGCCATCGAGAGCAGGCCCGGGCGGTCGTGCTTCTTGGTGAAGTTCTCGTCCGCGAACTTCTCGCCGTAGATGCTCTTGCCGCCGGTGCCGTCGCCCCGGGTGAAGTCGCCGCCCTGGAGCATGAAGGCCGGGATGACCCGGTGGAAGGTGGACTCCTTGTAGCCGAAGCCGTGCTGACCGGTCGCCAGCTCGCGGAAGTTCTTCGCGGTCTGCGGGACGACGTCGTCGTACAGCTTGAAGACGATGCGGCCAAGGTCCTCGCCGTCGGCGGTGACGTCGAAGTAGACGTTCTCGCTCATTGCTCTGCTCCTCGTGATGTGGATGTTGTTCCCCCGAGAGCATATGAGAGAACCGGCCCGTTACGGGCCACCGACCGCATCCAGGGCCTCGGACCATGGCAGGTCGCCACCGGAGGTGAGGATGCGGGCGCCGGCGGTGCGGAGGGTGGCGAGGCTGCGCGGGTACTGCGGGTGGGCGGCGAGGGCGTCGTTCACGCAGGGCAGGACGGTGACCGGGACGCCCTTGCCGAGGGCCTCGGCGGTGTAGCCGACGACCCAGGAGGAAGTGAGGCCGAGGGCGAGGGAGTTGAGCGAGTTGAAGCTGGCCGGGCCGAACAGGATGGCGTCGGGCGGGGGCAGCAGGTCGGGTTCGCCCGGGCGGCGGTAGCGGCTCTTGACCAGGTGTCCGGTGAGCTCGGTGAGGGCCGGGATCTCGGGCCGGAGCCAGTCGGCGGCGGTCGGGGTCAGACCGAGGCAGACGTCCCAGCCGCGGGCCTGGGCCTGCTCGATGACGGTGCGTACGCCGAGCACGGGGAAGGCGGCGGTGCCGAAGAGGTAGAGGACGCGTGGAGGCATCCGCCCATGCAAGCGTGCGGGGTGGAGCGGGGCAAGCCCGGCCGCCGCGAGGGCGGCCGGGCCTGAGGGCGGGTCAGCGGCCGGTCAGTACCGCGAGCCGACCGGCGCCGGGAGGGCGTCGAGCTCGGCGAGGTCCTCGGCGGTGAGCGCGAGGTCCGCGGAACCGGCGTTGTCGGCCAGGTACTTGGGCGTCTTGGTGCCGGGGATCGGGATGACCAGGCTGCCCTGCGCGACCACCCAGGCGAGGGCGACCTGGGCCGGGGTGGCGTCGTGCCGGGCGGCGATCCGGCGGACGGTCTCCACCAGTGCCTGGTTGGCGGCCAGCGCGTCGGCCTGGAAGCGCGGGAGGGTGGAGCGCCAGTCGTCGGCCGGGAGGTCGGCGGTGGAGCCGAAGCGGCCGGCCAGGAAGCCGCGGCCGAGCGGGGAGAAGGGCAGGAAGGCGATGCCGTTGGCCTCGGTGTACGGGAGCACCTCGGCCAGCGCGTCCCTGGTCCAGAGCGAGAGCTCGGACTGCACGGAGGTGACCGGGTGGACGGCCTGGGCGCGCTGGATCTGCTCCACCGTCACCTCGGACAGCCCGAGCCGCCGCACCTTGCCGGCCGCGACCTGCTCGGCCATCGCGCCCCAGGTCTCCTCGACCGGGACGGCCGGGTCGACCCTGTGCAGTTGGTAGAGGTCGACGTACTCGGTGCCGAGGCGGCGCAGGCTCTCGTCGATGGAGGCGCGGACGTGCTCGGGCCGCCCGTCGGTGCCGACCCGGGCCCCGCCGAGGCCGGTCACCAGGCCGACCTTGGTGGCCAGCACGGCCCGCTCGCGGTACTCCCCGGCCAGGCCCTTGCCCACCAACTCCTCGTTGTCGAACGGCCCGTAGACGTCCGCCGTGTCGATCAGGGTCACGCCCAGGTCCAGCGCCTCGCGCAGGACCCGCACCGAGGTCACGTCGTCCCGTCCGTTCGGGTCGTACGCCCAGGTCATGCCCATGCACCCGAGTCCGATCACGCCGACCTCGGGGCCCCCGGCTCCCAGCGTGGTGTTGCGCATGCTTGTCCTCTCCTTCGGTCACGGCTGATCGTGCGTCGCCTACCCTGCCCCTCGAAGTGCACTCCGGGTCAAGACCGCCTCGCCGGATCCGTCAGTTCGCACACTCACCAGGCATATTCGCGTGCACCCAGCCGCCCCCACCAGCTAGCATGCGCGGACCGCGGGGCGTAGCGCAGAGGCAGTCGCGCCTTCATGGCATGAAGGAGGAGGTCGGTTCGAATCCGGCCGCCTCGCGGGTTCCAGGAGGGGTACGGGGCTGTGCAGCAGGACGAGTTGACGGAGCAGGAGCTGGCCGCCTTCGAGCGGACCCTCGGCCGCCTGCGCGGGCTACCGGTGGACCACCCGGCGCGGCTGCGGGCCGAGCGGAACAGCGACTCCTTCCTCCGCGAGAGCCGCAAGCTCCGCCGCCGGGCCCGGACCGCCGCCGACGCCGTCCTGACCGCCAGCACCGCGACCGGCGGCCTGACCCGCCGTGAGGACGCCCCGCTGCCCGAGCGCACCGGCTCCCCCGCCGGGCGGCTGCACCGGGCGCGGCACTGCTACATCTGCAAGGGCACCTACCGGCAGCTGGACGGCTTCTACCACCTGCTCTGCCCGGACTGCGCGGCCGACAACACCGCCTTCCGCTCCCTGGCCACCGACTTGCGGGGCCGCCGCGCGCTGCTCACCGGGGGCCGGGTGAAGATCGGCTTCCAGCTGGCCCTGATGCTGCTGCGGGACGGCGCCGAACTGACCGTCACCAGCCGCTTCCCGCACGACACCCTGCGCCGCTTCCGGGCCGCCGAGGGCAGTGCGGACTGGCTGGACCGGCTCTCGGTGGTCGGCATCGACCTGCGTGACCCGCGCCAGGTGCTGGGCCTGTGCGAGGAGCTCCGCCGGGACGGGCGGCCGCTGGACATCCTGGTGAACAACGCCGCGCAGACCCTGCGCCGCCCGCCGGAGGCGTACGCGCTGCTGGCCGCCGGGGAGGCCGAGGCACTGCCGCCCGGGGCACCGGTCCGGCAGGCCCCCGGCTTCCGGCCGATGCCCGCGCTGACCGCCGCCTGGCCGGCCGCCGAACTGACCGCCGGTGAACGCACGGGCGTGGTGCTGCCCGAGGCGGACGAGGCCGGGCTGCTGCCGGACACCGCGCCCGCCAACTCCTGGTCGGCCCGGCTCGGCGAGCTCGACCCGGCCGAGGTGCTGGAGACCCAGCTGGTCAACTCGCTGGCCCCGGCCCTGCTCTGCGACCGCCTGCTGCCCCTGCTGCTGGCCTCGCCGCACCCGCACCGCTACGTGGTCAACGTCACCGCCGTGGAGGGCCGCTTCGCGGTCCGCAACAAGACCGGGGGCCATCCGCACACCAACATGGCCAAGGCCGCGCTCAACATGCTCACCCGCACCAGCGCGGCCGAACTCGCCGGGCAGGGCGTGCACATGTGCGCGGTGGACACCGGCTGGATCACCGACGAGAACCCGGCCCCGAAGAAGGCCCGGATGGCCGGCCACGGCTTCCGCACCCCACTGGACGTGGTGGACGGCGCGGCCCGGGTCTACCACCCGATCGTCCGGGGCGAGGCCGGGGAGCCGTACTCCGGGGTCTTCCTGAAGGACTACCAGGAAGCCGCCTGGTAGCCCTCCGGACGCTCCGTCACGCCGCCCCGAAGAGCCATCCCAGCAGACCACCACGCCTCGACGCGGCCGTCGCGGGCTCCTGAACCGGAACGGGCGGAACGGGCGGAACGGGCGGAACGGGCGGGGTCGCCACCACGGCCTCCCCCGGCCGGGCCGCTCCGGCGGTGGCCAGCAGGGCGCCCACCGTGCCGCGGTACACCGGCAGCAGCCGCGCCGCCGCGGCCCACGCCTCCGGCCGGTCCCCCAAGTGCCGCTCCACCAGCGGACGGAGCTCCCCCTCGGCCGGAGCCAGCTCGATCGGGAAGAGCCACCGTCCGGCACCGAGGACCCGCAGCGTGGTGTGCGCGGGCCCCTGACGCTCCACCAGCTCCGCGCAGGTGATGGTCACCCCGGTCTCGCGCAGCCGCCGCTCGTACACCGAGTGGGTGCCGAAGGCGGTCCGGAGCTCCGCCGGGCACTCGAACTGCTCGGCCAGCGCCCACCGGGCGCGACCGGGCAGCGGCTCGGCCGCGTGCGCTGCCACCACCAACGGCCAGTCGGCCCGCCGGAGTTCACCGGCCGCGACCCGAGCGCCGTTCAACGTCCGGGAGCCCCGGGCCGCCCGCAGTCGGGCGATCAGCTCCTCGGCCGGGCGCGGCACCGGCTCGCGCTCGAGGAACCGACCCCGCCTGGGGAGCACCGGCAGCGGTGCGGTGCGGCCCGGACCGAACGGCAGTCCGTCCCGGACGTCCGCCACCACCCCCGGCGACAGCCGCTGGCACTCGCGGAGCATGCGGTTGAGCTCGGGCGAGTCCTCCCGGAGCATCCACCACCGGGCAGCCCCCCACGGCAGCAGGTGGGAGGTGGTCGCCAGCCGCCAATCCACCTGGCCCTGCTCGCCGTCCGGGTCCGTCGGCTCGCCGAGCCCGACCCCGAGGAACGCGCCGACCTCCACACGGACTTCGGCCGGCGCCAGGGTCAGCAGGTAACGCAGCTCCTCGACGACGCGCGGGTCGATCCGTGCCTGGTCGCCCCCGGCGCCCGTCACGGCGCGGCCACCACGGCCCGGGAGCGGTCGGCGGCGAGCCGGACCGCGAACGCGGCCAGGGCGGTGCCCATGGCGTAGCGGTGCACGCGCTGCCAGGTCGGGCGGCGGGTCAGGAAGGCGGCGACCGAACCGGCGGTGACGACGAAGGCGGCGTCGCTGGCCAGGCAGACCACGATCTGGGTGAGGCCGAGGGCGAAGCTCTGCACGGCCACCCCGCCCCGCTCCGGGTCGATGAACTGCGGCAGCAGCGAGACGTAGAGGATGGCGATCTTGGGGTTGAGCAGACAGGTGACGAAGCCCATGGTGAACAGCTTGCGCGGCCGGTCCGGGGTCAACTCCCGGGTGGCGAAGGGGGAGTGGCCGCCGGGGCGGAGCATCTGCCAGGCCAGCCAGAGCAGGTAGCCGGCGCCGAGCAGCTTGAGGGTCAGGTAGATGCCGGGCACCAGGGCGAAGACGGTGGCGATCCCGGCCACCGCCGCCGCCAGGTAGACCAGGAAGCCGAGCCCGACGCCCGCCAGCGAGACCAGTCCGGCCCGGCGGCCCTGGAGCACCGAACGGGACACCAGGTAGACCAGATTGGGGCCGGGCGTCAGTGCCATCCCCAGTGCCACCAGGGCGATCCCCGCCAATGCCGTGCCGCTGACCATGCTCGTCTCCAGGTGCTCCGGTCCCTCCCGGCCCCGACCGGGCCGGTTGACCGGTCATGATGGCACCCGCCCCCACCCGTCGGCCCCTGGTTTTCCGTTGGTCCGGGGGCGGCCGCACGCGGCAGAATCGGCGCCATGTCCCGCATAGCCGACCAGCTGCTCCGCGCCGTCGACCCGCTCCCCGCCCCGCAGGTGGACCCGTACGTGGCCCGCTTCGCCCGCGGCCTGGCGGAACGCCCGCTCACCGAACTGATCGACCGGCTGGACTCGCGCGGGCCCTACGAGCGTCGCCTCGCGGCCCTGGCCGCCCTGGCCACCCGCCGGGGCGACTGGCTGGCCGGGCGGCTGGGCGACCGGGACGAGGGGGTGCGCCGGTACGCCTTCCGCGCGGTCCGGCAGGGCCTGGTGCCGGACGCCGCGATCGAGAGCGCCTACCCGGTCGCCGCCTCCGTGGAGCGCGGCCGGTTGGCCGAAGCGGTGCTGGCCGGACGGCGGACGGAGCTGGCCGACCGCATGGTGGACCGGGTGCGCGCGCAGTGGGGAGAGGACGAGGCGGCCCGGCTGCTGCCCGCCTGCTCCCCCGCGACGGTCGCCCGGCTGCTGCCGGAGCTGGCCCACGCGGGCAATGGCCCGGCTCGGCTGGCCCGCCGTCACCCCACCCTGTTCCTCGACCGTGCCGAGCGCGAACTCGCGGGCCGCACCCAGCAGTTGCGTGACGCCTGGTGGCAGTGGCGGGCGGACGCGGTGGCCGCCGTGCTGCCCGTCGACCCGGCCCGGGTGCTCGCCCTGCTGGAGCGGTACGGCCCGGGCGCGCTGCCCCGGCAGGTGGCCGGGCAGCTCGGTCTGCTGGTCGCACTGGACGCCGAGCGGGTGGTCCGCTGGCTGCTCGACCCGGCCCGGGCCGCACGGCCCCTGGTGCACCAGCCGTCCCGCTCGCTGGTGCGGCGTCTGGTCCTGGCCGATCCCCCTTCGCTCGGCGAGCTCGGCCGCCGCTGGTACGAGCAGCCCCAGCTGTTCCTCTCCCTGCTGCGCGCGCTGCCTCCGAGCCGCCGGGGCGCCTTCTTCGAGACCGCCACCAAGGGCCTGGAGCTCACCCGCTTCACCGAGCTCGACCTGCTGCCGCGCGAGCGCCGCCACGCCTGGGCGCGCGCCGAGGCCGACCGGCGGGAGGCGGCCGGGCAGAGCCGGCTCGGCGTGCTGGCCATGCGCGCCCGGCTGCCCGTCGCCGAGGTGGGCGCCGAACTGCTGGCCGCCACCCGCCGCCCGGCCGCGGAGGAGCGCGCCCAGGCCTGGCCGCTGCTGATCGCCAACGCGGGCGGTTCCGGCGACCCGGCGGACCTGGCCCGGCTGCTGCCGCTGCTCGACCGGCTGCGCAACGAGCAGGACCCGGTGCGCTCCGCCGCGCTCGGCGCACTGGCCCAACTGCACCCCCGCCTCTTCGCCCCGGCCGACGTGACCGCACTGAGCCGGCTGGTCACCACTCGCTCACGGCCCGGGACTGCTCCCAGCAGACCAGGACCTGCCCTGCGGAGACTGGCCGTCGGCGTGCTCAGGGAGAACGCCACCGAGGCCGGATCGCCCCTGCTGGAGTGGTCGCTGACCACCCTTCAGCAGCTCGCCGGGCACTTCGGCGGCGCCGACCTCCGGCCCGCTGGAGCACACCCTGCCGCCGGGCCAGGAGCTCCAGGTCCTCGCCGCGCTGCGCACCCTGGCTGCTGGCCGAGGCCCCCGGCACCGCACCACCGCCTGCTGTTCGCCCTGACCGGCTCGCTCGGCCGCCGGGCGCACCGGATGCCCGAGCTCCAGGCCCTGCTGGCCGACGCGCTGGAGCACTCCGACTACGCCGCCTTTCCGCACCGCCGTGCGGTACTGGCTGGACGACCGGGCCACCCGGGACGGCCGGGTGGAGCACGTGCTCCGGCTCGACCCCTCGGCCGCCGTACTGCCGCCGGTGCTGGCGGTGCTGACCACCGTCGGACCGACCTGCTCGACCCGCTGCTGCCGCCGTCCCCGCCGTACGGGCGCTTCCTTCCCCGCGCACCCGGCGCCGCTGGCCGCCGCTGGAGCGGGCCGGGCGCTGGTCGCCCGTCAGCAGGAGGCGCCGCCCGGCTCGCGGCCGGCACGGTGGCCGACCCACCCAGCCGGTCCACCAGCGGGCCTCGGCACTGGCCGCGGCCCGGGGCGTCCCGGTGCACGGCCCGCTGCTGGCCCTCGCGCACCTGGACTCCGCCGAGGTGGTGCTCGCCGAGGCCGCGCTCGCCGCGCTGCCCTGGACCGACGATCCGGCCGGGGCGCCTCACCCCGCTGCCTCGCCCAGGGTGGACGGCGACCGGGCCCGGGTCGCGATGTACTCCGCCGCCCGGGCCGCCCGCCACGTCCGGCCCGAGGAGCTCGGAACGCCGGCTCGACCCGCTGACCACCGAGGCAAGGTGACCACCCGCAAGGAGGCCGTCCGGCTGGCCGCCGCCCACCTGCCCCGCCGGGTCCCGGGCGATCGCCCTGCTCCGCACCGCCGCCCTGACGCCCGTCAGCACCCGGACGCGCTGGCCGCCGCCATCGCGGGCCGCGACCGGGCTGACGGAAGCGTCCGGAGGTCTGGCCAGCTGCTCGAACAGGCCGCCGGGTGCCCCGCCCAGGCGCAGCAGGCCCTGGTCCGGGTGGGCCCCTGGAGCTCGCCGCGGCGCACCGCGCCCTGTACCGCCGCGCTGAATCGGCCGGTCTGGCCGCAGCACCGAACCGGAGGTCGCCACCGCCGGGCTGGAGAGCCTCCCGCGCTGGGCCGCCGGTTCGCCCCCGAACTGGCCGGGCTGCTCCCGGACCTGGTGGCCGACCCGGACCTGCGGACCACCTGGCGTGCCGCCGTCCGGGCCACCGTCGCGCTGGCCTGGAACGGGCAGCCGCACCCGCTGGGCGCGGGGCCCGCGCCGGGCAGCGTGCTGCACCGCACCGTCACCGCGTTGCTCACCGCCGACCGGGAGGGCCTGGGCCGCACCGGGTGGCGCGCCGGGCGTTCCCGGGGGCCGCGGACGCTGCGGCGGACCGCGACCTCCCGGCCGGCAGCGCCTGCGGGAGCTGGTCACCCTCCGCTCCCCCAGCCGACCGGCCCTGGCAGCGGGGAGACCGTGACCGCGCTGGCCGACCTGCTCCGGCAGGAGCCCCCGCTACGGGTCGGGCTGCTGCTCGCCCTGGTGGACCTCAGGACGGACCGGCGGTGCTCGCAGGGAGCTTGGCCGATCTGGAGGAGGCTGCGCGGGGCGGCCGGCCCCTGGCCCTGCGCTGCGCGGACGCGCTCTCCCGGGAGCGGCGCACGGCGCTGATGCCGGAGGACCCGTCGGCGGTGGCGGCCGTGGTCCGGCAGCTGGCCGCGCGGGGGCGCCACCGCTCCGGCCTCCAGGCGCTCGGCCTCACCACCCTCTTCGGCCGGCGCCACGGCTGGCCCGGCGAGTGGCGGGACCTGCTCCGGACACTGCGCGGCCATCCGGCCGCGGACGTCCGGGACGGGGCGCTCTGGACCTCTTCACCGCGACGGAGTGACGCGGGCGGGCGCGTCGCGGAACCGGTTTCGCATCGGGGGGCGCTTTCCGGCTCGGCGGTGGGCGCCCCCCGCGCGCTTCCGCTCGCCTCCGTCGGGGCGGACGGAACCGGAGCGCCCCGGCCCCGGATCTGGGAGCGTGGCCGTCACACAGACGCGAGGGGGAGCCCATGGCACGGCGTTGGCTGATCACGGATGTTCGTACTGGCCTCGGCCTGGCACTGGCCGAGGCGGGTCGCGGCGGCCGGCGACACCGTCCTGGCCACCGCCCGCAAGCCGGCCACCCTGGAGGAGCTGAGGGAGCGCACCCGGACCGGCTGCTCACCACCGCCCCTGGACGTCCGCGACCAGGCCCAGGTGACGGAGGCCGTGGCGCTGGCCGAGGACCGCTCGCGGGATCGACGTCCTGGTCAACAACGCCGGCTACGGCTCTTCGGCGCGGTCGAGGAGGTCGGCGACCAGGAGCTCCGCGACCAGCTGGAGACCCTGGTGGTCGGGCCCTGGCGGCTGGTCCGCGAGGTGCTCCCCGGGATGCGCGAGCGCGGCTCCGGACACATCGTCAACGTCTCCTCGCTGGCCGGACGGATGGGCATCCCCGGGCTGGGGCGTACGTCACCGCAAGTACGCGCTGGAGGGCATGAGCCAGGTGCTCGCCGCCGAGGTCGCCGGCTTCGGCATCCGGGTCACCGCCGTCGAGCCCGGCGGCTTCGCCACCCACTACGGCGCCTCGGTGAACGAGACCGCCCACCGGATCGACGCCTACCGGGAGACGGTGGACCCGATGCTCGCCGCCATGCGGCAGATGGAGGACCTGCCGGAGATCGGCCGGCCCCGGCCGACTTCGCCACCCGGTCCTGCGGATCGTCGCCGGCCGAGCAGACCCCCGTCCGGATCCCGATCGGCTCGGACGCCTACGCCTACCTCTCCCACGTCGAAGAGGCCGCCCGCACCGAAACTCACCGCGGCGGCGGCCCTCACCACCCTCACCTGACCCCCACCGCGCTCGGACCGCCCGGAGGGCGGTCAGGGGCGCGGGGGAACTGCGCGAATCGGAAGAAGCAGACCCGTGTGCCGGGTACGGAGATCCACTTGCAAGTGAGCCCCCGTACCCGGCACACGGGACTTGTCCTCCCGCAGCGCGCAGTTCCCCGCGCCCCCGGGGTGACCACCACCCGTTGCCCGGGGTGAGCGCCTCCGCTCAGGCTCCCTGGTTTGACACCCCCCTGGGGGCGGCGTACAGAAAGAGCATGCGCCAGGGTCTGGCCGACGAGGCCGTGCTCGCCGAGGCGCTGCGGCGGGCGGTCCGCGCGACCTCGGCGTACGGGAGCGTGCTCTACCTGCCCTCGGCCGACCGCCGGGGGCTGGTGCTGAGTGCGGTGGCGGGCGTGCCGGTGGAGCTGCTGAGCGGCTTCCGGCACCTGTCGGTGGCGGCGCCGCTGCCCGCCTCGGAGGCGTTCCGGACCGGGCGGACGGTGATGCTCACCGACCCGGAGGAGACCATGCGGCGCTACCCCCGGGTGGCGCTCGGCCTGCCGCACCTGCAGGCCTTCGCCTGCACCCCGGTCAGCGCCGACGGTCACCCCCTCGGCGTGCTGGCGGTGGTCTGGCCCGCCGGGTACCACCCCTCCGCCGGGTGCCCGCCGGCAGCTCAGGGCGGCGGCCAACCGGCTGGCGGCGGCGATCGCCGCCGATCCGCCGGGCCCGCCGGAGACGCCGTTGACCGTCACCGCCGAGGGGGCCCCGCACCCGGCCCGCGGCTGCGGTGGAGCGGCTGCGCGACGGGGTGGTGGGGCTCGATCCGGACGCCCGGGTCAGCTATCTGAACCGCGGCGCCGAGCTGCTGCTGGACACACGCCGGGAGGAGCTGATCGGCCGTCAGCCCTGGTCGGTCCTGACGTGGTTGGCCGAGCCGGCCTACGAGGACCGCTACCGGGCCGCGATGCTGGCCCAGCAGCCGACCGCCTTCCTGGCGCTGCGTCCGCCCGGGCACTGGCTGGCCTTCTCGCTCTACCCGCGGACCCGTCCGGCCTGACGGTCCGGATCACCCCGGCCGGCCCGCCGGGCTCCCCCGCGTCCGCCACCACCGCTCCCCCGGCGGCCGCACCCGCACCCACCCCGGCCAGCCTCGGCGCCACCTACCACCTGCTCCAGCTGGCCAGCGCGCTCACCGAGGCCGTGACGGTCAAGGAGTCTGCGACTGCGTGATCGACCAGATCCTGCCCGGGTTCGGCGGCCAGGAGCTGGCGCTCTACCTCGCCCGCGGCGGCCGGATGCACCTGATCGCGCAGTCGGGGTACCCGGACGGCTTCCTGGACCCCTTCGAGGGCATCCCGGTGCGGGCCCGGGTGCCGGGTGCTGAGGTGTTCAGCAGCGGGGCGCCGGTGTTCTTCGAGTCGGCCCACGAGCTGCAGGCGGCCTACCCGGGCCTGACCCAGGACGAGATGGGGGCCTGGGCCCTTCCTGCCGCTGGTCGCCTCGGGGCTTCCGGTGGGCAGCTGCATCCTGGGCTTCGAGCGGCCCAAGGTGTCGGCAGCGAGGAGCGCGCGGTGCTGACGGCACTGGGCGGGCTGATCGCCCAGGCCCTGGACCGGGCGCGGCTGTACGACGCCGAGTTCGCGCTGGCCCGGGGCCTGCAGCAGGCGCTGCTGCCGCACCGGCTGCCGCGGGTCGCGGGCCTGGCGGTGGCGGCGCGCTACCTGCCGGGCACCCGGGGGATGGAGATCGGCGGGGACTGGTACGACGCGATCGCGGGCGGCGGCTGCGTCACGCTGGTGATCGGGGACGTCGAGGGGCACAGCGTCGGGGGCCGCCGCGACGATGGGCCAACTCCGGAGCGCGGTGCGGGCGTTCGTCGGCACCGACGCCTCGCCCGGCGAGGTGCTGACCAGGACCAACCGGCTGCTGCTGGACCTCGACCCAGGCCTGCTCGCCAGCTGTCTGCTGCTGCGGCTCGACCCGGCCACCGGCCGGGCCAGGGCGGTGCGGGCCGGCCACGTCCCGCCGCTGCTGCGGCAACCCGGACGGCCGCACCGAGCTGCTGGAGCTGCCCGGCGGCCCGCTGCTCGGGGTCGATCCCGGGGCCGAGTACCCGTGCACGGAGCTGGAGTTGGCGCCGGGGGCGGTGCTCGCGCTGTTCACCGACGGTCTGGTGGAGCGGGCCCGGGCGCGCCGATCGACCAGGGCCTGGACCGCCTGCGCAGCGCCCTGGCCCACCGGCCGGCCGCCGACCTCGACCGACTCGCCGACCAACTGCTGCGCGAGGCCCGGCACTCCGCCCACCGGGCGGACGACGTGGCGCTGCTGCTGGCCTCCCGGAGCTGAGCGCGGGCATGCCGAGGGCCCGGCCTCACCGCACGGAGGCCGGGCCCTCGGACGTCAACTACCAGCTCACCGCGAGCGGCCTTCGCGGCCTGCTGGGCGTTGAACGCGGCCAGGCCGTTGGCCCAGAGCTGGTTCACACGGCTCTTCTCGGCGGGAGCGTTCGGGTAGGGGTTGGTGCAGGAGGTGCCGGGGCCGCCACCGGACATCAGCTCGCTGCACGGGCCGGAGTAGTGGTCCGGGAGGCCGAGCACGTGGCCGGTCTCGTGGGCGGTGACGCGGGTGGAGTTGTACTGCTGGTTCTGGCGGTAGTCCAGGAAGATGTAGCCGCTGCCGTGGCCGTTGGTGGAGGCGTAGGAGCCGCGGGAGTCGTTGCCCTCGTAGTACTTGAAGTCCCGCGTGCCGGTGACGGCGCGCAGCTGGACCTTGGTGACCGAGCTGTTCCAGATCGAGGTGGAGTTGGCGATCTGGTTCTTGAAGGTCGGCGCGGAGGTGGCGTTGTAGGTCACGGTGACCGCGGCCAGGTACGGGTTGGGCCGCCTGCCGGGCCAGCGCCGAGGTCATCACGGCCTCGTAGAAGGCCTTGACGTCGGCCTGCTCGGCCGCCGAACCGGCGTACTGGGCGACGGAGGGCTGCGCGGGTGCGGCCACTGCGACCGGGGCGGCCAGGCCGGTGAGGCGAGGGCGGCGGCCGCGGCGAGCGAGAGCATGGAGCGCTGCATGCGGGGGACTCCAGTTTCCTGGGGGCCAAGTCACCTGTGGGGCAGCCGACTTGGCGTGGGGGATTGCGCTGTGCCCAAGAGCTTCGGCCACCGGCCCGGGGCTGCGGATGATGGCAGCCGGAGATAACACCGGGCTATCACCCGGCTTGACAGCAAGTGTCATGTCCCTGGCGTGCAGGTCAGCGACCGCCTATGCTCCCGCTGTGGAGCTCGAAGTCAGGCACCTCCGTGTGCTGTGCGCCGTCGCCGACACCGGCAGCGTGCGCAAGGCCGCGCTGCAACTCGGTACCACCCAGCCCTCCGTCACCACCCAGCTGCACCGGATCGAACGGGCCATCGGCGGGCGGCTGTTCACCCGTGAGCGGACCGGCAGCAGGCTCACCCCGCTCGGTCACTCGGTGATCTCCCGGGCCCGCGGGATCGTCGCCGACATGGCCGACCTGGTCGCCGCGGCCCGGCAGGAGGCCGACGGCCCGGCCCAGTCCAGGCTGCGGATCGGCAGCGTCGGCAGCCGGGCCGCGGCCGGCTGGCTGCGCCGGGTGCACCAGCGGCTGCCGGACACCGAGACCACCATCCGGATCGACGTGTCCGCCAACGCCCTGCTCCAACTGGTCGGCGCCGAGCAGCTGGACCTGGCCTTCGTGCACGAGAGCGAGGGCTTCCCGCTCCGGCTGCCCGAGGGCACCGGGCACCGCGTCCTGGTCGCCCGCGAGCCGCAGTTCGTCGCACTGGCCCTGACCCACCCGGCGGCCTCCTCCCCCGTGGTGCACCTCCAGGACCTGGCCGCCGACGCCTGGATGGTCGACCCGACCGCCGACCACGAGTACGCCGCGCTGCGCCGCGTCCTGTCCGAGGCCGGGCTCAACCCCCGGGTGGTGCAGGTGCGGGACAACGCCACCGCCGCCGAACTGGTCGCCTCCGGCGAGGCCGTCCGCCCCTGCCAACCCACCTCGGTACCCGGCCCCGGCACCGTCATCCGCCCGGTCCACGGCGACCCGTTCAGCGTCCGGCTGCTGCTGGTCTGGCGGTCCAGGGCGCTCAGCGGCTGCGCGCTGGACGGCCTGTACGGCGACCTGCGCTCGGCCTACCTGGAGCTGGCCAGGACCAACCCCTCCTACCTGGCCTGGCTGCTGAACAACGACAGCTCGCTGCCGTACCTGCTCCGCCACTGAACGGGCGTCAGGACTCCAGCAGGCTGCGCATCGAGGCGGCCATCGCGGTGGTGAAGGAGGCCCGGGCGGCGGCGTCCAGCAGGTCCAGCGAGAGGAAGGGGTTGAGGTCCTCCAACTCGACCAGCAGCAGCCCGCCTTCGGGCGTGCGGCAGGCGTCCACCCGCTGGATGCCGTGGTCCAGCGCGTTCCACTCCACGAAGCGGCGGGCGAAGGCCAGGTCGGAGGGCGAGGGGTCGTAGCGCTCCAGGCGCCAGCGGGCGGCCGGGTCCGGGGCGTACAGCGCGTACTGGAACTCCCGGCCGACGTAGTAGAAGGAGACCTCGTAGCGGAAGTCGATCCGGGGCTGGAGCAGCACCGTGCCGTCCAGCTCCAGGGCGCCCAGCTCCTCCGGGCGGTGCAGCGCTATCCCGATCGAGTCGGCGCCCAGCAGCGGCTTGCTCAGGTACACGGCCGCGTCCGGGAGCCGGCCGAGCCCGTCCCGCGAGGCCACCGTGGGGATGACCGGGTAGCCGGCGGCGGAGAGGTCGAGCAGGTACTGCTTGCCGGCCATGTCGCCCCGGCCGTGCAGGGGGTTGAAGACCTTCACCCCCTCGGCCAGCGCGCGCTCCCGGAACGCCTCGTACGCCTCGCGGTACCCGAGCACCGGTCCGCTGTTGCGCACCACGGTCAGGTCGAAGCGGCCCATCAGGGCGGCGGCGTCCAGCGGATGGCAGAGCACCGCCTCGAACCCGCCGCCGGACTCGGCGCGCAGCGCGGCGGAGAGCGCGATGTCCTCGTCGCAGTAGCGGCGGCCCTTCGCCTGGTAGGTCAGGTCGGTGACGTAGAGGACGGTGGGCATCGGGTGCTCCTTCCGGGTGACTCCGGCCCACCCTACGCGGGTGCGGCACGGGCGGACCTGACCGCGTGTCACCGATGCTTCACATCCACCGCCCGGGCGGGACTAAGATCCTTGAATGACGGACACTTCGGACAGAACAGCCGAGCAGGCCGCCCGCTACCCGCGCCTGTACGCGCCCCAGCGCTGGGCCTGGGGCGGCATCGACGCCCAGTTCGCGGCGGAGCTCCCGCCGGACGGGCTGATCACCAACATCCACCTGGTGGGATTCTCCGGCGACCAGGTGGTGCTCTGCCGGGACGCGCGGGGCCACTGGTTCCTCCCCGGCGGCACCCGGGAGGCGGCCGAGAGCATCGAGACCTGCCTGGCCCGCGAGCTGCGCGAGGAGGCCGGCGCCCGGCTGCTGGGCGAGCCGGTCTGGATCGGCGCCCACCGCTGCGTCACCGACCACCCCGAGCCCTACCGCCCCTGGCAGCCGCACCCCGAGAAGGCCTGGCTCTGGGGCTGGGCCGAGGTCACGGTCGACTCCGAGCCCGGCAACCCCGAGGACGGCGAGCAGGTGGTCGAGGTCCGCGCGATGGACCCGGCCGAGGCCCAGCGCCTGCTCACCCACCACCGCGACCCCTGGTGGCACGACCTGATCGCCCTCGCCGTCGACTCCCGCGCCGGCACCGCCTGACGCTCCCCCGGCGCCGTCACGGTCGCCCGCCCGATGGCGGCCGTGCCCGGATGCCGAGGCACGGTGGCCGCATACCCGTCGCAATCCTCCGGGGTGCTGGCCCGGCCTCGGCGGCCGCCGCCTGCAGGGGCGACGTGACGTGGGCGCGCGGGGAGCGTCAGGCGGTGCCGGCGCGGGAGTCGACGGCGAGGGCGATCAGGTCGTGCCACCAGGGGTCGCGGTGGTGGGTGAGCAGGCGCTGGGCCTCGGCCGGGTCCATCGCGCGGACCTCGACCACCTGCTCGCCGTCCTCGGGGTTGCCGGGCTCGGAGTCGACCGTGACCTCGGCCCAGCCCCAGAGCCAGGCCTTCTCGGGGTGCGGCTGCCAGGGGCGGTAGGGCTCGGGGTGGTCGGTGACGCAGCGGTGGGCGCCGATCCAGACCGGCTCGCCCAGCAGCCGGGCGCCGGCCTCCTCGCGCAGCTCGCGGGCCAGGCAGGTCTCGATGCTCTCGGCCGCCTCCCGGGTGCCGCCGGGGAGGAACCAGTGGCCCCGCGCGTCCCGGCAGAGCACCACCTGGTCGCCGGAGAATCCCACCAGGTGGATGTTGGTGATCAGCCCGTCCGGCGGGAGCTCCGCCGCGAACTGGGCGTCGATGCCGCCCCAGGCCCAGCGCTGGGGCGCGTACAGGCGCGGGTAGCGGGCGGCCTGCTCGGCTGTTCTGTCCGAAGTGTCCGTCATTCAAGGATCTTAGTCCCGCCCGGGCGGTGGATGTGAAGCATCGGTGACACGCGGTCAGGTCCGCCCGTGCCGCACCCGCGTAGGGTGGGCCGGAGTCACCCGGAAGGAGCACCCGATGCCCACCGTCCTCTACGTCACCGACCTGACCTACCAGGCGAAGGGCCGCCGCTACTGCGACGAGGACATCGCGCTCTCCGCCGCGCTGCGCGCCGAGTCCGGCGGCGGGTTCGAGGCGGTGCTCTGCCATCCGCTGGACGCCGCCGCCCTGATGGGCCGCTTCGACCTGACCGTGGTGCGCAACAGCGGACCGGTGCTCGGGTACCGCGAGGCGTACGAGGCGTTCCGGGAGCGCGCGCTGGCCGAGGGGGTGAAGGTCTTCAACCCCCTGCACGGCCGGGGCGACATGGCCGGCAAGCAGTACCTGCTCGACCTCTCCGCCGCCGGCTACCCGGTCATCCCCACGGTGGCCTCGCGGGACGGGCTCGGCCGGCTCCCGGACGCGGCCGTGTACCTGAGCAAGCCGCTGCTGGGCGCCGACTCGATCGGGATAGCGCTGCACCGCCCGGAGGAGCTGGGCGCCCTGGAGCTGGACGGCACGGTGCTGCTCCAGCCCCGGATCGACTTCCGCTACGAGGTCTCCTTCTACTACGTCGGCCGGGAGTTCCAGTACGCGCTGTACGCCCCGGACCCGGCCGCCCGCTGGCGCCTGGAGCGCTACGACCCCTCGCCCTCCGACCTGGCCTTCGCCCGCCGCTTCGTGGAGTGGAACGCGCTGGACCACGGCATCCAGCGGGTGGACGCCTGCCGCACGCCCGAAGGCGGGCTGCTGCTGGTCGAGTTGGAGGACCTCAACCCCTTCCTCTCGCTGGACCTGCTGGACGCCGCCGCCCGGGCCTCCTTCACCACCGCGATGGCCGCCTCGATGCGCAGCCTGCTGGAGTCCTGACGCCCGTTCAGTGGCGGAGCAGGTACGGCAGCGAGCTGTCGTTGTTCAGCAGCCAGGCCAGGTAGGAGGGGTTGGTCCTGGCCAGCTCCAGGTAGGCCGAGCGCAGGTCGCCGTACAGGCCGTCCAGCGCGCAGCCGCTGAGCGCCCTGGACCGCCAGACCAGCAGCAGCCGGACGCTGAACGGGTCGCCGTGGACCGGGCGGATGACGGTGCCGGGGCCGGGTACCGAGGTGGGTTGGCAGGGGCGGACGGCCTCGCCGGAGGCGACCAGTTCGGCGGCGGTGGCGTTGTCCCGCACCTGCACCACCCGGGGGTTGAGCCCGGCCTCGGACAGGACGCGGCGCAGCGCGGCGTACTCGTGGTCGGCGGTCGGGTCGACCATCCAGGCGTCGGCGGCCAGGTCCTGGAGGTGCACCACGGGGGAGGAGGCCGCCGGGTGGGTCAGGGCCAGTGCGACGAACTGCGGCTCGCGGGCGACCAGGACGCGGTGCCCGGTGCCCTCGGGCAGCCGGAGCGGGAAGCCCTCGCTCTCGTGCACGAAGGCCAGGTCCAGCTGCTCGGCGCCGACCAGTTGGAGCAGGGCGTTGGCGGACACGTCGATCCGGATGGTGGTCTCGGTGTCCGGCAGCCGCTGGTGCACCCGGCGCAGCCAGCCGGCCGCGGCCCGGCTGCCGACGCTGCCGATCCGCAGCCTGGACTGGGCCGGGCCGTCGGCCTCCTGCCGGGCCGCGGCGACCAGGTCGGCCATGTCGGCGACGATCCCGCGGGCCCGGGAGATCACCGAGTGACCGAGCGGGGTGAGCCTGCTGCCGGTCCGCTCACGGGTGAACAGCCGCCCGCCGATGGCCCGTTCGATCCGGTGCAGCTGGGTGGTGACGGAGGGCTGGGTGGTACCGAGTTGCAGCGCGGCCTTGCGCACGCTGCCGGTGTCGGCGACGGCGCACAGCACACGGAGGTGCCTGACTTCGAGCTCCACAGCGGGAGCATAGGCGGTCGCTGACCTGCACGCCAGGGACATGACACTTGCTGTCAAGCCGGGTGATAGCCCGGTGTTATCTCCGGCTGCCATCATCCGCAGCCCCGGGCCGGTGGCCGAAGCTCTTGGGCACAGCGCAATCCCCCACGCCAAGTCGGCTGCCCCACAGGTGACTTGGCCCCAGGAACTGGAGTCCCCCGCATGCAGCGCTCCATGCTCTCGCTCGCCGCGGCCGCCGCCCTCGCCCTCACCGGCCTGGCCGCCCCGGTCGCAGTGGCCGCACCCGCGCAGCCCTCCGTCGCCCAGTACGCCGGTTCGGCGGCCGAGCAGGCCGACGTCAAGGCCTTCTACGAGGCCGTGATGACCTCGGCGCTGGCCCGGCAGGCGGCCAACCCGTACCTGGCCGCGGTCACCGTGACCTACAACGCCACCTCCGCGCCGACCTTCAAGAACCAGATCGCCAACTCCACCTCGATCTGGAACAGCTCGGTCACCAAGGTCCAGCTGCGCGCCGTCACCGGCACCGCGGACTTCAAGTACTACGAGGGCAACGACTCCCGCGGCTCCTACGCCTCCACCAACGGCCACGGCAGCGGCTACATCTTCCTGGACTACCGCCAGAACCAGCAGTACAACTCCACCCGCGTCACCGCCCACGAGACCGGCCACGTGCTCGGCCTCCCGGACCACTACTCCGGCCCGTGCAGCGAGCTGATGTCCGGTGGCGGCCCCGGCACCTCCTGCACCAACCCCTACCCGAACGCCGCCGAGAAGAGCCGGGTGAACCAGCTCTGGGCCAACGGCCTGGCCGCGTTCAACGCCCAGCAGGCCGCGAAGGCCGCTCGGTGAGCTGGTAGTTGACGTCCGAGGGCCCGGCCTCCGTGCGGTGAGGCCGGGCCCTCGGCATGCCCGCGCTCAGCTCCGGGAGGCCAGCAGCAGCGCCACGTCGTCCGCCCGGTGGGCGGAGTGCCGGGCCTCGCGCAGCAGTTGGTCGGCGAGTCGGTCGAGGTCGGCGGCCGGCCGGTGGGCCAGGGCGCTGCGCAGGCGGTCCAGGCCCTGGTCGATCGGCGCGCCCGGCCGCTCCACCAGACCGTCGGTGAACAGCGCGAGCACCGCCCCCGGCGCCAACTCCAGCTCCGTGCACGGGTACTCGGCCCCGGGATCGACCCCGAGCAGCGGGCCGCCGGGCAGCTCCAGCAGCTCGGTGCGGCCGTCCGGGTGCCGCAGCAGCGGCGGGACGTGGCCGGCCCGCACCGCCCTGGCCCGGCCGGTGGCCGGGTCGAGCCGCAGCAGCAGACAGCTGGCGAGCAGGCCTGGGTCGAGGTCCAGCAGCAGCCGGTTGGTCCTGGTCAGCACCTCGCCGGGCGAGGCGTCGGTGCCGACGAACGCCCGCACCGCGCTCCGGAGTTGGCCCATCGTCGCGGCGGCCCCGACGCTGTGCCCCTCGACGTCCCCGATCACCAGCGTGACGCAGCCGCCGCCCGCGATCGCGTCGTACCAGTCCCCGCCGATCTCCATCCCCCGGGTGCCCGGCAGGTAGCGCGCCGCCACCGCCAGGCCCGCGACCCGCGGCAGCCGGTGCGGCAGCAGCGCCTGCTGCAGGCCCCGGGCCAGCGCGAACTCGGCGTCGTACAGCCGCGCCCGGTCCAGGGCCTGGGCGATCAGCCCGCCCAGTGCCGTCAGCACCGCGCGCTCCTCGCTGCCGAACACCTTGGGCCGCTCGAAGCCCAGGATGCAGCTGCCCACCGGAAGCCCCGAGGCGACCAGCGGCAGGAAGGCCCAGGCCCCCATCTCGTCCTGGGTCAGGCCCGGGTAGGCCGCCTGCAGCTCGTGGGCCGACTCGAAGAACACCGGCGCCCCGCTGCTGAACACCTCAGCACCCGGCACCCGGGCCCGCACCGGGATGCCCTCGAAGGGGTCCAGGAAGCCGTCCGGGTACCCCGACTGCGCGATCAGGTGCATCCGGCCGCCGCGGGCGAGGTAGAGCGCCAGCTCCTGGCCGCCGAACCCGGGCAGGATCTGGTCGATCACGCAGTCGCAGACCTCCTTGACCGTCACGGCCTCGGTGAGCGCGCTGGCCAGCTGGAGCAGGTGGTAGGTGGCGCCGAGGCTGGCCGGGGTGGGTGCGGGTGCGGCCGCCGGGGGAGCGGTGGTGGCGGACGCGGGGGAGCCCGGCGGGCCGGCCGGGGTGATCCGGACCGTCAGGCCGGACGGGTCCGGGTAGAGCGAGAAGGCCAGCCAGTGCCCGGGCGGACGCAGCGCCAGGAAGGCGGTCGGCTGCTGGGCCAGCATCGCGGCCCGGTAGCGGTCCTCGTAGGCCGGCTCGGCCAACCACGTCAGGACCGACCAGGGCTGACGGCCGATCAGCTCCTCCCGGCCGGTGTCCAGCAGCAGCTCGGCGCCGCGGTTCAGATAGCTGACCCGGGCGTCCGGATCGAGCCCCACCACCCCGTCGCGCAGCCGCTCCACCGCAGCCGCGGCCGGGTGCGGGGCCCCCTCGGCGGTGACGGTCAACGGCGTCTCCGGCGGGCCCGGCGGATCGGCGGCGATCGCCGCCGCCAGCCGGTTGGCCGCCGCCCTGAGCTGCCGGCGGGCACCCGGCGGAGGGGTGTACCCGGCGGGCCAGACCACCGCCAGCACGCCGAGGGGGTGACCGTCGGCGCTGACCGGGGTGCAGGCGAAGGCCTGCAGGTGCGGCAGGCCGAGCGCCACCCGGGGGTAGCGCCGCATGGTCTCCTCCGGGTCGGTGAGCATCACCGTCCGCCCGGTCCGGAACGCCTCCGAGGCGGGCAGCGGCGCCGCCACCGACAGGTGCCGGAAGCCGCTCAGCAGCTCCACCGGCACGCCCGCCACCGCACTCAGCACCAGCCCCCGGCGGTCGGCCGAGGGCAGGTAGAGCACGCTCCCGTACGCCGAGGTCGCGCGGACCGCCCGCCGCAGCGCCTCGGCGAGCACGGCCTCGTCGGCCAGACCCTGGCGCATGCTCTTTCTGTACGCCGCCCCCAGGGGGGTGTCAAACCAGGGAGCCTGAGCGGAGGCGCTCACCCCGGGCAACGGGTGGTGGTCACCCCGGGGGCGCGGGGAACTGCGCGCTGCGGGAGGACAAGTCCCGTGTGCCGGGTACGGGGGCTCACTTGCAAGTGGATCTCCGTACCCGGCACACGGGTCTGCTTCTTCCGATTCGCGCAGTTCCCCGCGCCCCTGACCGCCCTCCGGGCGGTCCGAGCGCGGTGGGGGTCAGGTGAGGGTGGTGAGGGCCGCCGCCGCGGTGAGTTCGGTGCGGGCGGCCTCTTCGACGTGGGAGAGGTAGGCGTAGGCGTCCGAGCCGATCGGGATCCGGACGGGGGTCTGCTCGGCGGCGACGATCCGCAGGACCAGGGTGGCGAAGTCGGCCGGGCGGCCGATCTCCGGCAGGTCCTCCATCTGCCGCATGGCGGCGAGCATCGGGTCCACCGTCTCCCGGTAGGCGTCGATCCGGTGGGCGGTCTCGTTCACCGAGGCGCCGTAGTGGGTGGCGAAGCCGCCGGGCTCGACGGCGGTGACCCGGATGCCGAAGCCGGCGACCTCGGCGGCGAGCACCTGGCTCATGCCCTCCAGCGCGTACTTGCCGGTGACGTACGCCCCCAGCCCGGGGATGCCCATCCGTCCGGCCAGCGAGGAGACGTTGACGATGTGTCCGGAGCCGCGCTCGCGCATCCCGGGGAGCACCTCGCGGACCAGCCGCCAGGGCCCGACCACCAGGGTCTCCAGCTGGTCGCGGAGCTCCTGGTCGCCGACCTCCTCGACCGCGCCGAAGAGCCCGTAGCCGGCGTTGTTGACCAGGACGTCGATCCCGCCGAGCCGGTCCTCGGCCAGCGCCACGGCCTCCGTCACCTGGGCCTGGTCGCGGACGTCCAGGGCGGTGGTGAGCAGCCGGTCCGGGTGGCGCTCCCTCAGCTCCTCCAGGGTGGCCGGCTTGCGGGCGGTGGCCAGGACGGTGTCGCCGGCCGCCGCGACCGCCTCGGCCAGTGCCAGGCCGAGGCCAGACGAACATCCGGTGATCAGCCAACGCCGTGCCATGGGCTCCCCCTCGCGTCTGTGGTGACGGCCACGCTCCCAGATCCGGGGCCGGGGCGCTCCGGTTCCGTCCGCCCCGACGGAGGCGAGCGGAAGCGCGCGGGGGGCGCCCACCGCCGAGCCGGAAAGCGCCCCCGATGCGAACGGTTCCGCGCGCGCCCGGCCCGCGTCACTCCGTCGCGGTGAAGAGGTCCAGCGCCCCGTCCCGGACGTCCGCGGCCGGATGGCCGCGCAGTGTCCGGAGCAGGTCCCGCCACTCGCCGGGCCAGCCGTGGCGCCGGCCGAAGAGGGTGGTGAGGCCGAGCGCCTGGAGGCCGGAGCGGTGGCCGCCCCGCGCGGCCAGCTGCCGGACCACGGCCGCCACCGCCGACGGGTCCTCCGGCATCAGCGCCGTGCGCCGCTCCCGGGAGAGCGCGTCCGCGCAGCGCAGGGCCAGGGCCGGCCGCCCCGCGCAGGCCTCCTCCAGATCGGCCAAGCTCCCTGCGAGCACCGCCGGTCCGTCCCTGAGGTCCACCAGGGCGAGCAGCAGCCCGACCCGTAGCGGGGGCTCCTGCCGGAGCAGGTCGGCCAGCGCGGTCACGGTCTCCCGCTGCCAGGGCCGGTCCGGCTGGGGGAGCGAGGTGACCAGCTCCCGCAGGCGCTGCCGGGCCGGGAGGTCGCGGTCCGCCGCAGCGTCCGCGGCCCCGGGAACGCCCGGCGCGCCACCCGGTGCGGCCCGGCCCTCCCGGTCGGCGGTGAGCAACGCGGTGACGGTGCGGTGCAGCACGCTGCCCGGCGCGGCCCCGCCCAGCGGGTGCGGCTGCCCGTTCCAGGCCAGCGCGACGGTGGCCCGGACGGCGGCACGCCAGGTGGTCCGCAGGTCCGGGTCGGCCACCAGGTCCGGGAGCAGCCCGGCCAGTTCGGGGGCGAACCCGGCCCAGCGCGGGAGGCTCTCCAGCCCGGCGGTGGCGACCTCCGGTTCGGTGCTGCGGCAGACCCGGCCGATCAGCGCGGCGTACCGGGCGCGGTGCGCCGCGGCGAGCTGCCAGGGGCCCACCCGGACCAGGGCCTGCTGCGCCTGGGCGGGGCCCCCGGCGGCCTGTTCGAGCAGCTCCCAGACCTCCGGACGCTCCGTCAGCCCGGTCGCGGCCCCGATGGCGGCGGCCAGCGCGTCCGGGTGCTGACCGGGCGTCAGGGCGGCGGTGCGGAGCAGGGCGATCGCCCGGGCCGGCGGCAGGTGGGCGGCGGCCAGCCGGACGGCCTCCTTGCGGGTGGTCACCTTGCCCTCGGTGGTCAGCGGGGCGAGCCGGCGTTCGAGCTCCTCGGGCCGGACGTGGCGGGCGGCCCGGGCGGCGGAGTACATCGCGACCCGGGCCCGGTCGCCGTCCACCCGGGCGAGCAGCGGGGTGAGCGCCCCGGCCGGATCGTCGGTCCAGGGCAGCGCGGCGAGCGCGGCCTCGGCGAGCACCACCTCGGCGGAGTCCAGGTGCGCGAGGGCCAGCAGCCGGCCGTGCACCGGGACGCCCCGGGCCGCGGCCAGTGCCGAGGCCCGCTGGTGGACCGGCTGGGTGGTGTCGGCCACCGTGCCGGCCGCGAGCCGGGCGGCGGCCTCCTGCTGACGGGGCGACCAGCGCCCGGCCCGCTCCAGCGGCGGCAGCGGCGCCCGGGTGCCGCGGGGAAGGAAGCGCCCGTACGGCGGGACGGCGGCCAGCAGCGGGTCGAGCAGGTCGGTCCGACGGGTGGTCAGCACCGCCAGCACCGGCGGCAGTACGGCGGCCGAGGGGTCGAGCCGGAGCACGTGCTCCACCCGGCCGTCCCGGGTGGCCCGGTCGTCCAGCCAGTACCGCACGGCGGTGCGGAAGGCGGCGTCGTCGGAGTGCTCCAGCGCGTCGGCCAGCAGGGCCTGGAGCTCGGGCATCCGGTGCGCCCGGCGGCCGAGCGAGCCGGTCAGGGCGAACAGCAGGCGGTGGTGCGGGCCGGGGGCCTCGGCCAGCAGCCAGGGGCGCAGCGCGGCGAGGACCTGGAGCTCCTGGCCCCGGCGCAGGGTGTGCTCCAGCGGGCCGAGGTCGGCGCCGCCGAAGTGCCCGGCGAGCTGCTGAAGGGTGGTCAGCGACCACTCCAGCAGGGGCGATCCGGCCTCGGTGGCGTTCTCCCTGAGCACGCCGACGGCCAGTCTCCGCAGGGCGGTCCTGGTCTGCTGGGAGCAGTCCCGGGCCGTGAGCGCGTCGGTGACCAGCCGGCTCAGTGCGGTCACGTCGGCCGGGGCGAAGAGGCGGGGGTGCAGTTGGGCCAGTGCGCCGAGCGCGGCGGAGCGCACCGGGTCCTGCTCGTTGCGCAGCCGGTCGAGCAGCGGCAGCAGCCGGGCCAGGTCCGCCGGGTCGCCGGAACCGCCCGCGTTGGCGATCAGCAGCGGCCAGGCCTGGGCGCGCTCCTCCGCGGCCGGGCGGCGGGTGGCGGCCAGCAGTTCGGCGCCCACCTCGGCGACGGGCAGCCGGGCGCGCATGGCCAGCACGCCGAGCCGGCTCTGCCCGGCCGCCTCCCGCCGGTCGGCCTCGGCGCGCGCCCAGGCGTGGCGGCGCTCGCGCGGCAGCAGGTCGAGCTCGGTGAAGCGGGTGAGCTCCAGGCCCTTGGTGGCGGTCTCGAAGAAGGCGCCCCGGCGGCTCGGAGGCAGCGCGCGCAGCAGGGAGAGGAACAGCTGGGGCTGCTCGTACCAGCGGCGGCCGAGCTCGCCGAGCGAAGGGGGATCGGCCAGGACCAGACGCCGCACCAGCGAGCGGGACGGCTGGTGCACCAGGGGCCGTGCGGCCCGGGCCGGGTCGAGCAGCCAGCGGACCACCCGCTCGGCGTCCAGTGCGACCAGCAGACCGAGCTGCCCGGCCACCTGCCGGGGCAGCGCGCCCGGGCCGTACCGCTCCAGCAGGGCGAGCACCCGGGCCGGGTCGACGGGCAGCACGGCGGCCACCGCGTCCGCCCGCCACTGCCACCAGGCGTCACGCAACTGCTGGGTGCGGCCCGCGAGTTCGCGCTCGGCACGGTCGAGGAACAGGGTGGGGTGACGGCGGGCCAGCCGAGCCGGGCCATTGCCCGCGTGGGCCAGCTCCGGCAGCAGCCGGGCGACCGTCGCGGGGGAGCAGGCGGGCAGCAGCCGGGCCGCCTCGTCCTCTCCCCACTGCGCGCGCACCCGGTCCACCATGCGGTCGGCCAGCTCCGTCCGCCGTCCGGCCAGCACCGCTTCGGCCAACCGGCCGCGCTCCACGGAGGCGGCGACCGGGTAGGCGCTCTCGATCGCGGCGTCCGGCACCAGGCCCTGCCGGACCGCGCGGAAGGCGTACCGGCGCACCCCCTCGTCCCGGTCGCCCAGCCGCCCGGCCAGCCAGTCGCCCCGGCGGGTGGCCAGGGCGGCCAGGGCCGCGAGGCGACGCTCGTAGGGCCCGCGCGAGTCCAGCCGGTCGATCAGTTCGGTGAGCGGGCGTTCCGCCAGGCCGCGGGCGAAGCGGGCCACGTACGGGTCCACCTGCGGGGCGGGGAGCGGGTCGACGGCGCGGAGCAGCTGGTCGGCTATGCGGGACATGGCGCCGATTCTGCCGCGTGCGGCCGCCCCCGGACCAACGGAAAACCAGGGGCCGACGGGTGGGGGCGGGTGCCATCATGACCGGTCAACCGGCCCGGTCGGGGCCGGGAGGGACCGGAGCACCTGGAGACGAGCATGGTCAGCGGCACGGCATTGGCGGGGATCGCCCTGGTGGCACTGGGGATGGCACTGACGCCCGGCCCCAATCTGGTCTACCTGGTGTCCCGTTCGGTGCTCCAGGGCCGCCGGGCCGGACTGGTCTCGCTGGCGGGCGTCGGGCTCGGCTTCCTGGTCTACCTGGCGGCGGCGGTGGCCGGGATCGCCACCGTCTTCGCCCTGGTGCCCGGCATCTACCTGACCCTCAAGCTGCTCGGCGCCGGCTACCTGCTCTGGCTGGCCTGGCAGATGCTCCGCCCCGGCGGCCACTCCCCCTTCGCCACCCGGGAGTTGACCCCGGACCGGCCGCGCAAGCTGTTCACCATGGGCTTCGTCACCTGTCTGCTCAACCCCAAGATCGCCATCCTCTACGTCTCGCTGCTGCCGCAGTTCATCGACCCGGAGCGGGGCGGGGTGGCCGTGCAGAGCTTCGCCCTCGGCCTCACCCAGATCGTGGTCTGCCTGGCCAGCGACGCCGCCTTCGTCGTCACCGCCGGTTCGGTCGCCGCCTTCCTGACCCGCCGCCCGACCTGGCAGCGCGTGCACCGCTACGCCATGGGCACCGCCCTGGCCGCGTTCGCGGTCCGGCTCGCCGCCGACCGCTCCCGGGCCGTGGTGGCCGCGCCGTGACGGGCGCCGGGGGCGACCAGGCACGGATCGACCCGCGCGTCGTCGAGGAGCTGCGTTACCTGCTGACCCTGGCGCCGGCCGAAGTCCGTGTGGAGGTCGGCGCGTTCCTCGGGGTCGGGCTCGGCGAGCCGACGGACCCGGACGGCGAGCAGGGCCAGGTGGATTGGCGGCTGGCGACCACCTCCCACCTGCTGCCGTGGGGGGCTGCCCGGTGGTGGATGCTCCGGGAGGACTCGCCCGAGCTCAACCGCATGCTCCGCGAGTGCCAGCGGCTGTCGCCGGGGGTGGTGGCGGACGTCCGGGACGGACTGCCGTTCGGTCCGGGCCGCACCGCACCGCTGCCGGTGCTCCCCAGGCGGGGTCGGTTCCTCGAGCGCGAGCCGGTGCCGCGCCCGGCCGAGGAGCTGATCGCCCGACTGCGGGCGGCCCGGGGCTCCCGGACGTTGAACGGCGCTCGGGTCGCGGCCGGTGAACTCCGGCGGGCCGACTGGCCGTTGGTGGTGGCAGCGCACGCGGCCGAGCCGCTGCCCGGTCGCGCCCGGTGGGCGCTGGCCGAGCAGTTCGAGTGCCCGGCGGAGCTCCGGACCGCCTTCGGCACCCACTCGGTGTACGAGCGGCGGCTGCGCGAGACCGGGGTGACCATCACCTGCGCGGAGCTGGTGGAGCGTCAGGGGCCCGCGCACACCACGCTGCGGGTCCTCGGTGCCGGACGGTGGCTCTTCCCGATCGAGCTGGCTCCGGCCGAGGGGGAGCTCCGTCCGCTGGTGGAGCGGCACTTGGGGGACCGGCCGGAGGCGTGGGCCGCGGCGGCGCGGCTGCTGCCGGTGTACCGCGGCACGGTGGGCGCCCTGCTGGCCACCGCCGGAGCGGCCCGGCCGGGGGAGGCCGTGGTGGCGACCCCGCCCGTTCCGCCCGTTCCGCCCGTTCCGCCCGTTCCGGTTCAGGAGCCCGCGACGGCCGCGTCGAGGCGTGGTGGTCTGCTGGGATGGCTCTTCGGGGCGGCGTGACGGAGCGTCCGGAGGGCTACCAGGCGGCTTCCTGGTAGTCCTTCAGGAAGACCCCGGAGTACGGCTCCCCGGCCTCGCCCCGGACGATCGGGTGGTAGACCCGGGCCGCGCCGTCCACCACGTCCAGTGGGGTGCGGAAGCCGTGGCCGGCCATCCGGGCCTTCTTCGGGGCCGGGTTCTCGTCGGTGATCCAGCCGGTGTCCACCGCGCACATGTGCACGCCCTGCCCGGCGAGTTCGGCCGCGCTGGTGCGGGTGAGCATGTTGAGCGCGGCCTTGGCCATGTTGGTGTGCGGATGGCCCCCGGTCTTGTTGCGGACCGCGAAGCGGCCCTCCACGGCGGTGACGTTGACCACGTAGCGGTGCGGGTGCGGCGAGGCCAGCAGCAGGGGCAGCAGGCGGTCGCAGAGCAGGGCCGGGGCCAGCGAGTTGACCAGCTGGGTCTCCAGCACCTCGGCCGGGTCGAGCTCGCCGAGCCGGGCCGACCAGGAGTTGGCGGGCGCGGTGTCCGGCAGCAGCCCGGCCTCGTCCGCCTCGGGCAGCACCACGCCCGTGCGTTCACCGGCGGTCAGTTCGGCGGCCGGCCAGGCGGCGGTCAGCGCGGGCATCGGCCGGAAGCCGGGGGCCTGCCGGACCGGTGCCCCGGGCGGCAGTGCCTCGGCCTCCCCGGCGGCCAGCAGCGCGTACGCCTCCGGCGGGCGGCGCAGGGTCTGCGCGGCGTTGTTCACCAGGATGTCCAGCGGCCGCCCGTCCCGGCGGAGCTCCTCGCACAGGCCCAGCACCTGGCGCGGGTCACGCAGGTCGATGCCGACCACCGAGAGCCGGTCCAGCCAGTCCGCACTGCCCTCGGCGGCCCGGAAGCGGCGCAGGGTGTCGTGCGGGAAGCGGCTGGTGACGGTCAGTTCGGCGCCGTCCCGCAGCAGCATCAGGGCCAGCTGGAAGCCGATCTTCACCCGGCCCCCGGTGAGCAGCGCGCGGCGGCCCCGCAAGTCGGTGGCCAGGGAGCGGAAGGCGGTGTTGTCGGCCGCGCAGTCCGGGCAGAGCAGGTGGTAGAAGCCGTCCAGCTGCCGGTAGGTGCCCTTGCAGATGTAGCAGTGCCGCGCCCGGTGCAGCCGCCCGGCGGGGGAGCCGGTGCGCTCGGGCAGCGGGGCGTCCTCACGGCGGGTCAGGCCGCCGGTCGCGGTGCTGGCGGTCAGGACGGCGTCGGCGGCGGTCCGGGCCCGGCGGCGGAGCTTGCGGCTCTCGCGGAGGAAGGAGTCGCTGTTCCGCTCGGCCCGCAGCCGCGCCGGGTGGTCCACCGGTAGCCCGCGCAGGCGGCCGAGGGTCCGCTCGAAGGCGGCCAGCTCCTGCTCCGTCAACTCGTCCTGCTGCACAGCCCCGTACCCCTCCTGGAACCCGCGAGGCGGCCGGATTCGAACCGACCTCCTCCTTCATGCCATGAAGGCGCGACTGCCTCTGCGCTACGCCCCGCGGTCCGCGCATGCTAGCTGGTGGGGGCGGCTGGGTGCACGCGAATATGCCTGGTGAGTGTGCGAACTGACGGATCCGGCGAGGCGGTCTTGACCCGGAGTGCACTTCGAGGGGCAGGGTAGGCGACGCACGATCAGCCGTGACCGAAGGAGAGGACAAGCATGCGCAACACCACGCTGGGAGCCGGGGGCCCCGAGGTCGGCGTGATCGGACTCGGGTGCATGGGCATGACCTGGGCGTACGACCCGAACGGACGGGACGACGTGACCTCGGTGCGGGTCCTGCGCGAGGCGCTGGACCTGGGCGTGACCCTGATCGACACGGCGGACGTCTACGGGCCGTTCGACAACGAGGAGTTGGTGGGCAAGGGCCTGGCCGGGGAGTACCGCGAGCGGGCCGTGCTGGCCACCAAGGTCGGCCTGGTGACCGGCCTCGGCGGGGCCCGGGTCGGCACCGACGGGCGGCCCGAGCACGTCCGCGCCTCCATCGACGAGAGCCTGCGCCGCCTCGGCACCGAGTACGTCGACCTCTACCAACTGCACAGGGTCGACCCGGCCGTCCCGGTCGAGGAGACCTGGGGCGCGATGGCCGAGCAGGTCGCGGCCGGCAAGGTGCGGCGGCTCGGGCTGTCCGAGGTGACGGTGGAGCAGATCCAGCGCGCCCAGGCCGTCCACCCGGTCACCTCCGTGCAGTCCGAGCTCTCGCTCTGGACCAGGGACGCGCTGGCCGAGGTGCTCCCGTACACCGAGGCCAACGGCATCGCCTTCCTGCCCTTCTCCCCGCTCGGCCGCGGCTTCCTGGCCGGCCGCTTCGGCTCCACCGCCGACCTCCCGGCCGACGACTGGCGCTCCACCCTCCCGCGCTTCCAGGCCGACGCGCTGGCCGCCAACCAGGCACTGGTGGAGACCGTCCGCCGGATCGCCGCCCGGCACGACGCCACCCCGGCCCAGGTCGCCCTCGCCTGGGTGGTCGCGCAGGGCAGCCTGGTCATCCCGATCCCCGGCACCAAGACGCCCAAGTACCTGGCCGACAACGCCGGTTCCGCGGACCTCGCGCTCACCGCCGAGGACCTCGCCGAGCTCGACGCCCTCCCGGCGCCGGTCGGCTCGCGGTACTGACCGGCCGCTGACCCGCCCTCAGGCCCGGCCGCCCTCGCGGCGGCCGGGCTTGCCCCGCTCCACCCCGCACGCTTGCATGGGCGGATGCCTCCACGCGTCCTCTACCTCTTCGGCACCGCCGCCTTCCCCGTGCTCGGCGTACGCACCGTCATCGAGCAGGCCCAGGCCCGCGGCTGGGACGTCTGCCTCGGTCTGACCCCGACCGCCGCCGACTGGCTCCGGCCCGAGATCCCGGCCCTCACCGAGCTCACCGGACACCTGGTCAAGAGCCGCTACCGCCGCCCGGGCGAACCCGACCTGCTGCCCCCGCCCGACGCCATCCTGTTCGGCCCGGCCAGCTTCAACTCGCTCAACTCCCTCGCCCTCGGCCTCACTTCCTCCTGGGTCGTCGGCTACACCGCCGAGGCCCTCGGCAAGGGCGTCCCGGTCACCGTCCTGCCCTGCGTGAACGACGCCCTCGCCGCCCACCCGCAGTACCCGCGCAGCCTCGCCACCCTCCGCACCGCCGGCGCCCGCATCCTCACCTCCGGTGGCGACCTGCCATGGTCCGAGGCCCTGGATGCGGTCGGTGGCCCGTAACGGGCCGGTTCTCTCATATGCTCTCGGGGGAACAACATCCACATCACGAGGAGCAGAGCAATGAGCGAGAACGTCTACTTCGACGTCACCGCCGACGGCGAGGACCTTGGCCGCATCGTCTTCAAGCTGTACGACGACGTCGTCCCGCAGACCGCGAAGAACTTCCGCGAGCTGGCGACCGGTCAGCACGGCTTCGGCTACAAGGAGTCCACCTTCCACCGGGTCATCCCGGCCTTCATGCTCCAGGGCGGCGACTTCACCCGGGGCGACGGCACCGGCGGCAAGAGCATCTACGGCGAGAAGTTCGCGGACGAGAACTTCACCAAGAAGCACGACCGCCCGGGCCTGCTCTCGATGGCCAACGCCGGCCGCAACACCAACGGCTCGCAGTTCTTCGTCACCACCATCGTGACCGACTGGCTCGACGGCAAGCACGTCGTCTTCGGCGAGGTCGTCGAGGGCATGGACGTCGTCAAGGCGATCGAGGGCTTCGGCAGCCAGTCCGGCCGCACCTCCAAGAAGATCGTCATCAAGGACTCCGGCACCGTCTGAGCCCGATGACACCCACGTCCCGGGGCCGCACGGCCCCGGGACGGGGATCGTCACCGGCCCGGACGGGAGTCCAGGGCCGCGACGACGGTGGAGTGGAACCTCTCGACCGCGGTGTCCACGCTGCGGATGAAGCCGGACTCGGCGTTGCCACGGGTGTTGCCGACGCTCTTCACGAGGGAGAGGCGGAAGCCCGTGGGACGGGAGCCGTCCTTCGGGAGGAGGTCGCCGGGCTCGGGGCGCAGGCGCTCCAGGGTGCCGCGCGGGCCGGGGGACGCGCCGTCGGTGAGCGTCTCGACGTGCAGGTCGGCCGGGGCGTCGGCGAGCTGCTTGACCAAGCGCTTGGCGAGGCTGAGCGGGTAGCCCTGGTCGGGGGCGGGGATCTCGACCGAGGTGCGGAGCTTCCCGGCACGCAGGTCCGCGACGATCGTCAGGTTCCCCGGGGCCTCGTCGATCCGGATCTCGGCCTGCAGGCGCCCCTCGGCGGCCAGCCGGTCGGCGGAGGCGGTGAGACGGCTGAGCGCGTCCTCGCCGCGACGGGCCCGCTTGACCACCGGGAGGACGCGGACACCGAGTTCGCCGCCGAGTTCGAGGCAGACCTGCCGGGTGAGGCGCTCCCAGCTCTCGACCACCTGGACGGCCCGCGGGTCGCCGGGGGTCAGGAGGTCGGCCTCGATCTCCTTGCGCACCGGCACCCAGGCCGGGCCCATGTTCTGGAAGCCGTGGCAGCCCGAGTTCTCGTGCTGGAGGTAGTGCAGCAGCTCCTGGAGCAGCCAGGCGTGCGCCTGGTCCTTGACGCCCTCGTGGCGGATCAGCATCTTCGCCTGGTGGGTGACCTCGGCCCAGGAGAGGTGCCAGAGACCGACCTTGTGCTTGCGGCGGCCGTCTATCTTCACGGTGACCAGCGGACGGCCCTCCAGGGCGACGTCGTTGGAGATCGTGATGACGGCTTCGTAGCCCCGGCGGGCGGCGATGTCCATGTAGTCCTGGACCTGCTCGGGCTTCAGGGATTGCCGTTGGTCTTGCACTCGACCAGGGCCGTCCACAGCTTCCCGGCGCGCTCGACCCGGATCACGCCGTCGGGGCGCTTCGGGGTCTCCCCGTGCGGGAGTTGGACCTCGGTGAAGGTCTCCATCCGCCCGGACGGAGCGCCGAAGGCCGCGGTGAGGCGGCGGCCGAACTCGGGCACCTGGCATCACGGAGAGGCAGGACGGAGGTGGCCCGACCTCGCGCTCGTGGTCGTCTTGAGCGAGGTCGCGGGGAAGAGACGGGCCGCGTGCCAGGAGTCGTTCTCGGCGAGGGCACTTCTTGGGCTCCTTGGGCAGCGTCACCTTCTTGGGCGGTCCGCAGCCGCTTGGCGGCCGGGGCCGGGCCGGACGGTGCCTCGGTGGCGGTGCGGTGGCGGTGGCGGTGGCGGCGGGCGGCAGCTCCTCCGCAGGGGTGCCGCAGGCTCGTCGAAAATAACAGTATAACGAAACAAAGAGAAACCAAACCAGCGCGAGCCGGCGCAGCTCGTCGGCAGCGCGTGTCGTCTCCTCGATGTCGATGCCGAAGTCGGTCGGGAGACTCCATGCGGTGGCCGAGGGTCCGGCCAGTCGGTGTCGTAGCCCTGTGTGCCGATGGCGCGGAACTGCCACTCGCCGGCCCGGCGGTAGATCTCGCCGAAGACGAGAGCGCTCTCGGTTGTCGCGTCGTCGATCGCGTAAGAGCCAGCAAGCAGCTGCTCGCCGGAGGTCCGTCGGCGAGCCCGAGGCGAAGGTCTCCACACGACCGAAGCGGCCCGCTGTGACGGCTCGCGCGCGATCACGATCGGAGTCGTCGGCGGCGTCGGGCAGACGGAGATTTGGATATGTCGAGCTGTGAGTGCGGTCGTCTCGTCGGTGCGGCGCTACGTCAGGTGGCTGGCACGCAGGGGTTCTGGACGCTGTAACGTCCGCGCTCGCCGGATTGTTGTAGAAGAAGAAGTCGCCGTGCCCCGGACTTGCGTCCGCGTGAGGAGCAGCACTGGGGTGTGAGAGGCGTCGTGCGTCGCCCTCGCCGTGGGCTGCTGCCGAACCGAGACTCACGATGAACGAGTCGTGAGTTCGCGGGTCGTCAGGGGCCGCTCAGGCTGACGATATGGCGCCTTGAGCATGTCGTGCACGGTTGGTCCCCCCGGGGAGCCGAGCCACCTCTGGACGTGGGACTAGTGGCCTGAGCATAAGCATGGGATGCGCCGACGGCAGTGTGTACATGATCGGCAGCTGGATAGCTGGAGCCTACTCTTGTGCGTGCATCTTCCGTGAGGAGGGGACGTCGACCGGGATCCGTCGCGTGCGCATCCGTCGCAGGTGGGAGCGGGTGGTAGCCGCGACCTGGCGTTGGGGTCAGCGAGTTCTTGGTCCAGATGAATGCTTGCGGCCACGTCGTGCGGCGGGGGCGGTGGGGGTGTAGTGCCACCGTGCGGTCGACGCGCTGGTAGCCGAGGACGGCGGGGGATGCGGCGCTGAGGTGCTGGTTTGGCGCCTCGTCGCAGCGGCACTCTCGACGCGGGTGTGATGCCGCGAGGTGTTTCCCGGAGGGTGAGTGGCGGCCTGCTGGTGGAGCGCGGGCGGCGGCGTTGGTGGCGATGCGAGCGGTCCGTAGGTGTGGGCGCGGAGACCCAGTAGCGATAACCTCAGGGCGCCGTGATGTGTCGCGATCCGGCACGGTTGGCGGGTGCCGAAGGCGCCGACCCGCACGCTTGCCTGCACAGGTAGGTGGTCCTCGGCGAGCGCCAGGTACCATGAAGTCGGTGCCGTCCTCCCAGCCAGCGGTGATGCCTGGCCGAGGGCGAGCTCGCGAGAGTGACTCGGGGTGACGGACGACATGTCCTAGCCCACTCATCAGGGGCTCAGGTGTGGTCGAGGTTGGCAACGGTGTGGCACTCGTTGAGACGTGTCCGAGTCCGCGAGGGTGCGGCGGCGCAGTGTAGGACGCCGTCGCGGAGGGCGATCATGCTCGGCGGGCGGCCGGTGGTGAGGAGCTGGTTTGCAGGGGCGGACTTCGGGGTGGTCTCGCTCATCGCGCGGTATTATGACCTTCCTTTACCGCCCCCGACCAGTGGGTTTCTCGACTCAACTGCACTCCCGTGCCGGTATTCCGGTGACGGACGAGTCAGAGTTCGACCAGGACCGTCGTCGAGCTGGACTTGGTGGAGGTCGGTGCACCCCGCGCGCCCTCGGCCGGTAGCCGACGCGGACTGACGTATCGACGGCGCGTTCCTCCTGGGTGGCAGGTCGCAGACCTCGTTAGAGGAACTTCATCGGCTCTCGGGGTGTGGGTACAGGGTGGCGCTAGTCCGGCTGGTGGAGGGCAGCGAGCAGGAAGCCGCCGCGATGCGACCCGACTCCTTGGTGTAGTAGTGGCCGGGGCGAGTCCGGAGCCCTTGTAGACCTCGAAGACCACAGATCACGGCCGGGCGTCCTCGGGGAACCCCAGGCGCAGGGCTTGTGTGCACATGTCGGTGCCGATCGGGCGGACAGCGCGCGTCGAGCCACATCCTCGGAAGGCGCGGTGGTCGGTAGAACTCGCGCTCACTGCAGGCGCTCGGCGCCTCGCGCAGGCGCCGCGTTGCGCGACTAACTCGTGCGTGGGTCGGTAGATCACGTGGAGCGAAGCGCCAGGGCTGGACCGTGCTGCGCCGCTGGCGACGCGAGTGGACGTGCGGCTCTCGGATCGCCCAGTCCCGATCACGGCTCCTCGGGCTCGCCGGGTCGAGTAGTGAACGCGGACCGGTGCGGTCGTCTGTGTGGTTCCATCACCTCGTGAGAAGTGCGCTGGGTGCGGGCGGCCGCCTCGTGGGCGCGGCACGTCATGGGGTGGAGGCGCCGTTGTGTGCTGTCGGGTGAGCCGCGTCGGTGCGTAGTCAACCATGCGGCGCGCACAGCAGAAAAGGGCGTAAAAGGGCTATACAGTGCACAGACTGGGTGTCGGAGGAAGCGTCTGGACCACAGTGGTTTCCGGAGCGGTTCAGTCGTGCGGCGCGCCCTGGGCTGGGCGGGCCCGGACGCTTGCATCCGCGCTCGCCCTGGGAGCCGAAACAAACAGGCTGCAAGGAACTCCACCGGCTGGTCGCCCGCGTTGGCGATAGGCGTGCGCGGCGTGCGGGTGTCCCTGAACTCGTGCGGCTCTGCGTGCGCCTTGAGGACGACGTCGGTGCATCGCGTCGAGGTGCCAGGCCTGGTCAGGCGGCCGATGGAGGCAACGTGTAGAGCCACTCGTACGCCCCGTGGGTGCCGCTGTTCGGCACCGGGGTCCCGCGGGCGAGGGCGTGCGGTCCGCGATCCGGGATGACCATCGTGATAGGCGTGCATCCGCGCCGAGGTCCTGGCAGGCGGATTGAAGGGCGGCCGTGCCGGGTGTGAAGCGGCGGGCGTGGATGCTACGCGAGCGTCGCCGGTGGCGGGAGGCGCGCGACCAGCTTCGGTCCAGCAGGCACCCGTACGCCTGGCCAGCGGAGCCAGGCAGCTCCACAGGGTGGGCTGGAACGCTGGCCGCGACTCCAGCCGCGGGAGAGGCGCTCAGGCAACACAGAGCCACCGAGATGCGGTGGTATCGCAGAGCTGGCCCAGGTGTGAGGTGCGCGGGCCTGCGCAGCGCCCGCAGTGCGGGGCGACGGCGGTCAGCACAGGTTCGAGCTCCATCCGCTCACCATTTGCGGCTTCAGGACAAGGTTCTTTGTCATATCGGACGGGGCCGGTGCAGGCTCTCGGGGACTGTGGAAGGAGGCCGGATGATGGCAACACGGGACGGAGGGCGGGTGGTCGGAGACGAAGCCAGACGGCACGGTACCGACGTGGTGGTGGTCGGCCCCTGCGGTCGGCGGCAGGCTGAGCGGGGACGCTGGCCCGGGCGCCGGCGCTCGTCTGGTGCATCGACGCGAGGGCCGCCGCGAGGAACGCCCCGGCGGACGGGGTGCACACGGCTACCTCGGCCGCAGAGGGCACGCCGCCCAGCGAGCTGGTGGCGGCGGCCGGAGGAGCTGCGCGGCTACGCGGCCTGGTCCGGCAGGGGCACGGCGTGTGGCGGTCGGTAGCGCGGGCGGAGCTTCGTGCGTCCGGCTGGCGGACGGCGGGGAGCGGTGGCGGCGGCGCCGTGCTGCTGTGACCACCGGCCCTCGCCGACGGATGCTGCCGGAGCTGCCCGTCGCTCGGCCGCGCCGTGGGGGCGGGGAAAAACGGGCGTGCTGCACTGGGGCCCGTACTGCACGACGCTGGAGGAGGTCGCCGACGAGGAGATCGAGGCGGTGCGCTCCGACCGGTCCCGTCGCGGTGCCCCAGGACGCTGACAGTGTGCGTCAGTGGAGCGAGCGGATCACTCTTCTTCCGGCACACCGGGCCCAGGAGCTCGACGCGGAGCAGCGCGAGCAGCTGGCGGCGCGTACGTAGCCCGGTGCGTGTCGAGGGAGAGAGGTGAGTGACCGGAGGTGAGTCGGCGTGACGTTGCGGGACGGGCGGATGTCCGGCCTCCTGCCTGGCGGACAGGGCACGTGGTGCCGTGTACCGTCGCGTGATGTGACGCGGTCACCACCGCTGGTCCGCCGCGCCCGTGTGCGCGGGCGCTAGCGGAGTCGCTCGCCTGGAGGCGGTAGGAGCAGGAGCGGGACGGTCACTGTCTCGGCACGCACCGTTCGCGTGTCGGCCGAGCCCGGTGGCGCGAGCGCCGTGCGCCGGGGTCTGGCTGGCGGGGACGTGACGGAGAGCTGGATGGACCAGTCAGGTGCCGCCGCGGCGGCCGGCGTACGGGCCGGGGCGGCTGATGTCACAGACGACCGACCTGCACGGCCGGCCGATGGAGACGCGCCGCGCGTTTCGCGTGCGTACCGAGCGGGACGAGAGGCGAGAGCGTCAGCATGGGCGAGCACGGACCACGAGACACGGTGTCGACCAGCACGGCACGGGCCCGCAGCTAAACACGGCAGGGCGGCGGGGCGGTGGAGAGTTCTGGACGGCCGCTACGGCGAGAGCGAGCGGATCTGGAGCGGAACCCGACACCGCACGCTGGTCCGGAGGCGGCGGCGGAGCTGACTCCCCGGCGGGCAGCGTACCTGGGACATGCGGCGAGGGTCCGCGACGCGCTCTGGCTGGCCGAGCGCGGGTTGGACGTGACGGCGACCGACGTCTCGAAGGATGGCGCTGGAGCGGGCCGCGAGCACGCGGCGGCGGCGCCGGGGCCGGAGGTGCGCGTCGCACGGATCGACTGGCAGCGGCAGCGACCTCAGAGGGTCTCGTTCCGGAGGGCGAGTACGAGCTGGTCTCGGACGCACTTCCTGCACTCGCCGTGTGGCGCGACGTGGAGCTGCGACCAGCGACGCGATCCCTGCGTCACGCGGCAGGCCGCGGCGTGGC
>NZ_BAAAYB010000094.1:0-25951 GCF_039535905.1 Kitasatospora albolonga | reverse complement strand
TCGACGAGACGAGGGCCCGAGCTCCTACAGCGCGGCGGTCGACCAACTCCAGCCCGTCAGCTACCTCATGGGCGAGATCCTGGACTCCGAGTTCGTCAAGAGCTTCTCGCCCAGGCCTACCACGACCGCGTCGCCCAGTACCTGAACGCCTTCGGCGGCAAGGTGGACGTCTGGGAGATCGGCAACGAGGTCAACGGCAACTGGCTCGGTAGCTACGCCGACGTCTCCACCAAGATCACCGATGCCTACCGCCAGGTCGAGGCGGCCGGGAAGCGCAGCGCGCTGACCCTCTACTACGACATCGGCTGCGGCAACGGCCCCTCGGAGCTCGACCCGCTGGCCTTCACCAAGCAGTACGTCCCGGAGGGACATGCGCAACGGCCTGGACTACGTGACCCTCAGCTACTACGAGGGCCAGTGCAACAACATGCGCCCCAGCGCGGCGACTTGGACCTCCTACTTCCAGCAGCTGCACGCGCTCTAACCCGAACGCCAAGCTCGGCTTCGGCGAGATCGGCCTCCCCGACGCCGCGACCTCCTCCACCCAGGCGGCGGCCCAGGCCATGCTGACGTACTACTACGGCCTGAAGATCGACCTTCCCTACTACGTGGGCGGCCACTTCTGGTGGTACTACGCCGAGGACATGATCCCCTACGCCACCAAGCCGCTCTGGCAGACCCTGAACACGCCCTCCAGCGCTGACCCCACCCGCCGGTCGGGTGAACTTCGGCCGCGGTCGGAGGGGCGGCGGCGTGACGGCACGTCGGGTGTGCGCTGATGGTCCGGCCCGACCCAGGCCGCACCCCGGAGGATGATCCGATGCCGATCCGCCCTACCACCCGGCCGTGCCCGTCGGTGCGCCGCGACCGTGGCCGTGGCCGTGCTGCTGCTCGGGGCGGCGGGCTGCTCGGACGACAAGGACGGCGGGGGCGGGCCCAGTACGACGCCCACCCCTGCCGCCACGGCTCGGCCAGCCCGTCGGCTTCCCGCTCCGCCACGGCCACCGCCTCCGCTTCCGCACGGCCTCGGCTTCGGCGAGCCCGTCGGCCGGCGCCTCCACGGCGGCGACCGTCACCACCGTCGTCATCCGCGACTTCACCTTCACCCCGGCCGAGCTCACCGTCGCGCCGGGGGCCAGGATCACCGTGACCAACCAGGACGGCACCCCGCACACGCTCACCGCGACGGGCAGCGGCGGCTTCGACACCGGGACCCTCTCCCGGGGGCAGTCCCAAGACCATCACCGCCCCGTCCACGCCCGGGAGTTACCCCTTCTTCTGCACGCTGCACCCGACCACCATGAAGGGCACCCTGACGGTCCGCTGATCAGGGCAGCCGCTGCTCGCCCAGATGACCTTGCCGCTGCCGGTGTACCTGGTGCCCCAGCGGTCGGAGCACTGGGCGACCAGGAAGAGCCCGCGCCCGCCCTCGTCGGTGGTGGCCGCGTACCGCAGGTGGGGGGAGGTGCCGCTGCCGTCCCAGACCTCGCAGACCAGGGTGCGGGTGCGGAGCAGACGGACCTTGATCGGGGCGCGGCCGTAGCGGATGGCGTTGGTGACCAGCTCGCTGAGGATCAGTTCGGTGGTGAAGGCGAGCTCGCCCAGGCCCCAGTCGGTCAGCAGCCGCGCCACCTCCGCGCGGACCGTGCGCACGGCGGTGGGCTCCGCGGGCACGTCCCAGACCCGGACCTGACGGTCGGTCAGGGCGCGCGTGCGGGCGACCAGCAGGGCGACGTCGTCGGTCGGGGCGGTGGACGGCAGGGCGCCGAGCACGTCCTCGCAGGTCTGCTCCGGGTCGCGGTCCGGGCGGGCAAGGGCGGCGGCCAGCTGGTCGAGCCCGCGGTCGATGTCGTGGCCGCGGACCTCGACCAGGCCGTCGGTGTAGAGGACCAGCTTGGAGCCCTCGGGCAGGTCCAGCTCCGCCGTCTCGAAGGGCAGGCCGACCAGGCCGAGCGGGGGGGCCGGCGGGGACGTCCGGGAACTCCACCGTGCCGTCGGGGTGGACCACCGCCGGCGGCAGGTGCCCGGCCCGCGCCACGGTGCAGCGCCGCGAGACCGGGTCGTAGACCGCGTACAGGCAGGTGGCTCCGGTGATCGGCGCCTTGTCGTGGTCGGCGGACTGCTCCTGGTCGATCCGGTTGACCAAGTCGTCCATCAGGCCGAGGAGTTCGTCCGGCGGCAGGTCGAGGGAGGAGAAGTTGTGCACCGCTGTGCGCAGCCGTCCCATGGTGGCGGCGGCGTGCAGCCCGTGCCCGACCACGTCGCCGACCACCAGCGCGACCCGGGCCCCGGGCAGCGGGATGACGTCGAACCAGTCGCCGCCGACACCGGCCTGCGCGGGCAGGTAGCGGCGGGCCACCTCCAGGGCGTCCTGCTCGGGCAGCCCGCCCGGCAGCAGGCTGCGCTGGAGGGTGACGGCCATGGTGTGCTCGCGGGTGTAGCGGCGGGCGTTGTCGATGGCGACGGCGGCCCGGGCCACCAGACCCTCGCCGAGCGCGGTGTCCTCCGGGTCGAAGGGCTCCCGCGGCCCGGCCCGCCAGAAGGTGGCGATCCCCAGCACCACGCCCCGGGCCTGCAGCGGCACCGCGAGCATGGCGTGGACGCCGTGCTCGCGCACCAGCCGCGCGTGCTGCGGGCTGTGCGCGCTCCAGGCGGTCAGGGTCGCGTCGAGGTCGGCCTCGGCCACCGCGTGCCCGCTGCCCAGACTACGGGCGCGCGGTGTACCGGGGACCAGCGGGACCGGTTCGCCCAGCGGGATGAACGGACTCCCGGGGCCGGCCGGGCTCAGCCCCGCCCGCCGCATCGGCGCCCCGGCCGGGGGCTCCTCGCCGCGGAGCACGGGCTCGGCCAGGTCCACCGTGACGTGGTCCGCGAAGGCGGGGACGGCCAGCTCGGCCAGCTCCTGGGCGGTCCGCGTCACGTCCAGCGTGGTGCCGACCGCCAGGCCCGCCCCGTAGAGCAGCTCCAGCCGGTCGCGGGCCAGCTCGGCCTTCCCGGAGAGGGCGCGGAGCTCGGTGGTGTCGCGCAGCGTGGCCACCAGCCCGGGCGGGCCGCCGTGCCGGTCGGTGGGCCGGACGTTGACCGCCAGCAGCCGCTCCCCGGCCGCCAGCACCTCGTCGGTGACGGGCCGTCCGGAGGCGAGCAGCTCGGCCGCGCGGGGGTCGAGCCCGAGCTCGCCGACGCGTCGGCCCTCGGCGTCGGCGGGCAACCCCAGCAGCCGCTCGGCCTCGTCGTTGGCCAGCAGCAGCCGGCCGTCCCGGTCCAGGATCAGCACGCCCTCGCGGACCGCGTGCAGCACCGCGTCGTGGTGCTCGTACATCCGGGTCATCTCGGAGGGCCCGAGGCCGCGGGTCTGCCGGCGCAGCCGGCGGCTGACCAGGGCGGCGCCGAGGGTGGCCAGGGCGAGGGCGGCGGCGGCGCTGCCGAGCAGCACGGGCAGCTGCCGCTCGGCGCTGTCGCTGACCCGGCTGATCCTGATGCCCGCCGAGACCATGCCGACCACCTGCCCCGCGTCGTCGCGCACCGGGACCACGGCCTGCACCAGCGGACCGATGGTGCCGTTGACCTGTTCGGTGATCGACTCGCCGGCCAGCACCGGCGCCGTGGTGCCGACGAACTTCTTGCCGATCCGGTCGGTCATGGGGTGGGTGTAGCGGATCGCGTCGGTGTTCAGCACGACCACGAAGTCGACCCCGGACCCGATCCGCGCCGCCTCGGCCTTCGGCTGGAGCACGGCGGTCGGGTCGGGGGAGCGCAGGGCCTCGACCAGACCGGGCGAGCTGGCGAAGGTCTCGGCCACCGCGAGGGAGCGCAGCCGGGCCTCGTTCGCGCTGTCGCGCTGCGCCCGCACCACGGACTCCACGCCGATCGTGACCACCAGCAGGAGCACGATCACGAGCTGGAGGACGAAGACCTGGCCCGCCACGGTGCGCGGGACCAGCCGGGGCCGCCACCGTCGGCGCCGGCCGTCGGAGCCGGTGACGGCGTCGGTCCCGGCGTCGCTCCCGGGCGGGTCCGAATTCGGAGCCATGTGCCCAGGTGTACCCCTCCCGGCCCGTCAAGGCCAGGAGGAGCGCGGTCCTCGGCTCACCTGCCGCCCGTCGGGACCAGGGTGTTCTCGCTGCGGCGGCCGGCCTGGAAGTCGTCGACGTTGCGGAGGGTGGCGTCGATGATCTGGCCGACGGCGGTGCGGGTGAAGTAGGCCTGGTGGGAGGTGACCAGCACCTGCGGGAAGCTGATCAGGCGGGCCAGCACGTCGTCGCCGATGCCCTCCATGGAGCGGTCGTAGAAGAAGACGCCGGTCTCCTCCTCGTAGACGTCCAGGCCGACCCCGGCGAGGCGGCCCTCGCGCAGGGTCTCGACCAGGGCGGCGGTGTCCACCAGGCCGCCCCGGCTGGAGTTGACCAGGATGGCGTCGTCCTTCATCCGGGCCAGCGCGGCCGAGTCGATCAGGTGGTGGGTGTCGGGGAGCAGCGGGACGTGCAGGCTGATCAGGTCGCTGCGCTCCAGCAGCTCCTCCCGGGGGACGTAGGTCATGCCGAGCTCCCGGCAGGCCGGGTTCTCCGCGATGTCCCAGCCGAGCAGCTCGGTGCCGAAGCCGGCCGCGATCCGGGCGAAGCACTCGCCGATCTTGCCGGTGCCGATCACCCCGACCGTCATGCCGTGGACGTCACGGCCCATCAGCCCGTCCAGCCGGAAGTCGAACTCGCGGGAGCGGTTGGCGGCGCGGGAGAGGCGGCGGTTGACCGCGAGGGCGAGGGTCCAGGCGTGTTCGGCCACCGCGTAGGGGGAGTAGTAGGAGACCCGGGAGACGGTCAGGCCGAGCTCCGCCGCGGCCTCCAGGTCGATGTTGTTGAAGCCGGTGGAGCGCTGGGCGATCAGCTTGGTGCCGCCCTCGGCCAGCAGGCCGAGCACCTCGGCGTCGAGCTCGCAGTTGACGCTGGTGCTCAGCGCCGGGTAGCCGGCGGCCAGCGGGGCGGTGTCGGCGTTGAGGAAGACAGCCAGGGTGCGCAGCCGGTGGCCGTCCTCGAAGGCGGCGCGCAGCATCGGCTGCTCGTCGGCCTGGACTCCGTAGGCGAGGATCTCCATCGGGCCTGTGTCCTTCCGGTCGGTCGTGGCTGGCTCTCCTCGTACGCTAACCGCCGGGTGGCCGACGGGCCGTCAGGGCGCGCTTGCCGCCGCTATTCTGGACATGTAGGGTCCAGGTTGTGAAGATGAGCGAGGGCGTCGAGTGGGCGCTGCACTGCTGCCTCAACCTGGCCTGGGTCGAGGGTGCCCGGGCGCTGCCCGCGGTGAAGCTGGCGGCCTACTACGAACTGCCGCCCGCCTATCTGAACAAGCAGCTCCAGGCGCTGGCCCGGGCCGGCATCGTCAGCTCGGTCTCCGGCCCGAGGGGCGGCTTCCGGCTGGCCCGGGAGCCCGAGCGGATCACGCTGATGGACGTGGTGGCGGCGATCGAGGGGCCGGAGCCGGCCTTCCGGTGCGCCGACATCATCGGGCGCGGGCCCGGTGCGCGGGCGCCGGGGCGCGAGCCGGAGAGTTGCCTGATCGACCGGGCGATGGGCCGGGCCGAGCTGGCCTGGCGCCGGGAGTTGGCCGCGCAGACGCTGGCCGAGCTGATGGCGCAGGTGGAGCGGAGCAGTCCGGGCGTGCCGGGCCGGGTCCGCCGCTGGTTCGCCGACGCCTGAACTCCCGTCCCCTGGGCGGGAGTTCTTCGGAGTCGTATTCCGGATATAAAACATCCAGGTTATCGAGGGGACAGAGAACCATGCCGCACACCGTCGTCAACCCCACCGCCTTCGGCTACAGCCAGGCCGTCGTCACCGCCGACGGCACCGCCTACATCGCCGGCCAGTACGCCGCCGACGCGGAGGGCAAGGTGGTCGAGGCCGACTTCGCCGAGCAGGTCCGGATCGCGCTGGCCAACCTCGGCACCGCGCTGGCCGCCGTCGGCCTCGGGTACGAGAACGTCGTCCGCCTCGGCAGCTACGTGGTCGACCACGACCTGGCGAAGCTCGGCGTCCTGCTGGAGCAGCTCACCGCCATCTGGGGGGACGAGCCCCCGGCCCAGACCCTCTCCGGGGTCGCCGCGCTCGCCCTGCCGGGGATGCTCTTCGAGATCGACGCCATCGCCGTCGCCTGACCCCGGGCGCGGCGAAGGGCGGGCCTCCCAGGAGGGAGGCCCGCCCTTCGGCGTGCGACGGTGCGTCAGATGACGGTCTCGGCCTCGGTGTAGCGCTCGGCCGGGACGGTCTTCAGGTCGGCCACCGCGTCGGCCAGCGGGACCAGCTTGATCTCGGTGCCCTGGAGCGCGGTGATGTGGCCGAAGGCGCCCTTGTGGGCAGCCTCGACGGCGTGCCAGCCGAAGCGGGTGGCGAGGACGCGGTCGTAGGCGGTCGGGGTGCCGCCGCGCTGGGTGTGGCCGAGGATGACCGGCTTGGCCTCCTTGCCCAGGCGGTGCTCCAGCTCGCGGGAGAGCTGGTTGGCGATCCCGGTGAACCGCTCGTGGCCGTAGATGTCCTTGACGCCCTCCTCCCAGTGCATGGAGCCGGGCTCGGGCTTGGCGCCCTCGGCGCAGACCACGATGGCGAACTTCTTGCCGCGGTCGAAGCGCTCGCCCACGACCTCGGTCAGCTTGTCGATGTGGAACGGCCGCTCCGGCACCACGATGGCGTGGGCGCCGGCCGCCATGCCCGCGTTGAGCGCGATCCAGCCGGTGTGACGGCCCATCACCTCGACCACCATGACCCGCTGGTGCGACTCGGCGGTGGTCTTCAGCCGGTCCAGCGCCTCGGTGGCGACCGAGACGGCGGTGTCGAAGCCGAAGGTGACGTCGGTGCAGGCGATGTCGTTGTCGATGGTCTTCGGGACGCCGACCACCGGCAGGCCGGCGTCGCTCATCAGCTTCGCGGCCTTGAGCGTGCCCTCGCCGCCGATCGGGATGACGGCGTCGATCCCGAGGTCGGCGCAGAGCTGCTTGGCCCGCTCCACACCGTCCCGCAGGTGGCTCGGCTGGACCCGCGAGGAGCCGAGGATGGTGCCGCCCTGGGCCAGGATGCCGCTCACCGAGTCGAGGGTCAGCGGGCGGTGGACACCCTCCAGGAGACCCCGCCAACCGTCCTGGAAACCGATGATCTCGTCGCCGTGGTCGACCACCCCCCGGTGGACCACGGAACGGATCACGGCGTTCAGGCCGGGGCAGTCACCGCCGCTGGTCAGCACTCCGATACGCATTGTTTTGCAACTCCCGAGCAGATGGGACAGCCGGACTTCCACCATAAAGGCGCCCGTGTCCGGCCGGGCAGGCGCCGACGCGGGCCACGTCACCTTTGAAGTGGCCCCCGCGGTACTGCACCGAACGCCGAGGAGGGTGTGCGTTCGAGGTCTCTATTCTGGCCCGGATCGGGCGGGGGCAGCAGCCCCCGCCCAACCAGCGGACAGGTCAGGCGGGCTGACGGGCCGCCGCGATCCGCTCCGCGCGCAGCGCGTCGTACCAGGTGGTGTCGGCCGGCGGCAGCGCGTTCACGTCCAGCGCCAACTTGATGAGCATGTCGGCCACCTGGGGGTTGCGGGCCATCACGGGCCCGTGCAGGTAGGTGCCGAAGACGGTGTCCCGCCAGGCGCCCTCGGTGCCGTCACCGGTGCCGTTGCCGTTGCCGACCTGCACCGTGGCGAAGGGCCGCACGCCCTGGCCCAGGTGAGTGACGCCCTGGTGGTTCTCGAAGCCGGTGAGCTGAGGGAGGTTCAGCTGGGGGTCCGTCTCGGCGAGCACGTCGCCGACGCAGCGGGCGCCCTCGCCGCGGCCGGTCCAGACGTCCAGCAGGCCGAGGCCCGGCTGGCGCTCGCCCCGGTCGTTGAGGAACTCGTGGCCGAGGATCTGGTACCCGGCGCAGACCGAGAAGATGATCGCGCCGTTCTCGGCCGCCCGGACCAGGCCCTGGTCCGCCGCCAGCCGCTCGGCGGCCAGCCGCTGCGGGCGGTCCTCGCCGCCGCCGATCAGGTAGATGTCACCGCTGGTCGGCACCGCCTGGTCCGAACGGACGTCGATCCGCTGGACGTTGAGCCCGCGCTGGCGGGCCCGGCGCTCCACCACGAGCGCGTTGCCGCGGTCGCCGTAGGTCGACAGCAGGTCGGGGTAGACCCAGACCAGCCGCAGGGTGCTCTCGGTCATCCGCTGGGACCTTCCGTACTGAGCCTGCGCCTGCGGCGGCTGCTGCGGCTGGGCCGGTGCGGCCGGCGCGGGCTGCTGGGGGTGGACCTGGGGGGTGTAGTTCGGGTCCTGGTACGGGTTCGACATCAGTTCGCCACCGCCTTCCGGAGCTGCTGGAACGCGGTGTAGTTGGCGATCGCCTCGATCCGCCCGGGCGGGGCCATCTGGACGGCCTGCTCCAGGGTGTCGACCACGTGGAACTGGAGGCCCGCGACCTCCAGCCGGACCGCGAGGTCCAGCTTGCGCTGGCCCATCACGAAGATCGGGTGGCCGGACAGGCGCTCGTAGTCCACGTCCCAGAGCCAGGAGGTGTCGGTGCCGTCCGCGTCCAGCGCGTTGACCGCGAGCACCACCGGGGCCGGGGGCTGGTCGATCAGCGAGAAGGTCTCCAGCCAGCCGGCCGGGTTCTTGGCCAGCAGCAGGCGGACGTCGCGGCCCAGGTACTGCACCACGTCGTAGCGGCCGGCCACCGCGGTGACCGCCTGCATCCGCTGCAGCGCCACCTGCGGGGCGACGCCGAAGACGGCGGCCACGGCGGCCGAGCTGGTCGCGTTGGCGAGGTTGGCCCGGCCCGGCAGCTGGAGCTGGATCGGCCAGGCGCCGCGCTGAGGGTCGATCACATGGGTGCCCTGGAGCGCCCAGTGGGGCTGCGGACGGCGGAAGCCGCAGTCCTGGCAGAACCAGTCGTCGCCCGGACGCTGCATCACACCACCGCAGGACGGGCAGGACCACGCGTCCTCCTTCCACGCCTGACCGGCGGCCACCCAGACCACCTTGCGGCAGGAGGAGGCGGCCCAGGTCACCAGCGGGTCGTCGGCGTTGGCCACGATCACCGCGTCGGTGTCCTTGAGGCCCTCGCGCCACTTCTCCGCCATCATGCGGGTCTCGGCGGCGCGGTCCAGCTGGTCGCGGGAGAGGTTGAGCAGCGCTATGGCCTTGGGGCGGGTGTCGCGGGCGACCCCGGCCAGGTACTTCTCGTCGACCTCGATCACGCCGAAGCGGGCGTCGCCGCCGCCGGCCAGGGCGGCGGTGATGCCGGCCGGCATGTTGGCGCCGAGGGCGTTGGAGACCACCGGGCCGGCCGCGCGCAGGGCCTCCGCGATCAGGCGGGTGGTGGTGGTCTTGCCGTTGGTGGCCGAGACCAGGACCACGTCGAGGTGGTCGGAGAGGGTCGCCAGCAGGTCCGGGTCGAGCTTGAGGGCGATCTTGCCGCCGATCACCGAACCACTGCCCCGGCCGGCCTTCTGCGACAGGGCGGCGGCCATCCGGCCGGCCGTCACGGCGATCTTGGCGCGGGCGGGCAGCGAGGCGTCGCGCACGGCTGCGGCTTCCGAGTCGGGGCCTGGCATGCTCAGTCGTTCCTCCTTGGCGCGGCACCGCTATCGCGGCTGGGACGAGCATCAGCCTACCGACTCTCCGTCAGCCAACCGCGCAGGGTGTCGCCGAGCGGGCGTGCGGAGGCGCGCGACGGCGTGCGGAGGGCCTCCGGCCCGGCGCGCGCCAGGGTCGGAGGCCCTTGCCGCAGCAGGCCTTCCGGGGGTTTTCCCGGGTCATCCGGCCAGTGCGGCGTCCGGGATCCAGGAACCGTGGATCATGGCCGGGACCCGGCGGGGGAGGTGCACGGTGGCGACCGTCGCCAGGTCGGAGGCGTCGACCACCAGCAGCCGGGAGGCGTCCGTGTTGAGGTCGCTGACGACGGTCAGCAGGTACCCGGCGTCCTCGGCCCCGCCGCCGTCCGCCGCCTCGACGAAGACCGCCTCGCTGGGGAGCTGCCCGGTGCCGAAGGGGCGCAGCCGGCGGGCGCCGGTGCTGCGGTCGTACTTCACCAGGGCGTGGTTGCCGATGCCGAGGTCGTCCGGGAAGGAGAGGGCGTACTGGTAGCGGTGGTGCTGCCCGGTGCGGGCGTCGTTGATGGTCGGGAACTCCACCACCAGGTCGTCCGTCCGCTCCTCGGCCACCCGGCCGGTGGCCAGGTCCACCGTCCAACGGGTCGCGTACGCGCCCGAGTTGGGCTCGGCCCCGCGGTCCGGCGCCCCGACCCACCAGTTCCAGGAGCGCTGCCAGCCCTGCCGCCCCACCGACGGGCCCTCGACGACGATCCGTCCGTCGGCGTCCTCGTAGGCGTTGGCCAGGTGCATCGCGTAGCCCGGCGCCACGTCGAACCAGCGCACCCGGGCCGCCCCGCCGGCGCCGCGCGGCATCACCCCGATCCGGGACGGCTGGGTATCGCTCCAGCCGTACGGGATGCCGGAGTGCTCGGCGGGGTCGAAGGTGACCGAGCCCTCCAGGAAGACCACGTACCGCTCGGTCAGGGCGAAGTCGTGCTTCAGCGCGGCGGTCGCGCCCGGCACCTCCTGGCTGCGCAGCTCCTTGCCGTCGGCGGAGGAGACGTGGTGGACCAGGTACGGCGGGAGGGGCGAGGAGGCGAAGAAGTGCAGTTCGCCGGTGGCCGGGTCCTCCTTGGGGTGGGCGGTCATCGCGGTGGTGAGCTTCCCCTCCCAGTCGAAGGCGCCGACGGTCTCCAGCCCGGGGGTCAGCTCGAACGGCAGGGCCGCCTCGGAGAGCGCCAGCAGCCGGCCGCCGTGCTCGATCACGTGGGTGCCGGCGGTGCTGGCGGTCAGGTCGGGGCCGTGCTCGGTCAGGTACGGGGCGCCGTCCAGGGCGGGGGTGTGCACCCAGCGGTTGCGGTACCACTCGGCGCGGCCGTCGCGGAGCCGGATGCCGTGCACCATGCCGCTGCCCTTGAACCAGTGGGTGGGGGTGATGCCGGGCTTGGGGTTGTGGCTGTTGCGGATCAGACGGCCCGTCAGCTCGGGCGGCAGGGTGCCCTCGACGGTGAGGTCGGTGGCGGTGATCTCGTCGGCGACGGGGGTGTAGTGGCCGGTCAGGTACGGGGGCTTGGCGCTCATGGTGGTGGTCCTTCCGGGAGTGGCGGGGGTCAGCGGGCTTCGGCGGTGGTGCGGAGCGTGGTGAGCCAGCTCTCCAGCGACTGCCGGAGGGCCTGGCCGAGCGCCTCGGGCTCGGCGTCGACGGGGGCGCCGCTCCAGGACTCCTCGGTGCGGACGGTCACCTCGTCCGGGGCGGTCTGCTCGAAGGTCCAGACGTGGACGCCCTCGATGCCGTGGGCCGGGCCGCCCCAGACGATCCGCTCGCCGGGGACGAGCTCCAGCACGGTGGAGGTGATGTCCAGGCCGTGGGTGTGCCAGCGGAAGACCGAGCCGACGGTGAGCGGGCCGCCGTCGGTCTCGGCGCGGTCGACGTCCGGCAGCCAGTTCGGCCAGGCGGCGATGTCGGTGTGCAGGTCCCAGAGGCGGGTGAGCGGGGCCCGGACGGTGGTGGAGAGCTCGACGACGGCAGGGGCGGTGCGGTCGATCTGGATGTGCTGGGCGTTCTGGGCGTTCATCGGGTGGCTCCTTCGGTGGTGGTGGTCCTGAGCAGGGCGGGGGTGAGCGCGGCGGCCGTGGTGGCCAGCGCCGCGGTGAGCAGGAAGGCGGTGCGGTGGGTGGTGGCCGGGGTGGCGGCGGAGGCGGTGGAGAGCAGGGCCAGGCCGACGGCGCCGCCCAGTTGGCGAGTGGTGTTCACCAGCCCGCCGGCCACGCCGGTGTGCTCCGGCCGGACCCCGTCCACCGCCGCGCCGGTGAGCTGGACGAAGGCGGTGCCCAGCCCGAGGCCGATCAGCACGGTCGGTGCGGTCAGGACGGCGAGCGCGGTGCCGGGGGCGGCGAGCAGCGCCAGCCAGAGAAGTCCGGCGGCCTGGGCGAGCAGGGCGGTGGCCAGGGTCCGGTGCGGGCCGAGCGTCCCGGCCAGCCGTGGCGCGAGTGCGGCGCCCGCCATGTTGGCGACGGCGAGCGGGAGTTGGGCCAGGCCGGTGGCCAAGGGGCCGGCGCCGAGCACCTGTTGCTGGAGGAGCGGGAGGAAGAAGAACAGTCCGACCCAGACGGCACCGAGCAGGGCCATCAGCAGGTTGGCCGGGCGGACGGTGCCGCTGCTCAGCAGTCCTGGCGGCACCAGCGGTGCGGCCGAGCGTCGTTGGGTCCGGCGGAAGAGCAGGAGGAGCAGCGCGGCGGCGGCGAGCGGGCCCAGCACCGCGGGGGAGGCCCAGCCGTCGGCGCGGGCCGAGGTCAGGCCCTGGACCAGGGTGACGACCGCGGCGGCGCCGACGAGCGCCCCGGGCAGGCCGGCTGACGGTGCGACACCTCCGCGCGGGGCGTCGGGCGGGACGGTGCGGAGCGCGGCGGCGAGGGCCAGCGCGGCGAGGAGGGCGCAGACGTGGAAGATCCAGCGCCAGCCGACCGCCTCGGTGAGCACCCCGCCGAGCAGCACCCCGGCCGCCCCGCCCGCTCCCGAGACCGCGCCCCAGACCCCGAGCGCCCGGGCCCGGGCGGCCCCCGGTGGGAAGAGCCCCACCAGCAGGGCGAGTGCGGCTGGGGCGGCGGCCGCCGCGCCGATCCCCTGCACGGCCCGCGAACCGATGAGCAGCCAGGGTCCGTCGGCGAGCCCGGCCGCCACCGAGGCGGCGGCGAACAGGGCCAGCCCGGCGGTCAGCACCCGGCGCGGCCCGAGCAGGTCGGCCGCCCGGCCGCCGAGCAGGAGCAAGGCCCCGAAGGCCAGCCCGTAGGCGTTGACCACCCAGGCCGTGCCGTCGGGGGAGAGGCCGACGCCGTCGCGGATCTGCGGCAGGGCGACGTTCACCACGGAGGTGCTGAGGACCACGGTGAACTGGGCCGTGGCGAGGGTGGTGAGTGCGGTGCGGTGCATGGTGTCCCCCCTTGGATTCTGCTGATGAGTGGTTGACCACTCACTCTTCGGGCCTGAGAGTGGCGGTCCGTCAGGACCGCCCGCTGCTCTCAGTAGTGCGTGATCCCCGCGCTGAGCGTGCGGGTCCACGGTGCGTCCACCGACTCGACGTCGAGCGAGACGATGAGGTGGCAGAGCATGCCCACCGCGAAGAACTCCTGCACCTGCCGCTCGTCCCCGCCGGAGGCGCCCCGTACGTACTCCACCACCCGGGCGTACCCCGCCCGGACCGCGTCGCGGACGGCCGGCACCGAGACGGCGGCCGCCTGGGCGTGCAACTGGACCAGGAGCAGGTCGTTGTCGCTGATCAGCTTGGCGTACGCGTCCCCCATCGAGGTGAGGACCGCCTCCGCCGCGCTGCCCTTCGCCTCGGCCGCGCCGCGTTCGAGTGCGGCGCGGACCTGGACGAAGCAGTGCTCGACCACGGCGGCGAACAGTGCCTCCTTGCTCGGGAACAGCCGGTACACGTACGCCTGGGAGATCCCGGCGGCCTTGGCGACCTCGGTGGTCGTGGTGCCGAAGTACCCCCGGGCCGCGAAGGCGCCGATGGCGGTGCGGAGCACCGTCTCGCGGCGTTCGTCGGCGGTGGAGAGTTGGCGTTGGCGTCCCGTCTGCATATGAGTAATAAACCACTCACACTTCTGGTCCGTCAACCCCCTCGGGGCGGTGGGCCTCGGCGGAGGCGTCCACCGAGGCCGGCGGCCGGCCAGGTGCTGATGTTCCCTCAGCTCCGTTCGGCGTGCCCGAGGTTGGCGCTGCCCTGGCGGACCGGGGCGTTGACGCAGTTGGTCTCGCCGCAGTAGTTGTCCGTGGTGACGCGGGCCTGGGCGGTGCCGGCGGTGGTCGCGACGCCGGCCAGGCCGAGTGCCGTGGCGGCGATGCCCAGTGCGATCTTCTTGGCGGTGCTCTTCATGACGGCCCCCGTCCGCGCGTGGGGGCGGGCCCTGCTGCCTCCCCCGTCGGCATGACGGAGCCTGCCGTGGTGGGGGAGTGGCGGGCGAGGCGCTTTCCGGCCAAACGCCGGACCCTCGGCCGCAGCCGGGGCGTCAGGGTCGCGCGGAGCGTTCCCGTAGGGGGTGGCGCGTCCCGCTCCTCCATGAGTTGGATCATGAAGCCATCCCGACGTCGTACGGGGAGGGGGCGTGGCGGATCGGAGACTGATGGACATCCGAGGTACTGATACCGCACAGGGGGCCGGCATGGTTCTGCGAGATGGACGCACTGTTTCCGCACTGACGGTGGGCGCGGTGGCGGCGTTGATGGCCGGGCTCACCCCGGCGGCCGCAGTCGCGGCGGAGGGCTCGGTGGAGGGGTACGGCAAGCAGCAACTCCGCTGGGAGCGCTGTGACGTCAACGGAGACGCGCGGCTGGAGTGCACCGAGGTCAGGGTGCCGCTGGACTACGCGGACCCCGGCGGCCGGACCATCGGCATCGCGGTGTCGCGGGTCAGGGCGGGCGACCCCGCGAAGCGGCGCGGCGTGCTGCTGATGAACCCGGGCGGACCGGGCGGCCCCGGGCTGACCCTGCCCGTGGACATCGAACCGGTGCTGTCGGCGGAGGTGCGGGACCGCTACGACCTGATCGGGTTCGACCCGCGCGGGGTCGGGCAGAGCTCGCCGGTCGGCTGCGGCCTGACAGCGGACGAGATGACGGTCCACCACCCGTACTCGGCGGCGACCTTCGAGAAGGACGTGGCCCGGGCGCGGTCGGTCGCCGAGAAGTGCTGGTCCAAGTCGGCGGACCTGCTGCCGCACCTCACCACCCGCAACACCGCCCGGGACATGGACGTGGTGCGGGCGGCCCTGGGGGAGCGGAGGATCTCCTACCTCGGCCACTCCTACGGCACCTACCTGGGCGCCGTCTACACGCAGCTGTTCCCCCGGCGGGCGGACCGCTTCGTGCTCGACAGCGCGCTCGACCCGGCCCTCGCCTGGCGGGGTACCTTCCGCGGCTGGTCGGAGGGCGCCGAACTGGCCTTCACCCGCTGGACGGAGTGGGCGGCGGCGCGGAACTCCGCGTACGGGCTGGGAGCGACGGCCGCCGAAGTCCGCGCGGGCTTCTGGGAGTTGGTCGCGCGGGCCGACCGCACGCCGATCACGGTCGGCGGTGAGACGCTGAGCGGTGACGCGATCCGGCTGCGGTACGAGGACTTCGTCCACGTCGAGGCCGTCACGCCGTGGGTCGTCGCGCTGAAGACGGCGGCGGCTGCGGGCGGATCGGCCGGTGCCGCTGGTGCCCCCGCCGTGGCCGCCGAGGCTCCGTCGGACAACGCGGTCGCCGCCGCCTGGGCCGTCTTCTGCGGCGACACCCGGAGCTGGCCGCGCGACCCCGAGCAGTACCGCCGGGACGCGATCCGGGACCGGGCCACCCGTCCGCTGGCCGGCGACCTGGCCGCCAACATCCAGCCGTGCGCCTTCTGGAAGTCGGCCGCCCGAGAGCCCGCCACGGTGGTGGACAACGAGGTCAACGCCCTGATCGTGCAGAACGAGTGGGACCCGAAGACGACGCTGGCCATGGCCCGGGGCATGCGGCGCGCCCTGCACGGCGCCCGGATGGTCACGGTCGCCGGCGGCGAGGGCCACGGCGTGGTGGTGGCCGGCCCGTCGTGCGCCGACGGCCCCGTCAACCACTACCTCACCACGGGCCGCCTCCCCGCGAAGGACCTCACCTGCGGCTGCTAGTGTCCTACTTTCGTCGAGCGGGTTCGAGACTCACGGAGGATGCCCGACTCGCGCGGGCCCGGCTAGCGTCGTGGCATGAGCTCCTCCTCCGGCACGTCGAAGAACCCGCCGCTCACCTCCGTCGCCAACCTGCTCGCCTTCGTCCTCCTGGTCGGTGGCGCCTCCGGGCTGCTGCACGAGCTGTTCGGCTGGATCCACTTCCTGGGCTTCACCCGCTTCCTGGTCCCCTCGGGGTGGGAGGTCTTCGGCTACGTGGTGATGATGGCGGTCGGCCTGGCCGTCGGCGGAGCCGGCGAGCGCTACGCGAAGCGCCACAAGGGCTGACCGTGCCGGACTCCTGGTCGGCGGGTGGCCTGCCGTGACAGGCTGCGGGCATGTCGGAGGCGGAGGCGCGGCCCGTGCGCCGCAGGGTGAGGTTGATCGGCTTCTGGGGCACAGCGGAGAGCGACCACCTCCCCCACCCCGCCGCACTGGTCGACCCCGGGTGGGACGAGGCCGAACGCCACCAGGTGGCCGGCTACCTGGAGGACGGGCAGATCGCTGCGGAGTGGATGGGTGTCTCGCGCTGTCGCCTGTGCGACCGGCCCAACGGGAGCCGCGACCTCACCGATGGCGTCTACCTCTGGCCGGAGGGGCTCGCCCACTACGTCGTCGAGCACGCGGTGAGGCTCCCAGCGGAGTTCGTCGAACACGTCGAGGTCAGCCTCCAGGCCCTGGAGGACCTGGAACGGGACAGTTCCTGGTGGCGCGAGAACGCGGCCAGGACGTAGCCGGCCCGGTTCAATCGGCGGGGTCCTCCTCCGGGACCTCGACGATGAGGAGGGTGCCGTGGCTGCCGGGGCGGACGGCGTGTCCGGTGTGCGCGGGCACGTGGTACAACTCGCCTGCGACGAGGGTGAGTTCGGTGCCGGCGACGAGGAGTTCGAGGCGACCCTCGATGACCAGGAGGACCTCCGGGGTGGGGTGGCTCTCAACAGGGAGGGCGCGGCCGTCCATGCGGAGGAGCTTGACGGCGGCGGTGCCGACCTCCGCGAGGACGCGGGAGCTCCAGGCAGCGGGGAGCTGAGCGGCGGCGGTGGGAAGGTCGACGAGGTTCACGGCACGTCCTTTCGGCAGGCGGCCCGGCCGGGGGCGGGCGCCTGTGGTGGTGTTCGGTGGATGCCTTGGAAACTACCGGGCGCGCGGCGTGCGTTGGTCGACCGTTTGGTAAAGCTTCAGAGGTAGAGGGCCGCGAGGCGGGGCAGGTGCCGCGCCATCTCCGCGTCGTCGTCGAAGTCGAAGTCCTCACCCATGTCGGGCGGGGTGGCGGCGGCGGGACGGGCGGCGGCGCGGTAGAAGGCGTCGCGGTCGCCGGTGAGGCGGGTCCAGGCCTCGGCGGGGGCGTAGAGCACGCCCTCCTGGAAGAAGTCGTCGCAGTCCGCGTCGGGCGCGTCGGCGAGGACCACGGGGTGGTCGGCCAGGGCGTCGGGCCGGGCGGCGGCCCGCTCGTACCAGTCCCGGCCGAGGGCGATCAGCCCTGCCCGGAAGTCCATGAAGCTGTCGTCGGAACAGCCGCCGTGCAGCAGGTAGGCGGCGGCCCACACGTCCCAGCGGTACACCGCCTCGCGCAGGCGGTCGAGATGCCCCTGGAACGCGACCACCTCTTCCGGCGAACGCTTCGTCAGTTCGCCCACCAGTGCCTCGTCCACCGGCCCGGGCTGCCGCCGGGCCGTCTCCACGATCTGCCAGAACTCGTCGATCTCCATGCCGGGAGACCCTGGCATCCGCCGGTGACAATCGGCGGCTGGAGGCAGGGGAAGTCGGAGGGGCCGGACGCTTCCGCAGGTGAGGTGACGGCTTCCGGGAATGTCAGGGGCGGCTGGGAGGATGCCGGACATGGACGACCGAAGCTCCGCCATCGCCGGGTACTGGAACGCCGCCGCACCGACCTTCGACGACGAGCCCGACCACGGCCTGACGGCCTCTCACACCCGATCGGCCTGGGCACGGTCACTGGACTCCTGGCTCCCGTCCGGGCCACCGCTCGACGTGCTGGACCTCGGCTGCGGGACGGGATCGTTGTCGCTGCTGCTCGCGGAGGCCGGCCACCGCGTGACGGGCGTCGACCTGGCGCCGGCCATGGTCGAGCGGGCGCGCGGGAAGCTGGCCGCGGCCGGCCTTCCGGCCCGCTTCCTGGTCGGGGACGCGTCGGCGCCGCCGACCGGGGACGAGCGGTTCGACGTACTGCTCTCGCGCCACCTGCTCTGGACGCTGCCCGACCCCGAGGCCGCGCTGCGCGAGTGGGTCGGGCGGCTGCGGCCCGGCGGGCAGTTGGTGTTGGTGGAGGGTCGGTGGCGCGAGTCGGGGCCGGAGGCGGAAGCGGAGCCGTACGTGGCCGGCGCGGAACTGCTCCCCTGGCAGGGCGGGATCGGCGCGGAGGGCCTGACGGCGGCGGTCCGGCCGCTGGTCACCGAGCTGCGGGTCGACCACCTCAGCGCCGTACCGGAGTTGTGGGGCGGCCCGGTCCACGACGAGCGGTACGTCCTGGTGGCCCGGGTCTGAGGGGTCTCGCCGCAGTCCGTAGGGTGGCGTCATGCCAAGTGGAGCGAGCTGGATGCGGTGGACGGGCGGGGCGGACCGGGGAGCGGCCCAGGAGGTCTGCCGGTGCTTCAGCCGGACGGCCCGGTACCCGCGGGCCCGGGTGGGTTTCCACCGTGAGCGGCAGGACCTCTCGGCGCCCGGGTGGCTGCGGCTGCTGGAGCTGGTGGACGAGGCGGTGGAGGACGGGCGCGAGGAGTTCCGGCCGTTGGCGGAGCTCAGCCCGGAGGAGCGGCGGCAGGTCGTCACCCTGCCGCCGAGCATCGCCGGGCTGACCTCCGTCCGGCACCTCGTGCTCTACGGCAGCAACCTGGTCCGCCTCCCGCCGGAGATCGGCGCGATGACCGCGCTGGAGGAGTTCACCCCCGTACACCTCGGGCCGGCTGCACTGGTTCCCGTACGAGATCACCCGCTGCACGCGGCTGGTGCGCAGCACGGTGAGCACGCGTGCACTGTTCGGCAACCACAAGTTCCGTCCGCCGTTCCCCCCGGCTGCGGCCGGTCCGGGACTCCGTCGGAGTGGACCTGACCGACCTCGATCCCAAGCGGTGGGGGCCGACGGCCGTCCACGGCTGCAGCGTCTGCGACCGGCCGATCGCCGGGGGCGGGCTGCACCAGGTGTGGTTGACGCTCCAAGTGGCCACGGACGCACTGCCGTTGCTGGTCAACGCCTGCTCGGCGGCGTGCGTCGCGGCACTGCCGCCGGCCGCCGAGGGATACGCACCCGGCCCGCACGCGGGGGGCCGCGTGGACCTCCCGGCCGATGGGTAGGGCGGTTTCCGGTCGTATCCGTCCGACGGGGCGTCAGGACGGGTGACCGGCGCGGCGCGGGGGGCCTAACCTCGCGGTGTCGTCGGGCCCGGCCCGGGGTGGCCGGGGGAGGGGGGATTGATGGAGCTGCTGACCGCAGTGGCGGGGCCCTCGGTGTGGCGAGGTGCACAGCTGGACGAGCGGGACTGGGCGGTAGCGGCCGACTGTCCGGTGTCCGAGCTCGCCGAACTGCTTTGGCGCGGGCCGGGGTTGGCCGTTGTCCGGGGGATCGGGCTGGACGGGCTGACGGACGGCGAGTGCGTACGGGTCGCCCGGGCGGTACCTGGCGGGGCTCGGTACGGTGCGGCCCGAGGACCCGGCACGGCCGGCCGACAGCCTGGTGGTCGCGGGCGCGGCACGCGACGAGGCCGGGCTCGACCTGCACACGGACCGGGCGATGTACCCGGGGCCGCGCGCGCGGCTGCTGGGCCTGCTGTGCGTACGGCCGGCGGCGAGCGGCGGTGAGTCGCTCCTGGTCAGCGGACACGCCGTCCACGACGCGCTGCTCGCTCCCGACCGAGGGCGCTCGCGCCGCTCTACGCGGACTTCCACTTCGGCGACGGCCCGGACTTCGCCCGCACCTACCCCGTCTTCCGGCGCCGGGACGGACGTCTGGACGTGCAGTACAACCGCTACTGGATCGGACGGGGTCATGCCGAGCGCGGGCTCCCCCTGACGGGCGCTCAGCTGTCCGCCCTGGACGCCTTCGAGGAGGTCCTCGCCGAGCCGGGCCTCGCCCTACGGGTGCCGCTGCGCCGGGGCGACCTGCTGCTCGTCGACAACATGGCGGTGCTGCACGGCCAGGACGGCCTTCACCGACCCGCCGGAGCCGGAGCCGGAGCCGGGGAGGGCGCTGCCTGGTCCGGGTGTGGGCGGACTAGGTCTCCCGCAGCGCGGGCGGGCCGCCGGGAGGGGAGACGTGAACGGGCGCACGCCCGAGCCGCCGGAGTGAGGAGCGCCCGCGACTTCTGGCTCATACGCGCGCTGCTGTGGCTAGCCACACGCGCTCCTTATGTAGCTGCTCGCGGATGTTGTTTTCCTCGAGCAGGGTGCGTCGCGCCGAGGCATATCCCCGAGTGTTATCGTCCGCTTATGCGGTCGGCGGCACATACGATCACTGTCGGTGACGAGTACGGGGTGCGCGTGCGGCCGGTGTGGTGGCTTCGTAGCGTGCTCTACGTGGCGTTAGGCCGCGGACGTGTCAGAGCAGTGAGGCCTGGTGCACCGGGCGAGGGACTAACGCCGATAGCGACGCGGTGGCTGGTACACCTTCGCAGCTGTTCGCGCGGTGTCGTCACGGCCTACTTACTGCGTGGCTCTAGCTCGTCACGACGACCACGCCGAGCGCCTCTGCCTGGCCCTGGTCACCAGGCGCCGAAAGAGCTTCTCGCGCGGTCTGCTTGCCCCTGATGATAGGCTCACGTGGTCCGCCACTGGAGTCGCGGGTCCGCCGTCCTGTGCCGCGGCTCCGTTTGTCCCTGCCCTGCGGTGGTCGTCTGCCCTGACGGCTGCGGAGCCGCGCGTCGTCCGGTTCGTGTGAGGGGTGCCGACGTGGCCCGCCCGGCGCACACAGGCAGGATGACCGCCTGGGACGACGTGCCGACCGCCTCTACCGTCGACCTCGACGCACGACAATTCGAAGTCACCTCGTGCTATCTACACGACTGGTCATTCTACGTGGTGATCGAGGCCCTACACGGCGTAGTGTCTACACGAGCTCCAGTATCGCAGGACGTCTGTGCGCGCCGTTGCGCGGCAGAACTGAGCGGCACACCTCGTCCCGACGTAGGAGTCAGACGGTGTGGCCACGCCAAGCGCTGATTCGACCTGCTGTTCGTCGACCGCTGGCGCTGATGGGGACGACGAGTCGACGGCGTTTATCCCGCAGCAACACCTCAACGACGCCCTGCGCGCCGCGTTTGGAATGCACATCGTCTCCCCGCGGTGAGACACATACGTCGGACGGAGCCTCGGCCCGACCCTCAGGCAGCATTTTGTCTTTTTTCGCGTGCGATCGAGACAGACGCTGGGAGTGTCCACCGCGGCACACGATTCGGTGACACCGAGTTCGAGGCCAGCCGGCGTGCTGTGTCTGGTCGAGACTCGACTGAGTGCACGCTCGAGCCCAAAGTATGCGCAACGCTCAGGGGGTGTGCGTCAGCTTGACTGAGCTTGTGGCCTATGCAGGCTTGCGGCCGCGGCGCGCCTATCCTGCGAAGGGCGATGCCTCCACATCGGCGGCGCGCTTGAAGGAGCACACAGTCAGGAAGGTGATACCGGGATCGGCTTGATGGTATCGTGCAGTCGTGGGTGGTCGGTGTGGGGGTGATCGGCTCAGCGCGGTGACGTCATGTGCCTGTCGTCCACATTCACACGGAGAGGGACGTCCCGCGTCGATAGGCGATGTCGATAGTGGCAGCGCCGGACACGCCGCGCGTGAGTCGCAGTGTGGTGCCTCACAGGCGAGTCGCGCATCATGGTGGGGATCGCCTGACCAGAGCATCTCAGGGATGGCCTCAGTCCTGTGGTGATGGGCCTAGCGTCGCCGTGCCGCGGCTCGATGTCGAGGCGCGTGGAGACAGAGTGTACTCGCTGAGCACTCAGCCCCGTGAGACGGCGAAAGCGACGGGAGCGAGCGTCTCGGGGCGTACCTAGGGGTGGCGCCCGGGTCTCTCGGGTGTCCTAGGCCGGCGGTAGCCCCGTTAGGAAGGCAGGCCCTCTCCTGGCCCGTTCGCTGATGAACCTCGCCGATGCGGAGACGCTGGTCGCGTCGATGAGCGGCTGATGGCCTTGGCGTTGATTCAGGCGGCGCTCATACTGCGAGCACGCTGGCAGCACGAAGGCGTCCATCGCCGCTAGGCAGATGCCGGACCAGATCGACGGCTCGTCGCGTGCACGGCATGAGGAGTAGGCGAGGTGCACCCACTTGGCGGCACATGTGGGCGGCGGATGTCACCCACGGTCCAGCGTGGATGGATGCCGCGACGGCGACGTCCAAGTACACGTGTGCTGGAGAGGACGTTGATCCGAGTCGAGCTGACGGCGCCGGACGTCGCGAGTTGCGGCGCGAGTATACCTGACTCGTTATGCTTCGCGGACGGCACCTTTCGGACGGCAATTTTGCTATCGAAACTACAGTAACTGACGGCACACACATGCTCTTGGTCAGTTCTACGCAGCTGGAACACCCCGAACCTACGGCGGTGAGTGTCGTCGCTGGTCGGGTCGAGTGCGTGCCGTGTCGCGAGGCGCGTTTCCGCCTGGTCAGAGTTCCGACTGCGGTCGGGAGCGTGGGCGTTTTCCTGCACGCGCCCTCGGAGTCGCGGTGGCGAACGGCTGCCCGTATCTCGTGTCGCACCCAGTCCCTCGGCTAGCGCTCCTCCCACCAGGGGTGGGGTGACTCCTACTCCATGCTATCCGACAGGATGAGTTTTTGGGGAGTCAGCAGTCCCGTGCGAACAGTGCTGTGCGGATCTCGGTGAGCAGCCAGGGGACGGCGGTCACTGTCAGCTCCCAGAGGTGCTAGTCGAACATCACCGCAGACCAGAGAAAAGAAGACCGCGTTCGGTCCCCGCGTAGCCGCACGACGTCCGCATCGACCGCCATGCAGGTCCGCAGGTAGCTCGGCCATGCAGCTCGAGCGTACCAGCCCGTCCTCGGAGAGCTTCGCGAATCCCCTCGAGCCACTCCTCGTAGAACCGCAACCGCCAGATCAGCCCAGCCGAATACTCCCCAACACGCACCAGAGTTCGTTCGCCGTGACGTAGCGCTCGCCCCGACGGTGCCCAGGGCACGCGCTAATCGTCCTCCCGCCAGGCCTGAGAACGTCACCCTCGCACTCCGACGCTGCCACCCGCTGCTCGCGATCTCCGCATGCCGGTACGCGTATGCGGAAGGCCAGTGCTGGACGTCCACCCGAGTTCCCGTGGTGCGCGGCTCTCCGGCCCTGCGCCGCTGCGGACGGATCTAGACCGCGAGAGCGACGCGTTGCATCACGTCGGCCACCGCCGCGCAGGCGGCCTCAGCGGTGGCCAGGGGCAGAGAAAATGGATAAAAGGGAAAGAAGGAAGAACGGGAGGGGTTTCGGCATGGCCTGGTGAGTGTGGGCGGTGATGACGAGGGTGGCGTCCCTCGACCTGGTAGTACGAGGTGGCGGAGAGGCGGGCGCAGTGGTGGAGATGAGGCCGGTGTTGGCGGTGGCGTGTGACGCGTAGAACGGTGGGGACGCCCATGACCGGCCGGCCTCGATGGGCGAGGGCGGCCATCCGCGGAGCAGGTCCGCCGCCGCGAGGCCGGGACTGGCGCTGCGCAGAGGCGTCCTCGACCACGGGGTGCGACCATCTCGCGCCCCCGACGTCCTCCACATCAGGTGGTCGAGGCGACGATCCGGCCGTACGAGGAGGCTTCGGTCGAAGCAGGTCTGGTCCCGTAGCCGTGTCGAGCAGGTGGTCGATGGTAGCGGTCGGCGTCTGCGGACGGGGCCGTGGTAGCGCTTGCGGAGCAGGTGTCGGGGAGAGCAGCGGGCGTGCATGGCCAGGGCTTCGGCTAGTCGGAGGTGTCGTGCTCTAGCGGCGGACGGTGAGGTCGGGGTGCCGCAGGGCAGCCGCAGGCAGCTACCTTGACAAAACTGGTGGGACTGCCCGCCGAGCAGGAGTCCCACTCGACCAGGCCTGGGCGGCGAACTCCGGTGGGGTGAACACGGCATGTGCGGGCAGGCTGAGTTCGATGCAGGTCGCCGGCAGGGCACTGTGTCAGCCGCATCAGGTCGGCCGATCCATCCCGGCCGCCGCAGCTGCCCGCCGCCCGGGACTAGCCGGATCGTGCACTCGGCCGAACTAACTGCGCAGCGCGACCGCGGAGTTCGCGGCCTGCGTCCAGCGCGGTGCGGTGGCCACGGGCGAGCAACTGGTTGGTGGTTACGTCCCCACCAGGTCGTGGCGTCGGCCCGGTCGGCCAATGATCGGTTCCTGTTTTTGCCGTGCCTGGCCGCGACGGGGGGGCGGCGGCTCGGTTGCGGCCGAGCGGCAGGCTGGGGCCGGACAAGGAGCTCGTCCCCGGCCAGGGGCGGCATCGGGTGGGTCTGCATTGAGACGATTGGAGACCTGCCGGCCGTCCAGTTCGGTGGCAGATCCGTGCGGCGTGTCCGGGTGGTTGTCGGAGACGTGGCGCGCAGCCGGCAGAGGGCGGTGGGCACGTGGATCGTCCATCGGGGCCGTCACCGGGGCCGGCCTCGGGGCCGCCGCGGTGGTGCGGTGGGTCGGGGCCGGGTGGGGTCCGTGCGGATGCCGGTGTGGCCACAATGGGTGTAGCAGCCGCCTGTGGCGACCAGGGGCGATGGTCCGTGAGAGGACAGCATCAGCGTCAGGTCGTGGCCGTGGCACGACCTTGTTGGCTACCAGGGTCGTGCGTGGCTGGGCCACTGAGTGTGCGAGGCGAAGAACGCGCGATCTTTCGGGTGGTTGGAGTGTCGCCATGGTGTTGGTTGGGTTGGTGGCGCTGTGACGCTGCGCGCCGGAGTGGGCGCGGGCTGCTGTGCGAGTTGAGAAGTGCTTGGTCCATGGAAACATGGTGCTCTGGCCGGTGTTTCACGATCACGAATATCCCGGTAGGACCTTTGGTAATCTCTGGGTAGGGCATTCGAAGCGGTCCTTTGGCCGCTTCAGTGGAGTGGACGGACGTCCGTCAGTTCGGCGGCGCTGCGCGTGGACTTCGCCAGCAGCACTCAGTCGGCCTCCGTGGTGGCCGGTTTCAGCATAAGAGGCCGGAGGATTCGCGGACTGCGAGTGAAGGGGATGGCGTCGGTGACGAAGGGGCGCGGCCGTGGTGGCCTTGACGGCGGCGGTGAAGGTAGTGTGTGTTGACGGCTCGCTGAGGGTGTGGCGTGAAGGCGACTGATCGTAGGTGTGGAGCCTGGGGCGGTCAGCTCCAGGTCCGTCGGCCTCGAGTCAACTCGCCGAGGTGGCGGGCGAGTTCGGTGTGTGGCGGGCGATGTGCGGGAGGAGGCCGGCCCGCCCTTGTGGTCGATGGTGGCCCAGCTCTTGGAGCTGATGCGGAACGGGCTTGGTCTGTCCATGGCCGTACTCGGAGAACAGCCGAAGTTCCCCGGCCAGCCGCGTCCGCAGTAGGAGGGACGAGGGATGAAGGAGTCGCGCAGCGCGTCCGGACGTCGCTGCACGCACGCGCAGCCGCAGTCCACCGAGCACGACCCTAGCCACTTGTGACATGTCCATGGCGAGCGAGTACGGCCCGGTATGCAATGCCCAGCGTAAGACGGGTCGGACGATCAACCGAGGGTCCCAGCCACAGGAAGTCCAGTAACCCAGGCGGCCGTATAAACCGCGCCGTCCCCGTGCAGCACAAAAAACCGACACAAGGGTAGACCCCCCTCAGATCCCCGTATCGTGCGCAGTGTCCTCGGATCGGTGCGATCGTGGTCGAAAAGGCGTCCACCTCTGGCGCCGATTGCTACCCGCCGTCCCCCGGACTGGAATGCGAAGATACCAAAACCCAGGAAGGGAAGCCAAGCCCTGGCGGCCCGGTCGGCGGCCACGCGCCTCGGACAGTGGCGCGCCGAGTCGAGCCGGCCGCGGATGTCCATCGGCGACGTGTCCGCAGGTGGCAGCTAGCCCAGGGCCCAGCAGCTCGAGCATAAAAGGCCTTGCGGAACCAAGGAGTTCGTCTCGGCGGTGTGCGTTAGCGAATCAGCGGGGGCAAGCCGGGATAAGGCCGCTCCGAATGCCCAGTGCATGTCGTGCCCGGATGCCCCGGAACGGCGGCCCCGGGGCCTCGGGCGCGGGACCAGGCAGAGGATGGTGGCTCATCGGAGGTGCCGGAGGTTGGATGATTTACCGGCCCCGGAGTAGCCCTTGGAGCGGAC
>NZ_BAAAYB010000093.1:0-84255 GCF_039535905.1 Kitasatospora albolonga | reverse complement strand
TCCCTCCACGCTCCCACCTTGTCCCGAATCTACTTTCTGTCTTTCTCTCCCCATCCTTTCATCCGTCCGCCCTTCCTTCCACTTATTGCTCTCCTCCCCCTTTCACCCTTTTCTCTTCTCTTCCTTTTCCCTCTTTGCTGCCCGCCACACCGTCTCCTTCCCCCCCCGTCCTTGCTTCTTCTCTCCTTACTTCTGACCCTCTAGTACCTATAACGCCTTTGCTTTTCATACGTCTTCTCCCACCCCACCTTCTTTACACATCACTCCTTTTACTCTCCCCCCTTCTTACCTCCTCTCTCACTCTTACCTCAATTTCTACCTTCCTCCCTCCGTCGTGTACATTGGTCTCTCATCGTTACACCTCTTTCTCCACTCCTCTCTCACCCAACTCGCCTCTTCCTCTCGCTTCCTCCTCTCTTCCTGCGCAGCCGCGACTTCCGCTGAACGAGGGCCGGGGCCCGCTGCGGCCCGGCCGACCGACCGGCCGCGGTCAGGCGTGCTTGACCGGGGGGAAGGCCTCCGCCGGGTTGACGTAGTACTTGCGGACCAACGGGCCGAAGCCGTCCGGCGAGCCGCCGAGGACCATGGCCTTGAGGACCTGGGTGCACTTCGCGTCCGAGTACACCGACACCCTCCCGACGGTGCCGCCGACGGCCCAGGGGATCCAGGCCTTCTGGGTCTCCACTCGTGGCGCTGACGTCCGGGTCGAGCGCCAGGACGAAGCGGCGGCCGCCCGGCTCCTGCCCGGTGGCCAGCAGCACGATCACGTGGAACCCGGAGCGGTCCTTGGTGAGGAACCCGCTCTTGGCCCCGCCCACGTGCCAGGTCGGACCCTTGAGGGTCACCGCGCGGTCGGCGTGCAGGATGCCGCCGATCGCCTCCCACTTCGCCGCGATGTCCGGCGCCACCGCCAGGTCGGCGGGGTTGTACAGCCCCCCGATGCCCGGGCTCAGGCGCTCGCCCAGGTCCTTGGCGCGCTCGCCGCAGAGGCTGTCCAGCATCCCGTTGAAGAACGTGGAGTCGACCGGCATCTGCAGCCACACCTTGGCACGGTCGAGGGCCGTGGCCGCCACCGTGTCGTCGATCGCCTGCGAGAGCCGGTCCCGCAGCGTCGCGATCGCCGGTTCGGTCACGTCCCCGGCCTGCACGTACGCCTGATCCACCATGAGAACTCCCCCTCCGTCAACTCCCCTGCCACCACTATGGCTTGTCCGGCCTGCCACCGACCTCCGAACGGCGAAAGCCGCAGCCCGCGCACCCCAGCCGACGCGGCCTCACCGAAGGCCCACCGTCAGCGGAAGCGTCAGAGGAAGCGGACCTGGGGCGGTTCGCCGGTGGAGACGGAGAGCCGGCCCTGCTGGAGTTGGACGTCGCAGCCGCGGATCAGGACGCCGTACTCCTTGGTGAGCGAGAGGCCGCCCTTGCCCGAGTTGGCGCCGATGCCGCGTTCGAAGGTGACCCACTGCTTGAACTCGTTGATGCCGTGGAAGAGGATCCGGTCGGGGAGGGTGGTGAACAGCCGCTCGCCCTCGTGGCTGAGCTTCATGCCGCCGCCGACGGTGAGCAGGCCCTTCACCGCGGCGCCGTCGGTCTTCAGCTCGTTGAGGTCGGCCGCGCCCGCCGAGACCGTGCCCCAGTCCTGCCCGCCGTCCCGCCGGACGTTGATCCCGGAGCGGGGGAACTCGATCCAGCCGTCCGCCTTGTCGCGGCCCTGCACCCACTTGGTGTTGACCCCGTTGAGGTCGGCCTTGTCGGCGGCGACCACGCCCCACTCCTGGCCGCCGTCCTTGCGGACGTTGATCCCGGCGCCCGGGAAGTCGACCCAGCCGTGGCCGGCCGTGCGGTCGCCGACCCACTTGGTGTCGACCCCGTTCACCTCGACCCGGTCCCCGCCGAGGACGCCCGACTCCTGGCCGCCGTCGCGGTGGACGTTGATCCCGGTGTCGGGGAAGCTGGTCCAGCCATGGCCGGCCGTGCGGTCGCCGACCCACCGGGTGTCGACGCCGTACACCGAGATCTGCTCGGCGGTGACCACGCCCCGGTCCTCGCCGGGGCCGTGCAGGACCTCGATCCCGGAGTCCGGGAAGCGGATCCACCCCGATTCGGTCGTGAGCCCCTTGACCGTCCCGGTGCGCACGTCCCGCGCCTCGACCGTCCCGGCCGACACCGTCCCCCGGCCGCCGGAGCGGTCGTCGACCCGGATGCCGTCCGCCGTGAAGACGGTCCGGCCCCGGTCCTTGCCGCCCTCGATCCACGGGGTGCGCGTGCCGCTCTCGAACTCGGGGACCAGCGCGTGGACCGTGGTGGTGAGGAAGTACCCGTGCTGCGGCTGGCCGTTGAGGCTGGTCCCGGCGATCAGCGTGTACGTGCTGCGCGCGCTTGGGCACCGGGACGGGCGCGGCTCCCGGGGTGGGCCAGAGGTAGGGCTGGTCGACGACCGGCTGGCCGGCCGCCCGCCCCGAGGGCGACCGGCACCGTCTTCCCGTCCGGGAAGCGGATCCAGTAGTCGAGGTTGCTCGGCCCGTCCCACTCCAGCTCGACCTGGGCGCCCTCCGGCAGGAGGGCCAGCCGGGGACGGAAGTTGCGCGGGGTGCGCGGCGCCTGCTTGACCAGCGCCAGCGTGGTGACGAAGACGTCCGTCGGCATGGCCGCCGACCCGTCCCCCGCCGCCGGTCCGCTCGCTGAGCGTCAGCCGGACCAGCCCGCCGCCCGCCGTGACGGGGACGTTCTCCAGCTTCAGGACGAGCGACTGCTGCCCGGGGAAGACCTGCTTGCTGCCGGGCCTGGTGGGGTGCTGGGCGCGGAAGGCCCGGGCGTCCTCGTCCCAGGCGAAGGCCGGGTCCTCCGTGTCCCAGGGCGTGCTCCAGCTCGGGGTGGCGCTCGGCCGGATCGCCGCGCGGTCGTCCGTCAGGTCCTCGGGACCGGAGCCCACCGGGATCGCCAGGTCGACGTACCGCCACTCCACGTCCTCCTGGTGGGTGTTGGAGACGACCACGTACACCGTCCCCCACGGACGGCCTTCCGTCGGAGGACGCCTGGAGGGACGTCGGGTCGGTGAGGATCTCGTAGTGCAGGAGAGACGGCACGGCGGGGACTCCCTACCTCGGATGTGCACACGGTGCGGATGCCAACGGCCCTACTGACAGTAGGAGTTCGCGGCCCACACCGACCTGGCGAACCCGAAGGCCTGGCCCGAACCGCACCTCCTCTGGCCGACCGCCACCCCTTCCGGCCGGCCGGGGTGGCAGACTCGGCCCATGAGCGATCACCTGCCCGAGCCGGACACCCAACTCTCCGACCCCACCGAGCTGTTGCTCGGCTATCTGGACTACTACCGGTCCGCCGTCGACGCCAAGTTCGCCGGCCTGCCGGAGGCAGAGCTGCGCGCCTCCCTGCTCCCCTCCGGCTGGAGCGCGCTGGAACTGCTCAAGCACCTGGCGCACATGGAGCAGCGCTGGATCCGCTGGGCCTTCCAGGGCGAGCGGCTCGCCGCCCCCTGGGGCGACCGCGGCCCGGACGACCGCTGGCGGGTCGGCCCGGAGGAGACCGTCCAGGAGCTGCTCGCCGCCCTGCACGCAGGCGGGGAGCACACCCGCAAGGTGGTCACGGGCACCCCGCTGGCCACCCATGCCACCCCGGGCGGCCGCTTCCCGGACGACGGGACGCCGCTGCCCACCCTGGGCTGGATCCTCTTCCACGTCCTCCAGGAGTACGCCCGCCACGCCGGCCACCTGGACGTCGTCCGCGAGCTGACCGACGGCCGCACCGGGGAGTAGCGGAACGGCCGGACGGCCGGGGAGAGTTGGGCGAGGATGGCGGCATGGCAGACGAAACGATCACCACCGCCCGCGCCATCGCCGACCGCCACCTCGACCGGGTGGCCACCCAGGATCCGCTGGTGGCCGCCTGGTTGGGGCTCCACCCCGGGGACGACCGGCAGCCGGACCTCTCCCCGGAGGGCTTCGAGGACCGGGCCGACAGCGCCCGGCACACCCTGGCCGCCCTGGCCGCGGCCCCCGCCCCCTCCACTCCTGCGGACCGCAACTGCGCGGGCCTCCTCCGGGACCGCCTCTCCGCCGAACTGGCCCTGCACGAAGCCGGGGAGAACTACCGTCAGCTCCGCAACATCGGCGCCCACGTCCACCAGGTGCGCGACGTCTTCACCTTCATGCCCACCGCCACGGAGGAGGACTGGGCCGTGGTGGCCGGCCGGCTGCGCACGCTGCCCGGCGCACTCGACGGCTACCGCGCCACCCTCGGCGAGGGGATCTCCCGGGGCCTGCTCGCCGCACCCCGGCAGGCCGGCTCGGTGGTCGAACAGCTCACCGCCTGGACCGGGGAGGCCACCGGCTCCGACGGCTGGTTCGCCGACTTCGTCGCACCGGCCCCGGAGCGGCTGGGCGAGGAGCTGACGGAGGCGGCCCGTGCGGCCACCGCAGCCGTCGCCGGGTTCCGCGACTGGCTGCGCGACACCTACGCGCCGGCCACCGAGGGCACGCCGGACGCCGTCGGCCGGGAGCGCTACCGCCTGGCGGTCCGTCACCACGCGGGCGCGGACCTCGACCTGGACGAGGCGTACGCCTGGGCCTGGGCGGAGTTCCACCGGACGGCCGCCGAGATGCGGGCCGAGGCCGCGCGGGTGCTGCCAGGCGCCGGGGTCCTGGAGGCGGTGGACCACCTGCACCGGCACGGCCACGCGGTCGAGGGCGAGGAGGCGGTCCGGGAGTGGCTCCAGCAGGTGATGGAGGAGGCGGTCACCGCGCTGGACGGGACCCACTTCGACATCACCGGACCGCTGCGCCGGGTGGAGTCCCACCTGGCCCCGGCCGGCAGCGCCGCCGCCCCGTTCTACTCCGCACCCAGCCTGGACTTCAGCCGCCCGGGCCGGACCTACCTGCCCACCCTGGGCCGGACGGTCTTCCCGACCTGGCACCTCGTCACCACCTGGTACCACGAGGGCGTCCCGGGCCACCACCTCCAACTCGCCCGGTGGACCGAGCTGGCCGGCGAGCTGAGCCGCTACCAGACCACCTACGGGCGGGTGAGCGCCAACATCGAGGGCTGGGCGCTGTACGCGGAGCGGCTGATGGACGAGCTCGGCTTCTTCGAGGACCCGGCGCACCGGCTCGGATTCCTGGACGAGCAGATGCTGCGCACCATCCGGGTGATCATCGACATCGGCATGCACCTGGGCCTCACGATCCCCGCCGACTCGGGCTTCCACCCCGGCGAGCGGTGGACGCCGGAGCTGGCGACCGCGTTCATGGCCGCGCACAGCGGCACCCCGGCCGGGAAGCGGGACAGCGAGATCGTCCGCTACCTCGGCTGGCCTGGCCAGGCCATCGGCTACAAGCTCGGCGAGCGGGTCTGGCTCCGGGGCCGGGAGGAGGCCCGCCGCCGGCAGGGCGCGGCCTTCGACCTCAAGGCCTGGCACACCGCGGTGCTCTCCCAGGGCTCGCTCGGCCTGGACGACCTCGCGCAGCAGCTCGGCACCCTCTAGACCGAACCGGCCCGCCCAGCCAGCACCGGCCCGACCCACCCCGGCCAGAACCGCCCAGCACCGGTCCGCCCAGCACCGGTCCGCCCCGCCGTCCGACCCGGCCCCCGTCGGACGGCGGGCCGGACCAGGACCAGGGGGTGACGTGGTCCACCGGGCCGGGTGCGAAAGTATGACGAAATGCACCGAAGAGAACGCCAGGAGACATCATGACCGAACCGGACCTGCCCCCGGTCGCCGCGAGCCTGCCCGAGGCCGTGCGCGTGGCCCTGGCCGGAACCCCGGCCGGTGCCGCGACGGTCCGGCTGCCCGCCGGTCTGCCGGAGGTCGCCGTGGCCCAGCCGGAGCTGGACCGTCTCCTCACCGTCCTCGTCGAGCAGGCGCTGCGCCGCAACCCGCCGTGGGCGAAGGCCTCCGTCACCGCCTACCGGACCGGAGCGGGCGAGACCGAGGTCCGGATCGCCGACGGCGGCCCGGCCGTCCCGGACGAGGCGATGTACTGGGCCTTCGCCCAGGGCCACCTCCGGGACGCCGGCTGGGCGGCCCTGCGCGAGACCCCCGGCCTGCGCTTCGCCGTCGAGAACACCGGTGCCGGCCGCACGGTGGTGCTCACCCTCCCCCTCGTGGCGGTCACGGTCTGACCGACCCGCCCGCCGCGAGGTCCACGAACAGTGCCGCCGACCAGCCGAAGCCGCTGGTGGCGCGCGGGGCGCGGGCGCCGGTCAGCGGGTTCCAGTACTCGTAGAGGCCGCCCGCGTCCCGGACCATGGCCAGGGTGCGGCGGCGCAGCTCCGCCGCCGTCCCGGCGAAGCCGGAGCGCTCCAGCCCCTCCGCCAGCAGGTAGTTGACGTTCAGCCAGACCGGTCCGCGCCACATCGCGTCGGGGTCGAAGGCCGGGTCGTCGAAGGCCACGGTGGGCACGGGGTACCGGCCCCAGTAGGAGGGCGAGCGCAGGGTCCGTTCCAGCTGCGCCGCCACCGCCCCCGGGAGCCGCCCGGTGAAGAGCGGCATCAGGTCGAGCGCGGTGCGCACCCGTACCGGCGCCCCGTCGGACAGGGTGCGGAAGCCGCTGCCGTCCCAGCGCCTGGCGAGCATCGACTCCAGGTGCGCGGAGGCCCGTTCGCGCCAGCGGGCGGCCTCCCCGGCCAGGCCGATCGCCTCGGCGATGTCGGCCAGCCGGTCGGCCTGGTGGATCAGGTAGGAGTTGAGGTCCGGGGGTTCGGCGCGCGGGCCGTAGTCCCAGACGGGGCTGTCGTCGAGGCCGGAGGAGTACGGGTGGAGGTACTCGGGCAGGCCGTCGCCGTCCGGGTCCGAGGCGGTGAACCACCACTCGTGGGCGCGGACCAGCTTGGGGTAGACCTCGGCGAGGAACTCCCGGTCCGGGTCGGCCCGGTGGACCTTCCAGACCGCCCAGGCGGTGAGCGGGGGCTTGGTCACCGGCACCGGGCCGGCCGGCATCCCCGTTCCGTTGGCCCGGCCGACGTGCTCGCCCAACCGGGCCAGGTCGGACCGGGGCAGGTCCGTGGTCTCCGCCAGGACGCCGAAATCGTGCACCACGTCGGGCAGTTGACCATCCGGCAACTGATGGTCGAGGAGCAGCAGGATCTGGTCCCGGGCCAGCGCCGGCGAGGCGTGTCGGAGGGCGACGGCGTGGAAGAGCGCGTCCCAGTTCCACACGCCCAGGTAACCGTACTTGGAGGGGACCAGCCCCTCCCTGCCGCCGATCGGGAGCAGGTTGACGGCCAGCGTCCACCAGGCCATCCGGGTCCGCTCCGCCAACTCCTCCGGCACCTCGGGCATCAGCGCGAACCACTCCGCCCAACGCCGCCCGGCCGCCGCCCGGACCCGGTCGGCCGCCCACTCCCCCTCCGGGCCCACCAGGACGTGGCACCCGGTCAGTTCGACCGAGCGTGCCGTCCCCCCGGGCAGCCGCCAGGAGGCCGACCCGCCCTGCCCGGCGAGCACCAGCGTGGACGGATCGGCGAACAGCAGCTCGGCCCCGCCCTCGAACCGCACCGCCACCGGGTCCGCCGAGACCACGGGCAGCGCCCGCCCCCCGGCGTCCCGGACCACCAGCCGGGACAGCTCCACCGCCAGCGGCGCCTCGTACTCGGCCCGGGCCACCCTCAGCCCGTCCTCCTCCAGGAGCACCAGTAGCCGCGAGCCCCGTTCGGTGAACGGCCGCTCCACCAGGTCCAGTTCCACGTACACGCTCAGCGCCCCCCGAGGCCGGACTCGGCCATGCTGTTGAGGATCTTGCGCTGACCGATCAGGAAGGCGATCAGCATCGGCAGCACCGTCATCGCCGACAGCGCGGCGGTCAGCCCGTAGTCCAGGCCGCCCTTGGCGGAGTTGAAGGAGTCCAACAGCAGCGGCACGGTGAAGAGTTCGGGGCTGTTGAGGAAGATCAGCGGGAAGAAGTAGCTGTTCCAGCTGCCCAGGAAGACGATGATGCCCAGCGTCCAGAGCCCCGGCCGGATGTTGGGCAGGATGATCCGCCAGAAGATGGTCCACCGGCCCGCCCCGTCGATCCGGGCGGCGTCCTCCAGCTCGACCGGGACGGCCCGGATGAACTGCCGCAGCAGGAACACCGCGAACGGGTTGGCGATCGCCGGCAGGATCAAGGCCAGGTGGGAGTCGATGAGCTGGAGCTTGGCCAGCATGATGTAGAGCGGCACCACGATGACCTGGGAGGGCACCATCTGGGTGGCCAGGAAGAGCCCGAAGACCGGGCCCGAGCCGCGGAACGGGATCCGGGCGAAGGCGTAGGCCGCCATGGCGCCGGTGAGCAGGGTGGCCACCACGGTCACGGCTGCGATGTACATGCTGTTCCAGTAGGCCTGCCCGAGCGGGACGGCCCGCAGCACGTCGGCGTAGTTCTCCGGCCGCCACGGGTCGGGCAGCCAGGCCAGCGGTTCGTTGATCATCTGCTGCACCCCCTTGAAGGAGGTGAGCAGCATCCAGACGAACGGGAAGATCATCAGCAGGCCGCCGAGGGTGAGGCCCACGTGCAGCAGTACCTGCTTGCGGAAGCGGAGCGTCGTCATCGCGGCCTCACGACTCGTAGTGGACGAAGCGCTTCTGCGCCTTGAACTGGAGGGCCGTCACCAACAGCGTCAGCACCAGCAGGAGCAGCGCCGCCGCACTGGAGAGCCCGAAGTGGAACTCCCGGAAGCCCTGTTGGTAGACCTTGTAGACGATGGTCTGGGCGCCCTCGTTGTGGTCCGGGTTCACCAGTACGTAGACCAGGTCGAAGGCCTGGAAGGAGCTGATCACCGAGACCACGACCGTGAAGAAGACGGTCGGCGAGAGCAGCGGCAGGGTGACGGAGCGCAGGGTCTGCCAGGGGCCTGCGCCGTCGATCCGGGCCGCCTCCAGCAGGTTGGCGGGGATGGTGGCGAGCCCGGCCAGGAAGATCACCACGTTCAGCCCCAGCGAGGACCAGACGGTGACCACCGCGATGGCGGGGACCACCCAGACCGGGTCTTCCAGCCAGTTCGGCAGGGTGACCCCGAGCAGCTGGTGCGCGGTGCCGTTCAGGATGCCGTCGGTGCCGCTGCCCAGGATGATCTGCCACAGCACCGAGACGGCGACCGAACTGGTCACCACCGGAAGGAAGTAGACCACCCGGTAGACCGTCCGGCCGCGCACCCCGTGCAGGGCGAGCGCCAGCAGCAGCGCCAGCACCAGCCCGCCCGGCACGGTGATCAGGCCGATCTTGACGGTGTTCCAGACCGCCTTGCCGAAGTACGGATCGGTGAGCAGGGCACCGTAGTTGTCGAAGCCGACCCAGCTCGCGTCGCCCAGCCCGTTCCAGTCCAGGAAGGAGAGCACCACGGCGAAGCCCAGCGGACCGACCAGGAAGACCAGCAGGCCCAGGAGTTGGGGCCCCAGGAAGAGCAGGGCCCACCGGCGATCCCGCCGCCGCCAGAGCGGCTCCGTGAAGGCGCTCACCGAATTCGCCCCGGGACCAAGGTCAGCAAGGGGACGAATGACCCCTTGGTGCGACGGGCGAAGCGGCCGAGCGGCCTTCGGAGGCTCGGACGTGAGCAGTTGTCAGTGGCTCCTGGTAGATACGTTCTGTGCACCTGAGATACTCCTATCGCGTCTATCCGACGGTTGGTCAGTGCGCGGCGCTGGCACGTACCTTCGGGTGCGCGCGGGTGGTGTACAACGACGCACTCGCGGCACGGAAGGAAGCTCGGAAGAACGGGCAGCCCTATCCGAAGAGCACCGACTTGCAGAAGTTGGTGATCACAGCGGCGAAGAAGACTCCGGAGCGGGCATGGCTCGCGTCGGTCGGTGTCGATCCGCTGATCCAGTCCCTGCGGGACCTGGACACCGCGTACCGGAACTTCTTCGACTCCGTGACGGGCAATCGGGCAGGACGGCCGGTCGGGTTGCCCCGGTTCAAGTCCCGCAAGCACAAACGGCAGTCGCTGCGGTTCACCCGCAACGGGTTCCGCATCCGCGGCAACGGAAAGCTGCACCTGGCGAAGATCGGTGACCTGCGGGTGCGGTGGTCCAGGGCGCTGCCCACCGTCCCGTCGTCCGTGACGTTGATCCTCGACCCTTCCGGCCGGTACCACGTCAGCTTCGTCGTGGACGTGGAGCCGGACCGGCTTCCCGAGCTTGACACCGAGGTCGGCATCGACCTCGGTCTGACCACCTACGCCGTCCTGTCCGACGGAACCGTGATCGACAACCCGCGATTCCTGCGCAAGGCCGAGAAGCGGTTGAGGGCCGCGCAGCGACAACTGTCCCGAAAGGCCACGGGATCGAAGAACCGGGCCAAGGCTCGGCTCAAGGTCGCCAAGGCACACATCAGGGTGGCCGACACCCGCGCCGACTGGATGCACAGACAGACCACCCGGATCATCCGCGAGAACCAAGCGGTCTACCTGGAGGATCTGAACGTGTACGGCCTCGCCCGAAGTCGCCTGGCCAAGTCCGTCCACGACGCCGGGTGGTCCACCTTCCGGCGCCTGCTCGAAGAAAAGGCCGCCCGGTACGGCCGGCATGTCGGTGTCGTCGGCCGGTTCGAACCGACCTCTCAGGTGTGTTCGGCGTGCGGTGCGCTGGACGGGTCGAAGCCGTTGAGCGTCCGCTCGTGGACCTGTGAGGCGTGCGGTGTGCTGCACGATCGGGACCTCAATGCTGCTCGTAACATCCTGGCCGCCGGGCAGGCGGACAGGCTAAACGCCTGTGGAGGGCCGGTAGGACCCGGCGCGGCAATCCCGCGCCGGGCACGGCCCGTCGAAACAGGAACCCATCGGAACGCCGGTCGGACAGGGCTTGCGCCCCGTACTGCGGGCGCGGCCGGAATCCCCGCGCTTCGGCGCGGGGAGGATGTCAACCCTGCTTGCCCTTCATGCCGTCGACCAAGGTCTGCAGCTGGGTCATCCCCTCATCCAGGCCCGCCTTGCCCTCCCAGATCTTCATCAGCTGGTCGTTGATGGCCTTGGTCAGACCCGGAACGGCCACCTCCTCCGGGTAGTTGGCGAAGCCGTTGTCCCGGGCGTCCAGGAAGGTCTTCACGTGGGCGGGGTAGTTCCCCTCCGTCACCAGCTCGTCCGCGCCCTTGACCGAGGGGACGGCGGTGCCGCCCTTGAGCCGCAGTGCCTGGCCCTCCTTGGAGACGAACTCGGTGAGGAAGGTGAACGCCTCCTTCGGGTGCGCGCTGTCCTTGTTGACGGCCAGGTAGGAGGCGGCCACCGCGCTCGGGATCGGCTTCCCGTCCACCGAGGGGAACGGCACGATGTCGTAGTTGGCCAGGTCGCCGCCCTTCTTGACGCTCTCGGCCACCCAGCGCCCGCCCGCGTAGAAGCCGGCCTTGTGCTTGACGAACTGGGTGCCCGGGCCGTTGCCCTCCGGCAGCAGGTCGGCCGAGGCGAAGGTCTTGTCCTTGTAGCCGTCGGCCAGCACCTTGAAGGCCTGACGGGCCTTCGGGTCGCTCGGCGCGACGAACTTCCCGCCGTCCCAGACCTTGCCGCCGAAGCCGTTCACCAGGCTGTAGGTGGAGCCGTACCAGTTCCAGAAGATCGAGCCGTACTTGTCGGCCGCCTTGAGCTTGGCGTTCATGTCGAGGTAGGTGGCCATGGTCCACTTCCCGGCCTGGCTGAGCGCCGCCGGGTCCTCGGTGATGCCGGCCTCGGCCAGCGCCTTCTTGTCGTACCAGAGCACCTCGGGGTTGGTGTCGTTGGGCACGCCGTAGGTGACGCCGCCCTTCTTCGCCCCGCCGTAGATGCCCTCGAAGAAGTCGGCGGGCTTGCTCCTGCTGTCCGGTCCGGCCAACTGCTGGTCCAGCGGGGCGAGTACGCCGTCCGCGACCAGCTTGCCGATGAAGTCGTCGCCGACGTAGAAGACGTCGGGGGCCGTCTTCGAGGTGAGCTGGGTGAGCAGCTTGGGGTTGTAGTCCTCGTAGGAGGCGACCGGCTCGAACTTGAGGGTGATGTTCGGGTGCTTCTTGGTGAAGTCGTCGGTGAAGGCCTTGAAGACGTCCAGGTCCTCGGCCGAACCCCAGGTGGACCAGCGGATGGTGACCTTGCCGTCCTTGGAGTCGGAGGATCCCAGGGCGCCCGAGCCGCCGGAGCCGCTGCACGCGGACACGGTGAGCGCGGTGGTGACGGCGATGGCGAGCAGTGCGGTTCTTCTGCTGAACACGGACATCGGTGCTCCCGATCGTGGGGGGGTGTTGAGGGTGGGTGGAGCGAGGTTCAGGCGAGGCCGCCGCCGTCCACCAGGAGGGCGGAGCCGGTCATGTAGCTGCTGGCGTCACTGGCCAGGAAGAGCACCGCGTTGGCGATCTCCTCGGGCGTCCCGGCCCGTCCCATCGGCCGGTCGTGCGCGTCCTTCTCGAACACCGCCCACTCCTCCTGGAGTTGGCGGGCCTCCTCGCGCAGCATCGGGGTCTCGGTGTCGCCGGGGTTGACCGAGTTGACCCGGATGCCGGCCGCCGCGTGGTCAATCGCCAGAGCGCGCGTCATGTTGACCACGGCGGCCTTGGAGGCGCAGTAGACCAGCGCCTGGGCGCCGCCCTTCATGCCCCAGCCGGAGCCGGTGTTGACGATGGAGCCGCCCTCGGTCATGGCCGGGATGGCGAAGCGGCACATCAGGTAGACCGAGCGGACGTTGACCGCCATCACCAGGTCCCAGTCGTCCACGCCGATCTCCAGCGCGGTCTGGCGGCGGGTGATCCCGGCGTTGTTGAAGAGCACGTGCAGCCCGCCGTAGGTCTCCACCGCGATGGTGACGACCCGTCGGCAGTCGGTCTCCGAGGAGACGTCGGCCCGCACCGCGGTGGCCCGGCCGCCGGCCGCCTCGATCTCGCGGACCACCGCGGTGGCGTCCGCCAGGTCGGCGATCACCACGGCCGCGCCCTCGGCGGCGAACAGCTTGGCGGTGGCCCGCCCGATCCCGGAGGCCCCGCCGGTGACGATCGCGACCTTGTTCTGCAGGGTGTTCATAGATCCTCACTTGCTGACTGGATGCGGTACACCACGGATTCGCGGTGTCCGGTGACCACCCGGGCCGGGCCGCTGAGCGCGGCGTCGGCCAGCGGGTCCCCGCTGTCGACGAGCAGCGGGCGGCCGCCGAGCGCGGCGAGCTTCTGCTGGGTGGCGAGCACGGTGATCCCGGCCAGCCGCTCCAGCACCCGCGGGCTGAACTGCTGGTTGCCCCGCCCGATCACGAAGCCCTGCCCCCCGATGACGGAGAGCACCGCGTACGTGACCTGTGACATGGCATGGGTGAGCAAGGTCTGCTCGGTGACGTCACGGGCGAGCAGCTCCCCGTCCCGGACCAGGTCCACGCCCAGGGGCGTGAGCTCCAGACCCAGTTGACGCCCCACCTCCAGTGTGGTGGCGCCCGGCCCGAGGGCGTACGAGACCCCCGGAGCCATTCCCGCCACCACCGCGCGGGCCACCGACTCCACCGAGCCGGGCGGCGCGGCGGAGGAGCCGGTCTTGCGCCCGCTTAGCTTGGCCCGGGCGGCGGGCACCCGGAGCGTCCCGTACAGCCGGGCCCCGAGCCGGCCGGCCCGGTGGGCCTCCTCGTCCAGGTCGACCACCTCGGCCTCCAGCGTCCGCCCGTCGTACCCGGCCGCCGTCACCCCGGCGGCGAACGGGCTGACGGCGAAGCAGCCGGAGTACACCTTCACTCCGGCCGGGACGCCGAGCACCGCCCCGACGGGCCCGGCGTCCAGCACGTCCCGGGCGGTGCCGTCCCCGCCCGCGAAGAGCAGCAGGTCCACCCCGGCCAGGGCGGCCACCGCCGCCCGGGTGTCCGCCGCGCCGGTCAACTCGCCCACCTCGAACGCCACTTCGTGCGGAATCCCGGCAGCCCGGGCACTCTCCTCCCCCATCGCGCCGGCCGCCGTGCGGACCAGCACGCCCGGCCGCCTCGCGTGCAGCGCCCGCAGCGCGGCCGCCGCCCTCTCCCCGGCCCGGGGCACCGCCCCCAGCGCCAGCGCCCTGGCCTGCACCCCGGCGCCGTCGCTGCCCTTGAGCGCGACCGCGCCGCCGAGCCCGGCCACCGGGTTGACCACCAGGCCGACGATCACCGCCGGTGCTTCCGCAGGTAGGCGCGCCAGGTCGGGGCCCACTGCTCCGGGTCGTCCAGGCAGCTGCCGTCGATCCGGTGCACGGTCTGCCGGTAGGGCGCTCCCTTGACGAACTCCGGGTCGGTGCGCGCCTCTTCGGCCACGTGGGCGAGCACGGCGGCGTACTCGTCCAGGTCCTCCCGGGAGTACGACTCGGTGGGCTCCAGGGTGAACGGCTCGGGCACCACGTAGGGGTGGTGGCTGGTCCAGTAGTGCAGCCCGAAGTCGGCGGCCCGGATGCCGATCTCCTCGGAGTGCACGCCGGTCTCCTCCGCCAGCTCCTGCCAGGAGTAGCGGACCTGCTCGACCCGGCGCCGCTCGGGCCACGGGACGGAGGCGCCGGGGATCTGCTTCACCTTGTGCAGCAGGTAGTTGTTGTTGAGCACCGCGGTCTCGGCCACCTCGCGCAGGCCCTCGGCACCCAGCGCCATCACCCAGGCGTAGGCCCGCACCACGTTGGGCGTCACGCCGAGGAAGGGCCGGATCTTGCCGACGCTGCTCTCCGGGGTGGTGAGCCGGTACTCCTCGCCGACCCGGTCGACGACCGGGCCCGGCAGGAAGGGCACCAGGGCCTCGGACGCCCCGCAGGCACCGGCCGCCGGGCCGCCGCAGGCGTGCGGGGTGGAGAAGGTCTTGTGCAGGTTGAAGTGGCAGAGGTCGAAGCCGGCCTCCCGGGCCCGGGTGATGCCCAGGATGCCGTTGGCGTTGGCCTGGTCGTAGCAGGCCAACCCCCCTGCCGCGTGGACGAGTTCGACGAACTCGCGGATCTTCGGGTTGAAGATCCCGGTGTCCTCGGGGTTGGTGATCAGCAGCGCGGCGGTGCGCGGGCCGACGGCGGCGCGCAGCGACTCGACGTCCGGGTAGCCGTCGGCGTCCGGCATCAGGGTGATCACCTCGTACCCGGCCACCTTGGCGCAGGCCGCGTTCGAGGGGTGCGAGAACATGGTGGTGATCACCTGGTCCCGCTGCCCCGCCTCGCCCCGGGAGGCGTGGTAGGCGCGGATCATCGCGATGTTGGCGTAGATCGCCGCCGATCCGGCCCCGGGCTGCAGCGAGACCCGGGCCATGCCCGAGACCTCCTTGAGGATCTGCTCCAGCCGCCAGTACACCTCCAGCACGCCCTGCACCGTGGACTCCGGCTGGAGCGGGTGCAGTTCGGCCACCTTCGGGTCCCGCACGAAGGTGTCGTTCACCTTCGGGCTGTACTTCATGGTGCAGGTGCCCTGGCCCACGTCGATGTTGAAGTCGGCGCCCAGGGTCTCCTGGGAGAGCCGGAACCAGTGCCGGACCACCTGGTTCTGCGAGAGCTCCGGCAGTGCGGGCGGGGTCTCTCGCCGTACGCCGTCCGGGAGTTCGACCAGCGGCGCACCGGGGGCCGGGACGCCGATGCCGCGCCGACCGGGCCGGGACAGCTCGAAGACGATCTCCTCGTCCCAGCGCGCCTGGTGGAAGCGGCGCAGTGCGGGCTTGGGCGCCACCGGGAGGGAGGCGAAGGACTCTCCGTGCGAGCTCACCGGGTACCTCCGGAGGTGGCCAGGGCGTCCTTGACGGCCGCCGCGAGGATGTCGATGTCGGCGATGGCGTGCCGCTCGGTGACGCAGACCAGCAGCTCGCGCGGCCCGAGCCGGACACCGCCGAGGACGCCCCGCTCCAGCAGGGCGGCCAGCAGCGCGTCGGCGTCCGGCACCTCGATCGCGAACTCCCGGAAGTGGATGGCCTCCTGGTGGCGCACCACCGCCCCGGCACCGGCCAGCGCGGTCATCGCGTACCGGGTGCGGGCCAGCACCGTCTCACCCAGCTCGCGCATCCCCTGCGGGCCCATCAGCGCCAGGTAGACCCCGGCGGTGATGCCCCACAGCGCGGCGGCGGTGCCGACCCACTCCTTGCCCTCCTCGCGCAGCGCGAAGGAGGTGCGGTCGTAGAAGACGTCGCCGAAGCCGTACTCGCCCTCCACCGCCGTCGGCGCGATGCCGAACAGGCGGGACGGGTACTCGGCCACCAGCCGCTGCTCGTCCCGGCTGGCGATGAAGCCGGCCTGGCCGCCGCCGTACTGCTGGTGCATGCCCAGCGACTGGATGTCCCCGCAGACCAGGTCGGCCCCGTAGCTCGCGGGCGGGGCCAGCACACCGAGCGAGACCGGGTCCGTGCCGACCACCAACAGCGCACCCACCGCGTGGGCCTGCTCGGCGAGTTGGCGGCCCTTGGTCTCCACCACGCCGTAGACGTTCGGGGTCTCCAGGTAGAGCGCCGCGAAGCTCTCGTCGAGGGTGAGCTCCCCGAGCTCGCCGGAGTCGGCGACCGGGGCGAGCACCACGTCAAGGTCGGGCGCCAGGTAGTCGCGGATCTTGGCCAGCTTGTCGGCGGCCACCGCACCGCTGACCAGCACCCGGCTCCGCCCGGTGTAGCGCGCGGCCATCCGCAGCGCCGTCCCGGCGGCCTGGTAACCGTCGTAGGTGGGGACGTTGACCACGTCCATCTCCAGCAGCTCGGCCATCAGCGAGACGTACTCGAAGAGGGCCTGGAAGCGGCCGTGGTCCTCGTAGGGCTCGCCCGCGTAGGCGGTGAGGAACTCGCCGCGGCCGTTCACCTCGTCGCAGACCGCGGGGACGTGGTGCGGGTAGCAGCCGTGGCCGAGGAAGCTCAGCAGCTCGGTGGTGTCGGCGTTGCGGGCCAGCAGGCCGCGGACGTGCCGCACCAGGCCCTGCTCGTCGGCGAAGGGCTCGGGCAGATCCAGCGGGCGGGCCAGCCGCAGCTCGGCGGGGATGTCGCCGTAGAACTCGGCCACGTCCGCGGCGCCGATCTCGGCGAGCATCGCCGCCCGGGCCTCGGGCCCGGCGTTGGGTATGTAGGGGTGGCTCATGGGGTGGCTCATCTCGCTCCTCAAGAGTGCTTGAGCACCACGGCGTCGTGCGCCGCGATGACGACGGTGCCGCTCAGCTGACGCCCGGTCAGCAGGTCGACGCCGTCGGTGGGCAGGCTCACGGTGGCCGGCTCGGCCCCGTGGTTGAGCAGGAACAGGTGGCCGTCGCGGCGGCAGAGTTCGACGCCCTCGGGCAGCTCGGTGCCGGTGACCCCGGCGGCGGCCAGCACCGCGTCGAGGAAGGGCGCCGGGTCCTCCGGCAGGCAGCTCAGGTAGGTGGCGGTGCCGTTCCGGGTGACAGCCGGGCGGCCGTCCAGCGGGCCGCCCCGGTAGCGGGCGAGCACCTCGGCGCCCTCGGTCTCCAGCCACTCGGTCCAGGTCGAGGCGGTGAGCCCTCGGCCGTCGGCGGTCTCGACCCGCTGGACCTCACCGTCCGGCAGCGGCCAGAACTCCTCCACCCGCACTCCGAGCAGCTCCCGCAGCGGTCCGGGCGCCCCGCCCGGGTGCACCTGGTCGTCCGCGTCCACCACGCCGCTGAACGGGCCGACCACCAACTGGCCCCGGAACGACGCCAGGTTGGCGGCCTGCTCCTCCGTGCAGAGGTAGAGGTTGGGCGCGATGACCACCCGGTAGCCGTTCAGGTCCCGCCCCGGCGGGGTGAGGTCCACCGCGATGCCCCGGGCGTGCAGCGGCGCGTACCAGGCCAGCAGGAGCTGATGCAGCTTCAGCCGGTTCGACGGCAGCGACTCCGGGGCCTCCAGGCCCCACCAGCTGTCCCAGTCCAGCACCAGCGCGACCTCGGCCCGGGTCTCCGTGCCGGCCACCCCGGCGAGCCTCCGCACGTCCGCGCCGAGCGCCACCGTCTCCCGCCACTGCCGGGTACCGGTGCCGCCGTGCGGCAGCATCGCCGAGTGGAACTTCTCCGGGCCGTACCTGGCCTGGCGCCACTGGAAGAACATCACCCCGTCCGAGCCGTGCGCCAGCGCCTGCAGGCTGTGCAGTCGCATCACGCCCGGCGCCTTCGGCACGTTTACCTCGCGCCAACTCACCGCGCCGGGCGCCGACTCCAGCAGCAGCCAGGGCTGCCGCTTGAGCGAGCGCATCAGGTCGTAGCTGAGCGCGACCTTGACGTGCGCCCTCGGGTCGGCCGGGTCCGGGTAGGCGTCGTCGGTGACCAGGTCCTCGGCCGCCGCCCACTTCCAGTAGTCCAGGTCGCGCAGCACGCTCATGAAGTTGGTGGTCACCGGGACGTCCGGGGTGACCTCCTTGAGCACCGCGCGCTCGGCCTCGAAGCAGGCCAGCAGCGCGTCGCTGGAGAACCGCCGCCAGTCCAGCAGCTGGGCCGGGTTGACCGGGCCCGGTGCCTTGCGAGGCGGCTCCAGCTGACCCCAGTCGGTGTAGTGCTGTCCCCAACAGGACGTCCCCCAGGCTGCGTTGAGCCCGTCCAGGGTGGTGTACCGGGCGCGCAGCCAGCTCCGGAAGTCACGGGCGGACTCCTCGCAGAAGCACTCGGTGGTGTGGTCGGCGTACTCGTTCCCGACGTGCCACATCACCAGCGCGGGGTGGTCCGCGTACCGCTCCGCCACGGCCCTGGCCAGCCGGACGGCGGCCGCCCGGAAGACCGGCGAGGAGGGGCAGTACCCCTGCCGGGACCCGAACTCCAAGCGGGTGCCGGCCGCGTCCTGCGGCCGCACCTCGGGGTGGAGCCGGACCAGCCAGGGCGGCGGGGTGGCGGTCGCGGTGGCCAGGTCGGCCGCGACGCCGTGCTCGTGCAGCAGGTCGAGCACCCGGTCCAGCCAGCCGAACTCGTAGACGCCGGGCGCCGGTTCGAGGCGCGACCAGGAGAAGACGGCGACGGTGGCCACGTTCACCCCCGCCTCAGCCATCAGCCGGACGTCCTCCTCCCAGACCTCCTCCGGCCACTGCTCGGGGTTGTAGTCGCCCCCGTAGAGCAGCCCCGGGACACGCGTCAGGCCCATGGATCCGACTCCCCCTCCGGCCATCCGAATTTTGTATTCAGAATACTTAGTTCAGTACTCTGCATTCGGTCAAGGGCTATGCTGAGATCCGACCGACAGGAGGCACGATGGCGATCGAACGCCGTCCGCTGCGCGAGCAGATCCGCGACGAACTGATGGAGCGGCTGACCCGTGGTGAGTTCGCCGCCGGCACCGACGTCAACGAGGCCGTCCTGGCAGCCGAGTTGGGGGTGAGCCGGACCCCGCTGCGGGAGGCCCTGATCACCCTCGCCGGCGAGGGCGTACTGGAGAGCAACCAGGGCCGCGGCTTCCGCTTCGCCCCGGTCAGCCGCCGCGAGTTCCGCGAACTGGTCGCCATCGTCGCCGCGTTGGAGTCCCTGGCACTGGAGTCCTCCGCCCCCGACTACCTCGCCGCGACCGCCCCGCGCCTGCTGGAGCTCGCCCAGGGCTTCCCCGACGCGATGGCCGAACACGCCGTGGTCGACCGCCTCGACGACGAGTGGCACGGCCTGCTCCTCGGCGGCTGCCCCAACGGCCGCCTGCTCGACCTGCTCTCCCGGGTCAAGGCCGGCATGCGCCGCTACGAGAACCTCGTCATCCCCGAGGACCAGCCCGTCGCCCGCCAGTCCGAGGAGCACTGCGAGATCGCCCGCCGCCTCCTCGACGGCGACCTCCCCGCCGCCACCACCGCCCTGCGCGCCAACTGGGTCAACGGCATGGAGCGCATGCTCGCCCACATCCCCGAGGACTGACCGCCGCCCCGCCCCACCACCCCCGCGCCGCGGCCACCCAGAAAACTCCGGCGGGCCACGGAACTTTCCTCCGAGCAGCCTGGGGGAGACGGCGCCGCACTAGGGTGGGCGCCCGTGCCGGTGCGGTCCGGACCAGGGAGGATGCCGTGCGCCCAGGCAAGTCCGTCGAGACCCCCACGCCACTCGTCGGACGGGAGGAGCTGTTCGCCGAGCTGACCGCCGCGCTGGCCGAGCCACCCGGGATCGTGGTGCTGACCGGACCGGCCGGGGCCGGGCGGAGCGCGGTGGTGGGCGAGCTGGCCCGGCGGCCGCTGCCCGGCGGCCGGCCGGTGCTGACCGGCCGGTGCGGCGGGGGCGGCCGGGGCTTCCCGCTCGGGGCGGTGGTGGACGCGCTCGCCCCCGCCGCCGAGCTGCTGCTCGGCGCCGCCCTGCCGCCGGTGACCGGGGCGCTGCACGGCCTGCTGCCGGAGCTCTCCGGACAGCTGCCCCCTCCCCCGCCCTCCGCCGAACTCCACCTGGTGTTCCGGGGGTTGACCGCCCTGCTGGCCGAGCTCCGACCCGTCCTGGTGATCGAGGACCTGCACGCCGCAGACCCCCTGACGGTCCGTCTCCTGCGCCACCTGGCGGCCCGCCCGCCCGCCACCACCCGTCTGGTACTGACCAGCCGCCGCTCCCCCGCCGCCGAACTGACCCTGGCCGGCATCCTCGCCGAGGCCCGCTGCCCGGTCACCGAACTGCCCGTCGAACCGCTCACCCCCGCCCAACTCGCCCTGCTGCCCGGCCACTCCGGCGCCCCGCTCGCCGAGGTGCTGCGCCGGACCGCCGGCCTCCCCGGCCTGGCCACCGCCCTGCTGGCCGGCCCGCCGGCCGCACTGCCCGACTCGCTCCCCCCGGCCGCCCGCCGCGAACTGCTCGGCCGCTTCTCCGAACTGACAGCTACCGCCCAGCAGTTGGTACGGGCGGCGGCCGTCCTCGACTCCCCCGTCACCGCCGCCACGCTGGCCGCCGTCGCCGGGCTCACCCCCGCCGAGTCCGCTGCCGCCCTGCCGCTCGCCACCGAGGCCGGACTGCTGGCCGACCACCCCGACGGCACCGTCGCCCCCTCCCACCCACTGGCCCGGGCCGCCGCCGCCGAACTCACCGCCCCGGAGCACCGCCGCCGGCTCCACCTGCGCGCCGCCCGCCGGCTCCGCACCGGCCCCGACCGCGCCCCGCTGGCCGAACTCGCCCGCCACCACCGGCTGGCCGCCTCCCCGCTGTGGCCCCAGTACGCCGAAGCCGCGGCCGACGAGGCCGCCAGGGCCGGGCGCGGAGCGGAGGCCGTCGAACTGCTCGACGCGGCGGCCCGCGCCGCCACCGGCGGGCGGCGGGCCCGGCTGGCCCTCAAGCTCAGCCGGGCCGCCCTCACCGGGCGCCCGGGCCCGGGGACGGTCCCGTTCCTGCACGAGGTGCTGGCCGAGCAGCCCGCACCCACCGCCCTCCGGGGCGAACTGCGGCTCAACACCGGCATGCTGCTGCGCAACCAGGCCGGGGCCGGGGCCGCCGGGCGGGAGGAGATCGCCGAGGCGATCCCCGACCTGACCGGGCGGCCCGAGCTGGCCGCCCGGGCGATGTCGGCGCTGGCGATCCCCTCGGTGAGCGGCTGGCCGTTCCGCCGCCACCTCCAATGGCTCGACCGCTCGCAGGAGTTGGCCACCGCCATCGGCGACGCCGACACCCGGATCGCGGTCCAGGCCAACCGGGTCAGCACCCTGATGTTCATCGCCGATCCGGCGGCCTGGACCGCCGTCCAGGAGCTGCCCGCCGAAGCGGCCTCCCCCGCCGCCCGCCTCCACCTCACCCGGGCCAACGCCAACCTGGCGCACGCCTGCGTGGTGCTCGGCCATCCGCACGCCGCCGCCCGCTTCCTGGCCCGGGTCGACGAGCTGCTCGCCGAGGGCGCCGACAGCCCCTACTACCGCGGTCTCGCCCACACCGCCCGGCTCCTCCTCGACTGGACCGGCGGCCGCTGGGAAGACCTCGACGCCCGGGCCGCCGCCGCGGCCGCGGACTACGCCGACCTCCCCGACCTGGCCGCCGAGGCCACCCTGCTGCGCGGCCTGCACGCCTTGGCCGCCGGCCGCACCGGCACCGCCCGGCAGTACCTGACCCAGGCCCAGCACACCGTCCGTCAGGACACCGGCATGGTCACCGCCGCCGCCGCCGGAGCCCTGGCCCGCCTCGAACTGGCCGCCGGCCGACCCTCCCGCGCCTGGGCGCACACCCGCCCCGCCCTCGACGCGCTGCGCCGGATCGAGGCCTGGGTCTGGGCCTCGGAGCTCGTCCCCGCCGCCGTCCAGTCCCTCGCCGCGCTCGGCGACCTCCCGGCCGCCCGCGCCCTGACCGCCGAGTTCACCGCCGGACTCGCCGACCGCGACGCCCCCGGCGCCCTGGCCGCCCTCGCCACCTGCCGCGCACTGCTCCCCACCTCCCCCGAGCACGGCACCGAACACGGCACCGAGCCCGAGCCCGGCACCGACCCCGGCACCGACCTCTGGACCGAGGCCGAGCACGCCTGGGCCGCCGCCGACCGCCCCTACGAGCAGGCCCGCGCCCGCCTCGCCCGCGGCCGCCGCTCGCTGACCACCGGTCAGGACGCCGCCCCCGACCTGCTCGCCGCCCTCGACCGCTTCACCGCCCTCGGCGCCACCTGGGACACCACCCTCATCCGCACCCTGCTGCGCGACCACGGCATCACCCCGCCGACCCGGGGCGGCCGCCGACCCTACGGCGACACCCTCTCCCCCCGTGAGCGCGAGATCGCCGAACTCGCCGCCACCGGCCTGCGCAACGCCGAGATCGCCGAACGCCTCGTCCTCTCCCACCGCACCGTCGAGCACCACGTCGCCAACGCCATGCGCAAGCTCTCGGTCCCCTCCCGCGCCGCGCTGGCCCCTGCGCTCACCGCCGAGGGGTGACGCGGGCCCTTCCGCGCCCTATAGTCGTAGACGAGTACTCGTAGACGACTATGGAGCTGTGGTGAAGCGGCGCAAGGTTTCCAACCTCCTGGGGCTGGCGGTGCTCTCGACGCTGCTGGAGCGGCCGATGCACCCCTACGAGGTGGCCACGGTGCTGCGCTCGCGGGAGAAGGAGGCCGACATGGACATCAAGATCGGCTCCCTCTACACCGTGGTGAACAACCTCGCCCGGCACGGCTTCATCGAGGCCGCGGAGTCCGGCCGGGAGGGTGCCCTGCCCGAGCGGACGGTCTACCGGATCACCGGCGCCGGCCGCGATGAACTCGTCGACTGGGTACGGGAGTTGATCTCCGCCCCGGAGCCGGAGCCCCGGCGCTTCAAGGCCGGCCTGTCGGTCTTTGCGGTGCTGGGTCCCGACCAGGCGGTGGACCTGCTGCAGGAGCGCCTGACGGCGCTGGAGCGGGGCACCGAGGCGCTGCGCGCGGCCCTGGCCGAGCACTCCGCCTTCGTGCCGCGGCTGTTCCTGGTCGAGGACGAGTACGAGATCGCCATGCGCGAGGCCGAGCAGGCGTGGGTCCGCGCACTGCTCCAGGAGTTGACGTCCGGTTCGTTCCCCGGCCTGGCCGACTGGAGGGGCTGGGAGACCGGATGAGCAAGTGGGCCCGGCGCGGTGTTGCAGCACCGCGCCGGGCCCGTCGTATCCCGAGACCGCCCACCTGGGTGGGAGAGACCGGCCGCGAGACGGCAACGGCAACACTAGCCGGACTCTCCACCAGGGCGGTACACCACGCCCCGGCGCGCACGACCGCCGAGGGCGCCGTCCGCTTGGAGAGAAGGCAGACATGAGCAAGGTACGGAGCGCGCTGGTCATCGGCGGCGGCATCGCCGGCCCGGTGACGGCGATGGCGCTGCACAAGGCCGGCATCGACGCGACCGTGTACGAGGCCTACCCGACCCCCACCGAGGGCGTCGGCGGCACCCTGGCCCTGGCCCCCAACGGCCAGGCCGCACTCGAACTCCTCGGCCTCGCCGAGGAGGTGAGGGCGGTCGGCCTGCCGATCGTCGGCACCGCGATGGCCTTCGGGCACAAGAAGATCGACATCCCGCAGCTGGACGGCGTCGCCCCGCCGCTCCAGGTCCACCGGAACGACCTGCACCGCATCCTGTCCACGGCCGCCGGCGCACAGGGCATCCGCGTCGAGCACGGCAAGCGCCTGGCCGCCGCCGAGCAGGACGGTGCCGGAGTCACCGCGCACTTCGCGGACGGCAGCAGCGCCCGGGCGGACCTGCTGATCGGCGCCGACGGCGTCCACTCCACGGTGCGCACGCTGATCGACCCGGCCGCACCCGGCCCCCGCTTCACCGGCGTGCTCGGCTTCGAGGCCTCGGTCGAGCACCCCGCGCCCGGGCCGGCCGGCCTCACCCACTTCACCTTCGGCCGGCACGCCTACTACCTCTACTGGCGCGAGGCCGACGGCCGCACCCGCGTCGGCTTCAACCTGCCGCACGCCGCCCCGATGCGCCTGAGCGAGGCCCGCGAGGTCCCGGCCGAGCAGTGGCTGCGGATCCTGCGCGACACCTACGGACAGGACGTCCCCGGCGGCGCCTTCCTCGACGCACTCGAACCGGGCCGGCTGCACGCCAACGGATCGGTCTGGATCATGCCGCCCGTCCCGCACTGGCACCGCGGCCGGATGGTCCTGGTCGGTGACGCCGTCCACGCCCCGTCCAACAGCTCCGGCCAGGGCGCCTCGCTGGCGATCGAGAGCGCGGTCGAACTGGCCCGCGCCCTCCGGGACCTCCCCCTCGACCGGGCCCTGCCCGCCTACACCGCCACCCGCCGCCCCCGGGTCGAGAAGATCGCCGCCCAAGCCATGCGGGTCAACCACGTCAAGGCCCCCGGCCGCCTGACAGCCGCCGCCATGCCGATCCTGATGCGCCTCCTCATGAGAGTCGCCATGAACCCCGAACGCACCTTCGGCCCGACCCTCCGTCACACCATCGACTGGGACCGACCCGTCACCCCCTGACCCTGCCCCGGCCCTCCCACCCGGGAGGGCCGCCGGGGGTCGGGCGGCCGGCCCGCGCAGTCGTCACGGCCGGGCGCCCGCTGCGGAAAACCGTTGGGCTGCCCGCAGCGGTCGCGCCTACCGTGGCGGGCATGACCGACGAGACCGTCTACGCCACGCTCGTCTGCGACGACGTCCCGCACGACCTCGTCCTGCTGGACGTCGGCCCCGCCCCGCTGGCGGTCGCGAAGGCGTACCAGCTGATGACGGGCCTCGGCCTGTGGCGCGCGAAGCAGGCCGTGACGGCTCCGCCACCGGTCCTGCTCCTCGAGTGCCTCCTCGAGGAGGACGCCCACGCGCTGGCCGCGCGGCTGACCGAGGCGGGCGCCTCAGCCGCCGCCGTGCTGTCGACCAGGGGCCGGGACGCCGCCTTGGTCACGGCAGCGGCCGCTCCACCAAGGTCCCGTCCGGGCCCATGACGTAGGTCTTCGGCGGGGGCATCGCCGCCACCCGGGCCCGGATCGCGGCCTCCAGGGCGGCGCGGTCCGGGGCCTGCGGGTCCTGTCGGCGGAAGCCGTGCAGGTGGATGTCGTCGGGGTCGAGGTCGCCTGGCTCGGGGCGGCCCTCCATGACGAAGCCGCAGAGCGCCCGGAGCGCCTCCTCCCCGAGCTCCAGCGGATGGAACGTCAGGGGGTAGGCCCGCTCCGGCGCATCCGCGATCCTCAGGCGCTCGACCGGGTGCTCCCCCGCCCAGAAGGGGTGTTCGAACGAGAGCCGCTCGCCGATGTCCTCGATGATCCCGCCGTCCGGGGAGAGGCCCAGCGAACGGACCAGCCGGCCGTCCTCCCACACCGCGAAGGCCAGCCAGTCCACCACGCTGTGCATCGCGTGCAGCACCAGCCGCCGCCCGGCGGAGGCCGCCACCAGCTCGGCCGGCAGCTGCGAGGGCCGGTCCAGCATCACCCGCTGGTCGCCGACCAGCTCCACTCCGGGCCAGCTGGCCGCGTACGCGGAGCCGTTGGGCGGGTAGACCCCCTCCCACAGCGTCGCCCCCCGGCCTCCTCGATCTCCCAGCCCGGGTACAGCCGCCGCACCAGGGCAGCCGTCCGCTCAGGATCGGCCTCGCCCACGCCCTTCAGCAGGCCCGGCACCTCTCCGTCCGCGTACACCAGCAGACCGGTCTTGGCTCCCACGCGCCCTCCTACCTCTCCTTCTCCCGGGGAACCCTAAGCGCCACCACCGACGTCAGCGCACGACGCGGTAGGCCATGTAGACCACCTTCGACGCGAAGGTCCGGGTCTCCACCAGGTCCAGGTCGACGTGCCGCTCCGCCTGCGGGAAGAACGGGACGCCGCCGCCGACCAGGACCGGGATGACCCGGGCGCGGTACTCGTCGATCAGGTCCAGGGCGGCGGCCTCGGCCGCGAGCGTCGCTCCGCCGATGGCGATGTCCCCGTCGCCGGGCTCGGCGCGCAGGCGGGCGATCTCCTCGGCGAGGCCGCCGCCCGCGAGCCGGGTGGCGGTGCCGCGGACCTCGGTCAGGGTGCGGGAGAAGACCACCTTGGGCAGCGGGCACCACACGTCCACCCAGTCCCGCTCCGCCGGGTCGGTCACGTTCGCCGGGTCCTCCCAGTAGAGCATCGTCTCGTAGAGCCGACGCCCCATCAGGTGCACGTCCACGCCCCGCACCTCCTCGATGCAGAAGCGGAACACCTCCTCGTCCGGGTCCCCCCAGTCGAACGTGCCGTCCGGCCCGATGACGTAACCGTCCAGCGAGACGCCCATCGAGTAGGTCACCTTGCGCATCAGAAGCCCTCCTCCACAACGGACTTCGACAGTAAGGCCGGCCACCCACACAGCCTCACCCGCCACTCGCACCGCCCCCGGTTTTCTGGGTGCCGGGGAGCCCTTCTCTGGGTGCGCCCGCCCCTGGCTGCCGTGCCCGGCGCGGACCGATGCTCTTGCCCAACGGCCGAGCGGCCCGCACCCTCCCCACACATCCGGTGCGGCCACGGCCCGATGGGGGCGGCGCCCGACGTACCCGGTGCGGGCGCCGCCGCCCACCGTCCCCCTCACACCCCGCTCCAGGAGACCCCCACATGAAGCTCCGAAGCACGGCCACGGCCGCTGCCCTGCTGCTCGCCACCCTCGGCCTCCCCGCCCTGGCCGCCGCTCCGGCCGTCGCCGCCGGCCCCGCCGAGGGCACCGTGGTCGGCACCGACCGCGCCGGCGTGATCGAGGGCTCGTACATCGTCACCTTCGCCGACGGCGTCCGCAGCACCGAAGTCGCCTCCAAGGCCCAGCAGTTGGCGGGACGTCACGGCGGCAGCCTCAGCCAGGTCTACACCGCCGCGCTGAACGGCTTCGCGGTGCGCCTCTCGCCCGAGGCGGCCCGCCGGCTGGCCGCCGAGCCGGGCGTGCGCCGCGTCGAGGCCGACGGGCTGGCGCACGTCACCGGCACCCAGTCCAACCCGCCGTCCTGGGGCCTGGACCGGATCGACCAGACGGCCCTCCCGCTCGACAAGTCCTACACCTACCCCAACACCGCCTCCAACGTGACCGCGTACGTGATCGACACCGGTGTCCGGCTGACCCACCAGGACTTCGGCGGACGGGCCGTCAGCGGCTACGACTTCGTGGACAACGACTCCAACGCCTCGGACTGCCAGGGCCACGGCACCCACGTCGCGGGCACCGTCGGCGGCTCGGCCTACGGCGTGGCCAAGGGCGTGAAGCTGGTCTCCGTCCGGGTGCTGGACTGCAACGGCTCGGCGCCCTGGTCGACCGTCATCAAGGGCGTGGACTGGGTGACCGCCAACGCCGCCAAGCCCGCCGTCGCGAACATGAGCATCGGCGGCGACACCGACCAGACCCTGAACGACGCGGTGGCCAAGTCGATCGCCTCGGGCGTCACCTACGCCGTCGCCGCCGGGAACAGCTCCAAGGACGCCTGCACCTCCTCGCCCGCCTCCCTCGGCGCGGCGATCACCGTCGGCGCCACCGACTCCTCGGACGCCCGGGCCTCGTACTCCAACTACGGCACCTGCCTGGACCTCTTCGCGCCGGGCTCGGCCATCGTCTCCGCCTCCAACAGCGGCGACACCGCGAGCACCAGCATGAACGGCACCTCGATGGCCTCCCCCCCACACCGCGGGCGCCGCGGCCCTGCTGCTCTCGGCCAACCCGTCCTGGACGCCGCAGCAGGTCCGTGACCAGCTGGTCGCCGACGCCACCACCGGCAAGGTGACCAACGCGGGCAGCGGCTCGCCGAACCGCCTGCTCAAGGTCGGCGGCGGCACCACCACCCCGCCCACCGGCAAGAAGTTCGAGAACACCGCCGACTACGCGATCGGCGACAACACCACCGTGGAGTCCCCGGTCTCCGTCACCGGCGTCACCGGCAACGCCCCGTCCGCGCTCTCGGTCGCGGTGGACATCCGGCACACCTTCCGCGGTGACCTGCGCGTCCAGCTGATCGCCCCGGACGGCAGCGCCTACCTGCTGAAGGACTACAACGCCAACGACAGCGCGGACAACGTCCAGGCCACCTACACCGTCAACGCCTCCTCCGAGGTGGCCAACGGCACCTGGAAGCTCCGGGTCACCGACAACGCGGCGAACGACACCGGCTACGTCAACGCCTGGTCCCTGCAGTTCTGACGAACCACCAGCGGGGGGCCGGACACCACCACGGTGTCCGGCCCCCTCGGCGTTTCACGGCCGGGGCCAGGGCCGCCCCGAGATCCGCTCGATCGAGCCGTTGAACCGCTGGAGGTAGCCCGCGAAGGCGGCCACGTCCTCCTCGCTCCAGTCGTCGAGCACCGTCTCCAGCCCGGCGACGATCTCCGCCCGCTCCCGCTCCAGCGCCCGCCCGCCCTCGGCCGTGACGCGGAACTTGCGGGCGATGCCGCCGCCCTCGTCGGGGATCCGCTCGACCAGCCCGGCCCGGGTCATCGCCGCCGTCTGCCGGTTGAGGGTCGAGACGTCGAGCCCGAAGGCCTCGCTGAGCTGACCGATCGTCATCGGGCCTTCCACCCCCAGGCGGCTGAGCAGGATGTAGGCGCTGCGGTCCAGCCCGCCCTCGCGCTTGCCGCGCGGGCTCAGGTGGCTGTGCCGGCCGAGCAGCATGGTCTCGAACTCGACCTGCTGGGTGGGCCTCTCCATCGCGCGCTTCCTTCCCTGCGGCACCTCTCCCACCAGCAGGTATACCACGGCACTGTGCACCGTACATGCGTTGTGCATCATACACATCAGATGTACGGTGCACAGGCACCTGCCACCGCCCCGAGGAGACCCCGTGCCGGACAGCCCGCCCGCGAACACCCACCCCCGAGCCGTCACCGGCGTGCTCGCCCTCGCCGGCATGCAGACCCTGGTGGTCCCGCTGATCGGCGACCTGCCCGCGCTGCTCTCCACCAGCGCCTCGAACGCCTCCTGGGTGATCACCGCCACCCTGCTCTCGGCCGCCGTCGCCACCCCCGTCGCCGGACGGCTCGGCGACATGTACGGCAAGCGCCGGATGCTGTTGGTCTCCACCGTGCCGCTGATCGCCGGTTCGGTGGTCTGCGCGCTCTCCTCCTCGGTGCTCCCGATGATCGTCGGGCGCGGCCTCCAGGGCGTCGGCATGGGCATCGTCCCGCTCGGCATCAGCCTGCTGCGGGACCTGCTGCCGCCCGAGCGGCTCGGCTCGGCGATCGCCGTGATGAGCGCCTCGATGGGCGTCGGCGGCGCGCTCGGCCTGCCGTTCTCGGCCGCCGTCGCCGAGCACGCCAGCTGGCGGGTGCTGTTCTGGGTGGCCGCCGGACTCAGCGTGCTGGTGGCCGTGCTGGTGGCCCGCACCGTCCCGGCCGGACGCTCCGTCAGCTCCCCCGCCGGACGCTTCGACCTCCCCGGCGCGCTCGGCCTCGGCGCCGGCCTGGTCTCGCTGCTGCTCGCCGTCTCCAAGGGCTCGGACTGGGGCTGGGGCAGCGCCACCACCCTCGGCCTCCTCGGTGCGGCACTCGCCCTGCTGCTGCTCTGGGGCGTCTGGGAGCTGCGCACCGCCGACCCGCTGGTCGACCTGCGGGTGACCGCCCGCCCCCAGGTGTTGATCACCAACGCGGCCTCCGTCCTGGTCGGCTTCGCCATGTACGCCCAGTCCCTGGTGGTGCCCCAACTGCTCCAGCTGCCCGAGGCCACCGGCTACGGGCTGGGCCAGTCGATGATGGCGATGGGCCTGTGGATGGCCCCGGCCGGGCTGGCCATGATGGTGCTGGCCCCGCTCGGCGCCAAGCTCTCCGCGGCCAAGGGCCCCAAGGTCACGCTGGCCGTCGGCAGCCTGGTGATCGCCCTCGGCTACGGCTCGGCGCAGCTGCTGCTCGGCTCCACCTGGGGCCTGCTGCTGGCCTCCCTGGTCTGCAACACCGGCGTCGGCCTCGCGTACGGCGCGATGCCCGCGCTCATCATGGGCGCCGTCCCGCCCCAGGAGACCGCCTCGGCGAACAGCTTCAACACCCTGATGCGCTCCATCGGCAGCTCCGTCTCCGCCGCCGTCACGGGCGTGGTGCTGGCCCAGCTGACCACCGACTTCCACGGCCGTGCCCTGCCGTCCGAGCACGGCTTCCGGATCGCCCTGCTGATCGGTTCGGGTGTCGCCCTGGCAGCCGCCGCGGTGGCCACCGCCATCCCGGCCGCCCGCCCCGTCCGGGCCGCCGCCGCGCCCGACCCCGCCCCGGCCCGGGTCTGACCCACCGCAGGGGCTCGGCCGGACGGCCGAGGGCGGCTGACGGTCCGTCACCCGACCGGGTGGCGGCCGGGCACCCCACCCCGAGCCGCCCCGCCGCACCCGCCGGGCCCTTGCCATCATCCGTTCCCCGGGCCGACCCCCGACCGCCCGGCGGAAGGACCCGCCGTGAAGCTCACCCCCGCCCTCGACCTCGCCCGTCACCCTGACCCTGACCACCGCGCTCTGCACGGCCGGGGGCCTGGCTCACCGCCCGCCCCGTCCACGCCGCCTCCGCCCGGGGGCTCGCCCCGCCCCGATGGTCCTGCGGGTGATGCCGCTGGGCGATTCGATCACCGCCGGCGACGGCAGCTCCACCGGAGCGGGCTACCGGCTCCCGCTGTACCGGACGCTGTCCGGTCGGGCACCGGGCGGTCAGGCACCGGGCGACCGGGCACCGGCCGAACGGCCGCGCTACAGCACCGACTTCGTCGGCTCCGGCGCGTACGGCGCGGTGCCCGACCCGGACCACGAGGGGCACAGCGGTTCCCTGATCGACCAGATCGCCCCGGGGGTCGACGGCTGGCTGGCCGCCGCCCAGCCCGACGTGGTGCTGCTGCACCTCGGCGTCAACGACCTCCTCCGCGGCGAACGCGCCCACGCCCCGGACCGCCTCTCCGCGCTGATCGACCGGATCACCGCCGCCCGGCCGGGCGCCACCGTCCTGGCCCTGGGCCTGATCCCCACCACCCACGGGGTCGAGAGCGCCGCACAGAGCTTCAACTCCTCCATGCAGGAGGCCATTTCAGCCAGGCAGCGGAGCGGCGCCAAGGTCCGCTACGTCACCCCGCCGTCCCTCGTCCCCGCCACCGAACTGCCCGACGGCCTGCACCCGAACGACCGCGGCTACGCCAGGCTCGCCGAGGCCTACGCCCGGGCGCTCGACCAAGCGGTCGCCGACGGGCTGGCGGTCCGCCCCGCACCGCACCGCGCGGGCACCGAATCGGGCGGCGCGGGCCGGGACCGCTGGGCCGACTTCGACGGCGACGGCCGGGCCGACCGCCTGGTGATCGCCGACGGCGGCGCGGTCCGGGCACTCCTCAACCGGGGCGGCGACGGCCACGGCGGCTGGCACGACCTCGGCCAGATCGCCACCGGGACCACCACCGACCGCACCCGCGTCCGCCTCGCCGACCTCGACGGCGACGGCCGCACCGACTACCTCACCCTCACCGACAACGGCGCCGTCACCGCCCACCTCAACCGAGGCGGCGACGGCCACGGCGGCTGGCAGAACCTCGGCCAGATCGCCACCGGCACCACCACCGACCGCACCCGCGTCCGCCTCGCCGACCTCGACGGCGACGGCCGCACCGACTACCTCACCCTCACCAACGACGGCGCCGTCACCGCCCACCTCAACCGAGGCGGCGACGGCCACGGCGGCTGGCACGACCTCGGCCGGATCGCCACCGGGGTGACGGTCCCTCAGCAGCAGGTGGAGTTCGCCGACTTCGACGGCGACACCCATGCCGACCGCCTGGTCACCGACGGCGCGACCTGGGCCGCGCTGTACGCCGGCGGCCCCGGACAGGGCGGCTGGACCGACCTCGGCCAGATCGCCACCGGCCCCTGAGGCCTCCGCCGCCCCCGCCCGGTCATGACGAGCCGTCAGTCGTATGCTCACCAACGGGGAACCACGACCGAGAGGGGAACGTCATGTCGGACCGGCTCGCCATCGGTGTGCTCGGCACGGGGATCATGGGGGCGGCGATGGCCCGCAACCTGGCCCGTGCCGGGCACTCCGTCACCGCCTGGAACCGCACCCGCGCCAAGGCCGAACCGCTGGCCGCCGACGGGGTCCGGATCGTCGGCGCGGCGGCCGAGGCCGTCGAGGGCGCCGACGTGGTGCTGACCATGCTCCACGACGGCGCGGCCGTCCTGGACGCGATGGGCCGGGCCGCCTCCGGCCTGCGCCCCGGGGCGCTCTGGATGCAGTCCACCACCGTCGGCCTGGAGGACGTCACCGCGCTGGCCGAACTGGCCGCCGCGCACGGCCTGGTGTTCTTCGACTGCCCCGTGCTCGGCACCCGCGCGCCCGCCGAGGCCGGGAAGCTCACCGTGCTGGCCGCCGGGCCCGCCGAGCACTGGGCCGAGCTGGTGCCGGTCTGGGACGCGGTCGGCGCCCTCACCGTCCGGACCGGCGACGACGGCGCGAGCGGCGCCGCCACCCGCCTCAAGCTGGTCGCCAACAGCTGGGTCCTGGCCGCCACCAACGCGGCCGGCGAGGCCCTGGCCCTCTCGCACGCCCTCGGCGTCGACCCGCAGCAGTTCCTCGACCTGATCGCCGGCGGCCCGCTGGACATGGGGTACCTGCACGCCAAGTCCGCCCTGATCCTCGGCGACGGCCTCAGCCCGGCCTCCTTCGCCGTCACCACCGCCGCCAAGGACGCCCGCCTGATCGCCGAGACCGGCGCCCGGCACGGCGTCCGGCTCGACGTGGCCGCCGCCTCGGCCGAACGCTTCGAGCGGGCCGCCGCCCAGGGCCACGGCGACCAGGACATGGCCGCCGCGTACTACGCCAGCTTCGCGCCCGGCACGGAGCCGAAGCACTCCTGACGGACCGTCACGCGGGGCCGGACTCGACAATCGAACATCCGGCCCCGGCGCGGCACCCCGCCCTACGCTCTCCTCCAGGTATCCCGACCGGAGGAGACGCCCGATGACCCAACCGCCCCCGCCCCAGGTCTGGCCCAGCCTGCGCGCGGCCGACGCCCCGGCCCTGATCCGCTTCCTGGTGGAGGCCTTCGGCTTCGAGGAGACCGCCGTCTACGCCGACGGCGACACCGTCCACCACGCCCAGCTGTCCTGGCCGGCCGGCGGCGGCGTCATGCTCGGCTCCGTCCGGGGCGGCGAGGACGACCCGTGGCCGCTGCGCCCGGGCACCTTCGGCGCCTACGTGGTGGTCACCGGCGACCCGGACACCCTCTTCGACCGCGCCGTCCGGGCGGGCGCCGAGGTGGTCACCGCCCCGCGCGACGTCGACTACGGCAAGGACGGCTCCCGCGACTTCACCGTCCGCGATCCGGAGGGCAACCTCTGGTCCTTCGGCACCTACCCGGGCGAGCCGCGCTGACCACGCGTCAGATCATGGTGTTGACCGGCCGGTTGCCGCCACCCTAGGGTCTCGGCAGCCAGCCGTCCGCACCGGAAGGATCCCCCCCGATGAACCGCTACGAGTGGCTGCGGCGGATCCGCCGGCTCGACCCGGAGACCCAGTACACCGAGATCTACCGGATCATGAGCCAGTACGAGTTCCCCTGGGACACCAACCAGGCGCTCGGCTTCGCCCTCTACCGCACGTACGCGGTCCCCAGCATCGGCCGCCTGCTCGCCGAGACCGGGGAGTTCACCGGGCGGGCGCAGAAGCGCTACGACGACACCGTGCTGATCCTGGAGGCGGTGGTCGAGCACGGCTTCGACTCCCCGCAGGGCCGCGAGGCGATCCGGCGGATGAACCAGATGCACCGCCGCTACGCGATCTCCGACGAGGACTTCGTCTACGTGCTCGCCACCTTCGTGGTGGTCCCCAAGCGCTGGATGGACGACTACGGCTGGCGCCGCTTCTCCCCGCACGAGGTGCGCGCCTCGGTCAACTACTACCGCGAGCTCGGCCGCCGCATGGGACTGCGCGGCGTCCCGGAGACCTACCGGGAGTTCGAGACCCTGCTCGACGGGTACGAGCGCGCGCACTTCGCCTTCGACCCCGGCGGCCGGGCCGTCTCGGACGCCACCCTGGACCTCACCGAGAGCTGGTACCCGCGCCCGCTCGGCGGCCAGATGCGGCTCTCCGCGCTCTGCCTGCTCGACGACCCGCTGCGGGAAGCCTTCGGCTACCCCGCCCCGCCGGCCGCCCTGCGCGCCGCCGTCCGCGCCGGGATGCGGCTGCGCGGCCGCTTCGTCCAACTGCTGCCCGCACGCCGCACGCCGCACTTCGCCCGGGACGGGCGGCAGGTGCGGGGCTACCCGAACGGCTACCGGCTGAGCGAGCTGGGCACCTTCGGGACCGACGCCCCCGCGAAGTGCCCGTTCCCCCACTCCTGACGGAACGGCCCCGGACAGCGCAGTCCCCGGTACTTCCGTCCGTCTGCCGGATCCGTGGCCGTCGCTCGCGGAGCCGCGCCCGGAGGGAGTTGCCGGGGGCCTGACCGGGGGGCTTGGACCTGATCGCGCGGGGGGCCGACGTCTCGGCCGGCGGGGCGACCCGTCCGGTGTTCCCGGGGTGTACCCACAAGTCTCCTCCGCATTCCGGACAGGTCAACCCTCTGAGCGGAACAAACGCGCACTAATCTGGTGCTGTGGTCCGGTAGCAGCGGCACTCACCACGGACGGCGGCACATGACAGCGCACCTCACCGGTCTCCCGGTCATCGACCTCTCCCTCGCCGACGGCTCCGCCGACGACCGCGCCCTGCTGCACGACGCGCTGCGCGCGGCCGCCACCGAGGTCGGCTTCTTCCAGCTCATCGGCCACGGCGTGACGCCGGAGGAGACCACCGAGCTGACCGACGCCATGCACGCCTTCTTCGCCCTGCCCGAGGCGGACCGACTGGCCGTCAGCAACCTCAACTCCCCGCACTACCGCGGCTACACCCGCACCGGCACCGAGCGCACCGGCGGCAGCCAGGACTGGCGCGACCAGCTCGACATCGGCGCCGAGCTGCCCCCGCACGTGCCCGGCCCCGAGGACCAGCCCTACTGGTGGCTGGAGGGGCCGAACCAGTGGCCGCCCGCGCTGCCCGCGCTGCGGCCCGCCGCGCTCAACTGGATCGACCGCCTGGGCGCGGTCGCCGCCAAGCTGCTGCACGAGCTGCTCGCCTCGATCGGCGCCCGCCCCGACTTCTACGACTACGCCTTCGCCGGCCACCCCCACCTGCGGCTCAAGCTGGTCCGCTACCCCGGCACCGCTCCCGACGGGGCGGGCCAGGGCGTCGGGGCGCACAAGGACTACGGGTTCATCACCCTGCTCCTCCAGGACACCGTCGGCGGGCTGGAGGTGCTGCTCCCCGACGACACCTTCCTCGCCGTCCCGCCGGTGCCCGGCGCCTTCGTGGTGAACCTCGGCGAGCTCCTCGAAGTCGCCACCGACGGCTACCTCAAGGCCACCCGCCACCGCGTGGTCAGCCCGCCCGGGGCCCGCGAGCGCTTCTCCGTCCCGTTCTTCTACAACCCCCGCCTCGACGCCCACGTCGAGCCGCTCGACTTCCCGAGCGCGCACCACGCCCCGGGCGCCACCGACGACCCGGCCAACCCGCTCTTCGCCGAGTTCGGGCGGAACGAGTTGAAGGGCTACGCCCGGGCCCACCCCGAGGTGACGGAGCGCCACCACCCGGAGCTGCTCTCCGCCTGATCGGGCCCGGGGGCTCGACCGGGCCGCGGCGCGGGCCCGGTCAGGCCTCGTCGGGAGCGTCCTGCGGGACGACCGGCAGGTCCAGGGCCGAGCGGAAGCGCAGGTCGGCCTGGCCGTGGACGCGCAACTTGTCGACCTCGGCGAGCAGTTGGACGGATTCGGTCCGCGCCACCAGGTCGGCCTGCCGGGCCTGGGCCTCCAGCTCCGCCTTGAGCGCGTCCAGCCGCTGCTTCGGCCCCTCGCTCCAGCGGACGCCGTCCAGCAGGCCCGACTCCACCCGCAGCGCCTTGGCCAGGTCGGCGGCGAACTCCCGGTACTGGAGCGGGGCTTGGGACGGATCCTGCTCCGGCCACTGCGACAGCGCCTCGTCGACGGGGTGCTCGGCCGCCAGGTAGCCGTACTGCTCGGGCGAGTAGCCGGCCGTGCCCTTGGTGATCGAGCCCCGCCGCGGCTGCGGGTGGGTGAAGTGGCAGACCATTCCCCGTCCGCCGAGCTTCCACTGGGTCTCGCTCGGCATCAGCGCGCCGATCCTGGTCCCGCGCGGGATCGCCATGCGGTCGAGCACGTACCCGTACTGGCCGTGCCGGCACCGCCCCAGGACCATGGTGCGCAGCTCCTCGCTCCCCGGGTACGCCTGGTCGGCCAGGTCGTAGGCGGTGAACACCTCCATCCGGTGCGGCTCGGTGCAGGGCACCTCCTCGGCGCGCGACAGCTCGTCGTTCCCGCCCCGGAAGCACTCCCCGGGCTCCCACGGCTTCTCGGCGTCGCGGACGCGCTGTCCGACCTCCCGGACGGCCTCCGAGCCCTTGGTCGCCACCACCACCGTGGTGACGGCCACCAGGGCGACCGCCACCACCAGGGCGGCCCAGGCACCCGGGCCGAACCGCCGCCGGGGCCGCTCGAACTGCCCGGGCAGCCCGGGCGGCGGCGGGTAGGACGGCGCGGCGTAGGGGTTCGGCTCCTCCACCGCACCGTCACGCGGGCTGCCCGGCCGGTCACATGACGGCGTGTCCACTGCTTCGCTCCCCCTGGTCCCGCCGCCACCACCAGCGGTCGAACGGCTGCGCGAGCGTACCGGAGCGGGCGGACGGCCCCGGCCCCGGGCCCGGGGTCACTCGGTCCGCAGGGCCGTGGCGGTGGTGGTGCGGGCCGCCCAGGTGGCCGGGAGGAGGGCGCCCAGCAGGGCGATCAGCAGCCCGGCCGGGGCCAGCAGGGCGAGCTGCCCCGGGCCCGGGCCGGCCAGCACGGACCTCGGGAGGTCGACGCCCGCGGCGTGGCCCATGGCGGGGACGACCACCTCGTGCAGCAGGACTCCGGCCGGGAGCCCGAGCGCGGTGCCGAGCAGCCCGATCAGGGTGACCGAGGAGAGCACCAGGGCCACGGTCTGACGCGGGGTCATGCCGACGGCCTTGGCGATGCCCAGGTCGCGGACCCGCTCCCGGGTGTCCAGCAGCACCGAGTTGAGCACCCCGAGCCCGGCCACCCCGACCAGCAGCAGGGTGAGCAGCGCCGCCATCGCGGTCAGCACCAGGGCCAGCCCCTCCCGCCCGTCCGGCGCCGTCGCGACCGCCTCGCCGCCCAGCGGGCCGACCACGGCGCCGAGCCGGGCGGCGTACGCGGCCGGGTCCGTCCCGTCGGTCAGGGCGACCAGGTAGGAGCCGGGGCCGGCGGCGGGGAAGTCGGCCAGCAGGGCGTGCAGGTGCATGCCCTCGTCCGCCGTCTCGAAGCCCTCGCCGACGATCCGCAGCTCCCTGGTGGTGCCACGGTGGACCACCCGGACGGTGTCGCCGATCCGGTGGCCGGTACGGGCCAGGAAGCCGCTGGGGGCGACCACCTGGCCGGGGCCGTCCAGCCAGTGACCGTCGATCAGCTCCAGCGCGCCGCGCCGGGAGTCCCCTTCGTACAGCACCGCCCGGGAGGCGCCGGACACCCCGGGCACGCTGGTCTCGGCCCAGGTCCGGCCGTAGTACCCCGCGGTGCCGGGCTCGGCCTCGATCGCGGCGCGCAGCCGGGCCGGGTCGGCGGCGGGCCGTTCGGCCTGGCCGGGGGCCGGGACGCCGGGCCCGCCGGAGCCGCCGCCGGTGAAGACGGTCACCTGGGCCCGGCCGCCCGGGTCCTGGGCGGCGCCGACCGCGCCGAGGGAGCCAGTCAGGCCGACCGCGAAGACCGCCGTCAGGGTGCCGAAGGCGACCGCGAGCAGCATGGCCAGGGCCCGGACCGGGTGGGCGAAGGGCAGCGCCAGTCCGTACGTCACGGCCCGGGGCAGCGGGAGCCGGACGGCCAGCCGGTGGGCCCGGCGGCCGCGGCCGGCCCGCGGGGTGCGGCCTACCGCGATGGCCTCGACGGTGCGCAGCCGTCCGGCCCGCAGGGCGGGCAGCAGGGCGGCCAGGGCGACCACCGCCAGGGCGGTGGCCGGGACGAGCACGTCCACCCACCAGGCCACGCCGAGCGGGACCGCACCGTACGCCTCCTCGGTGTCGGCGAGCAGCGGCAGGGCCAGCAGGTTGCCGAGCGGCACGCCGAGCAGGACGCCCGCGCCGGCCGGGACCAGGGCCTGGGCCAGGTAGGCGCGGACCACCTCGGCGGGGGTGAAGCCGACCGCCTTGAGGATGCCGATCCGGCGCAGCCCGGTGCCGACCGCGCCGCTCACCGCTCCGGCCACGGTGATCACCGCCATGGCCAGGCCGAGCGCGCCGAAGGTGAGCAGGAACGGGACGGTGGGCGCGGCGCCCTGGTCCGCGGCCCGCTTGGTGTCCAGCCAGGAGACGGATCCCAGCACCGCGCCGGCGGGCAGCGCCCCGGCGTACGTCCGCCGGGCCGCGTCGAGGCGGGCCACGCCGTCGGGGTCGGCGAGCCGGTGGAGCAGCTGGGTGGTGGCGGGCTGCTCCGGAGTGGCCAGGGCGTCGAGCTGACCGGGCGTCACCCAGGCGTCGGCGCTGCGGCCGGCCGAGGTGGCCAGGCCGACCACGGTGAACTCCGGAGATCCCGGGAGCTGCGCGGCGCGCAGCACCGTCCCGAGCGGGAAGCCGGGCCCGGCGAAGGCGCGGGAGAGCACCAGTTCTCCGGGCGCGGTTGCCCAGCGGCCGCTGCCGAGTTCGAGCCTGTCGACGGCGCCGCCGGGGTCCGCGCGGCCCACGGTGCTGAGGGCCGGCAGGCGGCGGCCCTCGGGGTCGGTCAGCTGGAGGCCCAGCGCCCGGTACGGGCCGGCGGTCTCGGTGACGCCCACGGCCCGTGCGGCGGCTTCGAGTTGGGCCCGGTCCGCCTTGGCCGGGTCCAGCTGGACGGTCAGGTGGGCCCCGTGCCCGCGGGCGAAGGCGCGGTCGAACGGGGCGTCGACGGCGACCAGCAGCGCCCCGGCCACCACGGAGGAGGCGACCGCGAACAGCGCGGCCAGCGCCACCACCAGGCTCTGCACCCTCCGTCGGGCCACCCCGGCGCGCACCACGGAGCCGAGGGCCCCGGCGAAGCGGATCCTCATCGGCCGGCCTCCGTCCGGGAGTGCCGCGCGAGTTGACCGTCCTGGGCGAGTTGACCGTCGATCAGCACCACCGTGCGGGTGGCGCAGGCCCGGGCGAGCTCCAGGTCGTGGGTGACCAGCACCACCGTCTGGCCGCCGCGGTGCAGCTCGGTGAGCAGCTCGCGCACCTGCTCCCCGGCGGCGCTGTCCAGGGCTCCGGTCGGCTCGTCCGCCAGCAGCAGGGCCGGGCGGTTCACCAAGGCCCGGGCCACCGCGACGCGTTGGCGTTCGCCGCCGGAGAGCTGTCCGGGGTGGGCCCGGGCGTGCCGGGCGATGCCGAGCTGCTCCATCAGCTCCTCGGCACGGGCGGCGGCGGTGCGCCGTCCGGCGCCGCGCAGCTGGGCCGGGAGCAGGATGTTGTCGGCCACGGTGAGGTCGTCCAGCAGGTTGAAGAACTGGAAGACCATGCCGATCCGCTCCCGGCGGAAGCGGGCCAGGGCGTGCTCGCCGAGCCCGTCCAGCCTGGTCCCGGCGACGGTGACGCTGCCGTCGGTCGGGCGGTCCAGCCCGGCCACCAGGTTGAGCAGGGTGGACTTGCCGCTGCCGGAGGGCCCGGTCACGGCCAGCGCCTCGCCCTCGGCGACGGTGAGGTCGAGCGGGCCGAGCGCGGTGGTGGTGCCGTGGCGCCGGACGACGCCGGCCAGTTCGATCACATGGGACACGGTGGTCCTCCGGTGAGGGGTCTCGGTTCGGGGAACGGGGTGAACCTAGGCCCGGGCGCGCGGGCGGCGCGTCGGCCGTCACGCCGACCTCCGGCCCTCCCGGCGGACGATCCCGGCCGCGGGTCCTTCCCGCGGCGTACGCCTCGCGGAGGGCGGGGTCGTCGTCAGGGTGGACGCGCCCGGGGCCACCCGGCCCGCACAATGACCCGGTGCGGGAGCGGGAACGACGCGGATGGCGTCACCAGGTGCGGGAGGCGCTGCGGGCGGAAGGCCGTCCGCCGGCCCCGCCGTCGCGCCTGGCCCGGTGGGCCGACGTGCTGCTCGCGGTGGTGCTGACCGTCACGGCCCTGGTGGTCGCGGTGCGGTACCCGGGCGACGGGCCGATCCGGATCGGCCCGCAGCAGGTCTTCACCGTCCCGGCCCCGCCGGACCTCCCGCTGGGCGCCGTGCCGGAGACGGCGGGGCCCGACGGGCCGTCAGCCGCCGCGCTCTGGCTGCTGGTGCCGCTCTCCGCGCTGCCGCTGGCGCTCCGTCGGCGGTGGCCGTTGGCGGTCTTCGCCCTGGTGCTGGCCGCCCTGCTGGCCCTCGGCGACCGGGCCTCCTGGATCAACGTGCTCTGCTGCGTGCTGGCCGCCTACGGCGCCGTCCGGCACAGCCGCCACCGGGTTCCGGCCGTCGCGGCGCTGCTGGCCGGGGCGGTGGTGGCGGGGGTGGTGCTGCGGGACGCGCGACCAGTGCTGCCGGGGTGGTCGAGCCCGGCGGTGGTGCTGCTGGCGGCGGGGGTCTCGGCCTCCCTGGTGCGGTTCTGGCAGCGGCGGCTGGCGGCCGGGCGGGAACGGATGGAGGAGCTGCGGCTGGCCCAGCGGGAGGAGACCCGGCGGGCGGTCGCCGAGGAGCGCGCCCGGATCGCGGCCGAGCTGCACGACGTGGTGACCCACAATGTCAGCGTGATGGTGATCCAGGCGGGCGCGGCCCGCACCGTGCTGGGCACCGCGCCCGAGCAGGCCCGCGAGGCGCTGCTCGCGGTGGAGTCCGGCGGACGGGCGGCGCTGGCCGAACTCCGGCAGGTGATGGGCCTGTTGGCCGCCCCCGAGCACGAACGGGCCGAAGGCCTGGAGCCCCAGCCCGGGCTGGGGCAGCTCGACGCGCTGGTGGAGCGGGTGGTGGCGGCCGGGCTCCCGGTGGAGACCAGCGTGGCGCTGCCCGCCGAACCGCTGGCGCCGATCGTGGAGCTGACGGTGTACCGGGTGGTGCAGGAGGCCCTGACCAACACCCTGAAGCACGCCCCGGGGGCCCGGGCCAGGATCACCCTGGAGACCTCCGGGGAGTGGCTGGCGATCGAGGCCACCGACACCGGCCCCGCCGGGGCCCGCATGCCCGTCAGCACCGGCGGCGGGCGCGGTCTGATCGGCCTGCGGGAGCGGCTCGCCGTCTGCGGCGGCGAACTGACCGCCGGGCCGACCCTGGCCGGCGGCTACCGGATCACCGCGCGGCTGCCCTGGCGGACCGGATGAGCGCGGCCCCGCTGCGGGTCGTCCTGGCGGACGACCAGGCGCTGGTGCGGACCGGCTTCGGCATGATCCTGGCCGCCGACGGCATCGAGGTGGTGGCCGAGGCCGCCAACGGGGCCGAGGCGGTGTCGGCCGTCCTGCGCACCCGGCCGGACGTGGTCCTGATGGACGTCCGGATGCCCGTGATGGACGGCATCGAGGCCACCCGCCGGATCGCCGGACAGGCCGGCGGCCCCAAGGTGCTCATCCTCACCACCTACGACCTCGACCACTACGTCTACGCGGCGCTCACCCTCGGCGCCAGCGGCTTCCTGCTCAAGGACGTCACCCCCGAGCACCTGGTCGCCGCCGTCCGCCTGGTGCGCACCGGCGACGCCCTGCTGGCCCCCGCCATCACCCGCCGCCTGGTCGAACGCTTCGCCCGCCCGGAGCCGCCCTCCTCTCCCCCGCCCCCACCGCACCGCGCCCTAGCCGACCTGACGCCCCGTGAGCTCGAGGTCCTGCGCCTGCTCGCCACCGGCCTCAGCAACGCCGAGCTCGCCGACCGCCTGGTCCTCAGCCCCACCACCGTGAAGACCCACGTCGGCCGCATCCTCACCAAGCTCGGCCTGCGCGACCGCGTCCAGGCCGTCGTCCTCGCCTACGAGACCGGCCTGATCACCCCGCACGCCGAAAGCTGAACCCCGCTTCTCGGCACCGGCCCGCCCCGGATGGGACACTACTGCTGTCACAGCGGTAGTGCCGCGTCCCGATCCGAGCAGGAGGCCCACCATGGCAGCGCCGGCGCCGTCGCAGATGACCGTCGACGAGTTGGCGGCGCGGGCCGGGGTGACGGTGCGGACACTGCGCTTCTACAGCACCAAGGGGCTGCTGCCCCCGCCGGAGCTGGGACCGCGCCGGGTCGGGTGGTACGGGGCCGAGCACCTGGGCCGGCTGGAGCTGATCGAGGAGCTCCAGCGGCAGGGCCTGACACTGGCCGCGATCGAGCGCTACCTGTCCCAACTCCCCGAGGACATCAGCTCCTTGGACCTGGCGTTCCACCGTGGCTTGGTCGCCTCCTGGACCCCCGAGGTGGCCGAGGAGGCGACCCGCGAGCAGCTCGGACGCCGGGTCGGCCGGGAGCTCTCCGAGGAGGACGTCGACCGGCTGGCCGCGATGGGCGCGGTGCACCGCACCGAGGACCCGGAGCTCTTCAAGATCGAGCCCGGCATGCTGCCGCTCGGCGTCCGCGTCCTGGACGTCCCCATCCCGCTGGAGACCCTGCTGGCGGCACGCGCCGTGGTCCGCCTGCACAGCCAGGCCACCGCGCACGACCTGCACCGCCTGTTCCGCGACACGGTCTGGCGCCCGTACCGGGAGAGCGAGCCGAGCGAGGAGGACCTGGAGCGGATGAAGGGCCTGACCGAACGGATCCAACCCATGGTCGTCCAGGCCCTGGTGACGGCCTTCCAGCGCTCGCTGGCCGAGGAGCTCACCCGCCGCGAGCCCTGAGCCGCGCGTACGTGACCGCACGGGCACGTCGAATGCGCTTGCGGCGCTGCCCGGACGGCATGCCGACTCCCCCGAGCCCCGTCCGCGCCCGGCGAGGAGTCATCGCACCAACACCACGGCACCCCTCCGGCCCGGGCGGGCCAACAGCTCATGGGCCCGGGCGGCCTCGCCGAGCGGGAGGACGGCACCGACCCGCAGGACGAGGCGGCCGTCGGCGGCCAGGGTGCTCAGCCGGGCCAAGGCCTCGCCGTCGGCCGCCACCCAGACCTGGGCGACCCGGATGCCGCGCAGGGCGACCGGGGCGCGGCCGGCCGAGAGGGCGACGAAGGCACCCCGGTTGCGGACCGCCCCGAGGGCCTCCACCCCGAGCAGTGCGGCGTCCAACGCCCCGTCCACCCCGCCGGGCACCAAGGCCCGTACCTGCTCGGCGAGTTCGCCAGCGCCCCGGGGCACGAACCACTCCGCGCCCAGCCCGAGCAGCGCCTCCCGGTCCGCCTCCGCGCCCTGAGCCACCACCCGCAGCCCGCGCAGCGCGGCCAGTTGGACGGCGAGCCCGCCCACCCCGCCCGCCGCACCGGTGACCAGCAGCGTCGCCCCGGCCGGCAGGCCGAGCAGGTCGAGGGCCTGATCGGCCGTCAGGCCGTTGAGCGGCAGGGCCGCCGCCTCGACCACCGGCACCCCGTCCGGTGCCGCGGCCACGGCCGTCGCGTCCAGCACCACCTGATCGGCGTGGGTGCCGAGCGGGACGTCCAGCCGGTCCCGCAACCCGATCACCCGGTCGCCGAGCCCGAACCCCGCCACGCCCTCGCCCAGTTGCTCCACCACACCCGCGACGTCCCAGCCGATGCCGGTCACCTCCCGCTCCGCCACCAGCCCGGCCCCGGTCAGGACTCCGGCCCTGGTCACCGCGTCCACCGGGTTCACGGCGGCGGCCTCCACCCGGATCCGCACCTGCCCCGCCCCGGGCTCGGGCGGCTCCACCTCCTCCACGCCCACCTGCTCGGGACCTCCGAAAGTACGGACGACGACGGCACGCATCACTGCTCCCCTCCACGGACTGATCGCCAACTGCCGCCGACGCTACGGGCCGTTACGCTCCCCCGGTAAGGACGCACCCCGAGGTGCGTACCGCACCGGGAGGAGAGCCAGTGCCCACCATGACCGCCGCCCAGCGCCGCGCCGCCGAACGGGCCCGCTACGACGCCTACCTGGCCGACTGCCCGGCCCGCCACCTGCTGGAGCGGATCGGCGACAAGTGGGTCAGCCTGACCGTCAACGCCCTCGCGGACGGCCCGCTGCGCTACTCCGAACTCCGGGCCCGACTGGCCGGGATCAGCGAGAAGATGCTCACCCAGACCCTCCGCCACCTCGAACGCGACGGCCTGCTGACCCGCGCCGTCACCCCCACCGTCCCGGCCCGGGTCGACTACGCGCTCACCCCGCTCGGCGAGACCCTGCTCCCCGTCCTCCACACCCTCAAGGCCTGGGCCGACCAGCACATGCCCGAGGTCCTCCGGGCCCGCGCCGAACACGACCGGGGGTAGCCGAGGCAGGACGAGAAGGGCCCTCCCTCCGGGCCCGGTGGGGGTCGGGGCCGGGAGGAGGGCCTCTCATGGCGGGCGGCTGGGGGGCCTCCCGTCCCGACGCTAGATGATCGCGGCGGTGGAACCGAGGACCGAAGGCGTCAGGCACCGGACCCTGTGCGACAGGCACCGGCTGGCTATGCTCGGCTCCCATGCCGTCACAGCCGCCGTCACAGCCGCACGAAGGGACCACCCCCTCGGCGTTCACCCGGGTGAACGCCGGCTGCGCCGAACTGCTGGGCGTGGAGCGGGAGCAGTACGGCCGCCTGCTCGGCATGGCGCCTGAGCACCTCACCGACGACCGCTACCGGACGCCGGCCGCCACCAACATCCGGATCTGGCAGCTGATGGTCACTCAGGTCCACTGGACCGAGGTGGCCCTGGCGATGACGCGGCAGTCCTCGCTCGGGGCCTTCGGCGTCTGGGACTACCTGCTGACCTCCGCGGCCACCCCGCTCGACGGCCTGCGGGACGCCTCCGCGCACCTGGCCGCCATCGCCGACGCCGGAACGGAGGAGGTCCGGATCGCCGAGGAGGACGGGGAGGTCGTCGTCAGCCACGCCAACGAGGCGGACCTGACCGACGAGACCGCCGCCGCGATCCGCTCGTTCGCGATGGGGCTGTTCCGCCGGCGGCTCTCCGAGGCCACCCGGCAGGACCTGGTCCCCGTCCGGGTGGCGTTGGCGGCCCGTGCTCCCCGGCGGCACCGCGCGCTGCGCGAGCTCTACGGCGGGGCGCCGGTCGAGTTCGACGCCCCGATCTCCTCCGTCACCTTCGCCGCCGCCGACATCAGGGCCGCCAACCCCCTTGCCCAGCCGGGGCTTTCGGCCGTCCTGCGGGCGCACGCGGAGCAGAGCGTCGCCACCGCCGTCCCGCTGCACAGCTGGCTGGACCTGTTCCGGATCGCCCTCGCGGCGGCGGAGCGGGAGGGCGGACCGACCCTCACCGCGGTGGCGCAGCGGCTGGCGATCGGCCCGCGCACCCTCCAGCGCCGCCTGGACGAGCACGGGAGCACCTGGCGGGAGGAGCTGCAGGCCGTCCGCCGCACCCGGGCCCTGGAGCTGCTGCGGGGCACGGAGTTGAGCACCGAGGCGATCGCCGCCTGCACCGGCTACGCCGACGCCCGCGCCCTGCGCCGCGCGGTCAGGAGGTGGTCCGGCAGCAGCCCCAGCGCCCTGCGCGAGGCCGAGGGGCTGTCGCCTTGACGGGGCCCGGCCGGTGACCGAGGTGGTCACCGGCCGGGCCCCGAGGGCACTCCCGGCGAGGCGTCAGAAGGTGCGGCCCTCGGCCGCCATCTCGTCCAGCAGCGCCGGCGGCTCGAACCGCGGCCCGTACGCGGCCGCCAACTCCCGGGCGCGGGCGGCGAACCCGCCGACGCCGCCCTCGTAGCCGTTGATGTACTGGAGCACGCCGCCCGTCCAGGCCGGGAAGCCGATGCCGAGGATGGAGCCGACGTTGGCGTCCGGCACCGTGGTGAGGACGTCCTCCTCCAGGCAGCGGACCGAGTCGATCGCCTCGGAGAAGAGCATCCGCTCCTGCATGTCGCGGAACGGGATCTCCGCGCCGGGGCGGGTGAAGTGCTCGCGCAGGCCCGGCCAGAGGCGGGTGCGCTTGCCGTCCTCGTACTCGTAGAAGCCGGCTCCGCCGCTGCGGCCGGGGCGGTCGAACTCGGTGACCATCCGGTCGAAGACCTCGTCGGAGGGGTGGCCGGGCCAGACTCCGCCGGCCTCCTCGACGGCGCGGCGGGCCTCGTCGCGGATCTTGCGCGGCAGGGTGAGGGTCAGCTCGTCGAGGAGCGAGAGGACCTTCGCGGGGTAGCCGGCCTGGGCGGCGGCCTGCTCGATCGAGGCGGGCTCCAGGCCCTCGCCGACCATCGCCACGCCCTCGCTGATGAACTGTCCGATCACCCGGGAGGTGAAGAAGCCACGGGAGTCGTTCACCACGATCGGGGTCTTCTTGATCTGCTGCACCAGGTCGAACGCGGCGGCCAGCGCCTCGTCGCCGGTCTGCGGGCCTCGGATGATCTCGACCAGCGGCATCTTGTCGACCGGCGAGAAGAAGTGCAGGCCGATGAAGTCGGCCGGGCGCTCCACGCCCTCCGCCAGCAGGCCGATCGGCAGGGTGGAGGTGTTGGAGCAGAGCAGCGCGTCGGGCGCGACCACGCCCTGGACCTCCTGGAACACCTTGTGCTTGAGCTCGGTGTTCTCGAAGACCGCCTCGATCACGGTGTCGCAGCCGGCCAGGTCGGCCGCCTCGGCGGTGGGGGTGATCCGGGCCAGGAAGGCGTCCCGCTCCTCCGCGGTCATCCGGCCGCGGGCCACCTGCTTCTCCAACAGCCCGGCGGAGTAGGCCTTCCCGCGCTCGGCGGCCTCCAGCGTGACGTCCTTGAGGAAGACCGTGAGGCCGGCCTTGGCGCAGGAGTAGGCGATGCCCGCGCCCATCATCCCGGCGCCGAGCACCGCGACCCGCTCGGCCTTCCGCTTGGCCGGCGAAGCCGGGCGGCTGGCACCGGAGTTGACGGCCTGCATGTCGAAGAACAGCGCCTTGATCATGTTCTTCGAGGTCTGCCCGCAGGCCAGCTCGGTGAAGTACCGGGCCTCGATCACGAAGGCGTTGTCCACGTCCACCTGGGCGCTCTCCACGGCGGCCGCGAGCACGTTGCGCGGGGCCGGGTAGGGGGCGCCGTTGATCTGCTTGCGCAGGTTGGCCGGGAAGGCGGGCAGGTTGGCGGCGAAGGCGGGGGTGGCGGGGGTGCCGCCGGGGATCTTGTAGCCCTTGACGTCCCAGGGCTGAACCGCGGTCTCGTTGGCCTCCACCCAGGCGCGCGCCCTGACGAGCAACTCGTCCGCGTCGGAGACGAGTTCGTCGACCAGGCCGATCTCCAGCGCCTGCGCCGGGCGGTACTGGCGGCCCTGCAGCAGCACCTTCAGCAGCGCGTCGGTGATGCCGAACATCCGGACCGTGCGGACCACCCCGCCGCCGCCGGGCAGCAGGCCCAGCGTCACCTCGGGCAGGCCGATCTTGCTGCCGGGCGCGTCCAGCGCGATCCGGTGGTGGCAGGCCAGGGCCAGCTCCAGGCCGCCGCCGAGGGCTGCGCCGTTGATGGCCGCGACCACCGGCCGGCCGAGCGTCTCCAGGGTGCGCAGCGAGCGCTTGATCCGCATCGAGTTGTCGAACACCCGCTGGGCGTCGGCGGGTTGGGCCGCGGAGATGAGGCGCAGGTCGCCGCCGGCGAAGAAGGTCTTCTTGGCCGAGGTGATGATGACACCACGGAGGCCGTCGAAGTCCTTGAGGCGCTGGACGGTCTCCTCGAACGCGGCGGTGAAGGCGGCGTTCATGGTGTTGGCGGACTGGTCCGGGTCGTCGAGCACCAGGGTGACCACACCGGCCTGGTCCTGCTCCCAGCGGATGGGGGTGACGGAAGTCATGACTGAGGTCTCCAGAAGTGTCGGGTGGTCAGATGCGCTCGATGACGGTGGCGATGCCCATCCCGCCGCCGACGCACAGGGTCACCAGGCCGTAGCGCTGCTCGCGGCGCTCCAGCTCGTCCAGCACCGTGCCGATCAGCATCGCGCCGGTGGCGCCCAGCGGGTGGCCGAGGGCGATGGAGCCGCCGTTGACGTTCACCTGGTCCGGCCGGAAGCCGAGCTCGCGCACGAAGCGCAGGGCGACGGCGGCGAAGGCCTCGTTGATCTCCACCAGGTCGATGTCGGCGGCGGTCAGTCCGGCCTTCGCCAGTGCCTTGCGGGTGGCCGGGGCGGGGCCGGTGAGCATGATGGTGGGCTCGGAGCCGGAGACGGCGGCGGAGACGATCCGCCCGCGCGGGCGCAGCCCGTACCGCTCGCCGACCTCGCGCGACCCGATCGCGACCAGCGCCGCGCCGTCCACGATGCCGGAGGAGTTGCCCGCGTGGTGGACGTGGTCGATGGCCTCGACCCAGTGGTACTTCTGCAGCGCGACGGCGTCGAAGCCGCCCATCTCGCCGATGGCGGCGAAGGAGGGCTTGAGGCCGGCCAGGGTCTCCACCGTCGTCCCCGGGCGGATGAACTCGTCGCGCTCCAGCACGACCAGGCCGTTGCGGTCGCGCACCGGCACCACCGAGCGGTCGAACAGGCCGTCGGCCTGGGCCTTGGCGGCGCGGGCCTGGGACTCGGCGGCGAAGGCGTCCACGTCGGCGCGGGAGAAGCCCTCGATGGTGGCGATCAGGTCGGCGCCGATGCCCTGCGGGATGAAGGAGGTCTCGTAGGCGGTCATCGGGTCGGCGAACCAGGCACCGCCGTCGGAGCCCATCTTGACCCGGCTCATCGACTCCACGCCGCCGGCCAGGATGAGGTCCTCCCAGCCCGAACGGACCTTGGCCGCGGCCTGGTTGACGGCCTCCAGGCCGGAGGCGCAGAAGCGGTTCTCCTGCACGCCGGCCACGGTGTCCGGCAGGCCGGCCGCGATGGCGGCCACCCGGGCGATGTCGGAGCCCTGGTCGCCGATCGGGCTGACCACGCCGAGCACGATGTCGTCGATCGCGGCCGGGTCCAGGCCGGGCAGGCGGCGCTGGATCTCGTGGATCAGGCCGACCACCAGGTCGATCGGCTTGGTGGCGTGCAGCGAACCGTTGGCCTTGCCCCGGCCGCGCGGAGTGCGGATCGCCTCGTAGACGTACGCTTCGGTGGTCACGGTGTGGGTGCCTTTCAGCCGAGGATGGAGCGGCCGATGATCTCTTTCATGATCTCGGTCGTGCCGCCGTAGATGGTCTGGATCCGGCCGTCGGTGAACGCCTTGGCGACCGGGTACTCCGTCATGTAGCCGTACCCGCCGTGCAGTTGGAGGCAGCGGTCGGCGGTGCGCTTCTGCAGTTCGGTGGCCCACCACTTGGCCATCGAGGCGTCCACCGGGGTGAGCGCCCAGCGGTTGTGCTCGGTGATGCAGCGGTCCACGAAGGTCCGGGTGACGGCGCACTCGGTGGCCAGCTCGGCGATCTCGAAGCGGACGTGCTGGAGCTTGGCCAGCGGGCGCCCGAAGGCGGTGCGCTGCTTGACGTACTCGGTGGTGAGCTCGACCAGGTGCTCGGCCCCGGCGATCGCGGCCACCGCGATGGCCAGGCGTTCCTGGGCGAGGTTGCGCATCAGGTAGTAGAAGCCCTGGTCGACCTCGCCGAGCAGGTTCTCCTTGGGGACGCGGACGTCCTGGAAGAACAGCTCGGCGGTGTCCTGGGCCTTCTGGCCGATCTTGTCGAGGTTGCGGCCGCGCTCGAAGCCGGGCATCCCGCGCTCGACCACCAGCAGGCTGAGGCCGTGCGCTCCGCCCTCCTCGGTGGTCTTGGCGACCACCACCACGAGGTCGGCCAGGATGCCGTTGGAGATGAAGGTCTTGGCGCCGTTCAGCAGGTAGTGGTCGCCCTTGTCCTCGGCCCGGGTGGTGATGCCCTGGAGGTCGGAGCCGGTGCCGGGCTCGGTCATCGCGATGGCGGTGATCAGCTCGCCGGAACAGAAGCCGGGCAGCCAGCGGCGCTTCTGCTCCTCGGTGGCCAGCTGGCTGAGGTAGGGGCCGATGATGTCGTTGTGCAGACCGATCGCCAGGCCGCTGGCCCCGGCCCGGACGAACTCCTCGGCCAGCACGGCCGGGTAGCGGAAGTCGCCCTCGCCGCCCCCGCCGTACTCCTCCTCGACGGCCAGGCCGAGCAGGCCCTGCCGCCCGGCGGCCAGCCAGGCCGAGCGGTCGACGATGCCGTCCTTCTCCCAGCGGTCGTGGTGCGGCAGCACCTCCTTGGCCAGGAAGGCCCGGACGGTCTCGCGGAACGCCTCGTGCTCCTCGGTGTAGATCTCGCGCTGCACGGCTCCTGCTCTCAACTGGAGGGGATGTGAAGGCTCTTGACGTCCCAGTCGCGCGCCACCTGCTCGGTGTGCGCGCCGGGGAGGGCCGGCGGTCGGTGCACCGAGCCGGGGGTGGCGGAGAACCGGGGCGCCGGGGCGGGCTGGGTGACGCCGCCCTCGGTGAGGTAGGTGCCCCGGGCCACCAGGTGCGGGTGGACGGCGGACTGACCGAGCGTCAGCACCGGGGAGGTGCAGGCGTCCGTGCCCTCGAAGAGCTCGGTCCACTCGGCCTGGGTGCGGGTGGCGAACCGGGCCGCGACGGCCGCCCGCAGCTCGGGCCAGCGCGGCAGGTCGTACTGACCGGGGGCGTCGGCGGGGAGCTCCAGCAGGCGGGTGAACTCGGCCCAGAACTGGGGCTCCAGCGCGCCGACCGCCATGTACCGGCCGTCCGAGGTGCGGTAGGTGGCGTAGCACGGGGCGCCGCCGTCCAGCAGGTTGACGCCGCGTCCGTCCTGCCAGAGCCCGGCGCCCAGCAGGCCCCAGAGCATGGTGGTCAGGTGTGCGGCGCCGTCCACGATGGCGGCGTCCACCACCTGGCCGGCGCCGGTGAGTTCGGCGTGCCGCAGGCCGGCCAGCAGGCCGACCACCAGGTAGAGCGAGCCGCCCGCGTAGTCGCCGAGCAGGTTGGCCGCCCAGGCGGGCGGGCCGTCCGCCGGGCCGGCCAGGCCGAGCACCCCGGCGGTGGCGGTGTAGCCGAGGTCGTGCCCGGCCCGCTGGGCGAGCGGACCGCCCTGGCCCCAACCGGTCATCCGGCCGTAGACCAGTGCGGGGTTGCGGGCCAGGCAGGCCTCCGGGCCGACCCCGAGGCGCTCGGCGACGCCCGGGCGGTAGCCCTCGATCAGCAGGTGGGCGCGCTCGACCAGGTCGAGCACCTGACCCGGGCCCTCGGGGGCCTTGAGGTCCACGAGGACCGAGCGCTTGTTCCGGTTGGTCAGGTCGTGCTCGGGGGCGGGGCCGAGCGGGGACGGACCCGGGCGGTCCACCCGGACCACGTCCGCCCCGAGGTCGGCGAGCAGCATCGCGGCGAACGGGCCGGGCCCGATGCCGGCCAACTCCACCACCCGCACCCCGGCGAGTGGTCCCCGGTTGGTCGAACCGTCCACAGCCGTCCTCTCGTCTTTGACAGTGGGGCTGTCACAGTCGCGATGATAGACAAGTGACCCGGCGGTAACAAGGCTTCGGCGCACGGGTCGCGGATCCGGTCCGACCCGCCTCCCGCCCGCCTTGAAATCGGCCGTGCACAGGCGGAGGCTGGGCCTTGAACGATCCACCCGGAATGAGGTGATCGACCATGCGAAACCAGTGGAACGTCGCCCTCGTCTTCGAGGAGGACGAGAACCGCACCACCTGCACCGCCTCGCTGGAGGGCTTCAGCGCCCCCGGCGTCCGCGGCCTCGGAATCGCCCGTCGCAACCCGGACGACGCCCCCGACTCCACCGTCGGAGAGGAGCTGGCCGCGGCCCGCGCCTGCTCCAACCTGGCCCACGAGCTCATCCTCAAGGCCGCCTCCGGCATCGAGTCCCACACCCACCGCGAGGCCCGTCTGCTCTTCTGACGGCGCCTCACCCGCCCGGTGAACGCACGGAGGCCCCGCCGTGACGGCGGGGCCTCCGGTGTGCGGACGGCTAGAGCCTGTCTGACAATTCGCGTCGGATCAGGCCGGGTCGTTCAGGGCCCCTCCTGCCCGATGGCGGGCAAGGAGGGCGCGTGCGATCGGCGTGCGGCCGGGACGCCCTCGTAGCGGAGCTACTTGGGCGTTTCGGCCGTGCGGCGAGCGTGCGTGCCAAGGGGGCACCTCCCGGCCGAAGGCTGGGGGAGGGCCGACCCCGGCGGGAATTGTCAGACAGGCTCTAACGAGCGGTGGGCGGGCGTCGCTCCAGGAAGCCGGGCCGCCAGTGCGGCAGGACGGCGGCGAGCAGCGCGAACCCGGCCAGCAGCGCGACGGCGAGGACGTGGTGGCCGGAGTTCCACAGGTGGGCGGCGGCCGAGAGCAGCATCAGGGCGAGCACCGGCACCCCCGCCACGGCCGCCGCCGCCGGACCCGGCCGGCCGCGCAGCAGCGCGGGCACGGCCACGGCGAGCAGCGTGAGCTCCGTCGCACCGAGCAGCAGGGCCAGCACGACGCTGGGCGCCCCCGCACCGAGGATCCGGAACGGCCCCAGCCCGAGCGCGGTGTTCAGCAGCACACCGCCGACCAGCAGACCCGCCAGAGAGCTCAGGCGCCGCCCCCTGGTCGGCGGCCCGAGCAGGTCCCGGGGCGCGGCCATCAGGATCAGCAGCCAGATCACCTGCGGCCCGTACCAGGCCGCCATCCTGGCGAGCAGCCGAGGGCCGTCCCCGTAGGACCAGCTCGTCGACAGCAGCGACTCGACCACCACGTGGCCCAGGACCGCCAGCAGGCCCGGCGGCGCCAGCGCCCGGGCCGCGGTCCAACGGCCGGTGACGGCCGCGACGGCCACCACCAACAGGAGGAGCAGACCCGCCCGGCCGAGCCAGTAGCCGAAGCCCGGCAGGGTGTCCACCGGCGCAGCGATCAGCCAGTACAGGGGCCACCCGCGCTGCAGGGAGACGACCACGCCGTCCACCTCCTCCGCCAGCGTGCCCGCCACCGCCGCCACCCCCGCGAACGGCGCTGCCAGAGCAGCCAGTTGAGCCAGTGTCCGGTCCGACCCGAGCCCGAGCCGCATCCGCAGGCCGTGCCCGGCCAGATCGACCCACTCCCGCGCGGCCGACCAACGCCCCCGCCCGGCGGTGGCGTCCGCGAAGACCGCCGCCAACTCGGCGCCCTCGCCCCGGCGGTAGGACCCCGGGTGGAGGCGCATCGCCACCCGCACCCCGAGGCCGCTCGCCCCGCCCATCCCGCTTGCCCCGCTCGCCCCACTCACGAGGCGAATCCCGGACGCAGCTGCGCGGCGCGGCCCGAGGACAGCCGCCGGTCGGCCTCGGCCACCACCGCGCGCAGCCGTTCGGCCTCGCGCTCCAGCACCTCCCGCCCGCCGTCGGTGAGCCCGAAGGTCCGCCGTGCCCTGCCGTCGACCACTTCCTCCCCCTCCACCCGGACCAGTCCCTGCTTGAGCAGGCGTTCCAGGGCTCCGTAGAGCGTCCCGGCGCGGAGCTTCACGCGGCCCCCGGAGATCGCGGTGACCTCCTGGAGCAGCGCGTACCCGTGCCGGGGCGCATCGGCCAGCGCGGTGAGCAGGAGCAGTGTCGGCTCCTGCATCGAACGTTCCGTCATGCCTCTACATATACCGGTGAGTTGAATATACCGTCCAGAGGATCGGCGAATTCGGCACTCTTGACCCGGCCTCCCGCCCTCCACCAGGCTGGGCCCACTCCCTGCACCGCTGCCCGTCCACAACTCCCCACCAGGAGAAGGCAATGCGTGCACCCCACAGACAGTCCGCCACCCCCGCCGCCCTGCTCGGAGCCGTGGCCCTGGCCCTCGTCGGCCTGGTCACGGTCGTACCCGCCGCCGCCGAGCCGCCACGCCAGCAGGTGGTGCGCAACGGCGACTTCGCCGAACCGCTGAGCTCCGGCTGGTCCTGCACCGGCGACGTGACCCTCACCGACCGGATCGTGGAGGGCCGCCCCGGAACCCACGAGCAGGCCGGCTGCACCCAGGCGGTCCGGGTCGTTCCCGGCTCCACCTACGAACTCACGGCCGAGGTCTCCGGGTCCTACGCCTTCGTCACCGTCGAGGGGGTCCCGAAGGTCCCCGACGGCAAGGTGACGCGCTGGGCCGACGGCTCCGGGTGGACCACCCTGACCGCCACCGTCTCCGTGGTCGCGGTCAACCAGGTGACCGTCTCCTTCCACGGCTGGTACGGCCAGGGACCCTTCCGGATCGGCCGGATCGCCATGACCGACGTGACGGCCCCCGGCGCCTGCGTCCTGACCACCCCGGCCTGGCCGCCGAGCCCGACCGTCAGCAGCCCCCGCCCGACGATCAGCCCGAGCCCGAGCCCGAGCCCCAGTCCCACGTGGACCGCCGACCCGAGCCCGAGCACCGAGCCGCGCCCGTACTGGACCTGGACCTGCACGCCGTCGCTCGCGGCCGGGTGACCCGGCGGTGACCCGGCCTTAGCACCACGGATGGGGCGTGGTCCAGACCTCTGCACCTGATGGACATAGGGCATCCCTATGGGGCCATAGATCGGGAAAGGGTAGCCTAACCAGGAACCGCCGGGCACCCTGGCGGTCAACGCTGCCCAGCCGAAGGATGCACGTATGTCCCGCCCCATCCGAGTGGCCATAGTCGGAGCCGGCCCCGCCGGCATCTACGCCGCCGACGCGTTGATGAAGTCCGAGGTCGCCGCCGACCCCGGTGTGTCGATCGACCTGTTCGAGCGCATGCCCGCGCCCTTCGGCCTGATCCGCTACGGCGTCGCCCCCGACCACCCCCGGATCAAGGGCATCATCACCGCGCTCCACCAGGTGCTGGAGAAGCCGCAGATCCGCCTGTTCGGGAACGTGGACTACCCCACCGACCTCTCCCTGGACGACCTGCACCGCTTCTACGACGCGGTGGTCTTCTCCACCGGCGCGATGGCCGACCGCGAGCTGAAGATCCCCGGCATCGAGCTGGACGGCTCCTACGGCGCGGCCGACTTCGTCTCCTGGTACGACGGCCACCCGGACGTTCCGCGCGAGTGGCCGCTGGAGGCCGAGAAGGTCGCGGTGCTCGGCGTCGGCAACGTGGCGCTGGACGTGGCCCGCATCCTGGCCAAGACCGCCGACGAGCTGCTGCCCACCGAGATCCCGGCCAACGTGTACGAGGGGCTCAAGGCCAACAAGGCGCTGGAGGTCCACGTCTTCGGCCGCCGCGGCCCGGCCCAGGCCAAGTTCAGCCCGATGGAGCTGCGCGAGCTGGACCACTCGCCGAACATCGAGGTCATCGTCAACCCCGAGGACATCGACTACGACGAGGGCTCGATCGCCACCCGCCGGGGCAACAAGCAGGCCGACATGGTCGCCTCCACCCTGGAGAACTGGGCGATCCGCGACATCGGCGAGCGCCCGCACAAGCTCTTCCTGCACTTCTTCGAGTCCCCGGTCGAGGTGCTCGGCGAGAACGGCGAGGTCACCGGCCTGCGCACCGAGCGCACCGAGCTGGACGGCACCGGCAACGTCAAGGGCACCGGCGCGTACACCGACTGGGACCTGGGCGCCGTCTACCGCGCCGTCGGCTACCTCTCCGAGGAGCTGCCCAAGCTGCCCTGGGACGCCGTCTCCGGCACCGTGCCGCACGAGGCCGGCCGGGTCATGGAGGCCGGGCACCACCTGCCGTCCACCTACGTCACCGGCTGGATCAAGCGCGGCCCGGTCGGCCTGATCGGCCACACCAAGGGCGACGCCAACGAGACCGTGGCCTGCCTGATCGAGGACTTCCGGGCCGGCGCGCTGCGCACCCCGGACGCCCCGCAGGAGGACGCCGTCCTCGCGCACCTGACGGCCAACCAGGTCGCGTACACCACCTGGGACGGCTGGAAGCTGCTGGACGCGTACGAGAAGGCGCTCGGCGAGCCGCAGCAGCGCGAGCGGGTCAAGGTGGTGGAGCGCGAGGAGATGCTCCGCGCCAGCGGGGTGACCCTCCCTCAGGAGTAGCACCGCTTCCCCCTCCGGGGGGATCCGGTTCCTGACCAGGGCGGAGGCCCCGGGCGGGGCGCCGGACGGGAGGGTGGACCCATGGACCTCACCCCGTCCGGCGCACTGCGCCGGGGCATCTGCGCACTCACCGTCGCGGCCACCGTGCCGTACCTGACCCTCAAGACCCTCTGGCTGTGCGGCAGCACGATCGGATTCGGCCCGGACGCCGAGATCGCCCACTCCGGCGCGATGTGGGCCGCCAACCTGGTCACCTTCGTCATGGACGCGGTGGCGGTCGTCCTGGCGCTGGCCTTCGTCCGCCCCTGGGGCCGGCGGATCCCGGCCGGGCTGGTGCTCTTCCCGGCCTGGGTCGGCAGCGGGATGCTGGGCGCCCTGCTGATCGAGCTTCCGCTGATCTTCGGCACCGAGCTGCTGCTCGGCACCGAGCCCTCGGTCGACCCGCAGGGCTGGCTCCAGCCCTGGGTGTTCGCCGTGGTCTACGGCGGCTTCGCGGTCCAGGGGGTCGCCCTGCTGGCCGGCTTCGCCCTGCACGCCCGGGAGCGCTGGGCCGGGCTGCTCTCCGACCGGATCGGCGACCTGCCCCGCACGGCCACCCTCGGACTGCAGCGCACCCTCGCGGTGACCGCCGCAGGGCTGGCCCTGCCGCTCGCCGCCGCCCGGCTCTACTGGGCGCTCGGCGGCCACCTGGCCCGCCCGCTGCGGCTGTTGGACGGCCACCGCCCCGCCAGGATCATCGACGCCGTCACCGCCGTGCTGTTGCTGGCCGCCTGCACCGCGTTCCTCTGGGTGGTGCTGCGCCGCACCCCGCAGCGCCGGCTGGCCCCCGCCCTGCTGACCGGCTGGCTGGCCGGCGGCGCGGTCTTCGCCTGGGGCGCGTGGAACGTCTTCGTCTGGCTGCTCCAGCCCGACCTCCCCGAGCGGACCGACACCGTGCCACCGGCCGGGCAGTTGGCCGAGGCGGCGCAGGCCGGGATCGGCGGGCTGCTGCTGGTGACCGGGGCCCTGGTCCTGATCGAACGTGCGCACGCTGCCGCTGACATAGGGTCAGCTGCGTGAGACCGACCGGCAAGTGGGGGGCGGAGGAAGGAGCGGTGTTGGGGTGCGTGGCTCGGCGGCGCCGAGGAGGGAGTCCATGCGGAGCATCGGCGACTGACGAGAAGCCGGCGAGGTGCGTGCCCCGGCACCGCGACGCCGCCCCCCACTTGCCGGTCGGTCTGCGTGCACTGGTCGGACGCAGGGCGGCGCTCCGCTGGGTGCACCTGGTGCTCGGCGGAGCCCTCCTGATGCCCTTCTGGCTGCTCTGCCTGGTGCTGGTCTCCACCGCCCGGGGACTGAACGACACGCGCGGGGACCTGTGGGCGCAGTTCGAGGCCTTCGCGGTGGCCCTGCCGCTCGCCGCCGCCGTGGCGCTGCTGCTGCCGGCCGTCCGGGTCCTGGAGGCCACCGCCGCCCGGGCCCTCGGACTGGCCGACGGACGGGAGTTGACGGTCACCGCGTCACGGTCCTGGGCCGCCCGGCGGCGCACCGCCGCCTGGTTCGTCCAGCACCTGTTCTGCGGCGGGGTGGTCTCGGGGATGTCGCTCTCCGTCCCGCCGGCGGTCTGCGTGCTGCTGCTCTTCCCGGACCAGGCCGCGGTCCGGGAGCTGTTCGGACCGCTCGGGGTGGCGCCGCAGCTGGTCGCGCTCGGGCTGGTGGCACTGGTGCTGCTGACCAACGCCGGGGCCGGGGCCTGGCTGGCCCGCACCGCGGTGCCGCTGCTCGGGCCGACGCCCGGCGAGCGGCTCGCCGCGGCCGAACGGCGCGCCCTGGAGCTGGCCCAACGCAACCGGCTGGCGCGGGAGTTGCACGACTCCGTCGGCCACGCGCTGAGCGCCGTCGGGATCCAGGCGGCGGCCGCCGGGCGGGTGCTGCGCAGCGACCCGGAGTTCGCCGAGGAGGCGCTCAAGGCGATCGAGGAGACCGCCCGGGCCGCGGTGGCCGAGCTGGACACCGTGCTCGGCCTGCTCCGCGAGGAGCCCGAGCCCGCCGCCGGCTCCACCGCTCCCACCCTGGCCGGGCTCGGCGCCCTGCTGCGGCAGATGGAGCTGGCCGGGGTCGCGGTCTCCGCGCGGGTCGGACCCGGGACGGGCGAGCTGCCGGCCGAGGTCTCCCGGGCGGCGTACCGGATCGTCCAGGAGGGGCTGACCAACGTGCTGCGCCACGCGGGGCGGGTGACCGCCGAGCTGCGGCTCGAAGTGGTCTCCGGTGCACTGGAGTTGGAGCTGGTCAATCCGCCCGGCGAGGACCGGCCGAGCCGTCCGGGCGGCGGGCGGGGGTTGGCCGGGATGGCCGAACGGGCCGCGGTGCTGGGCGGCACCTGCGGCGCAGGCGTGGACACCGACGGCCGCTGGCGGCTCACCGCCCGGCTGCCGCTGAACAGTTGAACCGAACGAGCAGGGGGCCGGGACATGACGGTGCGCGTGGTGATCGCCGACGACGAGCGGCTGGTGCGGATGGGCCTACGGGCCATCCTGAACGCCGAACCGGACCTGGAGGTGGTCGGGGAGGCCGCCAACGGTGCCGAAGTCGTCTCCCTGGTGAGGGAGTTGCGGCCGGACGTGGTGCTGATGGACGTCCGGATGCCGCAGGTGGACGGCATCCGCGCCACCGAACAGTTGGTCTCCACCCTCGACCCGGCGCCCCGGATCCTGGTGGTCACCACCTTCGAGAACGACGACCACGTCTACGACGCGCTCCGGGCCGGAGCCGCCGGCTTCCTGCTCAAGCGCGCCAGCGCCGACGAGATGGTCCAGGCCGTCCGCCTGGTCGCCCGCGGCGACTCCCTGCTCTTCCCCGCCGCCATCCGCGACCTCGCCACCGCCCGCCGCCCCGCCCGCCCCGACGCCCGCACCCGCCGCCTCACCGACCGCGAGTCCCAGGTCCTCCGCCTGATGGCCGCCGGCCTCAACAACGCCGAGATCGCCGCCCACCTCGTCGTCAGCCCCGAGACCGTCAAGACCCACGTCGGCGGCATCCTCACCAAACTCGCCGCCCGCGACCGCACCCAGGCCGTCATCACCGCCTACCAGGAGGGCTTCGTCAGCCCCTGACCCGCCCGGGCCGCCTCCTCCAGCAGTGACCACCCGTCAAGCTCCACGGCGGGACCGCCCGGCGCCCAGCCACCCGCCAGCGCGGCGTCGAGCAGGGCCCTGACGGCCCCCGGCTCGTGCAGGTTCAGCCCGGCGCCCCTGACGTACCCGACGTCGCCCGAGCCGAGCGGCGCCCCTCCCGGCACGTACCGGTCCGGGCCGTCGGCGAAGACGATGCGCAGCAGGCCGCTCTCCCCTGCGGGCTGGGGGTGCAGGGTCAGTCTCTCCTCGCAGCCCTCCGGCCGGTGGCGGTGACGGAGCGTCCAGAGGTACCTGGTGCCGTCGGCGGTCAGGCGGCGCGGGGTGTTCGGCTTGCGGGGCACGGGGTGATCGTACGCCGGTGACCAGGCGCCTTCCGTGGGTCGGCTACCCGCAGGTAGAGTGCGGCGACCATGCCAACACTCGACCACGGACTGGTGAACAACATGTCGGTCTGGACCCGCCCCTCACTCTGGTGGCGAGCGGCCATCGTGCTCTCGGCCGGGCTCGGGCTGATCCTCAGCAACAGCTCGCTGGTGTACTTCACCATCGAGAGCAACGTGATCGTGCTCGGGTACTTCCTCGGGGCCGTCTACTGGATGGTGAAGCGCTCCACCGTCGAGGCGCCCGCGCCGCGGCTGCGCGGGGCGGTGACGCTGTACATCACCATCACCGGCCTGGTCGCGCACATCCTGCTGAACAAGGGGGCCAACCCGCTGCCGGGGCTGGTGAACGGCGAGAACCTGGTGCAGGAGTGGTCCAGCTTCTTCCTGCACTACGTCACGCCCGTGCTGGTGCTGGGCGACTGGCTCTGCCTCAAGCCGCGCAACGCCTCCCGTTGGAAGGACCTGCCGCTCTGGCTGGCCTTCCCGCTCGGCTACGCCGCCGTCACCATCGCCCGGGCCCTGCTCTTCCCGGACTTCCCGGTCAAGTACCCGTACTTCTTCCTGGACCCGAGCGAGAAGGGCTACGGCTGGGTGTCGCTCCAGATCGTCCAGCTGACCTTCGAGTTCATCGCGCTGGCGGCGCTGGTGGTGGGCCTCGACCGGCTCGGCACGCTGGTCGCGCGCAGGCTGAAGCCGGCCGAGGCCTGAGAGCCGGTCAGATCCCCCAGGAGGCGCGCAGCTTCGCGAACTCCTCGTGGAAGGCCGGGAAGGTCTTCCGCACGCATCCCGGGTCGTCGAAGGTGACGCCCGGGGTGCGCAGCCCGGCCACCGCGAAGGACATCACGATCCGGTGGTCCCCGAAGGTGGCGATCTCGACCGGCTTCGGCGCGCCCGGCTTGATCTCGATCCAGTCCCGGCCGGTCTCCACCTCGATGCCCTGGGCCCGCAGGTTCTGCGCACAGGCCTCCAGGCGGTCGCACTCCTTGACCCGGGTGTTGTAGACGTCCTCGATCCGCACCGGCCCGTCGGCGAACGGCGCGAAGGCGGCCAGCGTCGGCATGGTGTCGGAGATGTCCCGCATGTTGACGGTGATCCCGGACAGCCGCCCGCCGGGAGCACCGGCCACGGTCACCTCGTCCTCGCCGATCCGGACCTCCGCCCCCATCCGCTCCAGCACCTCGACGAACTTCAGGTCGCCCTGGAGCGCGCCCTGCCCGAGGCCGGGCACCGTCACCTCACGGCCCGTCAGGGCGGCGGCGGCGAAGACGTAGCTGGCGGTGGAGGCGTCCGGCTCGACCGGGTAATCGACGGCGGTGTAGCCGCCCGGCGGCACCACGAAGACCTTGCCGTCGCCCTCGCGCCCGACCTCCACGCCGAAGCTGCGCATCATGGCGAGGGTGATCTCGACGTAGGGCACCGAGACCAGGTCGGTGACGGTGATCCGCAGGCCCTGCTCGGTGAGCGGGCCGAGCAGCAGCAGGGCGGTCAGGTACTGCGAGGAGAGCCCGGCGTCCAGGGTGAGCTCGCCGCCCTTGACGCCGCGCGCGCTGATCCGCAGCGGGTGGTGGCCCTCGTTCTCCTCGTGCACCAGCACCACGCCGAGCTCGCGCAGCGCCTCGGTGAGCGGGCCGACCGGGCGGCGGCGCATCTGCGCGGAGGCGTCGAAGCGGAACTCGCCGTGCCCGGCGGCGGCCAGCGCGGGGAGGAAGCGGGCGGTGGTGGCGCCGTCGCGGCAGTAGACGTCGGCGTCGTTGGCGGGGCCCTGCGGGCGGCCCTCGACGATCCAGTCCTGGCCGTCCTCGGTGACCGCGTAGCCGAGCGCGGCGAGGCCGGCCGCGAAGCCCTCGGTGTCGTCGGAGTGCAGCGGGCGGCGCAGCCTGGTGCTGCCGTCGGCGGCGGCGGCCAGGAACAGCGCGCGGGCCGTCACCGACTTCGATCCGGGAATCTCGACTACCGTCACGGCGTCCTCCAGGGCGCGGTTGGTCCAGCGGGCGGGGGTGGTCCGGGCTCTGCCTCCCGGGCACCGCACTGCCTCCCGGGACGGCCCGGTGCGGGGCGCGGCGGTGCCCGGCGGACACCCGGGGACGCCCGCCCGGCCCGGTCCGGAAGACGCCCCCATCCTCTCCCGCCGCCGCGCCGGCACGCCGACCGGTCCGAGGTGTGGACCGGTCGGCGGACGGCAGGTGACGAGGAACGGGGCGGACACCGTCTGCTCGGGCCGCCCCGTTCTGACGCTGTCTCAGCCGACCGTGGCCCCCGCGCGGCGGGCCGGGGCGGCGGGAGCCAGCCTGCCGCTGCGGTGCAGGGCGGCCAGCCCGGCGGCCGCCGCCAGGCCGAGGACGGTCAGGCCGAGCCAGGTCGCGGCGGGGGCGAGGTCCAGCGCGGCGCCGACCGCGAGGTTCCCCAGGGTGATGCCGATCCCGCAGACGGTGTTGTAGAGCCCGTAGTGGGTGGCCACCAGCCGGCCCTCGGCGAGCGAGACCACGGTGTCCATCTCGAACGGGTAGGCCAGCATGGTCCCCAGCGTGAGCAGCGCGGCGGCCAGCACCGGCGGGCCGAGCGCGAGCGCCAGCCGGGCCGGACCGGGCCCGGGCGGCGGGACGGCGGCCGCCGCCGCGAGCGGCAGGAAGGCCGCCGCCATCGCCAGCAGACCCGCCGTCAGGGAGCGCCCGGGCGGCCAGGTCCGCCGGCACCAGGCCGTCAGCCGGGTCTGGCCGAGGACGGTGGCCAGCCCGGAGACCACGAAGAGCGCCGCGACCGCCGGTGCGGCCGCCTCGCCGCCGATCCGCCGGACCTCCAGCGGCAGTGCCAGGTAGACCTGGAAGGAGAGCACGTAGGAGCCGGTCATCGCGAGGGCGAAGAGCAGGAACCTCCGGTTGCCCAGCAGCCCGCGCCACCGCACCGGCTCACCGCCTCCGCGCTCGGCCGGCCGGTGCGGCAGGCTGCGCACCTGGACGGCGCTGAGCACGGCGAAGACCGCCGCCGCGGCCAGGCAGGTGAGGCGGAAGTCCAGCCAGGTGAGGGCCAGTCCGGCCAGCGGGCCGAGCAGGATGCCCGCCTGGTAGAAGACGTTGAACAGGGCGAAGGCCTCCACCCGGCGCTCCCCCGCGTCGGCCGCCACGTACGCGCGCACCGCCGGGTTGAACAGCGCGCCGGCCAGCCCGGTGGCCGCCGAGGCGGCGAGCAGCGCGGGGACGGAGTCGACCAGGCCGAGCACCGCGAAGCCGACGGTGCGCAGGGCCAGGCCGGCGACGATCAGCGGCTTGTAGCCGAAACGGTCCGCCAGGGCGCCGCCGGCCAGGAACATGCCCTGCTGGCTGAGGTTGCGCACGCCGAGCACCAGGCCGACCGTCCAGCCGGCCAGGCCGAGGGTGCCGGAGAGGTGCTGGGCCAGGTAGGGCATCAGCATGTAGAAGCCGAGGTTGATGGTGAACTGGTTGACCATCAACAGCCGGACGCTGCGCTCGAACGAGCGGTACCCGCCCCGTCCGCCGCTCACCGGGCCTCCCCCAGCGGGTCGGTGACGGTGCGGCAGCGGGTCCAGCGGGTGACCTCGCGCTCGCCGGGGTGGGTGATCTCGTCGGGGTGCTCGGCGGTCGCGCCGTCCAGCAGGCCGTGCGGGCGGCAGTACTCGTCGTTGTAGACGGTGGAGAGGTAGCGGTGCGGGCCGTCGGGGAAGATCGCGGCGATCCGGGTGCCGGGCGGTTCGGTCCGGGCGGCCCAGGCGGCGACCAGGGCGACGGCGCCCACGCTCCAGCCGCCGGAGGCGTACGCGGAGCGGGCCAGCGCCCGGCAGGCCCGCACGGCCTCGGGAGCGGCCACCCAGTGCACCTCGGCGAACTGCTCGTAGGCGACGTTGCGCGGGTGGATGGAGCTGCCGAGGCCGCGCATCAGCCGGCCGCGGGCGGGCTGGCCGAAGATGGTGGAGCCGGTGGTGTCCACCCCGATCACCCTGAGCTCGGGGTAGTACTCGCGCAGCACCCGGCTCACCCCGGCGGAGTGGCCGCCGGTGCCGACGCTCGCCACCAGCACGTCCACCCGGCCGAGTTGGGCCACCAGCTCCTCGGCCAGCGGCTCGTAGGCGGCGACGTTGTCGGGGTTGGCGTACTGGTCGGGGCACCAGGCGGTGGGGTCGGCGGCCAGCAGCTCGGCCACCCGCAGGCGGCGGGCCTCCTGCCAGCCGCCGGTGGGGTGCGGCTCGCTCACCAGGTCGACGGTGGCGCCCTGGGCGGTGAGCAGCCGGTGCACGTCGGGCTCCAGCCCCGGGTCGGTGACCACGGTGACGGGGTGGCCGTGGATCTGTCCCGCCAGCGCCAGCCCGAGGCCGAGGGTGCCGCTGGTGGACTCCACGATCCGGGCGCCGGGCCGGAGTTCGCCGCGCTCGCGGGCCCGGCCCACCATGTGCAGGGCCGGGCGGTCCTTGATGCCGCCGGGATTGAAGCCCTCCAGCTTGGCCCAGAAGCCCTGGGCACAGCCGGTGAACGGTTCGCCGATCCACACCACGGGCGTGTGGCCGACGGCGGCGGCCAGCGAGCGCCCGGTGCCGGCGGCCGTCCTGGGGAGGGTGGCGGGGGTGAGCACCGCCGTGTCGAGGGAACGCGTGATCGTCACTGCTCTGCTTCCTGCTGACGGATGATCGGTCGGCGGGCACGCCCGTCACCCCCACTGGTCGGCGGGGCGGGGCGTGGGGTTCCGCTAGACCTGTTGCAGGCAGAGCGTGTTGAGCAGCGTGCGGCCGTGTCTCGCGCCGGCCCGGCGGGCGCGCGTCCGGGGCGGGGCGGCCGGGCGGTGGTTCCCGAGCAGTGCGACGGTCAGCAGGGCGACCAGCGCCAGGGCCGGGAGCAGCGGGGTCGGGGAGGCCAGCCACTGGGCGGACTCCTCCGCGCAGTGGTCGGGGACGGGCGGGGCGGGGGTGGCCCCACCCGGGCAGGCGTCCTGCGGGCCCAGCTCGAAGACCGTCAACACCCCGGCGGGGGCGGCCAGATGGGTGTGCGCGGAGGGACCGGCCGCCGAACAGGTCAGCGCGGCCAGCACCAGGGCGACCAGCGCCAGCAGCGCTCGGTACGGGGATGCACGCACAGGGTGACCATAACCCGGCCGCGGAGCCCACGGTCAACCGCCACTCGCTCAACTGGCAGGAACCGTACACGCGTTCGTCACCAAATCCCGACACCCGGGAACAGTCAGGAAGCTTTACTGTCCATCATCAGGACGGCAGGATGACTGCCGTCCCACCCACCCCCCGACCCGCAGGAGTTGGCAGCCGATGCGCACCCGCGTGCTCCCCACCGTCCTGACCGCCCTCGTCCTGACCCTCCCGGCCGTTCTCGTCCCGGCGGCCTCGGCCCACGCCGCGCCGAGCTGGACCCTGCGCTGGTCGGCCGACCCGGCCCGCGACGGACTGCGCGCCTTCGAGACCGTCGAGGACGACCGCGCCGACTCGCACCCGTCCGGCGGCCCGCACATCAAGGTCTCGGGCGACGCCTACCGCTTCGACATGCACAAGGTGGACCGCGACTCCTACGACGACCGCCAGCGCCACGAGGTCACCGGCAACCGCACCTCCTCCTCCGACTTCCTGGAGTGGAAGTCGGGCCAGACCTGGCGCGTCACCTACTCGATGTACATCCCGAGCTCGCTGATGGCGACCACCACCTTCACCCACATCATGCAGACCAAGCAGCCGGGCAACGGCACCTCCCCGATCACCGTCACCTCGCTGCGCCGGGTGGACGGGAAGCAGACCATCGAGCACAAGGTGTTCGACGGCGACGTGCTGGTCGGCCGCACCGACCTCGAACCGCTCCAGAACAAGTGGGTCGACGTCGAGTACGAGATCAAGATCGGCGACAAGAAGGCCGGCTCGGTCCGCTGGGTGCTCAAGAGCGGCGGCAAGACCGTGGTCGACGCCACCAAGACCGGCGTCGACACCTTCCTGGCCGACCGGGTCCGCCCCAAGTGGGGCATCTACCGCTCGCTCGGCGACACCTCGGGCTCGCTGCGCGACACCTATCTGCTGCTCAGGAACATGAAGGCCTACCAGCTGAAGGCCTGACACCCCGTCACGGCAGCGGCTCGACCCGGACGCGGTCCCGCCACTGCCGGTACGCGCCGCCGTCGAACTCGCCCGCCCGGGGCGCCAGGACGGTCGCGGCGGACAGCGCCACCGCGCGACGCAGCCGGTCCGGCCAGGGCTCGTCGCGGACCAGGCCCAGGGTGAGGGCGGCCACGGCCGCGTCGCCCGCGCCGGTGGGGTTGCCGGGGACCGGCTCCGGCGGGGCGGCGAGCCAGCTGCCGCGGTCCGTCACCGCGAGCAGCCCGTCGGGCCCGAGCGAGGCCGCCACCGCGCCGGCCCCGGCGGAGCGCAGCAGCGCGGCACCGGCCGCCGGATCGTCGGATCCGACGGCCGCCGCCAGCTCCTTGCGGTTGGGCTTCACCAGCGCCGGGCCCGCCGCCAGCCCGTGGGTCAGCGCCGCCCCGTCCGCGTCCAGCACGGCCGGGACGCCCCGCTCCCCGGCGAGCTCCACCAGCGTCCGGTACGCATCGGCGGGCAGTCCGCGCGGCAGGCTCCCGGAGAGCACCACCGCCCCGGCTCCGGCCAGCAGCCCCGCGTACCGCTCCAGGAAGGCCCGCCACTCCTCCTCGGTCACCACCGGCCCCGGCTCCAGATACATGGTGGCGTCGCCGTCCTCCTGCTCCACCACCGCGATGGTGCGCCGGCTCTCCCCGGCGACGGCCGCGAACTCCTCCGGCAGCCCGGCCCGCCCCAGCTCCTGACGGATCGCCGTCCCTGCCGCCCCGCCGGCCAGCCCGGTGACCACCACCTCGGCCCCGAGCGCGTGCAGCACCCGGGCGACGTTGACCCCCTTGCCGCCCGCCTGCTCGGCCACCTCCCGCACCCGGTTGCTCCCGAAGCGGGCCACCCGGGGCAGGTGGTAGGTGACGTCGAGGGCGGCGTTGAGGGTGACGGTCAGGATCACGGCAGGCTCCAGTGCTCATTGATGCTTGATTTATAGCCGGATCGAGCATCTTCGAGCAATACCGTCGAGCCCGGCCCTCGATTGAGTACCGGTACTCAGCTTGTTCTTTAACCTTTCCGATCTTGGTGTTCGGCCATGGTGAGGTCGCGTTTGACGGTTTTGCCCACGTCGTAGCGGGGTGCGGGCCGACGGTTCTTCGATCCTGGTGGTCGTCCGGGGCCGGGCTTGCCAGGTTTCGGGGCCCTGGCCGGGCAGAGCATGGTGGCGCGGAGGTTCCTGAACCCGCGCCGGACCCTGGCGGGGGTCAGTCGGCCCGGGGCGGCGGGCTTCTCCCAGGGCCGACGTAGGTCCTCGGCGAGTGGGCGGGCAAGGCGGAGTTGGGTGTGCGCGGCGATGACGGTCCAGGTCCAGCGGTCGGCGGCCTCGGGGGTGCGGATCTTCGGTCGGGTCCAGCCGAGGGTCTGCTTGAACAGCCGGAAGGTGTGCTCAAGGTCGAATCTGCGGAGGTAGGAGCGCCACCAGCGGTCGACGTCGGTAGCGGTGGCGCCGGTGGCCGAGGACCACAGCCACACCGGGTCGGGTGCGCGGTCGCCGGGCAGGTAGTCGACCTCCAGGCGGACCAATGTGCCTTCGATGACGGGCAGTTCGCCGTCGTGGTCGAGCCAGCAGGTGCGGTGTGTGAGCCGGGGGTGGAGCCGGTCCCAGCTCTGGGCGGTGGCGGTGCCGTAGCGGGTGGTCTCGGTCGTGGTGGTGTGCGCTGGTTCGGGCCAGGTGGCGGGCTTGGCCAGGGCGAACTCGGGTCCGTGCTTGGGCGGGCGGCCGTTGGTACCCGGCGCGCGGGGCGGCTTCGGCAGTCGAAGTACCCGGTCCGAGCGGATCCGGCCGAGTACTTCGACGGGCAGGTCCGCCAGCACGTAGGCGAGCCGGGTCACGTCGTAGCCGGCGTCCATCACGACCAGGATGTCCGGATCGCCGTCGGCCCAGTGCCCTGCCGCGACCAATCGCCTGACCACGGAACGCAGTTGATCGGCGGTCACCGCGGTGGCATCGTCAGCGGGCCCCAGCCGGAGTGCGTCCAGCACCCCGGTCCAGGACGTGCGCCCGGATTCCAGCGCGACGACGAAGGAGTAGGGCCAGCCCGGGATGAACTGCGAGACGCTCTTCGCTCGTCCGTGCACGTGGCAGAACAGTCTGTCCGCGCTGGTCGGCGCGTCGGACCGCAGCCAGGGGCTGACGTCCACCGCCAGCACGATCCGGCCGTCGTCCGTCCTCGGCAGCGGCAGGCCGGCCAGCTCGGCGCGCAGCCGGTCCACCTCGATCCGGCCGCAGTTCAGCGCGTCGTACAGTGCGCCGTGGCCGCGCCGGTGCTCAGCGGTCAGCGTCAGGTCGACCAGCGACCTCACCGGCCCGTCGGCGCACAGCAGCGCGTCGGTGAGCTCGAACAGCGCGTCCGCCCGGGCGGTCAGGCAGCCGTAGAAGTCAGCCCTGAACCCGGACAACACGGCCAGCGACTCAACGTGGGCAGCGTCGTCCAGCAGACTCACCATCACGGCCTTGGGTTCGATCATCAGCGTCTCGACAGCGCACATGATCACCCCAAGGCCGATCCGGTGTCCGGAGAACGTCAGAACCCATGGTCAGTCACGGGTCAACGGGCTGAGGTTTCGTCAGGCTTCTGCGGATGCTCTGCCTCCGCCTTGACGCCAGCGGCACATAGCCGATGGACGAGAAGAGTCATCTCGGGCATCGTGCCTGCGAACGTGCCGGCCCGGATCTGTTGGAGTGTCCCCTTTGCCTGTGCCAGATCTCCGCCGAGTTCGGCGCGAAGAACCTTCATCACGAGGACCGGGCTGGCGAGAGGGTCACTGAGTATGAGCCGCGCCTCGCCGTGTTCGGCCAGAAGACGCCGGCGCAGGTCGTCCGGTATGCAGCTTCCTCCCGGCCCGCACTCGTACAACGCGTCGCCGCAGACGGAGCAGTGGTAGCCGATGTCCCATTCAAGCCTCTGCCCAACCAACGCCTGAACGCCGACGCACTCCATCTCGGAGCCGCAGCCCGAGCACTGCGACGGGTACCTGACGGACTCGATCACCGCGACTTGTCCCATCCACTGGCACAACCATGACGACGCCAGCATCCAGGGCCCTGAGGTTAAAGAACAAGCTCAGGCGCCGGCCCCCGGGCCTGCCGGAGACTGGCCCGGTGAGTCGGACCTCGGGCAAGTGGCGCACGACACCGGCGGGGCACCAGACCCCGGTCCGGTACCAGTCCACCGGACACGCACTGGCCGAACTCGGCTGCCTGCTGGCCTCCCTGGCCTTCCTCAGCCTGCCCGTCCTGCTGCTCCTGGTGGCCGCCAAGCTCTTCCCCTCCCCCTGACCGGCGCTCACCCCCGCCCGGACGGCCGGGGCCGGAAGGCACCGCCGTAGGCGGGCAGCTCGATGGCCTGCCCGTAGCGCTCCAGCTGGGCCCAGGGCCGGTTCAGCCCCGAACTGCCGTACTGCCGCACCCGGGTGACGGCGTCCAGGTCGAGGACGTCGACCAGGACCTCCTCCCCGCCGGCCGCCTGCTGACGCACCGTGCCCTCCGGGTCGACGATCGCGCTGTGGCCCACCCCGGCCGGGTCGGCCGCGTTGAGGTTCACCACGTAGACCTGGTTGGTCCAGGCGTTGGCCCGGGCGCAGACCAGCTCCATCTCCCTGTCCCGGGTGGTGGTCAGGGTCGGCTGGATCACCACCTCGGCACCCAGCCAGGCCAGTTGACGGACCGTCTCGGGGAAGGAGCCGTCGTAGCAGATGGCCAGCCCGGCCCGGCCGATGCCCGGGAGGTCGAAGACCACGAACTCGTGGCCCGGCTCGGTGGTCTCGTAGGGCTGCCACGGGAAGACCTTCCGGTACCGGGCCGCGATCTCCCCCTGCGGCGAGACGGCGATCGCGGTGTTGAAGATCCGCCCGTCCGCGTCCCGTTCGTAGAGGCTGCCGGGCACCAGCCAGAGCCCGGTCTCCCGGGCCAGCTCGCCGATCCGGTCCGTGAGCGGGCCGGGGACGCTCTCCGCCACCTGCTCCATCCAGTCGGTCCGCGCCTGCAGCAGGGGTGCCTCGGCGGCCAGCAACAGCTCCGGCACGACGACCAGTTGGACGTGCGGGAAGGTGGCTCGGACGGCCCGGACCTGGGCGGCGAACCGCTCCCAGGTGGCCTCGGGGTCGAAGGGGACGGGGGTGGTCTGGAGGGCGGCGATGGCCAGGGTGCGCATGGTCAGTGGTCCTTGACGGTCGGTCCGGCCACGCTGTCGCGGCCGGTGCGGAAGAAGGCGCGGAATCGGGCCCGGGCGAGCAGGGCCGCCGCCGCACCGAGCAGGATCGAGCCGACGCCCAGCAGGAAGACCCCGCCCACTCCGCCGACGGAGGTGGAGCCGTAGCCGGGGTCGACCATGTCGTAGGCGGTCCGGGCGAAGGCGGCGATCATCATCAGGCCGCCGGCCAGCGGCAGCAGGCCCCTGAACAGCAGGTCCCGGGCGGAGCGGCGCAGGGTGCGGCGGAAGTACCAGACGCAGGCCAGGCCGGTGACGCCGTAGTAGAGGGCGATCAGCAGGCCGACCGAGAGGATCGCGTCCCCGAGGAAGTCGGCGGAGAGCAGGGTCAGCAGGACCAGCACCACGGCTGCGGCCGCGCCGAAGACGGTGGTGCCGAACGCCGGGGTGCCGTGGCGGGGGTGGATCCGGGCGAAGCGCCGGGGCAGGGCTCCGTGCGAGGCCATCGACAGCGTCGCCCGGGAACTGCCGACCAGACAGGTGAGCAGGGCGGAGACGGCCGAGACGCAGACCGCCAGCTGCACCACCGTGGCGAGGCCGCCGCCGAGCACGGCCGGTGCGAGGGCGGCCAGCACGTCGGCCGCGTTGTCCGGGCTGCCGAGCCCTCCGCCCTCGGTGCCGGTCCCGGCGAAGGAGATCGCGGCGAAGGCGGTGAAGAGGTAGGTGGCGAGCAGGACCAGGGTGGAGATGACGGCGGCCCGCCCCGGGGTCCGGGCGCTGTCGACGGTCTCCTCGTTGGCGGTGATCAGCGCGTCCCAGCCCCAGTAGATGTAGAGGCAGAGGATCACCGCCTCCGCGAAGGGCCCGAACCCGTCGAAGCCGAAGGGGTCGAGCCAGCCCGGCGAGGGCGCGGTGGCACCGTCGGCGGCCAGGGCCGCCACCCCGAAGGCGAGCAGGGCCAGCAGTTGCAGCGCCAGCAGTGCGTACTGCACCGCCGCGGCGAGCTGCAGCCCCCTGCGGGCCAGCAGGGTGGCCCCGCCGAGCAGCAGCACCGCCGTGACGGTCACCGCGGCGCCGTTCCCGGCCCTGTCGGAGAGCCCCAGCAGCCCGAGCAGGTAGCCCGCACCGACCCGGGCCAGCGCGGTCATCGCGATCAGCGTCGCGCACTGCACCACCCAGCCGCCGGAGAGCCACCCGGCGAACGGCCCGAAGGCCCGGGTGGTCCAGACGAACGTCGTTCCGCAGTCCGGCAGTTCGCGGTTGAGCTCGCGGAAGGCGAAGGCGGTGAGCAGGATCGGCACGAAGCCGAGCAGCAGCGCGGCGGGAGCCGCGTCGCCGGCCACCACCGTGACGAAGCCGAGCGTGACGGCTATCGAGTAGGCGGGGGCGACCGAGGAGAGGCCGAGCGCGACGGAGGCCAGCAGCCCCACCGAGCCCGGGCGTAGGCCCTTCGTGGTGGTGCCGGTGGTGATGAGGGTGGACACGGGGGCACTCCCGGTGGGGTCGGGGCGTTTTCGTTAAACAGAGATTTAAAGAAAAGGCCCCACTGGCGTCAAGAGCTGGTCGGGTATCGTTACGCTCACCTTCAGCAACGACCGGGAGACGGATCAGTGGCGCGGCGCAAGGACCAGGACGCACGGCGGGCCGAGCTCGGCGAGGCGGCCCAGCGGGCGCTGCTCAGTCGGGGCCTGGAGGGGCTGCGCCTCAAGGACGTGGCGGCCGAGGCCGGAGTCACCCCGGCGGCCGTCCTGTACTACTACGGCGACCTCGACGAGCTGATGTACGAGACCTTCCAGCAGGCCATCGAGCGCTTCTGCCGGGCCCGCGAGCAGGCCGCCGAACAGGAGCCCGACGCCCGCCTGCGGCTGCGCGACTGCATCGCCTCCGGCGTCGCCACCGGCCCGGACGACCTGCTGCCGCGGCTGCTCTTCGAGTACTGGCCCAGGAGCCTGCGCGACCCGCGCGCGGCCGCCCTGGACTCCGCGCTGACCGAACGTCAGGTGGCGGTCTACTACGGCATCCTGGTGCTCGGCGAGGCCCAGGGCCACTTCCGCCTCGCCGATTCGCCGCGGCTGCTGGCCAGCAGCCTGCTGGCGATGGAGGACGGGTACCAGATGGAGGTGCTGGCCGGCCGCCGCACCCGCGCGGAGGTGATCGGCGCGCTGCACGCCTACGCGCGCGCCGTCACCGGCCACGACCCCGGCGCGGCCTGAGGCGCGGTCGGGGCCTGAGGCGCGGTCGGGGCCCGGCCGGTGACGGGTGGTCAGCCGCGCTTGCGGGCCTGCGGGGCGTGGGTGTCGACGGCGGCGAGCAGGTCGCGGCGGGACGGGTTGACCAGGGCGTGGCCGGCCACCGAGACGGTGGGGACGGTCTCGTTGCCGTCGGCGACGGAGCGGACGTAGGCGGCGGCCTCGGGGTCCTTCCAGATGTTCACGGTGGTGTACTCCAGGTCCGTGAAGCGCAGCTGGGTCATCAGCTTCACGCAGTACGGGCACATCGGCCGCCAGTAGACGACCACACCGCTGTCCTGACCTTCGGTCATGTTCTCCCCCTCGCTCTCCCGGCCCCTACCCGCCGCCGCGGGCCGCCTCACCTGCCGCAAGCTTCGCACCGGCCACCGCCAGCCAGTGCAGCGGGGCGTCCAGGGCGGCCCGGGAGGAGCCGGCCAGGGCGGTCAGGGTCAGGACGGGGAGGTCGGAGGCGCCGGCCACCACGGCGGTGCGGGTGCGTGCGGCGCGGCGGAGGACCTCGCCGACGGCCTTGCCCTGGTGGGAGGTCGCGTCGTAGCGGCCCTCGCCGGTGATCACGAGGTCGGCGTCGGCGACCGCCTCGTCGAGGCCGAGCAGGTCGGCGACGGCCGCCGCTCCCGGGGTGATCCCGGCGGACCAGAGGGTGTGCAGGCCGTACGCGGTGCCGCCCGCCGCTCCGGCGCCGGGCCGCTGCGGCTCGCCGCCGAGGAGTGCGGCCAGGCGGGTCAGTCCGTGGTCGAGGGCGGCGATGTCGGCCGGGGTGGCCCCCTTCTGCGGTCCGTAGACGGCGGCCGCGCCGGTGGGGCCGAGGAGGGGGTTGGTGACGTCGGTGAGGAGGTGGACCCCGTCGGCCGGAGGCGGTCGCAGCGCGCCGCGGTCGACGGCGGCCACGGACGCCAAGGGCCCTCCGCCGTCCGGAAGTTCAAGACCCCGGTGGTCGAGCAGACGCAGGCCGAGGGCGGTGAGCAGGCCGGTGCCGCCGTCGGTGGAGGCGGAGCCGCCGAGGCCGATCAGCAGGCGGGTGGCGCCCGCATCGAGGGCGGCGGCCACGGTCTGGCCGGTGCCGCGGGTGGTGGCGGTGAGCGGGGCCGGGCGGTCCATCAGCGGGAGACCGCTGGCGGTGGCGAGTTCGACCACGGCGGTGCCGTCCGGCAGCAGGGCGAACAGACCGGTCACCGGACGGCCGTCCGGGCCGGTGCAGCCGGGCACCCGGTGGAGCGGGGCCGGACCCGCGACGGCGGCGAGGGTGCCCTCGCCGCCGTCGGCCATCGGCCGCAGGACCAGGCGGTCCTGCGGCCGGACCGAGCGCCACCCGGCCGCCAGGGCCTCGGCGGCCTCGGCAGCGGTGGCCGTCCCCTTGAAGGAGTCCGGCGCGATCACGACCTTCACGGACGGTCCGTCACGTGGGTCCGGTGGCGCTCGACCACGGTGTGGAGGGTCTCGGCGCCGGGGGTGTCCCAGATCTGCTGGTTGAAGATCTCAACCTCCACCCAGCCGGTGTACCCGGCCTGCGCCACCATCGCGTCCAGCGCCCGGAAGTCGATGAAGCCGTCGCCGACGTGGCCGCGTCCGAGCAGGGCGTCGGCGGGGAGGGGGAGGGTCCAGTCGCAGAGCTGGTAGGCGGCGATCCGCTCCCCCGCCCGGGCGATCTGCTCCGCCAACTGCGGGTCCCACCAGACGTGGTAGCTGTCGACGACGACGCCGACCTGCGAGGCGGGGAAGGGCTCCGCGAGGTCGAGGGCCTGGCCGAGGGTGGAGACCACGGCGCGGTCGGCGCAGAACATCGGGTGCAGCGGCTCGATGGCCAGGCGGACGCCGAAGTCACCCGCGTGCGGGGCCAGTTCGGCGAGCAGGTCGGCCACCCTGGCACGGGCGCCGGGCAGGTCGCGGGAGCCCTCCGGCAGACCGCCGACCACCAGGACCAGGGTGTCGGTGCCGAGTTCGGCCGCCTCCTCGATCGCCTGGAGGTTGTCGGCCAACGCCGCGCGCCGCCCCTCCGGCGTGGCGGCGGTCAGGAAGCCGCCCCGGCACAGGCTGCTGACGGTCAGTCCGGCCTCCCGGCAGAGCTTGGCGGCCCGGGCCACCCCCGTCTCGGCCACCTTGTCCCGCCAGAGGCCGATCCCCTCGATCCCGGCCTCCGCACAACCCCGGACGGCCTCGGGAAGGGTCCACCCCTTGGTGGTGATCTGGTTGAGCGAGAGTCCGCGCATCACAGGGACACCGCCAGGAAGCTGCTCATGCGCTGCGCGGCCAGGTCCGGATCGGGCAGGACGCCCGCCCGGTCGGCGAGTCGGAAGAGCTCGATCAGGTGGGGGACGGAGCGACCGCTCTGGGCACCGGCGACCATGGTGAAGTGCGACTGGTGGCCGGCCAGCCAGGCGAGGAAGACGATGCCGGTCTTGTAGTGGAAGGTCGGTGCGGCGAACAGGTGCCGGGCCAGCGGCAGGGTCGGGGCGAACAGCGCGTCGTAGGCGGCCAGGTCACCGGTGTCCAGGGCCCGCAGGGCGGCCGCGGCGACGGCGGCGATCGGGTCGAAGACGCCCAGCAGGGCGTCGCTGTGGCCGAGTTCGTCGCCGCGGATCAGCTCGGGGTAGTGGAAGTCGTCCCCGGTGTAGAGCCGCACCCCGTCCGGCAGGGCCCGGCGCAGGGCGACCTCGCGGCCGGCGTCCAGCAGCGAGACCTTGATGCCGTCGATCCGGTCGGCGTGCTCACGGATCAGGCTCAGGACGGTGTCGGTGGCCGCGTCGAGGTCGGCGGAGCCCCAGTAGCCGGCCAGCGCCGGGTCGAACATCTCGCCCAGCCAGTGCAGGATCACCGGCCGCCCGGCCTGCTCGATCAGCTCGCCGTAGACGTCGAGGTAGTCCTGCGGGCCGCGCGCGGTGGCGGCAAGCGCCCGGCTGGCCATCAGGATCGGCTGCGCGCCCGCGTCCTCCACCACCTCCAGCTGCTGGGCGTAGGCGGCCCGGACCTCGTCCAGGGCGGCGGGTGCGCTGAGCTGGTCGGTCCCCACCCCGCAGGCCAGCCGTCCGCCCACCGCCCGCGCCTCCGCGCCGCTGCGGCGGATCAACTCGGCCGTGGCGGCCCAGTCCAGGCCCATCCCGCGCTGCGCGGTGTCCATCGCGTCGGCCACCCCGAGGCCGAGTGACCACAGGTGGTGGCGGAAGGCCAGGGTGCTCTCCCAGTCGACGGCAGCCGGGGCGCCGGGGGCGTTGTGGCCCAGCGGGTCGGCGACGACGTGGGCGGCGGCGAAGACGGTGCGGCCGACCGGTGCGGGGCCGGCGGGGAGGGCGAGCGGCTCCCGCAGGAGGTGGGAGCCGGTGCCGGGCAGGTCGACGGTGGTCACAGCGACAGCTCCGTGACGTCCAGGCGGCGACCCTCACGGGCGGACCGCAGTCCCAGCTCGGCGAGTTGGACGCCCTTGGCGCCTTCCAGCAGGTCCCAGTGGTAGGCCGAGCCGGTCGCGACGTGGCGCAGGAACAGCTCCCACTGGATCTTGAAGCCGTTGTCGAACTCGGCGTTGTCCGGCACCTGCTGCCACTGCTCGCGGAACGACTCGGTGGCCGGCAGGTCCGGGTTCCACACCGGCTTGGGGGTGGAGGCCCGGTGCTGGACGCGGCAGTTGCGCAGCCCCGCCACCGCGCTGCCCTCGGTGCCGTCCACCTGGAACTCCACCAGCTCGTCGCGGTCGACCCGCACCGCCCACGAGGAGTTGATCTGCGCGGTGATCCCGCCCTCCAACTCGAAGACGCCGTACGCCGCGTCGTCGGCGGTGGCCTCGTACGCGCGCCCCTGCTCGTCCACGCGCCGCGGGATGTGGGTGGCGGTGTGCGCGTACACCGACCGCACCGGGGCGATGACGTTGTCCAGCACGTAGCGCCAGTGCGGGAACATGTCCAGGATCATCCCGCCCCCGTCCTCGGCCCGGTAGTTCCACGACGGGCGCTGCGCGTCCTGCCAGTCGCCCTCGAACACCCAGTAGCCGAACTCCCCGCGCACCGACAGGATCCGCCCGAAGAAGCCGCCGTCGACCAGCCGCTTGAGCTTGAGCAGGCCCGGGAGGAAGAGCTTGTCCTGCACCGCGCCGTTGCACACCCCCGCCTCCCGCGCGAGCCTGGCCAACTCCAGGGCGGCGTCCAGGGATTCGGCCGTCGGCTTCTCCGTGTAGACGTGCTTGCCCGCCGCGATGGCGGCCCGCAGCGCGGACTCCCGCGCCGGAGTCACCTGCGCGTCGAAGTAGACCTCCGCCAACGGGTGCTCCAGCGCCTCCTCCAGCGAGGTGGTCCAGTGGGTCAGGCCGTGACGGTCCGCCAACTCCTTCAGCTTCAGCTCGCTGCGGCCCACCAGGATCGGCTCCGGCCACAGCACCTCACCGTCACCGAGCGGCAGACCGCCCTGCTCGCGGATGGCCAGGATCGAACGGACCAGGTGCTGGCGGTAGCCCATCCGGCCGGTGACACCGTTCATCACAATGCCGATCACCCTGCGGGGCATAGGAAAGTCTCCTTAGAAGAGTTGCAGAATCCGGGGGCGCGAGGAACCGCGCGCGGCGGAGGACGCCGACCGGTACGTCCGGAACGGTGGGCCAGGTGCCGATGGTGCGCCGCAGGCGTCAGGCGCTGCGGGCGATGTCCTGCGGAAGCACCGGGTGCGCGAAGGGCAACCCGGCCGCGTAGCGCGCCAGTTCGTCGGCGGCTGCGGCGGCCATCCGGTGGAGTTCGCCGCCGAGGGAGCCGGCCACGTGCGGGGTGAGCACCACGTTGGGCAGCTCGTACAGCGGGGAGTCGGCGGGCAGCACCTCTGGGACGGTCACGTCCAGCACCGCGTCGAGCCGGCCGGTGACCAGCTCGGCGACCAGTGCGTCCTGGTCGAGCAGCGAGCCGCGGGAGGTGTTCACCAGGGTGGCGCCGTCCGGCATCAGGGCCAGCCGCCGGGCGTCGATCAGGTGGTGGGTGGCGGGCAGCTCGGGCGCGTGCACCGTCACCACGTCCGAGGAGGCGCAGAGTTCGTCCAACTCCACGCTCCGGGCCCCGAGTTCACGGGCCTCCTCGGCCGTCACGTACGGGTCGTGCAGCAGCAGCTCCAGGTCGTACGGGCGGAGCAGCTCCAGCACGCGCCGCCCGATCCGGGAGGCGCCGACCACGCCGACGGTGCGGCGGTAGTTGCCGGAGGCGGCGTAGGCGTCCTGCCAGTCGTGCCGGGTGCGGCGGGCCCGGTAGTCCTCCCGGATCCGCAGCAGCTGCTTGTTGGCCAGCAGCACGGCGGCGACGGTGTACTCGGCCACCGGGAGCGCGTTGGCCCAGGCGGCGGAGGTGACCTCCAGGCCGCGCCGCCAACAGGCCTCCGTGATGTGGTGCTTGACCGAGCCGGCCGCGTGGATCACGGCGCGCAGCCGGGGGGCGGCGGCCAGCACGGTCTCGTCCAGCGGCGGGCAGCCCCAGCTGCTGACGATCACCTCGGCCTCGGCGAGGGCGGCCCGGGCGGCCGGGGTGGTGAAGTCGTCCACCACCAACCGGGGGTCGAGGTCGGCGAGTTCGGTGAGCCGGGCGAGGGTGTCCCGGTCGATCAGCCGCTCGGCGAGGCCGCGCTCCATGGCGAGCAGGGCGCGCGGCCTGCGCTGCGCGGTCGGGTCGGGCTGGGTCACGGGAGTCTCCTGGTAGAGGGTCACTTGACGCTCCCTGCGGTCAGTCCGGCCTTCCAGTGGCGCTGGAGCACGACGAAGGCGATCACCAGCGGGAGCACGGCGAGCAGCGAACCGGTGACCACCAGGGGGTAGTACTCGGGGAAGGCGCGGGTCTGCGCGTTCCAGCTGTAGAGGCCGAGGCTGACCGGGAACAGCCGGCTGTCGGAGAGCATCACCAGCGGGAGGAAGAAGTTGTTCCAGATCGCGGTGAACTGGAACAGGAACACGGTCACGAAGCCGGGCATCACCATCTTCAGGCCGATCGACCAGAAGGTGCGCAGCTCGCCGGCGCCGTCCATCCGGGCGGCCTCCAGCACCTCGCCGGGCACGTAGCCGGCCACGAACACCCGGGCCAGGTAGACCCCGAAGGGGTTGACCAGGGAGGGGATGAAGACCGACCAGAAGGTGTTCACCACGCCGAGTTCGGAGGCGAGCAGGTACATCGGCAGGGCGAGCGCGGTGGTCGGCACCAGCACGCCGAGCAGGACCAGGCCGAAGACCTTCTCCTTGCCGGGGAAGTCGTAGACCTGGAAGGCGTACCCGGCGCAGACGCAGACCAGGGCGCAGAGCAGGGCCCCGATCCCGGCGTAGAGCAGGGAGTTGAGGTACCAGCGGAAGTAGATGCCGTCCCCGCTGGTGGCCAGCGCCTGGAGGTTGGCGCCCAGGTGCCAGGTGTCGGCGGTGAGGGCGCGGCCGCCGATCAGGTCGCCGGTGTCCTTGGCGGCGGCGGTGAGCAGCCAGCCGAGCGGGAGCAGGGTGTAGGCGGTGGCCAGCAGCAGGGCGCCGTTGACGGCGGTCCTGGAGAGCGACCAGGGGCGGCGGGCGGTGCGGGTCGTGCTCATCCGGCGCTCGCCTCCTTGCGGCCGCGGCCGAAGCGGGTGACCAGGAAGGAGAGGGCGGCGGCGGTCAGGGCCAGCAGCACCGAGGCCGCGGCGGCCAGTCCGTAGTCGCCCTTCTCGAAGGCGGCGGTGTAGGCGTACATGTTCGGGGTCCAGGTGGAGCTGACGCCGGGTGAGGCGCCGTGCAGGATCATCGGTTCGGTGAAGAGCTGGAGCGAGCCGATCACGGTGAACAGGCCGACCATCGTGATCGAGGCCCGGATCAGCGGGATCTTCACGCTCAGCGCGGTGCGCAGCGGGCCGGCGCCGTCGACCACGGCGGCCTCCAGCACCTCCCGCGGGATGGCCTGCAGCGCGGCGTAGAAGATCACCATGTTGTAGCCGGTCCACTCCCAGAGCGCGATGTTCACCACGGCGGGGAGCGGGTGGCCGAGCAGGTCGGGCTGGGTGCCGAGGCCCTCCAGGGCACCGATCACCGGGCTGATGCCGGGGGTGTACAGGTACATCCAGACCAGCGCGGCGATGATGCCGGGCACCGCGTGCGGGAGGAAGAGCGCCAGTTGGAAGAAGCGGCGGGCCCGGGCCAGCGCGGAGTCCAGCAGCAGGGCCAGGCCGAGGGCCAGACCGGTCATCAGCGGGATGTAGAGCAGGCAGTACTGGGCCGTCGTCAGGAAGCCCTCGCGGAAGGCCTGGTCGGCCAGGGCCCGGGTGTAGTTGCCGATCCCGGTGAAGACCGTCTCCGAGCCGCCGAAGCCGAGGCCTGAGCTGCGCTCGCTGTGCAGGCTGAGCCAGAGGGCGTAGCCGATCGGGACCAGGGTGCAGGCGGTGAAGAGGAGCAGGAACGGGGCCAGCAGGGTGGCGGCGGCCCCGTTCCCGCTCTTCCTCCGCCGGGTGACGGAGCTGGTCACTCGGCGACCTTGAGGCCGCGGTTCTTCAGCTCGGCCACGGTGGCCCTCTGGGCGCCGTCCACGGCCTGGCCGAGGGTGGTGCCGCCGGACAGCTTGCCGAAGGCGTCCTTCAGCGAGGTGTTGGTGGCGCCCATCGCGGGGGCCCCAACTCCAGTTCGGCTTGATGGACTTGGCCGCGTCCTGGTAGACCGCGTAGATGTCCTGGCCACCGTAGAAGGCGGTGTCGAAGGCGGCCTTGGCGACGGGCACCAGCTCGGGCGCGGCCGGGTAGGCGGAGGAGGTGCCGGAGAAGATCCGGGCCTTGATGCCCTCGGGGGTGGTGGTGGCCCAGGTGGCGAACTCGACGGCGGCCTTGGCCTTCTTGCTGTCCTTGGAGACGGCGAAGGTGGTGCCGCCGAGCATGCCGCTGGCGGGGCTGCCGTCCCAGGTCGGGATCGGGGCCACGGCCCACTTGCCGGAGCCGTCCGGCACCGAGGACTTGAGCACGCCGCCGCCCCAGGAGGCGCCCAGGTAGCCGGCCGTCTCGCCCTTCTGCAGCGAGGCGGTCCACTGCTGGCTGAACGAGGGCATCGAGCGGACCAGGTCCTCGCCGATCATCTGCTGCCAGTAGTCGGCGACCTTGGCGGTCTGCGGGGTGGTCAGGGCGACCTGCCAGGCATCGCCCTTGGTGCCGAACCAGGTGGCCCCGGCCTGCCAGGCGAGCGCCTCGAAGGTGCTCGGGTCGTCGGGGAAGAAGGTGGCGATCCGGGTGGTGGGGTCGGCCTGCTTGAGCTTCTGGGCGGCGGTGCGGAACTCGTCCCAGGTCTTGGGCGGGGCGGTGATGCCGGCCTTCTCGAAGAGGTCCTTGCGGTAGTAGAAGGACTGCGGGGCCGCGTCCAGCGGCAGCGCCCAGTTCTTGCCGCCCAGGGTGGTCAGTTCGATGGCCTGCGGCAGGTACTTGGCCTTGAGGTCGGCGGTGACCAGCTTGGAGATGTCCTGCACCGCGCCCTGGCTGACGAAGTCGGGCAGCTGGGGGTACTCGACGTTGAAGACGTCGGGGGCGTTGCCCGCCTTCACCGCGTTGGCGATCTTGGCGTAGCCGCCCGCGTTGCCCGAGGGGATCTCCTCGAAGGTGATCTGGACGTTCGGGTGGGAGGCGTTGAACGCGGCCACCACGTCCTTGGTGCCCTTGGCCCAGCCCCAGAAGGTGAGCGTGACCGGCTTGCCGTCGGTGGCCTGCTCGCCCGCGGCCGCCTGGGTGGAGCCGGAGCCACCGCTGCCGCAGGCGGTGAGCAGGGCGAGCGAGAGCGCGCAGGCGCCGAGCAGGAGGGCTCTGCGGGGGCGGGTGGGGTTAGCGGACATGGCTCGGCTCCTGGCAGTGAGGGGGGAATTGCACCGCTTTGATGCCGGATCACCGTTCTTACGACGATCTGACGAGGTGTGACCGCCATCTTGGGCCGCCCTCCGATCGGAGTCAAGAGATCTGGATCGAATGATCCGATCTGATCTCTGTATCGATCATTTGATCGCCCGACCTTGACGGGTGATCACCCTCCTCCTAGATTCGGCCCGGTAAGCCCCGGACGGAGGACACCCATGCCAGCCGCCATGCCCGCTCCCTTCCCGCTCCCCGCGGAGGACCGCGCCCTCAGCCCGCACACCGGCTGGACCAGGGCCCACTGGGAGGCCGCCGCAGACGGTCTGCTGGCCGCCGTCCGCCCGTACGCCTCCCCCGGCCTGGCCCGGATCGACCTGCCGGGCCCCCGCCCCAGCTGGTCCGGCCCCGCCTCGGACGGCCTGGAGGGCTACGCCCGCACCTTCCTGCTCGCCGCCTTCCGCACCGCCGGCGCCCGGGGCGAGGACCCCACCGGCCTGCTGGAGCGCTACGCCGCCGGCCTGGCCACCGGCACCGACCCGGCCTCGGCGGAGGCCTGGCCCCCGATCACCGACCGGGGCCAGCCGATGGTCGAGGCCGCCTCGATCGCCCTCGCCCTGCGCCTCACCCGCCCCTGGCTCTGGGAGCTCCTGGACCACCCCGTCCGGCTCCGCGCCGCCCGCTGGCTGGCCGCCGCCCTCCACCGCGAACCGGTCGACAACAACTGGCACCTCTTCCCGCTCACGGTGGCCGGCTTCCTCGGCGAGCTAGACGCCACCGACCCCGGCCTGCTGGAGGAGGCCGGCACCGACGCCGAGGCCTGCCGGGCCGCCGTCACCCGGGGGCTGGCCAAGCTGGACGGCTGGTACCTCGGCGAGGGCTGGTACACCGACGGCCGCCCGCGCGCCGTCGACCACTACAACGGCTGGGCCCTGCACCTCTACCCCGTGCTGCACGCCCACCTGTCCGGCGACGCCGAGCTGCTCGCCCGCCACGGCGCCCGCCTGGCCGCCCACCTCGACGGCTACGCCCGCACCTTCGGCGCCGACGGCGCCCCGCTGCACCAGGGCCGGTCCCTGATCTACCGTCACGCCGCGGCCGCCCGCTCTGGCTCGGCGCCCTCACCGGCCACACCCCGCTGACCCCCGGCACCACCAGGCGGCTGGCCTCCGGCGCGCTGCGGCACTTCCTCGACCGCGGCGCCGCCGACCGGCGCGGCCTGCTCACCCTCGGCTGGTACGGCGCGCACCCCCCGATGGTCCAGCCCTACTCCGGCCCCGCCTCGCCCTACTGGTCGAGCAAGGGCTTCCTCGGCCTGCTGCTCCCCGCCGACCACCCCGCTTGGACCGCCACCGAACAGCCCGCACCCGCCGAACTGGCCGACTCCGTCCGGCCGTTGGCCGCCCCCGGCCTACTGGTGCAGTCGACGGCCGCCGACGGGCTGGTCCGGGTGCACAACCACGGCAGCGACGACCAGCCCGCCGACGGCGCGGCACTGCCGGACGACCCGCTGTACGCCCGCTGCGCCCACTCCACCGCCACCGGCCCCACCTTCTCCGCCGAACTCCCGGACAACCACTTCGGGTTGACGATCAACGGCGCCCCCACCGGACGCGGCCGGATCACCCCGCTCGGCACCGGCCCCGGCTGGGCCGCCTCCCACTCCACCCCGGCCGACGGCGTCCGGATCACCTCGCTCACCCTGGCCCACGGCCCCGACGAGGTCCGCGCCCACCTGGTCACCGGCGCGGCACCCGGCACCCCCGCCCGCCAGACCGGCTGGGCCGTCACCGCCGCCCGGCTGCACTCCTCGCTCCACCCGGTGCACGGCTACACCGCCCTGACGGCCCACCACCTCCCCGAGGGCACCGCCTACGGCCCGGACGCCACCCTCCCCGCCCTCACCGGCGCGGTCACCGACGGGCTCTTCGCCTGCACCGCCCGCCTCGCCGGAACCCCCGACGGCCCGTCCCCCTCCGTCGCGGTCACCGGCACCACGCTGCACGTCCACTGGCCCGACGGCTCCTCCGTCACCGCCTCGCTCGGCGACGCCACCGTGGAGGTGCGGCGATGAGGTGGGCCTTCTCCACCCTCGGCCTGCCCGGCCTCCCCGTCCCCGAGGTCCTGCGCCTGGCCACCGAGCACGGCTGGGACGGCGTCGAACTGCGCTGCACCCCCGGCGAGCCGGTCCACCTCGACCTCGGCACCGCCGAACGCACCGCCCTGGCCCGGCAGTTCACCACCTCCGGCGTGCTGCCCCTCGCCGTCTGCTCCTACCTCCGGATCGCCGAACCGGGCGAGGACGGCCCCGTCCTCGCCGAGCTCACCGCCCACCTCCGGCTGGCCGCCGACCTCGGCGCCCCGTACGTCCGGGTCTTCCCGCGGGGCAACGACGCCACTGCCGTCCGCCGCCTGACCGCCATCGCCCCGACCGCCACCGCGCTCGGCGTCCGCGTCCTGGTCGAGACCCACGACACCCACCGCTCCGCCCGCGCCGTCGCCCGGCTCGCCGCCGCCGTCGGCTCCCCCGCCGTCGGCGGCCTCTGGGACCTGATGCACACCCACCTGGCCGGCGAGACCCCCGCCGACTCCCACACCGCCCTCGCCCCCTGGCTCGGCTACACCCAGGTGAAGGACATCGCCTCCCCCGAGGACCTCACTCCCCTCCCGCTCGGCTCCGGCACCCTCCCACTCGCCGACTGCCTCGCCCTCCTCCCCCCGACCGCGTGGGTCTCCTGGGAGTACGAGGCCCCCTGGCACCCCGCCGCCGCCCCCTTCGCACCGCTCCTCGCCCGCCCCAGGCCCAGCTGATTCCCGTTCGGGCACACCTGCCCGCCAGGGGTACCCGTACCACCTCCGATCTGCGATGATCCCCACTCACGACACCTAGCGCCTCAGGTGGGGAACATGATCGATCTGCTGCTCGTCGCCCTGCTCGCCTTCGTCGCGTTCGGCTGCGTCTGCATCCTCTGGGCCGAGCGCGGCGGCCCCCGCTGGACCCACGGCGTCGTCACGGCCATCCGGATCCTCACCGCCACCGCCGAGGCCTTCGGCAAGTCGAACCGCCGCCGCGCCACCCAGCCGTACGTCGGCGGTGACGGCGGCGGCAGTGGCGGCGACGGCTCCTGAGGTCAGATCAGTTCCAGGACCCCGACGATCTCGCCGTCGCTCAGTTCGCCGGTGGGGCGGAAGCCCAGGCCCAGGTAGAAGTTCTCCGGGCTGGCCGGGCCCTGGTGCCAGGTGACGAAGAGCCGGCGGCCGCCGCGGCGGCGGATCTCGGCCGCCACCTCCTGCACCGCGAAGCGCCCGTAGCCGCGCCCCTGCGCCTCGGCGGAGATGTTGAGCCGCCACAGTCCGGACCGGACGTCGCCGCTGCCGTCACCGAACCAGTCGATGGCCAGGAAGGCCATCAGGAAGCCGACCACCCGGTCACCGTCCATGATCAACCGAGGCCAGGCCACCCCGGGGTGGACGTACGCCTCCGCCAGCGACTTCACCACC
>NZ_BAAAYB010000092.1:0-25461 GCF_039535905.1 Kitasatospora albolonga | reverse complement strand
GCAACACGCCGTCGTACACACCTGGTCACCGCGGTCTGGGGCTACGGCCACGTCGGCGACGGCCGCACCGTGGGACGTCCACGTCGCCCGGCTGCGCCGCAAGCTCGGCGCGGCGCACCGCGACAGCATCGTCACCGTCCGCCGGGTCGGCTACAAGTACACCCCGGCGTCCTGATCCGGGGCGGTGCCGCCCGGGGGCTGCTTCCCGGGCGGCACCGCCTCCTTCCGCTCAGCGGGTCAGCGCGTCGATCTCCGCCAGCTCCTCGGCGGTGAGCGGCCCGGCCGCCAACGCGTCCAGGTTCTGGGTCGAGTTGGGCCACGCTGCTGGCTCCGATGATCACCGAGCAGACCCGCTCGTCCCCGCAGCACCCAGCTCAGCGCCAGCTGGGCCAGCGACTGCCCGCGCCGCTCGGCCACCTTGGCCAGCGCGCGCAGCTGCTCCAGCTTCGCCCCGGTCAGCGCCTCCTCCTTGAGGAAGTGCCCGACCGACATCCGCGAGCCCACCGGCACCTCGCCGGAGAGGTAGCGGTCCGTCAGCAGGCCCTGGGCCAGCGGGGAGTAGGCGATCAGGCTGGTCTGCGTCTCGCCGACGGCCTCCAGCACACCGTCCTCCACGCCCCGGTCCAGGATCGAGTACCGGGCCTGGTTCAGCAGCACCGGAGTGCCCAGCTCGCGCAGGATCGCCACCGCCTCCCGGTGCTGCTCCGCCGGGTAGTTGGAGATCGCCGCGTACAGCGCCCGGCCGGAGCGCACCGCCGTGTCCAGCGCCCCCATGGTCTCCTCCAGCGGAGTGGTGGGGTCGTAGCGGTGCGAGTAGAAGACGTCCACGTAGTCCAGGCCCATCCGGCCCAGCGACTGGTCCAGGCTGGCCAGCAGGTACTTCCGGCTGCCGCCGTCCCCGTACGGGCCGGGCCACATGTCGTACCCGGCCTTGGAGGCGATGAACAGCTCGTCCCGGTACGGGCGGAAGTCCTGCGCGTACAGCGTCCCGAAGTTCTTCTCGGCGCTGCCGTACGGCGGGCCGTAGTTGTTCGCCAGGTCGAAGTGGGTGACGCCCCGGTCGAAGGCGCGGCGCAGCACCGCGCGCTGCACCTCCAGCGGCTGGGTGTCGCCGAAGTTGTGCCAGAGGCCGAGCGACACGGCGGGGAGCAGCAGCACCCGCTCCGTCCGGCCCGGCGGTAGGTCATCGAGGAGTAGCGGTCAGCGGCGGGGAGGTAGGTCATGGCAGCATCCTGCCAGCTCAGGTCGGTGGGCGGGACCTATTACCCTGCCGCGTTCCGCGGCCCCGGCATAGCCTTGCGGCGTGGACCGCACCGACATCCGGACCGCGCCGATCTGGAGCTGCTGCTCCGCCGCTTCTACGGCGCGGCCTTCGCCGACCCGCTGATCGGCCCGTACTTCACCGCGCTGGCCGGCACCCGGCTGGAGCGGCACCTCCCGCACATCGCCGACTTCTGGGAGCGGGCCCTGCTCCGGACCGCCGAGTACCGCCGCGACGTCTTCGAACCGCACGCCGTCCTGCACGCCCAACAGCCCCTGACCGGCGAACACTTCGGCCGCTGGGTCCAGCTCTGGCAGGCACCGTCGACGGCCTGTACACCGGCCCGCGCGCGGAGCGGCCAAGGCCCAGGGCCAGCGGATCGCGGTCGCCCTGCTCAGACGTCTCTCCGGCGAGGACCCCGCCACGGGCGGGACGGGCGGCTTCGTCCCGCTCAGCGCGGTGCTGCTGCGCAGCGGGGCGGGATCGACCGGCTCCGCATCGGTGCGACCGACTCCGCACCGGTCCGGCACGAACGGTCGAACCGTTCGCCGACGAGACGTCTGCGGGCCTCCGGGGCTGATCGGGACCCTACGTCAGGGCGGGTTTAAGCTCGGGCGATGGAGCGGAACGCGGGGGCGGTGCGGGTCCGGGTGCTGGGGGCGCTCGGGGCCGAGGTGGACGGGCGGCCGGCTCGGCTGGGCGGTCCGCACCAGCGTGCCGTGCTGGGGCAACTGCTGGTCGTGGACGGTGCCGTGGTGCCCGCCGACCGCTTGGTGGAGGGTCTGTGGCAGGGGCGTCCGCCGGCCAAGGCGAGTGCCTCCTGCAGGCGTACGTGTCCAATCTGCGGCGGCTGCTGGAGCCCGGGCGCGGGCCGCGCGAGGCGGCCCGACTGCTGGTCAGTGAGGGCCCCGGGTACGCGCTGCGGCTGCCGCGCAGCAGTGGGGCGCTGGATGCCCGGGACTTCGAACGGTTGCTGGTCCGGGCCCGCGAGCTGCGGCGCCCCGGCCCGGCCCGGGAGGGCCTGGGGCTGTGGAGCGGAGAGGCGTACGGGGAGTTCGCGGACCGGCCGTGGGCCCTCGGGGAGGTCGCGCGACTCGGTGAACTACGGCTCTCGGCAAGGGAGTTGCTGATCGAGCTGGATTTGGAGCGAGGGGACTCGGCGGTGGCCGTGCCGCAGGCGCTGGCGCTCACCGAGGAGCACCCGTACCGGGAGGAGGGCTGGCGGCTGCTGGCCCTCGCCCTCTGGGCCGGGCACCGGCAGGCGGAGGCACTGGACGCCCTGCGGCGCGCCCGTACCCTCCTCGGCGAGGAGCTCGGCCTCGACCCGAGCCCGGCCCTGGCCGACCTGGAGTCGGCCGTCCTGCACCAGCACACCGAGCTGCTGCCGCCGCGAGCCAGAGGCCGGGTCCGACTCAACGGACCGACGGGGGAAGGTGGTTCGGCCGACGGAGGTGGGACGCCAGGCCCCGGCGACGGTGCCCGGCCCGGCGGCGTGCGGAGCGATGGCGGGGCGGGCCGGGAGACCGTGGCCGACGGCGTCCCGCTCCCGCGAACGGTCGGTACCGGCTTCGCGACCGCCGTCGCACCCCGGCCGACCCGACCGGCCACGGGCCTGCCCGGCTCCGCTGCCTCCCGTCCGGCCGGGACGCCGGGCCCCAGGTGGCGCCGGAGGCGGGTCGGAGGCGTCGGCGCGGTCCGGCTCCCCTTCTCGCCCGGTTCGGTGGTCCCGAGGTGTTCGTCGGGCGGGAGGACGAGCTGCGCACCGTGCGCGGGACGGCGGCCCAGGTGGCCGGGGGCGGCAGCGGGGTGGTGCTGGTCAGCGGTGAGGCGGGGCCGGGAAGAGCACGCTGCTGCACCGCCTGCGGGTCGAACTGGCCTCCGATGGATGGCTGGGTGGCGGCCGGGCGGTGTCCCGAGACGGAGGGGGCGCCGGCGGCCTGGCATGACGGAGGCGCTGCGGGCGCTGGCGGCCGCCAGTGCCCCGGGCCCGGCGTTCGCCGGTCTGCTGGCGCCGCTGCTGGAGACCGAGGGGCCGTCAGCCGCGCCGGGCCCGGAGGACGCCCTCGCCGGGCGGTTCCGGCTGCCACCGCGCGGTGGCCGACTGGCTGCGGACCGTCGCCACCGCCCCGCCCGGTGGTGCTGGTGCTGGACGACCTGCACGCCGTCCCGACCGGGAGACCAGGGCGCTGCTCGGTGAACTGGCCCACCGGCCCGGCCGTCCCCGGACTGCTGCTGATCCCTGCCCACCGCCCGGGGGAGGGCGAACTCACCCGAGACGCTGGGCCCAGTTGGCCCGCCTCTCGCCGCGCCGACTCCCGCTCAGCGGGCTGGGCCCCGGCCGAGGCCGGGCGGCTGGTGGAGGCGGTCTGCGCGGCCCCGGTCCGACCGGAGACGGTGGCCGCGCTGGCCGTAACGCACGGGTGGTAACCCGTTCTACCTCCGGGAGAGCGCCCGCCTGCTGGCCGCCGAGGGGGCGCTGGTCGCCGTCACCGAGGTGCCGCAGGGCGTCGGGGACGTACTGCGCCGCCGCTTCGACCGGCTGCCGCCGGAGACCCTGGAGGTGCTCCGGCTCGCGGCGGTGGTGGGCCGGGAGGCGGAGGTGGACGTCCTGCTGGCGGCCGTCGCCCAGCACGAGCCGCAGACCGTACGTCAGCACGCGGTGAGCGACATCCCGCAGTACGGGCCACTCACCGCCCCGCACCGGACCCAGGACGACGAGGACGGCCTGCACGCCGCCCTGGAGACCGCCCTGGGCGGAGGACTGCTGACCGAACCCGCCCCCGGCGTGGTCCGGTTCACCCACGCGCTGGTCCGCGACACGCTCTACGGCGACCTCACCCGCCTGCGCCGCTCCCGCCTGCACGGCCGCGTCGCCGAGGCGCTCCGCATCCGCCGCCCCACCCAACTCTCGGCCCTCGCCCACCACTTCGCCCACTCCGCGAGCCCGGCGACCGCCCACCTGGCGGTGGAGTACGCCGTCCGCGCCGCCGAGGCGGCCGAGCGCCGCTACGCCCACGAGACCTGCGCCGCCCTGCTCCGCCAGGCCGTCGAGCTGCTCGACCTCGTCCCCGCCGAGCTGGTGGACCATCAGGCCCGCCGGATCGAGCTGCTCGGCGCGCTGCTGCGGGCCCCAGGTGCGGGCGGGGGCGATCCGGGCCGCGCTGGCCACCCGGGCCTCCGCCATCCAGCAGGCGCGGGAGAGCGGACGGTTCGAGCTCTCCGTCGCCGCCTGGACCTCCTGGACCGAGCCGACCCCGTGGGTGGCCCATCCGTACGGCACGGTCGACCACGCCGCCGTCGAGGCCCTGAACGCGCTCCTCGCCCGCCCCGACCTGCCACCCGCCACCCGCTGCCACCTGCTCGACGCGCTCTCCTACGAGCTCGACTGCTCCGGCAGCCCGGAGGGTTGGGCGGCGGCCGCCGAGGCGGTGGCGATCGCCCGCCGGGAGGGCGATCCGGTGCTGCTGGCGCACGCCCTGGCCGCCCAGGCCCGGGTGCACGACTACGAGCTGCAGATCGAGCTGCGCACCTCGATCGCCGTCGAGCTGTCCGCGCTCGCCACCGAGCACGACCTGCCCGCCTACCGCTGGCTGGCCGAGCACCTGTGGTGCACCGCGGCCGCCGTCCGCAGCGACTTCGCCGGGGTGCGTGAGCACGCCCTCGCGGGGCTGCGGATCGCCGAGGCCTACCACCTCCCCGAACTGGTGGACGTGGGCCGCTGCCAGCTCGGCATGCTGGCGCTGATCGAGGGCCGGGAAGAGGAGGCCGACGCCCGCTTCCGGGCCGCCATCGCGGGCCTGTACTCCCGGGACTCGATCCACGCGGAGGGCTTCGACGCGCTCTACCGGCTCACTCGGGCCTTCCAACGCGGCATGCTGGTCGAGGAGTTGCCGCTGATCGAGCGCGGCGCCGAGCTCTACGGCCCGCTGGTGGAGGACATCCGGGCACTGGCCCTGCTGCAGGCGGGCCGCCCGGTGGAGGAGGTGCGGGCCACCCGGGTGGAACGGCGGCCGATCCCGCCGGACTACTACCGCTCCTTCTTCCTCACCCTGCGGGCGCTCGCCGTGATGGCCCTGGACGAGCGGGAGGAGGCGGCCGGGGTCTACGCCGACCTGCTGCCGCACCGCGGCATGGTGGCCGGGGCCGCCTCCACCTCCATCGCGCTGCGCCCGGTCTCGCTCACCCTCGCCGAGCTCGCCACCTACCTGGACGAACCGGAACAGGCGGCCGCGCACCGCCGGGAGGCCGAGGAACTGATCGCCCGGCTGCCGCGGCAGGGGGCCTCCCTGGCGCGCTGACCGGCCGCAGCATGAACGACGGACGAACTCGGCAGGAACTCCCGGACAACCGGATGTGCCGTCCGCCACAGGGCCCGGGCACGCCCCCGGGGTCGCTCCGGCGGGCTGCGGAGGGCCGGATCCCGCAGGTGGGAGGCATCGATCGGGTGCGTACTGACGGTGCGTCCGATCGGGGACGCACGGAGCCCGGAGGTGATCCACTCGACGGGCGCCGTCACCATGACGCATTAGCATCGTGTCACATGGCCGTGCTGACACAGGTGACGACACCGCAGGATGAGGGGACCGGGCCCACCGCCCGGTACGTGGCGGGGCCGGTTCCCGAGCCGCGCACCCTGCTCGACGTGCTGGCGGCGACCACCCGCGCGCACCCCAACGAGCCCGCCCTCGACGACGGCGGCGCCGTCCTGACCTACCGCGCGCTGGGCGCCGAGATCGAGTCCGTGCGGCGCCGGCTGGCCGCCGCCGGGATCGGCCGCGGCGACCGGGTCGGCATCCGGGTGCCCTCCGGCAGCAACGACCTCTACGTCTCCATCCTCGGCGTGCTCGCTGCCGGTGCCGCCTACGTCCCGGTGGACGCCGAGGACCCGGACGAGCGGGCCGAGCTGGTCTTCGGCGAGGCGGAGGCGGTCGGCGTGCTCGGCGCGGGCCGCGCGCTGGCCCTGACGGGCCGTCAGCCCGGCGGCCGCACCGGCGAGGTGCCCGCCACCGGCGACGACGCCTGGATCATCTTCACCTCCGGCTCCACCGGCAAGCCCAAGGGCGTCGCCGTCACCCACCTCAACGCGGCCGCCTTCGTGGACGCCGAGGCCGCGCTCTTCCTCCAGGAGGAGCCGATCGGCCCCGGCGACCGGGTGATGGCCGGGCTCTCGGTCGCCTTCGACGCCTCCTGCGAGGAGATGTGGCTGGCCTGGCGGCACGGCGCCTGCCTGGTGCCGGTGCCCCGCTCCCAGGTGCGCGGCGGCGCGGACCTCGGCCCCTGGCTGGCCGAGCAGGAGATCACCGTGGTCTCCACCGTCCCGACCCTGGCCGCGCTCTGGCCGGCCGAGGCTCTGAACGAAGTGCGGCTGCTGATCTTCGGCGGTGAGGCCTGCCCGCCCGAGCTGGTGCAGCGCCTGGTCACCGAGGGCCGCGAGGTGTGGAACACCTACGGTCCGACCGAGGCCACCGTGGTGGCCTGCGCGGCGCTGCTGGACGGCGAGGGCCCGGTCAGGATCGGCCTGCCGCTCCAGGGCTGGGACTTGGTGGTGGTCGGCCCCGACGGACAGCCCGTGAAGATGGGCGAGACCGGTGAGCTGGTGATCGGCGGCGTCGGCCTGGCCCGCTATCTGGACCCGGCCAAGGACGCGGAGAAGTACGCGCCGCTGGAGTCGCTCGGCTGGGAGCGCGCCTACCGCTCCGGCGACGTGGTGCAGGCCGAGCCCGAGGGCCTGCTCTTCCTCGGGCGCGGCGACGAGCAGATCAAGCTCGGCGGCCGCCGGATCGAGCTCGGCGAGGTGGACGCGGCGCTCCAGGCGCTGCCCGGGGTGGCCGGCGCGGCCGCCGCCGTGCGCACCGCCAAGGGCGGCAACCAGCTGCTGGTCGGCTACCTGGTCACCCAGGAGGGCTTCGACCGGGCGGCCGCCGTGGAGCGCCTGCGGGCCGAACTCCCGGCCGCCCTGGTCCCGTTGCTCGCCCCCGTCGACTCCCTCCCCACCCGGACCTCCGGCAAGGTGGACCGCAACGCGCTGCCCTGGCCGCTCGCCGACCTCGAACCGGCGGGCCCCGTCGAGCAGTTGTACGGCACCGAGGCCTGGCTCGCCGAGCAGTGGGAGGAGATCCTCGGCGTACCGGTCGGCAGCGCCCGGGAGGACTTCTTCGCCATCGGCGGCGGCAGCCTGGCCGCCGCCCGGCTGACCACCCTGCTGCGCGAGCGCTACCCCTCGGTGGCCGTGGTCGACCTCTACCAGTACCCGACCCTGCGCAAGCTCGCCCGCCACCTGGAGCAGAGCGGCCAGGGCGACGGGAAGCAGCGCGAGATCGCGCCCGTCCCGGCCCGCGCCAAGCTGCTCCAACTCCTGCTACTGGTCCCGCTGTTCACCCTGACCGGTCTGCGCTGGGCGACCGGCCTGCTGGCGCTGGGCAACGTCCTGGCCTGGTTCGGCGACTACCCGTGGGCGCCCACCGCCTCCTGGTGGCCGATCGGCGCGGCCGCCGTCCTGCTGTTCAGCCCGCCCGGCCGCCTCGCCCTCGCGGCCGGCGGCGCCCGGCTGCTGCTGCGCGGCGTCGGCCCCGGCCGCTACCCGCGCGGCGGCTCGGTGCACCTGCGGCTGTGGACCGCCGAACGCCTCGCCGAGGTCAGCGGCGCCACCTCGCTCTCCGGCTCCTGGCTGGTCCGCTACGGCCGGGCGCTCGGCGCCAAGATCGGCGAGGACGTCGACCTGCACTCGCTGCCGCCCGTCACCGGCCTGCTCAAGCTCGGCCGCGGCGCCGCCGTCGAGGCCGAGGTCGACCTCTCCGGGTACTGGCTGGACGGCGACCGGCTGGAGATCGGCGCCGTCAAGGTCGGCGCCGGCGCCGTGGTCGGCACCCGCTCGACCCTGCTGCCCGGCGCCAAGGTCGGCAAGGGCGCCCAGGTCGCCCCCGGCTCCGGCGTCACCGGCCAGGTCCCCACCGGCCAGCGCTGGGCCGGCGCACCCGCCGTCAAGCTCGGCAAGGCCGAGCGCAACTGGCCCAAGCAGCGCCCGCCGCGCAAGCCGCTCTGGTCCGCCCTGTACGGGATCAGCGGCCTCGGCCTCACCCTGCTCCCCGTCCTCCCGCTGGCCGCCGCGCTGCTGGTGACGGGTCAGTTCGTCCACCCCGGCGACGGCCTCCAGGACGCGCTCACCGGCGCCCTGCTCGCCCTCGTCCCGGCCACCCTGGCCTACGGCCTGGTGCACGCCGGGCTGCTGCTGGCCGCCGTCCGCCTGCTCTCGCTCGGGCTGGAGCCGGGCGTCCACCCGCTGCACGGCCGGATCGCCTGGCAGGCCTGGACGGTCAGTCAGCTGATGGACCAGGCGCGGGAGATCTTCTTCCCGCTCTACGCCGGGCTGATCACCCCGGTCTGGCTGCGCGCGCTCGGCATGAGCATCGGCGCCCGGGCCGAGGTCTCCACCGTGCTCGCCCTGCCCAGCCTGACCACCGTCGGCGACGGCGCCTTCCTCGCCGACGACACCCTGATCGCCCCGTACGAGCTGGGCGGCGGCTGGCTGAAGATCGGCCAGGCCGAGATCGGCAAGCGCGCCTTCCTCGGCAACTCCGGGATGACCGCCCCCGGCCGCGCTGTCCCCGACCGGGGCCTGGTCGGCGTGCTCTCGGCCACCCCGAAGAAGGCCAAGAAGGGCAGCTCCTACCTGGGCATGCCGCCGGTCAGGCTGCCCCGCTCGGCCGACCAGGCCGACCAGAGCCTCACCTACGACCCGCCGGCCCGGCTGCTCTGGGCCCGCGGTCTGGTCGAGGTCTGCCGCTTCGTCCCCGTGGTCGCCTCCACCGGCCTGCTGGTGCTGGTGCTGGCCGCGCTGGCCGGACTGGCCGGGGCGCTGCCGCTCTGGGCCGTCGCACTGCTCTCCGGCCCGGTGCTGATCGGCGCCGGACTGCTCGCCTGCCTGGTCTCGGCGGCCGCCAAGTGGCTGCTGGTCGGCCGCTTCAAGGCGGTCGAGCACCCGCTCTGGAGCGGCTTCGTCTGGCGCAACGAGCTGGCCGACACCTTCGTCGAGGTGCTCGCCGTGCCCTGGCTGGTCGGCGCCGTCCCCGGCACCCCGGTGCTCAACCTCTGGCTGCGCTCGCTCGGCGCCAAGGTCGGCCGCGGCGTCTGGTGCGAGAGCTACTGGCTGCCCGAGGCCGACCTGGTCACCCTCGGGGACGGGGCCACCATCAACCGCGGCTGCGTGGTGCAGACCCACCTCTTCCACGACCGGATCATGCGCATGGATACTGTGGTCCTCCACGAGGGGGCCACCCTGGGCCCGGGCGGCATCGTGCTGCCCGGCAGCTCGGTGGGCGCGCGCAGCACCCTGGGCCCGGCCTCGCTCGTGATGCGGGCCGAGTCGGTGCCGGCGGACACCCGCTGGCTGGGCAATCCGATCGAGGCCTGGCAGTCCTGACGGTCCGTCTGGAGCAGGAGCGTACGAAGCGTTGAGTCCCAAGCAGGCGCCGGCCACCGGTGTCGACCCGTACTTCCCTGAGCACGGGGACCCGCGCTACCGGGTGCACCGCTACGAGCTGACGCTCGACTACCGGCCCGGGCCGAACCGCCTCGGCGGCTCGGCCCGGATCCTCGCGGTGGCCGGCGGCTCGGCACTGGCCGAGTTCGCGCTCGACCTGGCCGACTTCCGGATCGGCCGGGTGCTGGTGGACGGCAAGGCCGCCCGCTACACCCACCGGGGCGGCAAGCTCCGCATCCGCCCGGCCAAGGCGCCGGCGGCCGGAGCCGCGTTCACCGTCGAGGTGCACTACACCGGCAACCCCAAGCCCGTGCGCAGCCCCTGGGGCGGGCTCGGCTGGGAGGAGCTGGAGGAGGGCGCCCTGGTGGCCAGCCAGCCCATCGGCGCCTCCTCCTGGTACCCGTGCAACGACCGGCCCGCCGACAAGGCGAGCTACCTGATCTCGATCACCACCGCCTCCCCCTTCACCGTGGTGGCGACGGGGCGGCTGCTGGCCCGCACCAGCCGCTCCTCCTCCACCACCTGGGTCTACGAGCAGGCCGCCCCGACCTCCAGCTACCTGGTCTCGGTCTCGGTCGGCCTCTACGAGACGGTCCGGCTGGTGGAGGGCGGCGACCCGGGCGAGACCCGCCGCTCGGTCCCGCAGACCGCGTACCTGCCGCCGCGGCTGCTGCCCGAGTTCGGCACCGACTTCGGGCGCCAGACCCGGATGATGCATCTCTTCGAGGAGCTCTTCGGCCCCTACCCCTTCGGCGAGTACGCGGTGGTGGTCGCCGACGAGGAACTCGACGTCCCGGTCGAGGCCCAGGGCCTGGCCACCTTCGGCCGCAACCACCTCGGCGGGCAGCGCGGCTCCGAACGCCTGGTCGCGCACGAGCTGGCCCACCAGTGGTTCGGCAACAGCGTCACCATCGCCGACTGGCGCCACATCTGGCTGAACGAGGGCTTCGCCAAGTACGCCGAGTGGCTCTGGGCCGAGCACTCCGGCGGCCGCAGCGCCGCGGCCCACGCCGCCTCCGCCCACGCCCTCCTCGCCGGCCAACCCCAGGACCTGGTCCTCGGCGACCCCGGCCGCCGCCTGATGTTCGACGACCGCCTCTACCAACGCGGCGGCCTCGTCCTGCACGCCCTGCGCGCCGCCGTCGGCGACCAGCCCTTCTTCCGCCTCGTCCAGGACTGGGCCGTCCTCAACCGCCACGGCGTCGTCTCCACCCCCGACTTCCTGGCCCACGCCGACCGCTACGCGGCAACCCCCCTCGACACCCTCTTCGACACCTGGCTCCGCCGCCCCGAACTCCCGCCCCTGCCCGCCCTCCCGCCCCCGCGGCCGCTCCACCCGCCCCTGACGTAGCCTCAGCGACGGCCTGTAGGGCCGGAAGCTGCGATCGACCATGAGGTGGGTACTGCCTTGCGACCGGCCCCTGCCCTGGGCCTCGTGCACGCGGTAACCTGCGAGCGGGGATGTCCGAGCGGCCGGGGGGCTCTTGTGGACAGCTACGAACCTGTTCAAGACGCGGGTGGGGCACTGAACGGGGTGGCCGTCCCGCGCGCCCGCGCCGAGTCCGGATCTAGGTCGGGGCACCGACACGAGGTCGACTTCTGCGGTGATGCTCTGCTGATGCTGACAGGGCCCTACTTTCCCGGGGGCGTGGCGTTTGCGGACCGTCCGGGCTTCGTGGTTCCTGCGGACGGCGAAGTCGATCCGGAAGGGCGCTTCACCGTGGTGGAGCGATCCCTTGACCAGTTCCTGAGGGGCTCTCTCACCTACGGGAACCCACCGGTGAACCTGCTCACGCACCTCGCGGGCTCTGACCCGTTCCGGGCGAGGCTGACGGCGATCGTGCAGGAGGCGACGCGGCTTCCCGTGGAGCTGAACGTTGGCAGCGTCCTGTTTCCGGACGGCTACGGATCAGTGGCGGTGCACATGCGGATCGCCGACGGGTGGTCCGTTCAGTGGAGGGAACGGCTTGTCGACACCTTCGGTCCCAAGGGCCGCGACGCGGTCTCGGCGCGCATCCGGGACGAGTTGTTACCTGCGCTCGCCGCAGTGTCCGACCGGTGCCGGCAGGGGCCGCCGCGTCCGACCGTCCTGCCCTACTTCAACCTCACGTATGCGGGGAGCACCACACACCCACAGCCGGGCAGGGCCAAACTGTCGGACACTCTGCGGCTTCTCATCTACCCCCGCTCCGCACAGCCGATTCCGTCCGAATCGACCTGGCTGGAAGAGTTCTTCTACCCCGGGTACGCCTTCTCCCTCCTGGCATCGCGGGACCCGAGGGAGACCCTCGGCCAATTCGAGCACCTGTTGGGTCAGTTGAACGTGCACTATGCCCGGCTGGAGCACTCCGCCAACGCGGCGGAGCGAATCGTCCGGGAGGCGGTGCTGGAGGAGGACCCCGAACTGCTCATCAGGTTGGAACGCCGCCTGCGCGCCGACTATCAAGCGTTGGTGAGACCCACATTCAGCTACGACTTCCACGTCCTCAAGATGCGTGACAGCGTACTCAGGGCATGGGAGACCGAGAAGGTGCGCGAGCGCACGGACACCCTGCTCGAAATGGCCCGGCACACGGTCGAGCGAAAGCTCGAGCACGACCAGATGCGCCGCGTCAAGCGAGTCAACCGGGCAGTGACGCTGGTGGCTATCCTGAGCTTCGTCCAGTGCGTGGACGCGGCGGCCAACCTTTGGTCGAGGCTCTTCGATTAGTGGAGACCAGCATGCCGGTAGATGTACAGATCTGTGTCGCGGACGGGCTGATCTACGAGGGCCTCGACTACGCCGACCGGATCGAGCAGCGACTGACCAGAGCAGGCCTGACCTGCGGTCGGCTGGATCTGCAAACTGATCTGGCCGGGGAGGCCGCACACCGGCCCCGCCCGGCGCTGGCGTACGTGTTCACCGGCGGACAGACGTCGGTGCACTCGGACGCCGCCTGGATGCGTCGGACCATCGAGCTGATGCGGACGCTCATCGCGGAGGCGCACGGGATGCACGGTGGTGCCGGAGGCGATGGCCCCGGTCCTGTGGTGATCGGCGTGTGCCTCGGCTCGCAGTTGATCGCAGAAGCCCTGCGTTCGGACTCGATCATCGACACCTCAGGAATCGAGGTCGGCCTGACGGCGGTCACCCGTGTCGGCGCGAGTGATCGCCGTACCGGAGGTGATGAAGGGATCGGGTTCGTGCCGTCGTTCCACTACCAGGCGATCAGTCCTCGGATTGAGGAAGTCGACGGGGTGTGCATCGAGTACGGAAATGGTCACACCTCGGTTCAGGCGTTGAGCTACGGCGAGAGGGTTTTCGGATGCCAGTTCCATCCCGAGCTGACCGCCGATGACATGCGCCGCCTGATCGACTTCAACAAGGACGTCATCACCAGGTGGAACGGGGACGCGGCGGCCGCGCGCTGGTCGGTCGAGGAGTACCAGGACAAGCTGAGTGACGATCTCTTCGATCGCTTGGTGATCGACCGCATCAGGGTCTGAGAGGGAGGCCGGGCCCGCACCCCCGTGGCGGGCCCGGCCTGACGGGCGGTCAGACGGAGACGGGCTCGCGGGGGGTGGGGGCGGGCTGGTCGGTGCCGTGCTCGATGTTGAGTTGGGGGAGGAGGCGGTCGAGCCAGCGGGGGAGCCACCAGTTGGCGCGGCCGAGGAGGGTCATGGTGGCGGGGACCAGGACGAGGCGGACGACGGTGGCGTCGACCAGGACGGCGGCGGCCATGCCGACGCCCATCATCTTTACGGTGACGTCCGGGTCGAGGGCGAAGCCGATGAAGACGGCGACCATGATGGCGGCGGCGCTGGTGATGACCCGGCCGGTGGCGGAGAGGCCGCGGACGACGCTGCCGTGCGGGTCCTTGGTGAGCAGCCAGTCCTCGCGGACGCGGGCCAGCAGGAAGACCTCGTAGTCCATCGAGAGCCCGAACAGCACGGTGAACATCAGGATCGGCACCCAGCTGGAGACCGGCACCGCGTGCGGCAGCCCGAGCAGCTCCGCGCCGAAGTCGGTCTGGAAGACGGCGGTGGTGACGCCGTACGCAGCGGCCACCGAGAGCAGGTTCATCGCGGCGGCCTTGACCGCCAGCACCGGGGCGCGGAACAGCAGGGTGAGCAGGATCAGCGAGAGCGCCACCACGAAGGGCACCACCACCCACAGGCGCGAGGCCAGCCGGTCGGAGATGTCGGCGAAGGAGGCGACCACGCCGGTGGCCTCGGCACCGGCCGGGAGGACGCCGCCGCGCAGGCGGTCGAGGAGCTCCTTGGTCTTGACGTCCTGCGGTCCGGTGGTCGGCCGGACGGTGAGGACGGCGGCGTCGCCGGCCCGGTTGACCACCGCCGGGGTGACGGCGGCGACGCCCGGGGTGGAGGACAACTTGCCGGTCAGGGCTGGGAGTTCGGCGGAGGGCAGGGTGCGCAGGTCGACGGCGATGACCAGCGGGCCGTTGGCTCCGGGGCCGAAGGCGGCCGCGGTCAGGTCGTAGGCCTGGCGCGTGGTGTGGTCGGCGGCCTGGCTGCCGGCGTCCTGCGGCCAGGTGCGCATGCCGAGCACCGGTGCGGCCAGCGCGAGCAGGACGACCAGCGAGGCGAGCGCCCCGGTCAGCGGGCGGCGGCCGATCAGCCGGGCCCAGCGTTCGGTGCGGGTGGGGGCGGAGGAGCCGGCGCGGGGAGCCGCCGCGCCCGCCGCGAGGCCGAGCCGTTCGGCCTTTCGGAGCAGCCGGTGCCCGGCCATCGCGCACAGGGTGGGTACGAGGGTGAGCGAGGCCAGCATCACGGCGCCTACCACCACGAAGGTGGCGTAGCCGAAGGAGGAGTAGACGGAGAGCCCGGCCAGCCGCAGGCCGAGCAGCGAGACCAGGACGGTGGCACCGGCGATCACCACCGAGGACCCGGCGGTGGCGGTGGCCTCGGCGGCCGCCTCCCGGGGCGTCAGGCCCCGTCGCAGGCCCTCGACGTGACGGCTCACCAGGAGCAGCGCGTAGTCGATGCCGACGCCCAGGCCGACCATGGTGGCCACGGTCGGGGCGGTGGCGCTGATGTCGGTGACGGCGGCCAGCAGGGTGGTGAGCGCGGTGCCGAGGCCGAGCCCGGCGAGGGCGACCAGCAGCGGGAGCCCGGCCGAGACCAGGGTGCCGAGGGCCACCACCAGGATGATCAGCGCGGCCACCACGCCGACCATTTCGGCGGTGCCGTCGGGGGCGGAGAAGTTCTCCGGCAGCTGGCCGCCGAAGGCGACCTGGAGTCCGGCGGCCTCGGTGGGGGCGGCGGCGGAGCGCAGCGCGTCCAGCCCCTCGGAGCCCTTGAAGTCGGTGACGGGGACGGAGTAGTCGACCTGGATCAGGGCGGTGGCGCCGTCGCCGGAGAGCACCGGGGCCGCGGCCGAGGCGGCGTGCGGGAGGGCGGCCAGCCGTCCGCGCAGCTCGGCCAGCGGCTGCTCGGATATCCGCTGCCCGCCCGGGTCGTGGACGACCACCCGGGCGCCGGCGCCGGAGAGCTCGGGGAAGCGTTCGCGCAGCAGGTCGGCGCCGGCGGTGGAGCGGGTGCCGGGCACCCGGTAGTCCTCGCGCGGCTCGCCGCCGAGGGTGCCGGCCAGGGTGAGGGCGAGGGCCAGCAGGAGGAGCCAGCCGAGCAGGGTGCGCCAGGGCCTGGCGGCGGCGGAGCCGCCGAGGCGGCCGAGGAGTGAGGACATCGCGGTTGCCTTCCGGCGGAGTATCGGTCAGGGCCAGCCTGGGGCGCGCGACTTGGAGCTCACTTGGGGTGGTTCGTGGCCGTCCTCCAAGTGACTGGTCCGAACGGAGTGTCAGGAACGGACATAAGCTGACAATTAGGATCTAATCGCTCTCATGATCCGACCTTGGTCTGAACCCCCGTCAGAACGGGGGTGCCGGAGTTGAGCCTGCTCCGGGAGAACGCCGTCCTCGCGCTCTTCGCCTGTCTGGCCCTCGGCTACCTGATCGGCAAGCTGAGGGTCGGCCCGATCCAGCTCGGCGGGATCTGCGGCACCCTGATCGTCTCGATGCTGATCGGCGCCCAGAAGGTCTCCGTCAACGCCGACGTGAAGAACGTGGCCTTCGCGCTCTTCATCTTCTCGCTCGGCTACATGGCCGGCCCGCAGTTCGTCGCCAACCTCAACGCCAAGGGCCTGCGCTTCGGCGTGCTCTCGGTGCTGGAGGCGGGCGTGGTCATCCTGATGGCGCTCGGCTTCGCCACCGGCTTCGACCTGGACGTCGGCACCGCCTCCGGCATCCTGGCCGGGGCCGCGACCGAGTCCGCCGTGGTCGGCACCGCCCAGGAGGCCATCTCCAAGCTGACCGGGATCACCCCGGACCAGTCCCAGGAGCTGCAGGCGCACGTGGCCACCGCGTACTCGGTCTGCTACCTCTTCGGCCTGGTCACCATCGTCATGCTGACCAGCCAGATCTTCCCGATGCTGATGCGGATCAACCTGGCCGACGCCAGCCGCGAGATCTGGGAGCGGATGCGCGGCGGCGACGCCGGGCTGGAGGCCGGGGAGCAGGCCGCGCTGCCGGCCCTGGTCGGCCGCACCTACCTGGTCTCGCAGGGCGAGGGCAGCAAGGTCGGCGACTTCGAGGCGGCCGAGCGGCAGCTGGTCTCGATCGAGGGCGTCAAGCGCGGCGACCAGGTGCTGACCGTCGAGCCCGGCCTGCTGCTGAAGCGCGGGGACCGGGTCCTGGTGGTCGGCACCCGGGAGGCCGTGATGGACGCCGGGCACGAGCTCGGCCCGGAGACCTCCGGGGTGCCCGGCCTGGACAGTCCGCTGGCCGTCCGGGACGTGGTGGTCACCCGCAAGGAGCTCAACGGCCGGACCGTGGACCAGCTCCGGGCCGCCGAACCGGAGGCGGTCGGCGGAGTGTTCCTGACCAGCGTCCAGCGGGTCGACCACAACCTGCCGGCCGTCGGCGAGACCGAGCTGCACCAGGGCGACACGCTGACCGTGGTCGGCGCCCGCGCCAAGGTGGAGAAGTTCGCCGCCAAGGTCGGCGCGACGGTCCGTCAGGACACCGCCGACTACATCTACATCAGCCTCGGCATCTGCCTCGGCGTGCTGCTCGGCGAGGTCACCATCCACGCCGGGGACGTCAACCTCGCCCTGGGCACCGGTGGCGGCTGCCTGATCGCCGGCCTGTTCTTCGGCTGGCTGCGCGCCCAGCGCCCGACCTTCGGCGCCTACCCGCCGGTGGCCGCGCAGACCGCCAAGGACCTGGGCCTGGCCATCTTCATCGCCGTCACCGGCATGGCGGCCGGCCCGGACGCCGGCCCGCTGCTCAAGCAGTACCCGGTGCTGCTCCCGGCCGCCGGGATCCTGATGGTGCTGGTCCCGGCCTTCCTGTCGTTCTTCGTCGGCCGCAAGCTGCTGAAGATCGAGAAGCCGATCCTGATCGGCGCCATCGCCGGCCAACAGTGCTCCACCCCCGCGATCACGGCGGTGAGCAACGTCGCGCAGAGCAGCGTGCCGATGCTCGGCTACACGATCACCTACACCATCTCGAACTTCCTGCTACCGCTCACCGGCCCCGTGCTGGTCGGCATCATCGGCCTCTGACGAAGGAGCGCGAGGGACCACGATGGACTGGATCACCGACCACGTCTTCAAACCGTACCCAGAGCTGCTGATCTTCCTGACCATCGCCATCGGCTTCCTGGTCGGCAAGATCCGCTACAAGGCCATCGGGCTGGGCGCCGTGACGGGCTGTCTGATCGCCGGGCTGTTCACCGGCTGGGTGACCGAGGTCAGCGTCAACGGCACGGTGAAGTCGGTGTTCTTCATCATGTTCCTGTTCGCGCTGGGCTACAAGGTCGGCCCGCAGTTCTTCCGCGGGCTGAAGAAGGACGGCCTGCCGCAGGTCTCGGTGGCGGTGGTGGTCTGCGTCACCGGCCTGCTGGTCTGCTGGGCCTTCGACGAGATGCTCGGCTACGGCCCGGGCCTGGGCGCCGGCCTGCTGGGCGGCGCGCTCACCCAGTCCGCGGTGATCGGCGTCGCCCAGGACGCCATCGCCAACATCCAGGGCCTGACGCCGGACCAGATCACCGCCGAGCAGAACCTGGTGCCGGTCGGTTACGCCGTCACCTACCCGCTCGGCACCATCCTGTGCGCGGTGCTGCTGGCCAACATCGCGCCCCGGCTGCTGAAGAGCAACCTGGCCGAGGACTCCCGGCAGCTGGCCATCGAGCTGGACGCCCCCGAGTCCAACCCCGACCTGGCCGAGGGCTACTACGAGGTCGTGCTGCGCGCCTTCACCGTCGCCGGGAACGGCCTGGTGGGCCGGACCATCGACGACATCGAGGCCCAGCAGAAGGAGCAGGGCCGCCGGATCTACATCACCCGGGTGCGGCGGGACGGCGAGATCCTCGACCACACCCAGCAGACCGTCATCCAGCAGGGCGACTCGATCGCGGTCTCCGCGCTCCGGCACGACCTCGTCGACTTCGACCCCGTCCGGCACATCGGCCCGGAGACGGACGACGCGGGCCTGCTCAGCTACCAGACCGAGCACCTGCACGTGGTTGCCGCCAACAAGGAGCACCTCGGCAAGACCGTCGCCCAGCTGCGCCGCGAGCCCTTCATGGTCGGCGTCTTCGTGGACAGGATCTACCGGTCCGGCTCGGAGTTCCCGTACCGGCTCTCCACCGAGCTGGAGCGCGGCGACACCCTGGTGCTCACCGGCCCCAAGCGGCTGGTCGACCCGGCCACCGCGGCGATCGGCAAGCCGGTGCCGACCAGCTTCGCCACCGACATGATCTGGGTCGGCCTGGGCATCTTCCTCGGCGGCTGCATCGGCATCCCGGCGCTCACCGCCGGCGGCGTGCCGATCTCGCTCTCCACCTCCGGCGGTGCCCTGATCATGGGTCTGGTCTTCGGCTGGATCCGCGGCCGCTACCCCACCTACGGCAACGTGCCGCCCGGCGCCCAGTGGTTCATGGACACCTTCGGCCTGTGCGCCTTCGTCGCCATCGTCGGCATCAACGCCGGGCCGAGCTTCAGCAGCGGTCTCTCCCAGGCGGGTTGGGGCCTGCTGGTCTGGGGCGCGGTGGCCACCGTGATCCCGCTGATCGTCGGCGTCCTGGTCGGCCACTTCGTCTTCAAGATCCGCACCCCGATCCTGATGGGCGTGGTGGCCGGTGCGCAGACCACCACGGCCGCCATCGGCGCCATCAACGAAGAGTCCAAGTCCCAGATCCCGACGCTCGGTTACACCATCCCGTACGCGGCAGGCAACGTCCTGCTGACCATCTGGGGCGCCATCATCGTCGCCCTGCTCGGCTAGGAGAGAGTCACGTGAGCAAGCCTTCGATCAGCCGCGAGGAGATCCAGCGGCTGTCCAAGCTGAGCCCGTTCGAGCTGAAGGGCGAGTTCATGCGGCTCGCCCAGGCCTACCAGGCCGACCAGCCGGGCCAGAAGGACAAGTCCACCTCGCACATGCTCAACGCCGGGCGCGGGAACCCGAACTGGATCGCCACCGGCCCGCGCGAGGCGTACCTGGCGCTCGGTCACTTCGCGCTCTCCGAGAGCCGCCGGGTGTGGACCGCCGACAACCTCGGCGGGATGCCGGAGAAGCACGGCATCGCCGAGCGCTACGACCGCTTCGCCCGCTCGCACCCCGAGCTGCCGGGCATCGAGATGCTCACCGCCTCGATCGGCCTGGCCGTGGACCGTTTCGGGCTGGACCGGGAGGCGTTCATCCACGAGCTGGCCGACTCCCAGGTCGGCGACAACTACCCGGTGCCGGACCGGATGCTGGTCAACGCCGAGCAGATCGTCCGCGGCTACCTGCACCAGGAGCTGATGCAGAACAAGCAGCCGGCCGACCAGCTCGACCTGTTCGCCACCGAGGGCGGCACGGCCGCGATGTGCTACATCTTCGACTCGCTGATGAAGAACGGGATCCTGAAGAAGGGCGACAAGATCGCCCTGATGGTCCCGGTCTTCACCCCGTACATCGAGATCGCCGAACTCGACACCTTCGACTTCGACGTGGTGAAGGTCGAGGCCTCCAACTTCGCCGAGACCGGTGTGCGCGGCTGGCGCTACCCGACCGAGGAGGTGGCCAAGCTGGAGGACCCGGCGGTCAAGCTGGTCTGCCTGGTCAACCCCTCCAACCCGCCCTCGCTGGCCCTCTCCCAGCGGGTCGCCGACCAGATCAAGCAGATCGTGGCGACCAAGAACCCCAACCTGCTGATCGTCACCGACGACGTCTACGGCACTTTCGTCAACGGCTTCCGCACCATCGCCGCCGACCTGCCGCGCAACTCCCTGCTGGTGTACTCCTACTCCAAGCACTACGGCTGCACCGGCCACCGCCTCGGTGTGATCGGCCTGCACCGGGACAACGTCATCGACGAGATGCTCGCCAAGCTCCCGGCCGAGGAGAAGGCCCGCCTCGCCAAGCGGTACGGCACCCTCACCCTGGAGCCGGAGAAGATCCGCTTCATCGACCGCCTGGTCGCCGACTCCCGGCAGGTGGCGCTCAACCACACCGCCGGGCTCTCGCTGCCGCAGCAGGTGCAGATGACGCTCTTCTCGCTCTTCGACCTGCTCCCCGAGGGCCAGGCGTACAAGGAGAAGGTCCAGGCGATCGTCCACCAGCGCCTCGCCCTGCTGCTGGAGGGCTCCGAGATGAAGATCGCGGAGGACCCGGGCCGGGCCGGGTACTACATCGAGCTGGACCTCCAGGCGGAGGCCGAGCGGGTCGCCGGGCCGGAGTTCGCCGAGTTCCTGCTGAAGAACTACGAACCCACCGAGCCGCTGTTCCGCCTCGCCGAGCAGACCGGCGTCGTCCTCCTCAACGGCGGCGGCTTCGACGGCCCCGAGTGGTCCGTCCGGGTCTCCCTGGCCAACCTCGACGACCTCGACTACCTGAAGATCGGCCACCACCTCCGGCAGATCTTCCTCGACTACCGCACCGAGTGGGAGCAGTCCAAGGCCTGACCGCCGCACCGCTCCGGGGAGCCCCCGCCGTCCCGACGGCGGGGGCTCCGCGCGCTCTCGGGGCGCATGCTGGAGGCAGGGGCAGCGGACCCCTCCGGAGGCGGCCATGGAGATCAGACCCCCAGCGGGCGTGGTGGTCGGGGTGGACGGCTCGGCGCACGCCGCGGCCGCCGCGGAGTGGGCGGCCCTGGAGGCGGAGCGGCGGCAGTGCTCGCTGCACCTGGTGCACGCGGTCGAGACCGGCACCATCACCGTCCCGCCCCGCTCCGGCGCCGCCCTCACCGACCTGATCCTGAAGAACGGGCAGGAGGTGCTGGACCTGGCGCTCGCCGAGCTGGGCGCCGCCCATCCGTCGCTGCGGCCGACCGGCGACGTGGTGCCCAAGGACCCGGCCGCCGCCGTGGTGACCGCCGCCGAGCACGCCGAGCTGGCCGTGGTCGGCACCCGGGGCCACGGCGGCTTCGCCTCGCTGCTGCTCGGCTCGGTCAGCCTGCGGGTCTGCGCGCACGCCGGCTGCCCCGTGGTGGTGGTCCGGGGCCGCGCGGGGGACGGGCACCAGGTGTTGGTCGCGGTCCGCGAGGAGCGGGACGCCGAGGCGGTCCGGTTCGCCGCCCGGGAGGCGGAGCTGGCCGGGCTCCCGCTCCGGGTGCTGCACGTCTGGTCCCCGGTGGTGGCCGACGTGACCAACGCCGCCCCGATGCTGGACGAGCTCGGCGAGGAGTCCGACCTGCACCGCCAGCTGCTGCACCGCACGGTGGACCCGGTCCGCACCGAGTTCCCCGGGCTCGACCTGGAGGCCGAGGACTTCTCCGGCCCTGCGGCCGCCACCCTGGTGGACGCCTCCGCGGAGGCCGCCCTGGTGGTGATGCCCCGTCACGCCCCGGCCCCGCGGCTGGGCCTGCGCCTGAGCACGGCCGCGCACGCCGTCCTGCACCACGCCCACTGCCCGGTGGCGATCGTGCCGGTGTGACGGGGCCTCAGGAACGGAACCCCGGCAACAGGGCCTCAGGACCAGAGCCGCAGTCCGGCGGTCAGTTCGCGGACGCAGCGGGCGGCCAGTTCGGCGGCCTGCTCGGGCGGGGTGTCCTCGGCGGCCCAGGTCTCGGTGGCGACCCGCATGGCGGTGTTGGCGGCGGCGGCCGCCAGGCGTAGTTCGAGCGGGTCGGTGCCGGGCGCCGCCAGGGTGGTCAGGACGGGGACCAGGGCGAGTTCCGACTCGTGGTGGACGCGGTGCCAGACCGCCAGCAGGTCGGGCTCGGCCGGGGCCTGGCGGAGCAGGCCGCGGACCCAGCCGAGCACCTCGGGCGGGAACTCGGGGGAGGGCGCCATGGCTTGCCGGGCGGACCGTTCCAGCGCCTGGGGGAGCGTCAACTCCGGCGGACTCAGGGCCAGTTCGCTGATCCAGTGCCGGACGCCGCCGGCCAGCAGCGGGGCGACGGCGTCCTCCTTGGTGCGGAAGTAGCGGTAGAAGGTGCGCAGCGAGACCCCGGCCGCCCGGGCGATGGCCTCGGCGGTGCAGCCGGCCGCGCCGTGCTCGGCGAACAGCCGGGCGGCCGCGAGGGCGATCTCCTGCTGGGTGGCGGCCTTGCGGCGCTCGGTGAGGGAAGGGCGGTGGTCGGACACCCTCCGAGTCTAGTCGGTCACCGTGCACGACCGGCCGAAATGGCATGGAGTGCGTTGTTGGCACAACGTGCCATCCAGGCGTACCGTGAAGTCGAAGTCCGAGATCCGGCACAACCCCGCAGGAGAGCACCATGAACCGCTTCGATGGCCGCCGCGTACTGATCACCGGCGCCGGTTCGGGCATCGGCCAGGCCACCGTCCGCCGCGTCCTGGCCGAGGGCGGCACCGTGGTCGGCGCCGACATCGCCGAGCCCGGCCTGGCCGCCACCCGCGAGCTGGCCGAGGCCGACGGCACCGCCGACCGCCTCACCACGCTCACCGTGGACATCGGCGACGAGGCCTCCGTCATCGAGGGTGTCGCCCGGGCCACCGGCCTGCTGGGCGGCCTCGACGTGCTGGTCAACGCGGCCGGCATCCTGCGCTCCGAGCACACCGACCGCACCGGCCTCGACCTGTGGAACACGGTGCTCCGGGTCAACCTCACCGGCACCTTCCTGATGACCCGTGAGGCGCTGCCCGAGCTGCTGGCCTCCGGCCGCGGCGTGGTGGTCAACTTCAGCTCCACCTCGGCCACCTTCGCCCACCCGTACATGTCCGCCTACGCCGCCAGCAAGGGCGGGGTGCAGTCCTTCACCCACGCCATCGCCGTCGAGTACGCCAAGCAGGGCCTGCGCGCCGTCTCGGTCGCCCCCGGCTCGATCAGCAGCGGCATGACCGACGCCTCGGGCAGCAGCGGTCAGAACCGCGGCCCCGGCCTGCCCGCCGACGCCGACATGTCGCTCTACGCCAAGCTCACCCCCGCACTGCAGTCCGGCAACGCGTACAACTTCGCCGGGCCCGAGACGGTGGCCGGCGTGATCGCCATGCTGGCCTCCGACGACGGCGCCTTCGTCACCGGCACCGAGGTCCGGGTGGACGGCGGCACCCACGCCTGACCCGGCCGGCGGAGCACCCGACACACCGGCTCGGGCTGCCGCCCGATCCACCGTCACGCCCGTGATGATGAGAACCGTCCCGAGCGAGAGGCGGTGCCCCGTGCCGGAGCGGGTGCTCAACGGACTGCGGCTGGCCTTCGGCCTGCTGACGGTCACCGCCCTGGGTTTCCAGCTGTACCGGCTGGGCGTCCAGGGCGGTTCCGTCGGCAACTTCTTCAGCTACTTCACCATCCTCAGCAACGTGCTGGGGGCGGCGGTGTTCCTGGTCGGCGGCGTGCGTGGACTGCGCGGGGGGAGGCCGGTGCCCGACCTGCTGCGCGGGGCCGCCACGCTCTACCTGACCATCACCGGCCTGGTCTACCTGGTCGCCCTCCAGGGCCTGGGCCTCGGTCTCACCCTGCCTTGGGTCAACGACGTGCTGCACCGGATCATGCCGCTGGTGGTCCTGGCAGACTGGCTGGCCGCCCCGCCGCGCCGCCCGATCGAGTACCACCGGGCCCTGCGCTGGCTGCTCTTCCCGCTGCTCTACCTGCCCTACACGCTGATCCGCGGCCGCATCACCGACTGGTACCCGTACCCCTTCCTCGACCCCGGCCGTCACGGCGGCTACGCACGGGTCGCGGTCGCCTCGGCGATGATCACCGTCGCGTTCCTGGGGATCGGTGCCCTGCTGGTGGTGATCGGCAACCGGCTCGGCGCCCGCGCGCGATCCGGTCGTACGAGCTGACAACCTTTCACCGGCCCCACCGCGTCTGTCCGTCGTGAGTCGAGAATCCGAGGACGCCGCCTACGCGGCATTCGTCGAGGCCGCCTGGCACCGGCACCTGCGCACCGCGACGCTGATCACCGGCGACCGGCACCGCGCCGAGGAGCTGCTCCAGGACTGCCTGGTCAAGCTGTACGTCCGCTGGCGCCGCGCCGCCACCGACGACCCGCACGCCTACCTGCGGCGGATGCTGGTGAACGGCAACGTCAGTTGGTGGCGCCGCCGGCGCCGCGAACTGCTCACCGACGCGCCCCCGGACGCCGCCGCCCCGGTGCGGCCCCCGGAGGAGACCGAGGAGCTTCGCCGGGCGCTGCTCGAACTGCCCGAGGGCCAACGGACGGTGGTGGTGCTGCGCCACGTCGAGGACCTGTCGGAGAAGGACACCGCCGCCGCGCTGGGCTGTTCGGTCGGCACCGTGAAGAGCCAGAACGCCCGGGCGATGGCCCGGCTGCGGACCACCCTGCGGGATCACCAGGAGGCCACCCGATGAGCGTGCACGACGAGGAGCGGGTGGTCGAGGAACGGGTGGCCGAGGGCCTGCGGGAACTGGCGGCCCGTCAGGAGGTCAGCGGGCCGGTGCCGGTGGCCGAGCTGCTGCACCGGGGCCGCCGCGGCCGCCGGCTGCGCACCGCCACCCGGGTGGCCGCGGCGGCGGTCGGCGTCGGCGCGGTGCTCACCGTGGCGGTCGCCCTGCTGCCGGCCCCGGCGGCGACCGGGCCGGGCCTCCCGGCGCTCCCGGCGGTGTCGCCGAGCGCGGTGGCGACGCCGAGCCCGGCCGCGAGCTCCCCGGCACCGCTGCCGACCACGGGGCCGGAGCTGCTGGAGGCGCTCCGCACCCGGATCCCGGCCGGGTTGAGTACCGGCACCCCGTGGGTGCCGCAGCAGTCGTCCTACCAGAAGTACGTCGGCTTCCAGCTCCGGGCCGGCACCGCCACCGGCAACCTCCGGGTCGACGTCAGCCGTCCGACCACCGGTCCGCTCCGTGCGGCCCCCTGCGCGATGGCGAACTGCACCGACACCGACCTGCCCGGCGGCGCGCAGCTGCAGCTCTACCTGCCCGCGCCGGCCGCGGGCGGCGAGCAGGACTGGCGGGCCACCGTGCGCCGCCCCGACGGCACCATGGTGACCGTCAGCTCCGGGAACATCCCCGGCCCCGGCGAGGGCCCCGGGGTCCACCGGAACGCCCCGCTGCTGACGGGCCCGCAGCTGACCGAACTGGCCGTCGACCCGCTCTGGCACCAGGTGGCCCTGACCCTGACCCAGCGACCGGACCGCCCGACCCCGCCGGCGAACCCCTAGCGGACGCCGTCCGCCCGGAACAGCCGCCCGGAGTCCGGGTGGACGGCGGTGGCGGCGGTGGTGATCCACAGGTTGCCGGAGCCGTCGAAGGCGCAGGCGGTGGCGCGGGGGACGGGGACCTCGACGGTGGCCAGCAGGGTGCCGGTGGGGGAG
>NZ_BAAAYB010000091.1:0-50352 GCF_039535905.1 Kitasatospora albolonga | reverse complement strand
CGACTCGGCGCGCTCCGGCTCGGAGCACTCCGAGTCAGAGCGCGACGAGTCAGAGCGCTCGACGGCGGAGTTGGGCGAGGACCGCGCGACCAGGAGCAGGGCGAGCGGACGCCAGCACGGCCGCGACGAAGGCACCGTCCAGGGCCGGTGCCGCCCCCAACCGCTGCGGGTCGACACCCCGGACCAGGTCCAGGCCGTACTGGAACGGGAGGAGCTCCGCGGGCCTGGGCCGGCCAGCCCCGGCCCGCTGCGGCGCAGCAGCAGGGCGAGCGCCGGTTCGAGCAGAGCGGGCACCGCGCACAGCACCAGCAGGCCCGCCGCCGCCGCTCCGGAGCAGCGAGGTCAGCAGCAGGCCGGCCCAGCCGGCCAGCACCGTCAGGCCGGCGAAGAGCGCGAGCGGACGGAGCAGGTCGCCGAAGGCCGCTGCGGACGGGTCGGTGAGCGTGCCCGCCTGTGCGCCCGGGGCGACGGCGAGCACCAGCGCCGCGTTCACGGCGACGGTGACGGCGGCGAGCAGCAGTGCCACCGGCCCCGGTGACGGCCAGCTTCGCGGTGAGCAGCCCGAGCCGCCGGCCGAGGGCGACCGGCCGGCCACCAGGCCGGGGTGGCGCACCTCGTGCCCGTAGGAGAGGGCGCCGAGGGGCGCCCGCGCCGAGGGCGGCGATCGGGAGCGGCAGCAGCGGGACCACGGCCGTCAGGCAGCGGACGGCCGCGGCCGCACCGAGCGGCCCGGCGGGCAGTTGGCGCGCCAGCACGGCGGCCACGGCGGCGTCGACCAGCAGGACGGCGGCCAGGATCAGCCAGGTGGAGCGGAGGCCGCGCAGGGCGGCGCAGCTCGTAGGCCAGTACGCGCACGGTCACTCGCTCCGGGGCTCGGGGGCGTTCGGGTGGGGGGCGGTGGAGTTGCCGGGGTCTCCGGGCTTCCGGGGGTCGTGGGATCGGCGGGCGTGGCGAGAGGGGTGGGAGCGGCCGCGGGGGCGGGGCGGTGACGAAGCCGGGGGCGGAACCGGGGAGTTCGTCGCGGAAGAGCTGACGGCCGCTCAGGGTGATGGCGCGAGGGGCCGTACCCGCCTCGTCCGGGCCCGGCGGCCGGGTGTCGCCGGGGGCCGTGGCGTACGGCTCGGCCTGGGTGGGTGCCGGGACGGGGTGCACCCCGGGAGCGATGGGGCGGCCGAGCAGGACGGCGGTCTGTTCCTCGGGCTGCTCGGTGCGTGCTGCGGACCGTGCGCCGACGGCACCGACGCCACCGACGCCACCGACGCCACCGACGGCCAAGGTTGCGAGGGCAGCGGGCACCGGGGCCTCGGCCTCGGTCTCAGCCGTCGGGTGGGCCGGAGCCGGGAGGTGTGACGGACGGCGGTGCCGGGGCCGGGCCCGTCGACTGAGGGTGCGGCAGCGGGGACCGGGACGGGCTGGACGTGACCGGATCGGCCGGAGGCGGCGGGGAGCACCGGGGTGCGGGACGGGCTGCTCGACCACTCGGTCGGCGAGCTCGTGGAGCAGGATGCCGTGGCGGTAGGCGAGTTCGCCGACCTCGGTCCGGGTCAGACCGCTCACGGCGAGGCCGGTGCCGCCGTCGCGGCGGACCTGGTGGCCCTGCTCGGTCAGCAGGTCGGCCAGACCGGGCCATCTGCGGGCCGCGGACCGAGACCTCCGGGTGCAGCCGGGTGGCGGCGGAACTCGGTGACCGACTGGTCGGCCACCAGGCGGCCTGATCTGAGCGTCACACAAACCGGTCGGCCAGGTCGGCGGCCTCCTGAGGGGTGCGGGTGGTGACCAGGACGGTGCCTCCGGAGACGCCGAACGAGCGCAGGAAGGAGTGGAACCACTCGATGTTGCGCGGGGAGAGGCCCTCGGTCGGCCCGTCCAGCAGCAGGGTGCCGGGCGAACCGAGCAGGGCCGCGGCGAGGGCGAGGCGGCGGTGCATGCCGGGCGAGAAGGAGCGCAGACGGTGGCCGGCGACACCGGCCAGCCTGGTCTGCTCCAGGAGTTCGTCGGCCCGCGAGGCCGGCACGCCTGCGGCGGCGGCCAGCATCCGCAGGTGAGCGCGGGCCCGCATGCCCGGGTGGCCACTGCCGTGCCCGCCCTCGGGCAGCAGGACGCCGACCTCGCGCTCGGGGTGGCGGAGCCTGCGGTACGTCCGGCCGTTGAAGAGCGTGACGCCCAGGCCGCGCTCCAGCTCGACCATCAGCCGGAGCGCCGTGGTCTTGCCGGCCCCCTCGGCGCCGAGCAGGGCGGTGACCAGCCCCGGGCGGGCGTCGAAGGTGAGGTCGAGCAGGGCCGGGGGGCGACCTCGGCGGTGGACCTTGGTCAGTCCGGTGATCTGGATCATCGCTGCCTGCTCCTGTCTCGGCCGACCGGGCAGCGGAGCTCTTGCGCCCCGCTGGAGCACAGTAGGGCGAGCAGGCAGTGAAATCGGGCATTACGGACGCGGAGCGGACGGCGTGGCCGCCCACCTCACTCGATCAGGGGACAGTCGCCCCTGGGGAGTCGCGGTGGAGGCGGCTCAGGACTCCGGGCGGAGCATCGGCGGGTTGAGGACCGTGGCACCGCCGGCCTTGAAGAGCTGCGCGGGACGGCCGCCCTGACGGGTCGTCGTGCCACCGGTGGGCAGCAGGAAGCCCGGGGTGCCGGTGACCTTCCGGTGGAAGTTCCGGGGGTCGAGGACCACGCCCCAGACCGCCTCGTAGACCTGGCGGAGCTCGCCGACGGTGAACTCCGGCGGGCAGAAGGCGGTGGCCAGCGAGGAGTACTCGATCTTCGAGCGGGGCCCGCTCCACGCCGTCGGCGAGGATCTTCCCGTGGTCGAAGGCGAGCGGCACCCCCTCCGCCGGGGTGGGGCCGAGCAGGTCGCCGACCGGCGCCCAACGGGCACCGCTGGCGTCGCCGCCGGGGCGGGGCGTGGGCAGGTCGGGGGCCAGGGCGAGGTGGGCCACGCTGACCACCCGCATGCGGGGGTCGCGCTGCGGGTGCCCGTAGGTCGCGAGCTGCTCCAGGTGGGCCCCCGACCGTGCTGGGACCCTGGCCGGGGGCGGAGAGGGCGCGCAGGCCGGTCTCCTCGGCCAGCTCGCGGGAGGCCGCCTCGGCCAGGCCCTCGTCCAGGCGGACGAAGCCACCGGGCAGTGCCCAGTAGCCCTGGAACGGTGGCTCGCCCCGGCGGACGAGCAGGGCACAGAGCGCGTGCTCCCTGACCGTCAGCACCACCAGGTCGACCGTGACAGCGAACGGGGGGAAGGCCGACGGGTCATAGCGAGACATGGCGACGATCATAGTCGTCTCTCTGACGATAAGCACAGGGCCCGGACGGGCGTCCATCAGATCCTGCTCCGTCCACGGAGCGCCCGGGCCGGAAGGCGCCGGAGGACGCTCCCGGCCGCCCCGGGGGACGGGTCCTGGACGAGGTCCGGGGCGGCGTCGGCGAGGCGCCGCCCCGGGCTCAGCGGGTGCCGAGCTGGAGCGTCGGGGAGGCCTCCTCCACGACCGCGACGCCGATCCGGCTGATCCGCACCGAGAAGGGCTCCCCGGCCACCCGCAGGCCGCCGAGCTCCAGCTCTCCCAGCGGGGCGGTGCTGGCCGGGCGGACGGTGACCCGGCCGGACGGGACGTCGGGTCGGACCCCGGCCAGGCCCGCGACCAGGTGCACGGCCGCAGCGGAGGAGAGCGCCGCCGGGCGGCAGGCGGAGGGGTGCGGCACCGGCGGGCACCCGGCGACCCGCTGCTCCCCCGCGTACATCTCGGGCAGCCGGCCCTCGAACTGGGCGGAGGCGTCGAGCAGGCCCTCCAGCAGTATCCCGGCCTCCCGCTCGAACCCGGCCTCGGTGAGGCCGACCACCGCGAGCGCCGTCTCGTGCACCCGGACCGCGCCGCTGCGGTGCCCGAGCGGGTTGAACCGGGGCGATCTGGCACTGAGCGTCCGCAGGCCCCAGCCGCAGTCGAACTCCGGGGTGACCAGGCGCTGGGCCAGCACCCTGGTCTGCTCCCGGTCGAGCAGGCCCTCGTGCCGGTCGCCCTCGGCGGCCAGACCGAGGTCCAGCAGGTGGACGAAGGAGGAGGCCACGGCGGGCAGCGGCCGGTCGGGGGCGAGCAGGGCCGCCGCCGGGCGGCCGCCCGACAGGTCGTCGATCCAGAACTGCTCGCGGAAACGCTCCCGCAGCCCGGCCGCCCAGGAGCGCCACTCGGCGGCGCCGGGACGTCCGAAGGCCTCCAGCAGTTCGGCCCCGTGCAGCGCCGCCCGGTGGGCCTGGGCCTGCACCTCGCAGCGGGCGGGCACCGGTCTGGCCGCGCGCTCCTCGGCCGACCGGCCCAGGTCGGTCACGAATCCGACCGGGCCCGGCAGGGCACCGTCGGTCTCCGGCCCACCGGGGACCCCCGCACCGCCGGCGGTTCCCCCGAACGGGAGACCGGCCGACCGGCCGTCGCCTGACGCGCCGTCCGGCCCTGCCGTGGCGGGGGCGTCGGTGACGTTGCTCCGCAGCGCGGCCAGCGCCCGCTCGGCCGCGGGCAGCAGCTCGGCCACCTCCTGGCGGGGCAGGCCCCAACGCCACGCCTCCGCCAGCACGGTGACGAAGAGCAGGGTGGCCTCGGTCGCGGTGCAGGAGGGCGGCAGCTCGGGGCCGCCGTGCCGGAGCGGGCCGGGGACCACCCCGGCCTGCGGACCGGTGGTCGCCTGACGGCGGGCCAGCGCGCGGAGCGTTCCGGCCGCGAGCCGGGTGCCGAGCGGCAGGGTGAGCCGGGCCGCCCAGAGCGCGTCGGCGGCGGTCAGCCCGAACCGCCAGGGCGCCCCGGAGACGGCGTACAGGTCGGTGGGCCGGTCGGCGTCGGCGATCAGCAGCCCGCCGAGGGCGTCCAGGGAGCGCGCCACCAGCGGGGCCGTGCGGGTGTCGTCGCAGCGGACCTCGGGCTCCGACCAGGGCAGCGGCACCCCGGGGCCACGGCCCGTGGGCGGGCGCGGGCCGGTCTGGGCGGAGGTCTCCAGCGTGGTGCTGAGCTCGACCGACCAACGGGCGCCCGGCTGCACCTCCAAGTCCCAGCGGAGCACACCCGCTCCGGCCAGGACGGCGTGCGGCGAGGGACGGGCCGCCACGGAGGCGCTGTGCTGCGGACCGGCCCAGCGCAGGCCGGCCGACTGGACCTGCCCCGGCAGGTCCGCCAGGCGCTGGCCCGCGGAGATCTCGGCGAGCTGGCCGAGGTCGGTGCCGAGGGTGATCTCCAGCGGTATCCGGGCCGGCCTGCTGCCCGTGTTCCGCACCGTCACGGTCTCGACGCCGTTGGCGTGGCGGAGCCGTTCGACCGTCAGGGCCGGGTCCGGATCCGGGTCACCGGGCACCCGGACGGCGCCGACGAAGCGCGCCTCCGCGGCCGAGGTCAGCGTGCCCTGGAGCGGCAGCGGCTCCATCCCGCCGAGGCGCAGCTCCATCCGGGCGAGCGTGCGGACGCCCGAACGGTAGAAGCCGTGCAGCGCCTGGCCGCGGAGCTGACCGTCCAGGCCGGAGAGCGCCATCGCCGGGGCACTGACGCAGAGGACGGTGGCGTGCGTGGCGGGCGGCTGCGGGCGGAAGGGGCCGGATGCGCGCGGCGCCCCGACCGCCCCCGGCGCCGGGACCTGTGTCCCGCCGGGCGGCGTGTGTGACGACCCGACAGGGCCGCCTGGGTTGCCGGGGCCGCCGAGGAATCCGCCGGGGGCCGCGCCCGGGGCCCCCGGGGCGCCGGGCGGGGTGTGCGGGAGCCCGGAGGCGGGGGCACCGGGCCCCGTGCCGGGCATCGGGGCGGTCTGGTGCTCGGGGTGGGGCCGGGGCCTCGACGGGGCGTCAGCGGGCGCGCCGGAGGCGGTCGGTGGCCCCCACGGGGCGACGGCGGGAGGTGCGGTCCTCGGTGCGCCCGGGAAGGGAGCGGCAGCGGCCGGCGGAGTTGCGCCGGGGGCGCGCGGAGGCAGGTCGTGCCCCCCTGATGGCGGAGCGAAGGACGGAGCGGTCGGACCCGCACCGAACCGGTCGGCACTCGACCGCCCGTCGCCGGACGGCCCGTCACCGGACGGCCCGGCCGCCGCGGTGGCGTACGAGGGTGCCGTCGCCTCGGCCCCGGCGGGAGTCGGTACCGGGACGGGAGCTGACGGTGCGGCAGACCCGACGGTGGGCGGTGCGTCCCGCAGCGGCCTCGGGTCGTTCACCTGGCTCTCCTTCTTCGACCGGGCGACGGCGGTGCTGCCGGTCGGCCGGATATGTCCTCGATCACGATCTGGTGCTGCTTGCTCGTGCCGTCGGGCGGGCGGCCCGTCGGCAGGTCGGCCGGAGCCGGGGGCGGTCGGGTGCGGCGCTCCCCCGCGCCGGACCCCGCTCCGGGCGCCCGAGCCGTGAGGTCCGGCCGGATGCCACGGCGGCGGTGCGGACGGGCACGGGGCCGGCCTGGCCACCCGGAGCGGCGCCCGTCGTCGCTCCGGCCGTCGTCGCGGGGGCGGGACGCCCGGTGACGTTGCCACCCGGCGAGGACGTGCTCCGGAGGCGGCCGTCCCGGACGGCCACGACACCGACCGCACGGCGCTGGCCGGGACCGGCGGTCGCGGGCACCGCCCAGCAGATTGAACGCACCGCCCCTCCCCCAGGTCACGCCGTACCGGTCCGTGGACAGGTCTTCCCTGGTCGGCCGCTGCCCGCACGCCCCCCGGTCGTGCGGACGGTGACGGCGCCCCGCGCGGTGTCGGCGCGGCTCGCGCCGACCGGTCCGCCGCCCGGTCACTCCCTGCCCGCGTCAGGATACGGTGCGGGGGCAACGGCGGGTGCACCGGGAACACCGTGGGCGCCCGCCGCCGCACGTCTGTGACCAGCACGTACCGAGGAGTTGTATGTCCACCCGCAACAGGCTGCCCGGGACCGTCACCACCGACCACGTCTTCCAGCTCCCGCTCGACCATCAGGCGCCCGAGGGAGAGCAGATCGAGGTGTACGCCCGCGAGGTGGTCGCCTCGGGCCGCGAGCACGACGAGCTTCCCTGGCTGCTCTTCCTCCAGGGAGGGCCGGGCGGCAAGGCCAACCGCCCGATCGGCCGGGACGGCTGGGTCGACCGCGCGCTGGACGACTACCGGGTGCTGCTGCTCGACCAGCGCGGCACCGGCCGGTCCACCCCCGCCACCCGCCAGACCCTGGCTCGACGCGGCGGCCCCCGCGAGCAGGCCGACTACCTGACCCTCTTCCGGGCCGACTCGATCGTCCGGGACGCGGAGCTGATCCGCCGTCAGCTGCTCGGCGAAGCCGGCCGGTGGAGCCTGCTGGGGCAGAGCTACGGCGGCTTCTGCATCCTCACCTACCTCTCGATCGCCCCCGAGGGCCTGCGCGAGGCCTTCGTGACCGGAGGACTGGCCGGGCTGCGCAGTTCCGCCGAGGACGTCTACCGGGCGGCCTACCCCCGGACCGCCCGGAAGAACAGGGCCTACTACGCGCGCTACCCGCAGGACGTGGCGGCGGTGCGGCGGATCGCCGCCCACCTGGTCGAGCGGCCGGCCGAGCTGCCGGACGGTGGGCTGCTCACCGTGCAGGCCTTCCAGGGCCTCGGGATGCTGCTGGGCAGCGGCAGCGGCGCGCACGTGCTGCACTACCTGCTGGAAGAGGCCTGGGTGGAGGGTGCGGAGGGGCCGGTGCTCTCGGACACCTTCCTGGCCGGGGTGCAGTCCCACCTCTCCTTCGCGCAGGGGCCGCTCTACGCGGTCATGCACGAGTCGATCTACGGGCAGCGTTCCGTGGACGCCGGTGGGACCGAGTGGGCGGCGGAGCGGGTGCGCAAGGAGTTCCCCGAGTTCGACGCCGAGGCTGCGCTGAGTGCGGGTGAGGCCGTGTTCTTCACCGGGGAGATGATCTACCCCGCGCTGTTCGAGACCGATCCGGCGCTGCGGCCGCTGCGGGAGACCGCGCGGCTTCTCGCCGAGCGCACGGACTGGCCCGACCTCTACGACCCGTCCCGGCTGGCGGCCAATCAGGTGCCGGTGCTGGCGGCCGTCTACCACGACGACATGTACGTGGACACCGCCGACTCGCTGGCCACGGCGGACGCGGTGGCCGGGGCCCGGGTCTGGGTCACCAACGAGTGGGAGCACGACGGCCTCCGGGTGAGCGGCGGCGCGGTGCTCGACCGGCTGATCAAGATGGCGCGCGGGGAGGTCTAGCCGCCGCAGTGCGCCCCAGCTCGGCGTCCGGGGCGCCCGGCACGGCGGCCACGGAGCCGCACCGGGCGGGTTGGCCCCGGTCGTCGAGGGGTGGTCCGGCGCCGTGGGCCGCCGTACGGCCGGGCCGTGGCGCCAGTGCCCGTGCCCGGCCGGAGCGGACCGGACCCGGCCGGCCCGGCCGCTCCGCTGATGCTCCGTCATGCGGAGCGCCCCGACCGGCGGGCGCGGGCCGTCGGCTCCGGCTGGTGGTGGCCGGCCGCCCCGTCACCAGGCACCAGGGGTGGCACCGGAGCCGCACCCAGGCTCCGGCCCCCCGTTCCGGCGGCCCTTGCGGCGTGCGGTGCGCGGCGGTTGACGGGGCGTCCGGCTGGCTCCGGGCGGCTCTTCCCCCGGCTCCGGTGCCGTGGCCGCACCGCCCTGCCGACCGGCGCGGCCGCGGGGACCGCCTCTGGTCCGGCCCCGGCTCCGCCCGCCGGCCGCGGGCGGGGGCGGGGGCGCTCCGGGGCCACCGCTCTTCCGGCCGCCCCCGTCCGCCGGCCCCGCGCAGTCGGCCGGGGGCGGCCCGCTCACCGCGCGGCTCGGACGGATCGTCGGGGCCGGACACGCCGTGGCCGGCCCACGGCTCCGCGTCCTCCCCGGGGGACGGTGCCCTGCGGTCCGCCGGCGCGGAGGCCGCCGGACCGCCTCCGGCACGCGCCCCCCGGCCCCGCTCCCGCGCTCGGCCCTGCCCCGGCCCTCGGGCCGCGCACCCCGTAGAGCCCCAGCCCGTCGCCGGCCGGGCGCTGGAGCCCGGCCAGCTGCTGCCGGGCCAGGCGCTCCCGGCGGACCCGGTCGAGCAGCTCCCCGGGATGGAGACCGCCGTTCAGCGATTCGTAGAGCAACTGGGCCAGCGTGTACGCCTGGTCGAGGTCGAGCACCCTGGCCAGCACCACCCTGGCCGTGGCGGTGTCTCCGGCCAGCCAGGACGTCCAGGCCAGCAGGGTGAGCGGCGGGGCCGCGTAGTGCTCGAACGGCGGGACGCAGCGGCGGGCGAGGTAGCGCCACAGGCGCTGGGCCGGGACCAGCTCGTCCGGCTCGGCGTACTCGGCGCCCCGGTCCCGGGCCAGCTTGTCCTGGAGGCCGACCAGCAGGCGGGCCGTCCTGGCCGGGTCGAGCTCGCGGGCTCCGGCGCCGAAGTCGGCCAGTGCCTCGGCCAGCAGCCCGGCGGTGCGCTCCAGGACCGCGAACCGGCCCCCGGGCCCCGCGAGTTCGCCGATCAGCTCGGGCCCGGCCAGCTCCAGGGCCTCCCTCTGCGCGTCATCGCCAGGCGGGCCGATCGGGGCGAGGCCGGCGGCGATCGCCTTGCGGCTGCCCCGCGGCGCCACGCCCGCGTAGGCGGCCGCCGCCGCGATGGGGCTGGGCAGCCGGATGGACCGGATCACCACGCCGGCCGGATCGCAGCAGCCCGCCTCACCGCAGAGGAAGGACCACCACCTCCCGTCCGAGACGCACAGGGACTCCTTCACCACGACCCCCACGGCGCGGAACTCCTGTGCCAGCTGCTCGGCCAGCGGCCGCAGCAGTGCCACCACCCCCGGGCCGGCCACCGGCTCCGCCGACGGCCCGTCAGGAGGGCCCGGCTCCGTCGGCCCCTCGGCTCCGGGCGGCCAGACCCGGTCGAAGCCGGGTGCACCCCGGGATAGCACCAGCGGGAGCGGCCCCGGGGCGGTCGGCGGTGCGGGGTCCGGCGGCGGTGCGGCGCCGGGCGGGTCCGCGGCGTCCCGGCAGAGGTAGAGGAGCACCTGCTCGGGCCGCCTGTCCCGCTGCTCGGAGAGCCCGACCAGCAGCCGGGCGGTGTCGGCGGCGACCGTCGGCCACGTCGCCGGGTCGGCCGGGATGTCGAGCCGGATGACGCCGCCCTGCTGGAGGGCCGGCCCCTGGAGACCGACCGCGACGATGCTGTCGTCGGGGAAGAAGCCGAGGAGGTAGGGGAGCATCTCGGCCATGCCGGACGGCTCAGAGTGCACACCTCCAGATGGCGGCCCCGGCCGCCCGGACTCAAGGTGTGATCATGGGCAGTCTTCGGACCCTGGGCGCGAAGCGCCTGTCACGGCGAACGGACGAGACCACGTCCCCCGAGCGCCAGGCAGCCGCCATCGAGCGAGCGGCCCCGGGCCCGATCATCGGGTGGGCGAACGATATCGACGTGTCGGCCACCAAGACGGCCCCGTTCGATCGGGAGGAGCTGGGGGCGTGGCTGGCCCAGCCTGACGAGTACGACGCCATTGTGTGGCAGCGCCTGGACCGCGCGGTCCGGTCCATGGCGGACATGGCCGACCTGGGCCGGTGGGCCAAGCAGCACGGCAAGCGGCTGATCTTCGCCGAGGGACCGGGCGGGGCTCGGATGGAGCTGGACATGTCTTCCAGCCTCTCCGAGCTGATCATGATGATTCTGGCCTTCGCCGCTCAGATGGAAGCCCAGTCGATCAGTGAGCGCGTGCTCTCCTCCCGCTCAGAGCTGCGCCGGGTCGGCCGCTGGCACGGAGGGGTGCCCCACTACGGCTACACCCCCGCCAAGAACCCGGACGGCGAGGGCTGGGTTCTGGTCCAGAACCCCAAGACTGCCGCCGTGGTGCGCCGGGTGGTGGAGGAGCTGACGGCGGGCACCCTGCCGGGGACCGTGGCCGAGCGCCTGAATGAGGACGGAGTCCCGCCCCGGGGCAAGGCGGTCCGGTGGACGCCTCCGGCCGTCCGGCGGTTGGTGAGCCCGACGCTGCGCGGCTACGTGATCCACAAGGACGCCGTCCAGTACGCCGCCGATGGAACCCCCAGGATGTTCACGGCGGAGCCGATCATCTCGGATGACGAGTGGCGGGCGCTGCGGGCGGTGCTGGACCTACGGGCGAACAAGGGCACGGACACCCGCCGCCGGGTGGACTCCCCTGCTCTGGTCGGTGTGGTCTGCTGCGGGACCTGCAAGCGGTTCATGACGGCCTCGCAGAGCGGCCGGAAGGACGGCCGGAAGCTCCGGACCTACCGATGCCCGTCCGGGCGCTACAGCGGCGAGCCTTGCCCCTCTCCGGCCACGGTGACGGCGGCCCCGGTGGAGGCGTTCGCCGCGCGTGAGTTCCTGGCCCGGGTTGGGTTCGCGCGGGTGGTCGAGGTTCACATGGTCGGCGGGGTGGATCACCGGGCCGAGATCATCGACATGGAAGCCCAGATCCGGGACCTTGCCCCCCGGCTGGCCCAGCTCCGGGGAGTGGCCGCCGACGCCGTGGCTCAGCAGTTGGATGCCATGGAGCGCCGGTTGGAGTCCTTCCAGGCTCAGCCGGTCGTGGCCCCGGAGCGGGTGGAGGTGGACACCGGCCGGACCTTCGCCGACGACTGGAAACGCCACCGAGGACGGGGAGCGGCACAGCGTGTTGCTCCGGCAGATGGGTGCGCGGGTCGAGGTAGGTCCCGGCCGCCGGGGCGCTCGGGACGTGGAGTCGCGCCTGTCCTTCCGGCTCGGCGAGCTGGACCACGAGATCATCCACGCTGAGATCATGGCGTTTCGAGATGGAGCACAACCCCGTAGGAGTGCTCTCTACGGGCCACCCCTGGGACTTCGATCCGGGGGCGGTCCGTCGGCGACGGTTACTCACAACGACTGCCGGCTGCGACAGAGCGTAACTCTGACGGAGGGTCGGCCCGGGGGGCCGGTCCGAAGTGCACGAGTAATGCAGTTCGGATGCCGTAGTTTGATCATGACATAGAGCTATATAGCCAGGTCAGGGGGCTACGGCGGCGTGGTTAGTGTAGTTATGTATGAAGTGTAGATAAAACTAAATAAATATACAGAAGCTCTAGGCTCTATAGCCCTACTAACCCAGAGCCCGAAACTTCATCTACATGCCTACATGGGGCAGCCCCGGGGCCCACGGCGACCACGCCTGGGACGCGCCCCCGTTAATGGGTAGGGGGCGTGTCACGCGCCCGCCTTAGTGGCTAGTAGGCCCCTCGCGCGCGTGCGCGCACGGGCACTGGACTGCCCGACCCGCCCACTTCTCCGGGCGCTGGTCGGGCCGACCCCCGGCTCGAACTCCCTACGGGTTGAGTCGCCGGGGTCCTCTGCTTCCGGCACACGGCCGGGAGGGATGCCCAAGGGCATCCACTACGACACAGATCGGCCTGCTGAAAGCAGAGGTCGGGTGTCGATCATGTAGCGACTTGCGCCGTAAGCGGCAGGCACCTTGGTGCCCCTTTCTCCCCCAGCGCACGGGGCCGCTCCGGCGGGGTGGTGCGACGCGGCAGCGCACGCCGCGTGGGCCAAGTGCGTAGGTGGCGTTTCGACGGCCACAGGGGAGCAACCGCCGACATGACCCCGCAGTGCTCCGGGCGCTGGCGGGGTCCTCTGCTTCCGCCCCCAGCGCGTTGCCGCGCGCTGGGCTGCGGTGTTGTACCCGGACGACGACTGTCCGACGACGTGGCCCGGCCCGTCCCTGTAGCGGCAACTACAGGGGCGGGACCGGGCCTTTTTGCGTGCCCGGAGACTCCGTGACCACCAAAGACCCCTACGCCGCCCGCCGCTGGTTTCTCCTCCGTGGTGCCCAGCTCCGCCGTGAGAACGCCCTGGCCCTGATCGCCGACCAGCACCGCCGGGGGGTTGCCCCCGTGCGCACACAAAGCCCGTCCCGGCCCGATGGGGGGGCCCACGGCCGAGGTTCGGGACTTCTAGGTCCCACCTGTCCAACCCGAAACGAAAACGCCGGAGAGACCCCTCATGAGCGATGTTGACCCCACGGCCGAGACCCCGGCCACCGAGACGCCCGGCCAGCCTGCCGAGGCCCAGCAGCCGGCCGAAACCCAGCCGGACGAACTGACCACACTTCGTGCCGAGTTGGCCGAACTACGCGCCCGGGTGGACGCCGCGCCCCCGGCCGTCCCGCTGTCCGCCGGGGAGTCCGCGCCGGTGTCCGGCACGGCCCCGGCCGACGCGGCACCCGAGGCCCCTGACAGCTTCGCTGCCGCCTTCCGCGCGGCACTGGGCCGCTGACCCCCACCAACACCCCCGCCGGGATGGCAATGGGCCGTCCCGCTAACGCCTTTGGAGGCACACGTATGGCCATCAACCCCAAGTCCCAGGCTCGCCCGGACAACCCGGTCGTCCTGCCGGAGACCCGCATTGCCACCATGCTCCACGAGCACATCGTGGGCGGCTCCGACTTCTTCGGCCTGTTCTCCCGCCAGGACATCAGTACCCAGTCCGTCAAGCTGCTGGTGGGCACCAAGGTCACCCGCGCTGGCGTCGTTGGCGAGGGCGAGACCATCCCGAGCAAGAAGGACACCGCGTCCGAGGTCGAGTGCGCCCCGGTCAAGTACGGCGAGATGGGCCGACTGACCCAGGAGAACATTGACGACTCGAACCCGTCCGTCCTGGAGCGCCGTGTCCGCCGGATCGCCGACGCGATCACCCTGGGCGCTGACGACGACTTCCTGAACGCCGCCAAGCCGGAGTCGGGCAAGGAGAACAGCTCTCCCAACGCGGGCATCCTGCTGGGCGTCGAGTCGGCGGGCGAGATCAAGGACAACCTGGACGCGGTGAAGGACGCCAAGGCTGCCATCCGCCTCGCGCGCGGTACCGCGTCGGTGTTCATCGTCCACCCGACCTCTGCGAACGCCCTGCGGAAGATCAAGCGCAAGCTGGCCGACGGCACCGACTCGAACGAGTACCTGCTCCAGGGCGACACCATCGCCGACGGCCTCCGGGTGGTCGAGTCCGAGCACATGAAGGCCGGTCTGGCCCTGATTGCCGACACCGGCGCGGCAACTGTGGTGGTGCGTAAGGCCACTGAGGTCAAGCTCCTCACCGAGCTGTACGCCGAGACGGACGAGATCGGGTGCCGTGGCACCTTCCGCGCGGGCTGGCTCGTGACCAACGCCGACCAGCTCCGGACCGTGAAGGTTCCGACCAAGTAACCCGTTCCGCAGTCGAGTTGGGGCCGTCCTCCGGGTCGGCCCTACTGATTGGATATCCAATGCTGACCCTTGACGACTTCCGGACCCGCGCGCCGGAGCTGGTCGCCGCCGCCGGGGAGGAACGCACGTCGGCGATCCTGGCGGACGCGGTGACGCTGGTCTCCGCCGAGGCCGGGCCGGACATGGCGGAGGCCGCCCGGCCGGTGCTGGCGCTGACGGTCTACAACGTGGCCTATCGGACGCTGGCGAACCCCAACGGGCTGACCACGGAGCAGGCCGCCGACTACTCCACCAACGTGAACCCCGCTCTCTCGGTCGGCATGCGGCTGACGGCGGCGGAGCGGGCTGCGATCCGCCGGGCGACCGGCCGCCGGACGGTGGCCTCCTTCGGCCTAACCCGGCGTTGAGCCGGGGGAGTTGGGGCGGGCGGGATTTGCCGGCCGATTGGTCGTCCCTGCGCCGCCGAGTGCTGGTGCGGGACGGCCGGGCCTGCCAGCACGTCCGGACCGACACGCAGACCCCGTGCCTTCAACTCGCCACCCACGTGGACCACATCGTCCCCGCCTTCGAGGGCGGGTCGGACGACGTGTCCAACCTGCGGGCGCTGTGCGAGTACCACCACCGCCGGAAGACGGCCCGTGAAGCGAACCGGGCCCGCTCCGCCGTCCCGCGCCGGACGCTCCACCGGCCGCGCCGGATGAATCCCTACCTCTGAGGAACCACGATGCTCACCCTTGCCACGTCCATGGCCCTGACGCACTCGGTGCGTGTGGTCTGGCCAGCCCACACCTACGACGAGTTCAGCGGACTGGACACGTGGGACTACGACCAGCCTGTGCACACGGGCCACACGCGGGCCCGCCTGGGCTCGCTGACGGGGTCCGCCGATGACGCGCCCCTGGACGAGCAGCGGGCCCGCCTGCTGCTGCCTCCGCGCGCTCTCGACCGGCCGTCCACCGTGCACGCCGCTGCGGCCCCCCGCTTCGTGGTGACGCCCGGCCTGTCTGACGACCGCCCCCTGACGTGGAAGCCGGACGGTGCTGCCCGCGCGGTGGCCGGGTCGCTCGGCAGGGTCCGGCACCTGAGTCAGCGGGTCGTGAGGTACAGCCATGCGTAAGCGGGCGTGCCCGGCCTGCGGGCGAATCGCGGTGATGAAGAACGGCGGGCGTTTCAGAGGTTGTCGAGTCACGTGCACGCGCTGGGCTCGCGTGGCTCATGCCTTCGCCGAAGGTGGAGCAAGTCGAGGACGTGACAAGCACGTTGATCGAGAACTGATCAACGACCTTCGAGCGAAGTTGATCGAAGACAGCAAGCTCAACGACCGTGATCACCAGGCGCTATGTGCGCTCGTGGATAGCTATGCACGAGCCTGACCCCCCGGTGACCCTCTCGCGCCTCCACGGCCCCAAGGAAGTCATAGCGGCTCCGGGCGCGCGACCCCATTTTTCTCCCTAGGGACAAGATCAACAGCTCCCTGGCCTGCATGTTTATGCGCCGGGGGCTCTCTGGAAGGACCCGAAACCATGCCGTATCAGGCTGACATTCGCCGGATTCGACGCCGGATCAGGGCCCTGGACAAGCAGATCAAGGACGACGGGCTCATGGGCCCGTGGGGGCCGGGCGGCCACACGACCGGTCACCCGCTGCTCAAGGAGCAGGCCGCCGCCGACACCGCTCTCCGGGGCTTCCAGAAGCTCCAGCGGGAGCACGACCGGACGTTGCCCGAGGAGATCGACCCGCCTCACGCGCTGCCGGACGACTGGAGGTGAGCCCGTGAGGTTCGGGAACCTGCCCGTGGAGCCTCCCCGGCTCACGATCGGGCCACAGGTCCGGGCGTGGTGCTTCCAGTGGCTCACCTGGGAGGGCCGCCCGTACCGCTTCACGGACGAGCAGGCCCACATGATCGATTGGGCCTACGCCGTAGATGACGCTGGGGAGTTCATCTACGACGACATGACGTGGATCATGGCCAAGGGGGCGGGCAAGTCCATCGTGGCCGGGGCCGTGGCCTGCGCCGAGATGCTGGGCCCCGTGCGGTTCGCCGGGTGGGCCGTTGACGGCCGACCGCTGGCCCGGCCGGTGCCGGACCCCCTCGTCCGCATCGCGGCCGTCTCGGAGGCTCAGGCGGCCAACACCTTCGACGCCATCCGGGAGTTGCTGGCCAACCGCCGCACTCAGCGCCGATACCGCATCGTGGTGGACAAGACGAAGGTCTCGTTCGCCGACAAGTCCCGTCCGGGCCGGATCGTCTCCGTGACCGCCTCCGCCAAGTCGCTGGAGGGGGGCCGCTGCACGGCGACACTGGCCGACGAAACCCACCTGTGGTCAACCCCGGAGTCCCACGCTCTGTGGGACGTGCTGGAGCGCGACGCGGACAAGCTGGGCGGCCGGATCTTCACCACCTCCAACGCCTACCAGCCCGGCCAGGACTCCGCCCTTGAGCGGAAGTTCAGCCAGATCAGCCGGCGAATAGCCTCCGGGTCCGCGACCCGCTCCCTGCTGTTCGGCGTGCAGGCCCCGCCGGACACCGACCTGTCTGACCCGGAGTCAGTCCGCGGGGCTCTCCGCGTGGTCTTCGCGGGGTGTCCGTGGGTGACCCCGGCCCTGATCGAGCGGCGCGCGAACCGCCTCTTCGAGGGCGGGGACGTGGAGCTGTTCCAGCGCTTCCAGCTGAACATGATCGTGTCCGCCTCGGATGCGTGGGTGGACGCTCAGGCCGTGGACTTGGCCGTCTGCCGGGACACCGCCGTGAGCGACGGCGCGATGGTCGTCCTGGGCTTCGACGGCTCGCACAACAACGACGCGACGGCCCTGGTTGGCCTGGACGTGGTGCAGAACCATCTCTTCACCCTCGGGGTCTGGACCAAGCCTGACGGGCCATCGGCCGGCCGATGGTCCGTGCCCCGTGCCGAGGTGGACGCCACGGTCCGAAGTGCCTTCGAGCGCTTCGACGTTGTCGGCTTCTTCGCCGACCGCCACGGGTGGGACGACATGATCACCGCCTGGACCCGGGACTACGGGGACCGGCTCAAGTTGCGGGCCCGGGACGGCCACATTGCCCAGGACATGCGACGCCTGGACAAGGCGCACGTCCTGGGCTGCGAGGGGTTGGCCGAGGAGATCGAAGCGGGCTCGGTGACCCATGACGGGCACCCGGTGCTGGCGCTCCACATGAAGAACGGCAAGCGCCGTGACTCCAGCTGGGGCTACTGGCTGACCAAGGAGTCCCGCCACTCAGACAACAAGATCGACGCCGCCGTTGCGTCGGTGCTGGCGTACCGGGCGTTCCGGGCCGCCGTGGAGAAGGGTCTCCGGCCGAAGCGTCGGGGCCGCGCTCGAACCTATGGAGGGCTCGGATGAACTACTTTGACCAGCTCCGGCAGGAGCACGCTGCGGGCCGGGGCCGCCTGGCCCGCATAGCCGACTACTACGACGGCAACCACCCGTTGCCGACTCTCCCCGAGGACGCTTCGGCGGACCTCAAGGAGATCGCCGGTATAGCGGTGACCAACTACATGGACACCATCGTCCACAGCATCGCGGAGAACCTGAACGTCGTCTCCTACGGCGGGGATTCGCGCGCCTGGGATGCCTTCCGGGCGTCCCGGATGGAGACCCTGCAAGACGCGGTGCACTCGTCCGCGCTGACCTTCGGCGCGTCGTACGTCTCGGTCCTTCCGGGCGCACGGGGCCCGGTGGTCCGGCCGCACTCGCCGCTGGAGATGGTGGCGCTGTACGACGACCCGGTGACGGACATGTGGCCGGTGGCGGCTGCGACCTGCCGCCGGGTGCGCACCCTGACCGGCACGGGCACCGAGGAGGAGTGGAGCGTCTTCACCCCGTCCGCCGTCTCGATCTACCGGGGCCGGGCCGGGGCCGCCGCGAACGGCATGCGGAAGGTCGGCGGGGCCAAGCACTCGCTGGGCGTCGTCCCGGTGGTCCGCTTCGTCAACGAGCAGCCGATGGCATCGCACCTGCCGCCACGCTCGGAGATCGAACCGCTGTTCCCGATCCAGCGACAGATCAACCTGTTGAAGTTCGATCAGATCGTGGCGGGCCGCTTCGGGGCGTTCCCCCAGAAGTTCATCACCGGCCCGACCCTGCCCGAGGGCATGGAGGACGCCACCAAGACCGGCCCCGATCGGGTGATGGCCCTGGAGGGCGAGAGCCTGAACGTGGGCAGCTTCGACGCGGCGACGCTGGAGCAGTACATCGCCGCCGAGGTGGCCGCGACCAAGAAGCTGGCCACCAAGTCCCGGGTGCCGCTGTCGGCCCTGGACAACGCGGTCAGCAACCTGTCCGCCGAGGCCATGGCCGCCCTGGAGATCGGCCTCATGCGCAAGGTGGAGGACCGGCAGCAGTCGTTTGGTACCGCGTGGTCACAAGCCCTGTGGCTGGCGGAAGTTGCTGCGGGTGGTCGGCCCGCCGGCCTTTCCGACGTGCAGTGGTCCGACCCCCGCTCGAAGAACCCGCAGGCACAGGCTCAGGCCATGTCCGGGTGGAAGGCTGCCGGGGTGCCGCTCGGCACCCTGATGCGCCGCTTCGGGGACTTCACCGAGGACGAGATCCGGGAGGCTCAGGCCAGCTCTTCCCGCCTGGACGACATGGCCGGGGAACTGCTGGCGGGTGCTGGCGTTGGCTAGGACCAGGACCGGGGAAGCGCTGACCGAGGCGCACAGGCGCGCTCAGGCGTCCGTGGGCCGCTCCCTGGCGGGACGGCTCCGCAGGCTGTTCACGGGCCGCTCAGGCACCACGGGCGACACCTTCCGCCGGGCCGCCGCCGAGACGCAGACGGCCCGCCGGGCATCCGAGCGGCTGGCGGATCGGTACTACCGGGAGTTCCGGGCGGCCGAGGACACCGCCGACTCGTTCCCGGCCTACGACCCGCCCCGCGACGCCTCCGGCCTGGACTCCCCGGAGCTGCTGGCCGACCTGGAGGCCCTGGAGGACGAGTTCCGCCGGGACGCGGACTCGGTGGACTCCGGCACCGCGATCAAGCACGCGCTGGACGGCGGCCGGGGAGTGCTGGCCGACCACATCCGCCGTGACCCCCGAGCGGTCGGCTGGCAGCGGGTCGCCGGGCCCGGCTGCTGCGCGTTCTGCGCGATGCTGGCCGCCCGTGGCGCGGTCTACGAGACCAAGTGGACGGCGGGTGTCGGCCGTTCGTTCCACCCGCACTGCGCGTGCCAGGTGGAGCCGGTGTTCACCCGGGGCACGCTCCCGCCCCTCCAATCGCAGGTCTACGCCAAGGCATGGCGAGAGCTGTCCGGGAGCAATCTGAACCAGTTCCGCCGGGAGCTGGAGCGACTACGACGAGAGGGCAGTATCTGATGGCTGACGTTCGGCTGGACCTGGACGACATGGTCGCCCACCTTCCGGGAGTCCGGGCGGAGTTGACCGCCGAAGCCACCAAGCGGGCCGCGCTGGTCCGGGCGGCTGCCGCACCCCACGTAAAGACGGGCCGCTTCCTGGGCTCGATCAAGGTCACGCACGGCAAGCTGGACGCCTTCGTGACCATTGACGACCCGGACGCGGCGGTGAAGAACTACGGCGGGGTGAACCACCGCACGGGCAAGTACCAGGACGGTATCCACGCGATCGAAAAGGGGCTGGCATGAAGGACGCCAACGCCCTCGCCCTGTCGGTGATCCGCGAGGCACTGCCGGACGGCACGCGGGTGGCCATCTCGATGCCGGACGACTGGCCCGCCGCGAAGGCCCTCGTCCTGTGCCGTCGGGTGGGCGGGCCGGTCACCAGCGTGCGGCACGGCCTGGACCGACCGATGTTCACCGTGTCCGCGTTCGCCGCCTCCCACGCCGAGGCGTCCAGCCTGGCCCACGCCGCGCAGTCCGCCCTCTACGACGCCGCCCGCCGGGGACACAGGGGCGTGTCGGCGTTCCGCTCCGTGTCCGGCCCGGCGTGGCTGACCGGTGCCCCGGCCGGGTCGGAGCGGTACTCCTTCACGGCCGTGGTCTCGGTCCATTGATTACACAGAGCGGCTGCCGGCTGAGACAGAGAGTGACCCTGGCGGGCTGTCAGGTCCCGAGGTTTCGGGGGTCGTACTCGTAGCCGATGGTGTGCTGGGTCGGGATGACCCACTCCCCGTACTCGATCACTCCCTGGGCGTCCGACCAGCGGTGCACCCCGGCCAGGACGGGGGCACCCACGGGGATTCCCAGCATGGACGCTTCCTTGGCCTTGGCCGCCCTACCGTGCATGTCGTCACGTGCGTGGGTGATGGTCCGGCCGGTGGCATCGAGAATCTTGCCGAGGAGTCCGGCGTGCTTGCCGGGGGCCGTGGACAGCAAATCCGGTACCTGTGCGGCGAATTCGGCCGGGTGGTAGCTGGCGGCGAACATGAGCCTGACGCGGCCCTTGCCGGTGGTGAACTCGCGGTGCACGAGCTGGTCGCCAGAGTCGAGGTCGAAGATATCGGCCACGTACAGGTGGTCGGGCACCTTGAGCTGGGCCGCCGTGACGATGGTGCTCTCCCCGGCCATGTGGGTGGACCGGAGCCGCTGCACCTGCAATAGCCGGTCGCGGCCGGTGGCGGCCGACACGGGGCCGTCCGCCACGAAGGTGCCCCGGGCGGTGGTCCGGATCAGGCCCTCCACGGCGAGCTGGCCGAGGGCCTTGCCGACGGTGGCCGAGGCGACGTTGAAGCGCTGGCACAGCTCGCGCTGGCTCGGCAGCTTCTCGCCGGGCTCCATGTCGCCGGACAGTATGGCTGCGCGGAAGTGGTCTGCGATGCGGGTGAACGGGAACGAGCTGCCTGCCACGGGTGCCCCCTGGGGATCTTGACTTGCCGTCAGTGTCCTAGCGCACCGACAAGGCTACTGCACTGCGCTAGCGCACGGGTACGGTGCGCTACGACAGTCGGGATTGCAGGAGGTGACCCCCCTTGAGCGCAGCAGTGCACAGCGAACCCATGTACGACGCCAACGGCAGGAGCACGCGGAAGGCCACGGCGGAGGACTTCAAGGCCATGGCCAAGGAGTTCAAGGCGGCTGAGGACGCCCGGAGGGCCAAGGGGTCGCCGCCGGTCTCCTGGGTGGACCCCGACTCGTTCGAGATCCCCGCCGCCATGGGGGAGGCCGAGTGAGCGCCGAGCAAGGGTCGGCGCAGGCGCTCTGTCCGTCCTGCACGTACTTCGACCAGCTGGCCCAGCAGTATCCGGCCGCGACGAACCCGACCATCGCCCGCAAGATCGACGGGTGGAGGGCGACGCACAAGCGCACCGAGTGGTGCCCGACCCGGCCGGAGATGGACGCCGATGCGGCATGACGACTCAGCAGCCCTTTCCCCGGCGACGCCGGAGGCATCGCAGGCCGAGCACCGGCCCGCGCTCGAACCGGTCCCCGAGTCGGACGCGCTGAGGCGAGTGCGCCAAGGGGTCGGCTACTGGGAGGGTCACCCGTCCCGTGAGCGCTTCATGCCCGCGCACTCCCGGTGCGTGCCAGTGGTGCAGTCCGCCGATGACCTGCCCGAGACGAGCGAGGAGGAGACCGCGTGAGCGTCCGCGAGCGTTACCGGTTCCGGGAGTACACCGTCCAGCACGACCAGACCAAGCCGACCACCGGCACGGCCCGCTGCCTGTGGGAGGCGGAGGATGGCGGCCCCGGGTGCGACTGGACGAGCGGCCTGCCCATGGCCCTGGACGCCCTGACCAAGGCCCTGGGGAAGCACTGTGCCGAGACGGACCACACCGAGTACGGGCAGACCGTCCGGCACTCCGTGACCGTGGTCCCCGGCAAGTGGGACGGGGAGGCGTGATGGGCGCTGAGGAGGATGCCCGTAAGGCGGTCGAGGACGTCGCCCGGAGCCTTGCGGAGACCATCACGGGCCAGTCGGTCCCGGAGGGTCAGCGACCCCTGATCGGGCTGGACCCCGAGAGCGGCAAGCCCTTCCTGGTGCCCCCGGCCAAGCCGGAGTAATCCCCCCTGAGCCCCGCTCCGGTCGTCCGTGGAAAGGGTCGCGGTCGGAGTGGCCCAGCCCCGTCTGCGCGCTGCCCCCGGAGCGTGCGGCCGGGGCTTTCGGCCGTCCGGGTAGCCTGGGGATCTCAAGGTGTGCACTTTGGTCCTAGCGACATGTCGGCCGGGCCGCGCATCCGGAGCGGGAACTGGCCGGAGAGCGGGGCGGAGGACTGGATGACGTGTTCCTCGTTCATGTCCGGAAGCGTGCCGCGCCGAGGGTGCAGGCCCCGGCGAACCGGCCGTTCCTGTGGATAACCCCGGGGGGCCAGCAATTGCTCACTCGTTCGGGTCAGCCGTATATCGACCCAAAAGTGGTCAAACAGCACCGACTTGGATGATGTGCTGATGAACCGACCAGAGGGGCCTCGCCGCCGCTGTTCGCGGACTGTCGCTCCGAACCTGTATCCATGAGCCATGACCCAGCCGCCGCAGCACCCCGCCACCGCCACCGACCGCCCCGAGGCCCCGACGACGGACCGCGCCGCCGTCCGGGCGCGGGCCGAGGCCGTGCTCCGCGAGCTGGCCGGCCCGGCCGCCGTCCTGCGCGAGGACCAGTGGCTGGCGATCGAGGCCCTGGTGGTCGACCACCGCCGGGCCCTGGTGGTGCAGCGCACCGGCTGGGGGAAGTCGGCCGTCTACTTCATCTCCACGGCGCTGCTCCGGGCCCGGGGCGCCGGGCCGACGGTGATCGTCTCCCCGCTCCTCGCCCTGATGCGCAATCAGGTCGACTCCGCAGCCAAGGCCGGCATCCACGCCCGCACCATCAACTCGGCCAATCCGGAGGAGTGGGACGACATCCAGGCCGAGGTGGCGGCCGGTCAGGTGGACGTCCTGCTGGTCAGCCCCGAGCGGTTGAACAACCCCGACTTCCGCGATCAGGTGCTGCCCAAGCTGGCCGCCTCGACCGGCCTGCTGGTGGTCGACGAGGCGCACTGCATCTCCGACTGGGGCCACGACTTCCGCCCCGACTACCGCCGCCTCCGCACCATGCTGGCCGAGCTCTCCCCCGGCGTCCCGGTGCTGGCCACCACCGCGACCGCCAACGCCCGCGTCACCGCCGACGTCGCCGAGCAGCTCGGCACCGGCGTCGGCGGAGCCGCCCGGGGCTCCGACGGCACCGCCCTGGTGCTGCGCGGCCCGCTCGACCGCGAGAGCCTCGGCCTCGGCGTGCTCGACCTGCCCGACCCCGCCCACCGCCTCGCCTGGCTGGCCGACCACCTGGCCGAGCTCCCCGGCTCGGGCATCGTCTACACCCTCACGGTGGCCGCCGCCGACGAGGTGACCGCCTTCCTCCGCCAGCGCGGTTACCCGGTCGCGTCCTACTCCGGCCGCACCGAGGACGCCGAGCGCCGCACCGCCGAGGCCGACCTGCTGGCGAACAGGGTCAAGGCCCTGGTCGCCACCTCCGCCCTGGGCATGGGATTCGACAAGCCGGACCTCGGATTCGTGGTGCACCTCGGCTCGCCCGGCTCCCCGATCGCCTACTACCAGCAGGTCGGCCGCGCCGGGCGCGGGGTGGACCGGGCCGAGGTGCTGCTGCTGCCCGGCCGCGAGGACGAGGCGATCTGGCGCTACTTCGCCTCGCTCGGCTTCCCCGCCGAGGAGCAGGTGCGGCGCACCCTGGACGCCCTGGCAGAGGCCGGGCGTCCGCTCTCCACCGCCGCCCTCGAGCCGCGGGTCGACCTCCGCCGGGCCCGGCTCGAGACCATGCTCAAGGTGCTCGACGTGGACGGCGCGGTCCGCCGGGTGCGCGGCGGTTGGACGTCCACCGGCCAGGAGTGGACGTACGACGCGGCCCGCTACGCGAAGGTCGCCGAGTCCCGCACCGCCGAGCAGCGGGCCATGCGGGAGTACGCCACCACCGGCGCCTGCCGGATGGAGTACCTGCGCCGTCAGCTGGACGACGAGCAGGCCGCCCCGTGCGGCCGGTGCGACAACTGCACCGGGGTGCGCCGCTCCCCCGAGGTGTCGGACGAGGCGATGGCCGCGGCCCGGGCCGCCCTCGGCCGACCCGGCGTCAGTTTCGAGCCGCGCCGCCTCTGGCCGACCGGCATGGAGGCGATCGGGGTGCCGCTCAAGGGCCGCATCCCGGCGGGCGAGCAGGCGGAGACCGGCCGGGCCCTCGGCCGGCTGTCGGACATCGGCTGGGGCACCCGGCTGCGGAGCCTGCTCGCCGACGACGCCCCCGACGGCCCCGTCCCGCCCGAGGTGCTGGACGCGATGGTCAGCGTGCTGGCCGACTGGGCGCGCGGCCCGGGCGGCTGGGCCGGCCCGGAGGACGCCGAGGGCGGGCGGGCGGCCCGCCCGGTCGGCGTGGTCACGATGGACTCGGCCCGCCGCCCCCGACTGGTGGCCTCGCTGGGCGCCCGGATCGCGGAGGTGGGGCGGCTGCAGCTGCTCGGCCGCGTCTCCTACGTCGACGGCCGCCCGCCGCACGGCCCGCGGAGCAACAGCGCCCAGCGCCTGCACTCGCTGGCCGGCGCCCTGGTGGTCCCCGACGAACTGCAGCAGGCGATCGCGGCCAACCCCGGTCCGGTCCTGCTGGTGGACGACCTGGTCGACTCGGGCTGGACGGTCACCGTGGCGGCCCGCCTGCTCCGCCGCGCCGGTACGGGCCCGGTCCTCCCCCTGACCCTCGCGGTCCAGGCCTGAGCACACGGAGGACCCCCACGGAGAGGACCCACGGAAGGAGCCCACCGGGACGGGTCGTCCGGAGCGAGCCGCACGGGGCCGAGCCGTACTGCCCCGACCGGCGGGACAGGGCGGTCGGACGGGAGCAGGCGGGAACGGAGGTGCGCGCGGAGCGGAAGGGGCTTGGCGAAGCCCTTGCCCGACGGCCGACCTGACGCCCCGTGACCGCGAACCTGACAGATCCGATCCTCCGTCAGCCGAATGGCAGTCAGCCCGAGGTGGAATATATCCGGCAGACCATAGGCATTCGGGCGGCGTTCGTCATTTCATCGTTGCCGCTCGGCCGTTCTGACCTGAGAATTGGGAGGTACCCAGAGCCCGGTCCGGTGGACCCGGCCTTCGGCGTACGCAGATACCCGCCTGCCCCGCGACACGCGGGCGACGGGCCGGGAAGGAGGATCGTGATCAGCGGCAGCGACCGACCCCGGTTCTCCCGGAGACGCATGCTCGACCTCGAAGGCTGGGCGGAGGCCGACGTCCCGCTGCTCCGCGACCCCCGCGAGTTCGTCTCCGAGCTGCACCAGCGTCACCTCCCGCAGCCGGGCACCACGGTGGTCGCGGTGCTGGATCCCCTGCACCAGGTCACCGCCTCCGCCTCGTTCCCCTCCCGCCTGCCCGTCCAGGACGGCTGGCAGTACCGGAACGAGATCCTCGCCCACCTCCGGATGGTCACCCCGCACGACCTCCGCCTGTCCCGGCCGAACCGGACGGCGGTCCTGCTGCGCTGCCGCGAGGGTTCACCGGGCTGGACGGAGCAGGACGGGGCGTGGATGTGGGCCCTGCGCGACGCGGCCGCGCTGCACGGGCTGCGCTGCGGCTCGTACATCGCGCTGACGCCGACCGGCTGGCAGTCGCTCGGGGACGGCCGCAACGGCCGGACCCCCAACTCGGCTTCCTGGACCGACGGCCCGGTGCACACCGTCACCGAGCTCGCGCCCCGCTCCACCCGCAGCCACCCAAGCCAGGTCGCCCCGGTCAGCCCGCTGCGCCGCACCGCGACCGGCTGACGCCGGCCCCGAACCGGCCACCCGGCCCGACAGCCGGCGCGTCCGGTCGACCACGGGGGCGCGGACAGCGAACGGCGAACGGCGGTGGCCCCGGTACCACGGGACCACCGCCGTCGACCGAACGGAAACGGACGGCTCAGACGCCGACCGGGCTCTTCGCCCCCGGGAACAGCGGGCCGACCACGGCGGCCTCGCCGCAGACCACCAGCAGCTCGCCGGCCAGCGCCTGCGCGCTGCGGGCGGCCGCGGTCAGCCGCTCCCCGTCGGCCGAGTTGGCCACCAGGACCACCACCGGACGGCCGACCGCCCGGGTCGCCGCGGCGTCGGCGTAGAAGACGTCGCCGCCTTCGGTGAGCTGCGCCCAGTAGCGCTCCTCGCCGAAGGTGAGTTCGTGCTGCTGCCAGGGGTGCGGGTCACCCACCGTCAGGACCAGGACGGTCTCCGGCCCGCGGCCCGACTCGAGCAGCCCGTCCACGGTCTCGTCGGCCCGATCGAGCGCGTCGTGCGCGGTGGCGGGCACCAACTGCACCGCGACGCCCGGCTTTCGGGACGCGGTGGCCGGCGGCGGGCCGGGTCGGGGCCCGGGCTTGGGAGCCGGACGCGGCCCAGGCAGCGGAACGGGTCGGATGGAGGCGGCAGAAGGGACACCAGCGGACTGGGCATCAGGCATACGGGGGGAAGACTCTCGCGGGAGGGGGACACCGGGGCCCGGGACACTCTCGTGGATCTCCGGCCCCACGCGCACGTGGTTTTCCGGATCCTCGGGGGAAACAGGCATGACCCGATGTCTATCAAATGGCGCCCGAACGCGCACGGGCACCCCACCAGTTGGGATCGAGTGGTCATCCGCCCGACACCGTGTCAGAAGCCCAGCGTCAGCTGCTCGTCCTGGGGCTCCGGCTCGCGCACCCGCTTGAGGTGGCTCCACCGGGGCAGTGCGTCCATGTAGGCCCAGGAGAGCCGGTGGTGACGGGTCGGTCCGTGCTCCTCCAGCGCGGCGCGGTGCACCGGTGAGGGGTAGCCCGCGTTCTCGGCGAACGCGAACTCGGGGTACTCCACGCCGAGCTCGGCCATCATCATGTCCCGCTCCACCTTGGCGAGGACCGAGGCGGCGGAGACGCAGATGCAGGACTGGTCGCCCTTGATCACGGTGCGGACCCGCCACGGGCCGCCGAGGTAGTCGTGCTTGCCGTCGAGGATCACCGCGTCCGGCGTGACCGGCAGGGCCTCCAGCGCGCGCACCGCCGCCAACCGCAGGGCGGCGGTCATGCCGAGCTCGTCGCACTCCTCGGGCGAGGCGTGGCCGAGCGCGTAGGCGGTGACCCACTCGGCGAGCACGGGGGCGAGTTCGGCCCGGCGCTTCTCGGTGAGCAGCTTGGAGTCGGTGAGCCCGGCGGGCGGCTTGCGCAGCCCGGTGACCGCCGCGCCGACGGTGACCGGCCCGGCCCAGGCGCCCCGGCCGACCTCGTCCAGCCCGACCACCACCTGGGCGCCCGCCCGTCGCAGCGAGCGTTCGACCGAGTGGCTGGGCGGGTCGTACGGCATGGCGGGTCCTTCGGTTTCGGGGCGGCTCGACGGAGACCAGCCCCGTGCACCGTCCAGCCTAGGACACTCCCGACCGCCCCCGGGACGGTCACGGAGACGGCACCGGACGTCCGACCACCGGCGCGACCACCGGCGCGACGACCGACACGACGGCACCTGGCAGACCGCCGCGGACGTGCCCCCCGGCACGCCCACGGCGGTCTGCCCGACTCGGCACCACGGCCGAACCCGACGCCCCGGCCTCACCTCGCCCCGGCCCAGACCCAGACCCCCAGCCCCAGCCCCAGCCCCAGAGCCCAACCCCGCCACCCGCTACGGCAGTTGCTCACCGTCCGGGTAGCGGCTGCTGCCGCACCGCACCAGCATGTCCACCGGCCGCTCCCGCAGCACCTCCTTGGCCCGGCCCTCCGAGAGGCTGGACGCGTACCAGGGGGTGTCCTGGCCTCCGAGCGACTCGGCGATGGCCTGGAGGGCGCAGGTCCGCCGGTCCGCTGGCAGCCGGTCGAGCGCCGGGACGGCGTCGGCGGAGAGGCTGCTGAGGTAGGCGAGGTCGATGGTGCCGAGTCGCTCGAAGCGGGCGACGTTCTGCTCGGCGATCAGCGCGTCCGGCCGCACCAGGCCGAAGACGGCCACCCCGGCGACCACGCTGAACGCCACGGCCCGGGGCAGCAGCCGCGCGACCGAGGCCCCGGCCAGGACCGCGGCCAGCACCAGCAGGAAGACCACCCCGAGCCAGAGCTCCGCCGCCGTGACCGTCACCCGCAGCCGGGTCAGCCCGAAGACGTCGACGTAGCGCTGCATCCGGTAGTACGCGGAGGCGACCACGACCAGGGTGAGCACGCAGAGCAGGCCGACCAGACCCTTGGCCAGCAGCCGGTCGGAGGCGTTCTGCCGGGGCGCCCAACGCTGCGCCAGCGCCACCACGGCGAGGGCCAGCACGGTGACCCAGAGCAGCTGCCAGAACCCCTGCCGGGCGTACTCGGCCGGAACGAGCCCGGGCTTGCTCGTCACGGCCTCGTAGCCGCCGAAGAAGACCACCGCCTGGATGGCGACGAAGCCGCCGAAGAGCAGGTTGAGCGCGACCATCGGCAGGGCCCACTCGGTCCGGCCGCGCTCGCGGCCGGGCCCGACCGGGAGCCGGTCGAAGCGGCGCGGTGCGGCGGCCAGGTGGGCGGCGGCCAGGGCGATCGCCGCGCCGACACCGAACAGGATGACGCGCAACGGGAGTTCGCCCAGGTCGAAGGTGGGCACCAGGTCGTCGACCAGCTCACCCACCGCCGCGTCGGCGCTGGCGAACAGCGCACCGAAGACCAGCACCAGCAGACCCGTCACCACCACCGACCCGGCCAGCGGCAGCGCCTTGGTCCGGGCCGAAGCGGGGACCGAGCGGCCCTTCAGGCCGCGGGCCGCCCACGGCAGGGCGGTGAAGAAGTGCGGCAGCAGCCAGATCGGGCCGAGCAGCACGGACGCCCACCGGGTCCCGCCGTGCAGGGCCAGGGTGGCCGTGCCGATCGCGGCCGTGACGGCCAGGAAGCTGGGCCAGCCCGCGTCGCTCAGCACCGGCACCAGCAGCAGCGCGAAGGCCGAGAGGCCCCAGACCAGCGTCCACGGCCTGGCCCGCCGCCCGCGCGCCAGTGCGGCCGACCCGGCCGCCACGGCGGCGGCCAGCGCGACCAGCAGCAGGTTCACGCCCGCGCCGTCGCTGAGCACGGTGGCCGCGACCACCCCGCTCAGCAGGACTCCGAGCAGCACCCGCCCACCGGGCGGGGCCAGCCGCTCGGGCGCGGTGCCGGTGTCCCACAGCGGCTTCGGAGCGGGCTTCGGCGGTGCCCAGACGTTCCCGGCCGGAGGCCGCTGCCCCTGCGGAGGAACCGGCCCGGAGGCCCTCGGCGGAACCGCCCCGGACGCCGCCCCGGGAACCGCCCCGGACGCCGTCGCGGAAGCCTTCGGAGGAACCGGCGCAGAGGCCGACTCCGGAGCCTTCGGAGGAACCGGCGCGGAGGCCGACTCCGGAGCCTTCGGAGGAACCGGCGCGGAGGTCGACTCGGAATCCTTCGGTGGAACCGGCGAACCGGGGCTGGAAGGTGTGGACATGACGCTCCCTCAGAGTTCGACGGGCACGGCGCAGCACCACTCAGGGATGCTGCGCCGTGCCCGAGACCCTTGGAGACTATCCACCTATCTGAACAGGTTCAAAACCCTGTCGGCTTCTGTCACGGAGCTGTGACGAAGCATCAAGCCCGCGCCTCAGTACGTCCCGTACAGCGAGTACGACAGCGAGGTCCGGTTGGCCGGCCCGAAGCTGCCGGGCCAGGTGCCGAACGGCACCGCCGCGCCCTGGTACGCCCCGTCGCCGAAGCTGCCCGCGCTGTAGTGCATGTTGTTCAGCGCCGGCCCGGTGCCGTTGGTGTTGTAGACCAGCCAGTACGCCGTCCCCGCCGTCAGCGTGACGTCCACCGGCAGCGAGTTCCACGAGTCCGCCGTCAGCGTCCCGGTGCCGGTGCTGACCACCAGGTCACCCGGCACGCCGCCGGCGTCGCTGTAGACCGCCATCTGGTACTGGTTGTTGGGTGCGGCGCTGATCGACCCGACGTGCACGCTGAGCTGCTTGAGGGTCACCGGCGAGGAGCCCGTGACGATCCGGCTGCCGTTCAGGTGGTTGGCGTCGTTGTCGTCGGTCTGGACGCCGATGCCGGCGTTGCCGATGGTCAGCGGCGGCGGCGCGGCCGTGGTGAAGGAGATGGTGTACGGCGCGGCCAGCGCGTTCCCGGCCACGTCCTTCACCCCCTGCACGGTGGCGGTGTAACCGGTCGTCACCTCCAGCGGCGCGGAGGGGGTGAAGACCACCCCGCTGGTCGTGGAGTCGTACGACACCGTGCCGCTCACCGCCGCACCACCGGCGGTCGGGACCACCGTGACATCGGACTGGCCCACCGAGGAGCCGTCCAGCGGCTCGCTGAAGGCGAAGCGCAGCGCGTTCTGCCCCGGCACGTTGACGGCGCCGTTGGCCGGGGTGGTGCCGGTGACGGTCGGCTTGGTGGTGTCCTGGCCGTAGGTGGCGGTGTAGGAGCCGACGTTGCCGTCGAAGAAGGCGTAGTTGACGCCCTTGACCGTCTCCACCCGGTAGGGCACCGACACCCCGCCCTGCTTGATCCCGACCAGCGTGCCGCTGGCGGCCTGCACGGGCAGCATGGACCGCAGGCCGTTGACCCCGCCGGTGATCGAGAAGGACAGCGTGGTGCCGTTCCAGCTGATCCCGCCGAAGGCCGAACCGTTGCGCCCGTCCAGCCAGTTGAGCAGCTGGCGGCTGGAGACCACCGGCGCGCCCTTGGCCTTGGCCGCCGCCACGATCTGGTCGGCGGTCTGCGAGGGGGCGAAGTCGGTGTGGATGTTGGCGGTCAGCGCGGCGTAGTAGCCCTGCGCGCCGTAGGCCGCGTTCAGCAGGGTGTTGACGGTGCCCGGCTCGGACTGGCCGGACTCGTCGGTGAGCTGGGTGGTGGCCTGGTAGACGTCGATGAGGCTGCCGTCGGTGTCGGCGAACTTCATCGGCAGCCCGGTGCCGTTGAAGTAGCCCGGCCGGTCGTTCACGAAGGAGGCCGGGTAGTAGTAGTAGTCGTGGTCCATCCGGATGCCGTTGGCAAGCTTGGTCTTGGCCTGGGTGGCCCAGTCGTCCCACTCCACGCAGTGCGTGCGGCTGCTCGAAGGCGTCGGCAGCGCCGGGTACTTGGCCTTCCAGGCGTTCAGCTGGGTGGTGTACATCGACTGCAGGTTGGCCGTGGTGCCCCACGGGCGGCAGTCGGTGGTGATGTGCGAGCCGATCTCGAAGCCCTCGTCGGAGTAGGCCTGCGCCTGCGCCGCCGTCAGCGGGCCGCCGCTGTAGAGGTACGAGGAGGCGCGCACGCACTCCCAGTCGGCCACCTTGCAGCCGGCCGGGCTCTGCGAGATGAAGCTGTCCCAGCGGCCGGAGGTGCCGCCCACGCCGTGGTCGTCACCGGTCATCACCACGACCGCCTTGACGTCCCGGGGGAAGTACCAGAACCGCGGCAGCGGGGCCTTGGAGAGGTTCATCCGGGTCACCAGGTTGGCGAGCAGGCGCTGCTGCTCGTCGGCGATCGGGATCAGCGCCTTGTCGAGGTTGTTCCAGTTCGCCTGGCCGGTCTGGCCGAAGAACATCTCGCTGGCCTCGTAGCCGTCCACGCCGTCGCGCTGCTGGCCGGCCCAGGCGACGTTGCCCTGCCGGGTCTGCACCACCGAGCGGGCCAGGTCGAAGGTGAACGCGGCCGCCTGGCCGCTGCCGGCCGCCCGGAGCGAGACCGCCGGGTTGGCGGTGGCGCTGGAGACGTCGCTGTAGAGCGTGGCGACGGCGGTGGCGCCGTTCAGGGCGTACCGGTCGGCGGTGCCGTGGAAGCCCATGGTGTCGGCGGTCAGCCCGGCGCCGGGGGCGGCCGAGGTGTCGATCTTCAGGTAGGTGTCGGCCAGCGTGTCCGGGGTGGCGGTCAGGCCCAGCAGCGGGGCCAGCTTCTTGTCCGGCCGCATCGCGATCAGCCGGCCACCCGTGTTGGTCCAGGAGGTGAACATCGAGACCTGGGCGTCCGTCAGGGCGGTCTCGCCGAGCAGCACCAGGCTCTGCTGGGTCAGCATCAGGCTGTTCACCTGCGAGAGGTCCACGGTCTTGAAGCTGTTCAGCCCCTCGGCCTTCAGGATCTCCGCGAGGTACTTGGAGTACGGGTTGGCCGCGGTGGTGACCAGCAGCACCGGACCGCTCGCGCCCGGCCCGGCGCCCGGGGTCCAGGCCGGCGGGTTGCCGGGCGTGTAGGTCGCGTTGATGGAGAAGTCCAGGCCGGTGTTGGTGGACGGCCCGAAGCTGGACGGCCAGCTCCCGTACGGGGACGAGGAGTTGCTGTACGCGCCCTTGCCGCCGGTGGAGTAGCGCAGGTTGTTCACGGCCTGGCTGGAGCCGTTGCTGTTGTAGGCCAGCCAGTACGCGGTGTTCGGGCTCAGGTTGGCCGAAACCGGCAGCGAGTTCCAGGAGTTGGCGGTCAGCGTGCCCGCCGCGCTGTTGGCCAGCAGGGTGCCCGGCTTGCCGCCGGCGTCACCGTAGACGGCCACCTGGTACTGGTTGTTCGGCGCCGCGTCGACCGCGCCGACGTACACCGAGATGCTGCTGACCTGTCCGCCCTTGCTGCCGATCACGTAACGGGAGGCGTTCAGGTGGTTGGAGTCGCCGGAGTCGGTGGCGGTGCCCGTCGTGGTGTTGCCGAGCTTCGCCGTCGCGTCCAGGGCGGACGCGTTGGTCGGGGTGGCCAGGCTGGCCGCCGCGAGCAGGGCCACCAGTAGGCCCGAAAGTCGTTCTCTGTACCGCACGCACTGCCCCCAGGTCTGTCAACGGCGAAATGCCGCCACCCTGTGTACCTGGTGGAGCGGGCGCATGTCCGCAGAATCCACACATTCCTGCGCCATGACAGTTCGTCAGCCGGTCATCCCTTGACAGAACCGGCCAACAGGCCTCGCACGAAGTACCGTTGCAGCGCGAAGAAGACGAGCAGCGGAACGATGAGCGACAGGAAGGCGCCGGCCGTCAGCAGCTCCCAGCGGCCGCCGAAACTTCCCGACAGCTGGGCCAGCCGCACCGTCATCGGGGCCACCTCGGCGAGGCCGCCGGAGAAGGTCAGCGCGACCAGCAGGTCGTTCCAGACCCAGAGGAACTCGAAGATGGCGAAGGAGGCCAGCGCGGGGGTGCAGAGCGGCAGCACGATGGAGCGGAAGATCTTGAAGTGCGAGGCGCCGTCCACGATCGCCGCCTCCATCAGGTCCCTGGGCAGCTGGGAGACGAAGTTGTGCAGCAGGAAGGTGGCCAGCGGCAGGGCGAACATGGTGTGCGCCAGCCAGACCGGGACGTAGGTGTCGCTCAGGTTCACCGCCGGGATGATGGTCACCGAGCCCAGGTGGGCGCCGCCGGAGAAGAGTTGGAGCAGCGGGATCAGCGCCATCTGCAGCGGCACCACCTGCAGCGCGAAGATCACGAAGAAGACCGTGTCGCTCCCCCGGAACCGCACCCAGGCCAGCGCGTAGGCCGCCATCGAGGCCAGTACCAGCGGGAAGACGGTGGCCGGGACGGCGATCGCCAGCGAGTTCACCAGGAAGGGCATCAGGCCGTTGCTGTTGCCGAAGCCGCCCTCGAACAGCACCGCGTGGTAGTTCCCGAAGCCGATCGACGGATCGGAGAACACCTCCCACCACCCCGTGGTCGCCACCTGCTGCTTGGGACGCAGCGAGGTGACCAGCAGGCCGAGGGTGGGGATGGTCCAGAGCACCGTCACGGCGATCACGAAGACCGAGCCGAGCGGCCCGCCGAAGGCCTTGCGCACGGACTTCACCTGGTCTCACGCTCCTTGCGCAGCTGGACGATGTTGTAGGCCACCAGCGGCAGCACGGCCAGGAAGAGGATGACCGCCAGGGTCGAGCCGCGGCCGACGTCGAACTGGACGAAGGACTGCGAGTACATCTCGTTGGCCAGCACCTGGGTGCCGAAGTTGCCGCCGGTCATGGTGCGGACGATGTCGAAGGCCTTCAGCGTGGTGATCATCACGGTGGTGAGCACCACCACCAGGGTGGTGCGGATCATCGGCACGGTGATGTCCTTGAACAGCCGGAAGCCCTGCGCGCCGTCCAGCCGGGCCGCCTCGGTGACCTCGTCCGGGATGGCCTTGATGGCGGCCGACAGCACCACCATGGCGAAGCCGGTCTGCACCCAGACCATGACCGCCATCAGCAGGAAGTTGTTCAGCGGCTGGCTGAGGATCCAGTTCGGCGGGTCCTCCCAGCCGAGCGAGACGGCGAGCTGGCTGAGCAGGCCGATCTGCGGCTGGCCGGCCCCGCGGGACTCGTAGACGAACTTCCAGATGATGCCCGCGCCGACCAGCGAGACCGCCATCGGCAGGAAGATCAGCGACTTGTAGACCGCCTGCCAGCGCATCCGCTCCACCAGCAGGGCCAGCACCAGGCCGAGCCCGGTGGCGGTCAGCGGGGCGACCAGCAGCCAGAGCGCGGTGTTCAGCAGCACGCTGTGGATGGACTCGGTGGTGAACGCCCAGGCGTAGTTGTCGAAGCCGGTGAACCGCGAGCTGTCCGAGCTGTAGAGGCTCAGGAAGAGCGTGCGGACCAGCGGGGCGACCAGGCCGACCACCAGCAGCAGCACGGCCGGGCCGAGCATCACCGCGATCGCCAGCGGTCTGCCGAAGCGGCCGCTCGCCCGGCCGGCGGCGAAGAAGACCACCAGCAGGATGCCCAGGAAGCCGGCCACGGCGCCCAGGCTGTTGCCGAACTTGATCCCGGCGTCGGTCCACGCGGAGGCGGCCAGGCCGACGGTCATTCAGGAGTCCTTCCCTCGGCGGTCCTTGGTCGGAGCGGACTGGGAGAGTGTCGGGCGGGCGGATGAGCGGGCGGATGGGCGGGCGGCGAGACCGGCGGCGATCGGAGCCGGACGGCGGGAGCGCGCGGAGGGTGAGGGCGGCGCGGGCGGGTGGACCCGCGCCGCCCGTGGCGACGGTCCTACTGCGGCCAGGCCGCGTCGATGTCCGCCGCCACCTTCGGGATGGCCTGTCCCTCGGCGAACCAGGCGGTGAGCGCCTTCCACTCGGCGCCCGCGCCGACGGCGGCGGGCATCAGGTCGGAGGCGTCGAACCGGAAGGTCGCCGCGGGGTCGGTCAGCGCGGCGGCCGAGAGCTGGTCGATCGGGTCGGTGTAGAGGCTCTTGTCCACGCCCTGGTTGGCGGAGACCCAGCCCTTGGAGACCTTGACCCGGCTGCTGGCCCACTCGCTGGTGGAGAGGTAGTTCTGCACCGCCTGCACCTCCGGGCGGTTGCTGAAGGCGGCCAGGAACTCGCCGCCGCCCTCGACCGGGCTCGCCACCGCCGGGTTCACCGCCGGGAAGCGGAAGGCGAAGACGTCGCCGTCCGGGCCGACCGCGGTGCCCTTGGGCCACTGGGCGGCGTAGAAGGACGCCTGCTGGAGCATGGCGCACTTGTTGGTGAGGATCGGCGCCCCGGCGTCCTGGAAGGTGGTGGTGGCGATCGACTTCACGTCGCCGATGCCGCCGTTGACCCAGGCCGGGTTCTGCATCCAGCCGGCCACCGTCTGCATCGCGGCGGTGATCTTCGGGTCGCTGAACTTCACCTGGTGGCCGACCCACTGGTCGTAGACCTCGCCGCCGTGGGTGCCGAGCACGACCTCCTCCAGCCAGTCGGTGGCCGGCCAGCCGGTCGCGGTGCCGGAGCCGATGCCGCCGCACCAGGGCTTGGCGCCGTTGCCGGCCGCCGCGATCTTGTCGCTCAGCGCCGTCAACTCGGCCCAGCTCTTCGGCACTTCGTAGCCGGCCTGCTTGAAGTACTTGGGCGAGTACCAGACCAGCGACTTCATGTTGGCGCTCATCGGGGCCGCGTAGAAGGTGCCGTTGACCGAGCCGTAGGTCTTCCAGACCGGGCTCCACTTGGCCTGGTTGGCCTCGGTCTCGGCCGGTGGCTTCACGACCTTTCCGGTCTTCACCATCTGCGCCAGCAGCCCGGGCTGCGGGATGATCGCGAAGTCCGGGGCGTTGCCGCCGGTCACGCGCACCTGGAGCTGGGACTCGAAGTCGCTGGAGCCCTCGTAGGCGATCTTGATGCCCGTACAAGAACTGAACTCGGCCCAGGACTTCTCCAGCGAGTCCGACTCCGGGCTGAGGATCGAGGCGTACATGGTGACCTTGGTGCCCGAGTGACCGGCGTAGGCCTGGTACTTGGCGCAGTCACCGGTCAGCGGGGCGGCCGATCCGCCACCACCGCCGCCCGAGGAGGAGGAGTTGGAGCAGGCGGCCGTGAGCGCGAGCAGCAGGGCGGCCGGAACGGCCAACTGCCGGGGGCGGAGCGTCATCGGCGGCCTCCGGTCGCGGTCAGGGTGGTGGTCAACGAAGTCCTCCTAGCCAGGGCATGACATGCCAGCGGTGGGACGAACAACACTGCGCTGTACCGGAATCCGTGCGCCCGGGGGTCGGGCTGGCTCGAAGACGTTAACCCAACCGTCATCCCGCGCCAAGGTGTGCGTTCGACCTTCATCGGCCGGTGCCGCAGTCGTGACCCGGCCGTGTCACCCGGCCGGGTCAGGACCGACGCCCGGTCAGAGCACGACCGGCAGCCCCCGCAGGGAGTTGACCACCATCGACGGGCTCGGCCGCAGCTCCGCGTCGTCCACCGCCAGCCGGAGCCCGGGGAAGCGCGCGAAGAGCGCGGGCAGCGCGATGCCCGCCTCCAGGCGCGCCAGCGACGCCCCGGGGCAGACGTGCGGGCCGTGGCCGAAGGAGAGGATCCGGGACGGCTCCCGGGTCACGTCGAAGACCTCGGCGGTGACGCCGTGCTGCGCCGGGTCCCGCCCGATCGCGTTGTACGAGACCAGCACCGCCTCGCCGGCCGGTATCACCACGTCCCCGTACACCACCTCCTCGGTGGTGAAGCGGAACAGGAAGTTGGAGGTGGGCGGGGTCCAGCGCAGCGACTCCTCGACCACCGCGGCCCACTCGACCTCACCCTTGCGGACCAGCTCCAGCTGGTCCGGGTGGGTGAGCAGGGCCCGGACGGCGTTGGTGATCAGGTTGACGGTGGTCTCGTGCCCGGCCGCGATGATCACCCGGAGGGTGGCGGCCGCCTCCGCGTCGGTGAGCGCCCCGCCCTCCACGTCGGCGGCCAGCAGGGCGGTCGTCAGGTCGTCCCCCGGGGCCGAACGCCGCTTCGCCACCAGGTCGTTCACGAAGGCGTTCAGCGCGGCGATGATCGCGGGCACCTCGGCCGGGTCCTTCACGCTGCTGAAGAAGCGCTCGTACAGCTCCCGGATCCGGACGTGGTCCTCGACCGGGACGCCCAGCAGGGTGCCGATCACCGTCATCGGCAGCGGGAAGGCGAAGACCGTCTTCAGGTCCACCTCGGGCCCGAGCTCCGCGACCCGGTCCAGCAGTTCGGCGGTCATCCGCTCGATGCCCGGCCGCATCGCCTCCACCCGGCGCGGGGTGAAGGCCTGCGCCACGATCGAGCGCAGCCGCCGGTGCTCGGCCCCGTCCGTGGTGACCATGCTCGGCCCCGGCACCGCCAGCCCGATCAGCGGCCAGGTCTTCGGCACCTCGCCGCGCTGGTACGCGGCCCAGTGCTGCGCGTTCTTCACCAGCCGGTCGTCGGTCAGCAGGGCCCGGGCGGCCTCGTGCGAGGTGACGGCCCAGCCGCGCACCCCGCCCATCAGCTCGACCGGCACCACCGGGCCGGCGGCGCGCAGCAGCGCGCCCTCGGCGGCGTTGTCGGTGGCCAGCGGGTCCATCGGGACCGGGAGGACGGGGGTGGTCGCGGCGGTCGGGGCGGTGGTCATGCTTCCTCCGGTGGTTCGGGGAACGGGGGACGACGGGGACGGGTGGAGGGAGCGGGGCGGAGCGGGATCTGACGCGGGCTCAGCCCGCGTAGCCCGGGGTGAAGGCCACCGGCAGCGCGACCAGCGCGCGGACCCAGGCGGACGGACGCCAGACCAGCGCCGACTCGGTGACCGCCAGCCGCAGGTCGGGCAGCCGGTCGAGCAGCACCTCGATCGCCGTGGTGGCGATCACCTCGGCGGTCTCCTGGGCGGGGAAGGGGCAGCTGTGCGGCCCGTAGGAGTAGCTCAGGTAGGCGCGGTTGCCCTCGGCCGCGGCGCCGTCGGCCTGCCGCACCGAGGGGTCGGTGTTGGCCCCGGCGATGCCGAGCAGCAGCATGTCCCCGGCGGTGATCCGCTGGCCGCCGAGCTGGGTGTCCCGGGTGGCCCAGCGCCCGGCGAAGATCTGCGTCGGGGTGTCCTCCCAGAGCGCCTCGGAGAGCGCCTGGCCGATCGACCGCCGGCCGCCGGAGAGCGAGGCGGCGAAGCGCTCGTCGGTGAGCATCAGCCGCAGCGCGTTGGAGATCCAGTAGGCGGAGGGCTGGTGACCGGCGATCAGGATCACCCGCATGTCGCGCATGACCTCCTCGTCGGTCAGCCCGGCCTCGTGGGCGACCAGCCGGGAGGTGATGTCCGGGCCCGGCTGCTCGCGCTTGCGCAGCACCAGCTTGAGCATCACGTCGAGCAGCCGCTGCGCACCCGCCTGGGCCTCGGCCCCGCCGTCCAGCATCGCGACCAGCCCGGCGATCAGCACCGGGGCCTCGTCCTCGTCCAGCCCGAACAGCCGGCAGAGCACCAGCAGCGGCAGCCGGTGCGCGTAGTCGGCGACCAGCTCGGCCTCGCCCTTCCCGGCGAAGCCGTCGATCAGCCGGTCCGCGACCTCCTCGCAGTACTGCTTGAGCTCGTACTGGTCCACCGCCGCCAGCGCGTCGGTGATCGCGGCCTTGCGGCGCTGGTGCTCGGCGCCCTCCGCGTACAGGATCGAGGGGACGGGCGCCATCATCGGCTTCAGCGGCCAGTCCGCCGGGATGTGCGGCCACTGGTTCCACCGGCTGGAGTCCCGGCCGTAGACCTTGGGCTGACTGGTCATCAACTGGAGCTCGCGGTAGCCGATCACCAGCCAGGCCGGCACCCCGCCGGCCAGCTCGACCGGGGCCACCGGGCCGTGCTTCTCGCGCAGCTCCTGGTAGACCCCGCGCGGGTCGGTCTGGAACCGCGGGCCGTACAGCGGGGCGGCTTCGGTGTGGGCCGGGCAGCCCGGTGGCGGGGTCGGCGCGGGCTCGGTCACGGGGTCTCCTCGTACGCTCTGGGGGCCGGCTGCCGCGCGTGCGCCTGCTCGGCCAACTGCTGGATGTGGCGGACCAGTCCGATCAGCACCTGCTTGCCGGACTCCCGGTCGCGGGCGTCGCAGTCCACCAGCGGGACGTGCTCGGGCAGGTCGAGGGCGGCCCGGACCTCGGCCAGGCCGTGGCCGGGCGGGCCGAAGTTGTTGCGGGCCACGATGAACGGGGTGCCGTGCTGCTCCAGCCGGTCGATCGCGTACCAGGACTCCTCCAGGCGGCGGGTGTCGACCAGCACCACCGCGCCGAGCGCGCCGCTGAACAGCCGGTCCCAGAGGAACCAGAACCGCTCCTGGCCGGGCGCGCCGAACAGGTAGAGCACGTTGCGCTCGTCCAGGGTGATCCGGCCGAAGTCGAAGGCCACCGTGGTGGAGCGCTTGGAGCCGACCAGCGTGAGGTCGTCCACGCCCTCGCCGGCCCGGGTCATGGTCTCCTCGGTGTTCAGCGGACGGATCTCGCTCACCGAACCGACCAGGGTGGTCTTGCCGACGCCGAAGCCACCGACCACCACGATCTTCAGCCCGCTGGCGGCGGTGGAGCGCAGCGGGGCGACCGCCCGACCGCGCAGCAGGGCCCGGTCAGAGCCGTTGGAGTCCATTCAGCACCTGCTTCAACGTGTCGAGGTCGGGCAGCCGCGCCTTGCTGGGCGCGAACCGGGGGTGGCGGGCGGTGATCCGGCCGCCCTCCAGCAGGTCGCCGAGCAGGATCTTCACCACGCTGACCGGCAGGGCGAGTTCGGCCGCCAGCTCGACCACCGCGGTCGGCGAGGCGGCCAGCTCCAGGATCCGGGCCAGCTCGGACTGCATGCCCGGCACCGGGTCCTGCTCCGCGACGATCAGCGTCACCAGGTCGAAGGCGTCCTGGGACGGACGGCTGCGGCCCCCGGTCACGGTGTAGAGCCGGTCCGGCGAGTCGTCCGGCCCGGGGACGGCCCTCGCGGCGCTCATGCCGAGGAGGTCGCGCGGGCCGGGGAGGTCAGGTAGGTGCCGATCTGCTCGACCAGGCCGTGCATGTTGTGGCCGACCACGCCGACGTCGGCGCTCTCCTCGGTGACCACCGCCAGGTGGGCGCCCTCGCCCGCCGCGACGATGCACAGGATGCCGCCGTGGAACTCGGTCATCGACTGCCGCACCCCTCCGGTGCGGTCGCCGAACTCGATCGAGGCGCCGTGCGCCAGGCTCTGCATGCCGGAGGCTATCGCCGCCAGCTGGTCGGCCTGATCGACCGTCAGGCCCGCGCTGTGGCAGAGCTTGAGGCCGTCGGCAGAGAGCACCAGGGCGTGCCGGGCGCCGGGGGTGGAGGCCAGCAGGTTCTCCAACAGCCAGTCGAGGTCGCGGTCGGTGCTGCTGCTCATCGGGGGTCGTCCTTCGGGGAGGCGTCGTCGGAGGTGGCCGCTGTGGTGGCGGCCTCCGTCTCCCGGGCCGGTGTGGCGGCCGGACCGGGGGCGGTCTCAGGGGCGGTCTCGGGGTCGGCCGCCTCGGCGGCCTGCAGGGCCCGGCGGAAGGCGCCGAACCGGGAGGCCGCCACCGCCGCGTCGGCGCGCGGCGCGGGCACCACGGCGGGCGCGGAGGCGGGCGTGGGCCCGGCCTCGGACGTCGGCGAGCCGGTGGCGGCCCGGGCCGTGCTCAGGGTCTGGCCCCGGCGGCGCTGCGGCAGGCCGTGCTCGGTGGTCGCGGTGACCACCGGCTGGGCCGCCGGGCGCTCGTGCACGGGAGTCGGCTCGACGGCCGGGACGACCTGGACGGGCGGCTGGGAGCGCTCGGGCGCCGGGTGGGTGATCAGCTGCTCGGGGATCAGCACCACCACGCCGGTGCCGCCCCGGGCGGACGGCCGGAAGGAGACCTGGAGCCCGTGCTTGCGGGCCAGCACGCCGACCACCGCGAGGCCCAGCCGGGTGCCGGAGGAGAGCGCGGCGAGGTCCAGCGGCTCGGCGGAGACGGCCTGTTCGGCCCGGCGCAGCCAGCTCTCGCCGAGGCCGAGGCCGCCGTCCTCGACGGTGATCACCAGGCCGGAGTGCACCTCCTCCACGTAGACGTGCACCTCGGCGGGCGGGGCGGAGAAGTTGGCCGCGTTGTCCAGGATCTCGGCCAGCGCGTGCATCACGCCCTCGGCCGCGAAGCCGGCCACCGCCGCCGTGCTGGCCGAGTGCAGCCGGACCCGCTGGTACCCGCCGATCCGGCCGAGCGCGCCGCGCAGGATCGACTCCACCCCGATCGGCCTGGTCCACCGGCGGCCGGTCCTCGCTCCGGTGAGCACCGCGATCGAGTCGGCCATCCGCCCGGCCTGGGCGGTGGAGTGATCGAGCGTCAGCAGGTCGCCGAGCACGTCCTCGCCGTGCCGGTGCTGCATCTCGCGCAGCTCCGCGTGCATGCTGGTGGCCAGCGCCTGGACCCGTCCGGCGGCGGTCGCGCAGACCGCCAGCGCGGCGGCCCGCTGCCGCTCGCCGCGGCCCACCTCGGTGGCCACGGTGCGCAGCAGCGCGGCGTGCGGGATCCCGGCGTGGCCGGCCAGCACCGTCTCCACCGAGCTGCCGGAGCGCAGCCGGCGGAGCACCCCGGGCAGCACCTCACCGGTCAGCCGGTCGAGCGCGGTGCGCTCCTCGTGCGCCATCCGGGCCAGCCCGTGCAGCTCGTGGGCCTCGGCCCGGCTCTCGTGCAGCGCCTCGTTGGCGGCGTGCAGGTCGCCGCGCAGGGCGTCGGCCTCGGCCTGGGCGGTGGCCAGCGCGGCGCGCAGCTGGGCGGCCGCGGCGTGGGTGGCGCCGAGCTCGGCGTGCAGGGCCGCGGCCCGGCTGGTCGCCTCGGTGAGCTCGTACCGGGTGGCGTCCAGGTCGGCCTCGGCGCGCTGCCGCCGGTCGAGCTGACGGCAGCTCAGCACGAGCAGCGCGAACCAGAGCAGCAGGGCCCCGGCCACCGTGGCGGACACGGCGGCCCGGTGGCCGGAGGGGGCGGACGCGATCGCGGCGGCGCCTGCGGCGGCACCGGTCAGCAGGCCGACCGCGGCCCACCTGGCCGTGCCGCTGCGACCGCCGGTGGCACGGCGGGGCTGAGCTCTCATCAGACTGATCCTCGGGGGCGGACGGCTGCTGCTGGGCGGTCGACCAGCGCACCGCACCCGTCACGCTCCGGGTGGTTGATCAGTACACGCGGTCAGCAGATCATATCCATTCACCACTTGTACTCAAGACGGCATCTGACGCACCGTCCGTCTTTCGGACACCGTCCGTCACGTTCGGCGGACGGTGTCCGAACGACCCGTGGAATCAAGCCGTACGGGACTCCAACTCCCGGCGCAGCAGCGTCAGGTCGATCCCCCGGTCGGTGATCACCCGGTCGGTGATCACCCGGGCCCCGAGGCCGCCGCCCTCGCGGAGCAGGCCGAGCAGCAGGTGACGCACCGCGATCTCCCGGTCCTTCAACCGCAGCGCCTCCCGCAGCGACAGCTCCAGCACCTTCTTGGCCCGCGGGGTGAACGGGCTGCGGTCGACCACCGCGCTGCGCAGCCAGCCGCGCCGCTTCGGCTCCGCCTGCCCGCCGTCCAGCGCCCCCGCGCCGAACTCGGCCTCCACGGCGGCCCGGACGGCGTCCAGGTCCACCCCGATCGAGGCCAGCGCCTCGGCGTCCCCGTCCGGGCCGCCGACCAGCCGGACCACCTCGGCCCGCGCCGTGGCGTGGTCCAGCCCCAGCTCCACCAGCAGCGCGGCCGCCGGGTCGGACGGATCGGCCAGCATCCCGAGCAGCAGGTGCTCGGTGCCGGTGTACGCGTGACCCAGCTCCTCCGCCTCGGCCCGGGCCCGCACCACCACCTGACGGGCCGCCACCGTGAACCGTTCGAACATCCCTCAGCCTCCGTCCCGCTTGGCGTGCTTCTTGTGGACGGCCTGCCGGCTGACGCCGAGACAGACCGCGATCTCCTGCCAGGACCAGCCCTGGCTCCGCGCGTTCCCGACCTGGAGGTCCTCCAGCCGGTCCGCCAGGTCCCGCAGGGCCCGCACCGCGCGCAGGCCGACCGCCGGGTCACGACTGCCCGCGGCTGCCGCGAGCTGCTTGGTGTCGCTCATGACGTCAACTTTGGTTGACACTCCGGCGTCTGTCAACCCTGGTTGACAAAGACACCCGCCCGCGCGGCCACCAGTGCGGCCTCGGCCGCCCGGTCGGCGTCCCGCCCGTCCAGCGGCTCGCCGGTCAGGAACAGGCAGTGGTAGAGCGGCGCGGTGGCCGCCCGGACCACCGCCACCGGGTCGGTGCCGTCCGGGAGTTCGCCCCGGACCACGGCCCGCGAGACCAGCGCGGCCGCCTGGCGGTGGCGGGCGGCGAAGAAGGCGTGCAGCGCGGCGGCGCCACGCTCCGAGCGGAGGGCGGCGGCGATCAGCGCCCTGGGCGTGGCCCCGGCCTCCGGATCGGCGAACACCCGCTGGACCTCACCGGCGAGCAGCCGCAGGTCGCGCCCCACCGAGCCGGCGTCGGGGACGGGCCACTCCCGCTCGGCGGAACTCTCCAACGCCTGGGCGACCAGCCCGTCCACCCCGCCCCACCGGCGATAGAGGGTCGCCTTGTGGACGCCGGCGCGGATGGCGACCGCCTCGGCCGTCAGCTGGTCGTAGGGCTTCTCGGTCACCTCTGCCAGGGTCGCGGCGACCACATCGGCCAGGACGCGGGCGCTCCGGCCGCCGGGGCGCTTCTCGGCGGGCTTCGGCTCAGGCTCGTCGGACAAAGTCGACTCCAGTCGCATTAAGGCTTGCCAGCTCTCGGCCGAACTGGCAGGCTCAGGTTAACGCGACGCCCGTCGCCTTAACGAGAGGCACTCTTTGACCGCCACCACCTTCACCACGACCGCCACCGCCGAGATCCATGTCGACGGCCCGGCCGGCCGCCTCGCCGTCCTCGACCACGGCGGCACCGGCCCCGACGTCCTCCTCCTGCACGGCGCCACCCGCACCGCCCTCGACTGGGAGCCGCTGCGCCCGCACCTCCCGGGCCTGCGCCTGGCCGCCCCCGACCTGCGCGGCCACGGCCGCTCCGACGGCGACGGCGACCACGGCTGGCCCGCCCTGCTCGCTGACCTGGACGCCGTGATCGCCGCCCTCGGCCTGCACACCCCCTGGCTGGTCGGCCACTCGCTCGGCGGCATGCTCGCCGTCCGCTACGCGGCCACCCGCCCCGGCGCCGTCCGGGGCATCGTCGACCTGGACGGCTTCGGCCCCGGCGTGCCGTCCCTCTACCCCGGCCTCACCACCGCCGAGGTGACCGAGCGCCGGGCCGAGCAGCTCGCCCTCTTCGCCGCCCTGCCCGCCGAACCCCTCACCGCCGAGGAGTGCGCGGCCCGCGCCCGGGCCCGCGCCGCCCTGCTCGGCACCGACCCCGGCGCCGAGGAGGCCACCGCCCTGCGGGCCCGGACCGCCGACGGCGGCGCCCGCCCCGCCCCCGCCGAGCTCCCCGCCCTGATGGCTCCCCTGGACGGCTGGGACATGTTCGCCGAGGCCCGCGCGCTGACCTGCCCGGCCCTCTTCGTCCGCGGCGCGGTGCCACCCGCCGTCGACCACCTGCCGCCCCGGCTGGCCGAGTTGACCACCGCCCTGGTCGCCGGGATCGACCGCGAGCTCGCCACCCTCCCGCACACCGCCGACGTGGCGGCCGGCCACCTGCTCCACCTGGAACGCCCCGTCGAGACGGCCCGGCTGATCAGGGAGTTCATCGGGTAGGTTGCCCGGCATGACTGGTACCGCGACCACCGACACGGGAACGGCCACCGGGGCGGGGGCCCTGCTGCGCGGCTGGCGCGAGCGGCGCGGCCTGAGCCAGCTCCAACTCGCCCTGGGCGCCGACTCCTCCGCCCGGCACATCAGCTTCATCGAGACCGGCCGCTCCCGGCCCGGCCAGGAGCTGCTGCTCCGGCTCGCCGAGCACCTGGACGTCCCGGTCCGCGAGCGCAACTCCCTGCTGCTGGCCGCCGGTTACGCCCCGCACTACACGGAGACCCCGCTGGACGACCCCGCCCTGGACGCCCTCCGCGAGGGCATGGAGCGCCTGCTGGCCGCCCACGAGCCCTACCCCGCACTGATCGTGGACGGCGGCTACCGGGTGCTGGCCGCCAACCGCGGCATCGGGCTGCTGCTCGACGGGGTCGACCCGGAGCTGCTCACCGAACCGCTGAACGCCATGCGGCTCACCCTGCACCCGCGCGGCATCGCCCCGCGCATCCGCAACCTGCGCCAGTGGCGCGCCCACCTGCTGGAGCAGATGGAGCGTCAGATCGCCCTGGTCCGCTCCGAGACGGTGCGCGCCCTCTTCGAGGAGGTCCGCGCCTACCCGCTGCCCGACACCGTCGACGAGCCGCAGGACGCCCACGAGGTCTTCCCCTTCGCCCTGCCGCTGCGGATCGAGCACGGCGGCCGGGTGCTGTCCTTCCTCTCCACCATCGCCACCTTCAACACCCCCACCGACGTGACGGTCTCCGAGCTGGCCATGGAGACCTTCCTCCCGGCCGACCCGGAGACCGCCGCCCACCTGCACTCCCTCATGCCGAGGTAGCCCGCAGCGCCCTCCACTGCAGCACCGCGAAGCCGGCCACCGTGGCCGCCTGCACCGGGATCCACACCATTCCGGCGGTGGTCGGCTCCAGCCAGAGCTCCATCGCCACCACGCTCAGCACCGGCCAGACCAGGTTCGCGTCGATCACCGCCTTCACGCCCAGCGGCGCGGGCCGCCGCTGCCCGGCCAGCACCGCGACCAACGCCGCGTACCCGAGCAGGAACACCCCGATCTCCCGGAGCACCCCCTCCGAGACCCCCAGCAACTCCCCCAACGGACCGGCGAACGCCACGTACGCCAGCCCGTTCCCACCCGTCACCACCGCGTCCAGCCCCAACACCTGCCGCAGCCAACGCTGCGGAGCACCGACCGAACGGACCACACCGGCAACCGAGTTCACAGCCATGCCGAACCCACCCTCTCGGGACACGATCTCCTTGGAGCCCCTCCCGGGAGATCCCCGGGCGGCTGACACCAACTCTGCCGCGCGGCCGGGCGGGGGTCGATTACGTCCGAGGTAATGCGGGCAGGCCCAGCTCAGCGGCCCGCCGGGCACCTCACCGGCCCGCCGGGTACCGCTCCCGGGAGACCACCCGGGCCAGGCTCCGCCGCCCCGGATGCGGCCGGTTCTCCGCCGGGTGCCCGAGCGCGACCAGCAGCGCCACCGCGATGTCCTCCCGGCCGCCGACCCCGACCGCGGCCTTCACCGCCTCCTCCCCCCAGCCGTTCATCGGCGAGGTGGCCAGGCCGAGTTCGGTCGCGGCCAGCAGCAGGAAGGAGGCCGCGATCACCGCGTCCTTGACGGCGTACTCCCTGGTCAACCCCCGCTCCTCCAGGTCCAGTTGGAACGCCGTGGACGCCTCCGCGAAGGCCGCCGCGAACTCCTCGTTCCCCGCTCCGCTCGCCACCGCCCGGCGCCGCACGTCGGCCCGGTCCTCCCGCCAGGCCTGCGGCTCGGCCAGGAAGACCAGCAGCACCGGCGCCTCCAGCGCCTGCGGCTGCCCCCCGGTGGCGGCGGCCAGCGCCGCCCGGCCCTCCTCGGAGCTGACCACCACGATCGAACGGTCCTGCAGGTTCCAGCTGCTGGGCGCCTCGGCGGCCAGCTCCAGCAGCACGTCCAGATCTCGCTCGGAGACCGGATCGGGCCGGTAGTGACGGACGGTACGGCGGGTGCGGATGGCCTCGACCACGGACAGCGTCTGCTGAGTGATCGTCATGCCGTCCACTCTCCGGGAGCCACTCTCCAACGGGAAGTAGGCACCTGAAAGTGCGTTACTCTCCGGGCATGACCACCTTCGTGGAAACCTCCGGCCTGCCCGCCGACACGTACTCCGCCAAGTGCCCGACCCGCCAGGTCATCGACCACATCGCCGGCAAGTGGACGGTCCTGGTGGTGGACGCCCTGCTCGACGGCGGGACGATGCGCTACACCGAGCTCAGCCGCCGGATCGAGGGCGTCTCGCAGAAGATGCTCACCCAGACCCTGCGCACCCTGGAGACCGACGGCTTCGTCACCCGCACCGTCCACCCCACCGTCCCGCCCCGCGTGGAGTACCGGCTCACCCCGCTCGGCCTGAGCCTGGCCGAACCGATCAGCGCATTGCGCCGGTGGACCGAGACCCACATCAACGAGATCCTCCGGGCCCGGGCCGGCCACCCGGCGGAGCACTGACCCGGCCGTCAGAGCGCGGTGAGCCGGAAGGCCAGCCGCCCGAACCGCACCCGGTCACCGGCCCGGACCACCACCGCGCCGGCCACCCGGCGCTCGTTCACGAAGGTCCCGTTGCTGGAGCCGAGGTCGTGCAGCACCCACTCGTAGCCCTCCAGCCGCAGCTCCGCGTGGTGCCGGGACACGGTGGCGTCGCCCAGCCGCAGCCCGGAGCCGGAGATCCGGCCGATCCGCAGCACCGTCACCCCGGGCCCGGGCAGGCCCAGCCCGGGCAGCTCCTCCGCCCGCCAGCTCCGCCGCAGCCCGACCCGCAGCGCCGAGGCCCGTGCCACGGTGCGCAGCAGGAACCGAGAGACCGGATCATGGGCGTCCAAGTCGCCCACCACGTCGTCGAGTTCGGCCTTGGTCCGGGCGGTGAGCACCAGCTCCATCCGCCGGATGAAGGTGTCGTGGGAGAGCCGCCCCACGCCCACCCCTTCGCGCAGCACCTCCAGCGCACGGTCCCGCTCCGCTTCGGACGGCCGTACCAGCGCGGTGCGGAACTCGAGTGACGCCATGTCAGCGATTCTCCGCGCCGCCCACCGGCCCTGTCCAGCACCGGTCGGCACGACGGAGGCGGGCCCCGACCACCAGGTGGTCGGGGCCCGCCTCGACGGTCCGGCTCGGGGTCAGCTGCAGCCGCTGGTGGAGCCGCAGCCCTCGCAGAGGTAGCAGCTGCCGGCCCGGCGCATCTTGGTGCCGCAGGAGAAGCAGAGCGGCGCGTCGGCGTTGAGGCCGAGCTGGATCTCCATCAGTTCGGTGGAGTTGTGCGCCTGCTTCGGGGCGGCGGCGGCCGGGGCGACCGGGGCCGCCTGGATGACCACCGGGGCGGGGGCCGGGACGGACTGGGCCAGGCCCTCGACGTCCACGTCCTCCGAGTCGATCGGCTCGTAGGAGCCGGTCTCCAGGTGCCGGGTGCGCTCCTCGACGGAGTGGATGCCCAGCGCGGAGCGGGTCTCGAAGGGCAGGAAGTCCAGCGCCAGGCGGCGGAAGATGTAGTCGACGATCGACTGGGCCATCCGCACGTCCGGGTCGTCGGTCAGACCGGCCGGCTCGAAGCGCATGTTGGTGAACTTCGCGACGTAGGTCTCCAGCGGGACCCCGTACTGCATGCCGACCGACACCGCGATCGAGAAGGCGTCCATCATGCCCGCGAGGGTCGAGCCCTGCTTGGACATCTTCAGGAAGACCTCGCCCAGACCGTCGTCCGGGTAGGAGTTGGCGGTCATGTAGCCCTCGGCGCCGCCCACCGTGAAGGAGGTGGTGATGCCGGGACGGCCCTTCGGGAGGCGCTTGCGGACCGGACGGTACTCGACCACCGGGGCCGGGACCGGGGCAGCCGCAGTCTGCTCCTCCTCCTTGGACTTCTTCGCCGAGAGCGGCTGGCCGACCTTGGAGTTTTCGCGGTAGATGGCGAGCGCCTTGACGCCCAGCTTCCAGGCCTCGAAGTAGATCTCCTCGACCTCTTCGACGGTCGCGACGGACGGCATGTTGACGGTCTTGGAGATGGCGCCGGAGATCCACGGCTGGATCGCCGCCATCATCCGCACGTGGCCCATCGCGGAGATGACCCGCTCGCCCATCGCGCAGTCGAAGACCTCGTAGTCGGCCGGCTTCAGGCCGGGCGCGTCCACCACGTTGCCGTGCTCGGCGATGTGGGCGACGACCGCCTCGATCTGCTCCTGCTGGTAGCCGAGGCGCTTGAGGGCGCGCGGCACGGTGTTGTTCACGATCTGCATCGAGCCGCCGCCGACCAGCTTCTTGAACTTCACCAGCGCCAGGTCCGGCTCCACGCCGGTGGTGTCGCAGTCCATCATCAGGCCGATGGTGCCGGTCGGGGCCAGCACGGAGGCCTGCGCGTTACGGAAACCGTTCTGCGCGCCGAGGCGGAGCACGTCGGCCCAGGTCTCGGTGGCGGCGGCCCAGACGGGGGCGTCCAGGTCGTCGTAGGAGTGCGCGGCGGCGTTGGCCTCGGCGTGCTGCCGCATGACCTGCTGGTGCGGGGCCGCGTTGCGGGCGTAGCCGTCGTACGGGCCGACCACGCCGGCCAGCTCGGCGCCGCGGCGGTAGGCGGTGCCGGTCATCAGCGAGGTGATGGATCCGGCCAGCGCGCGGCCGCCCTCGGAGTCGTAGGCGTGGCCGGTGGCCATCAGCAGGGCGCCGAGGTTGGCGTAGCCGATGCCCAGCTGGCGGTAGGCGCGGGTGGTCTCGCCGATCTTCTCGGTCGGGAAGTCGGCGAAGCAGATGGAGATGTCCATCGCGGTGATGACCAGCTCGACCACCTTGGCGAAGGTGGTGGCGTCGAAGGAGTCGTCGTCGCGCAGGAACTTCATCAGGTTGAGCGAGGCGAGGTTGCAGCTGGAGTTGTCCAGGTGCATGTACTCGGAGCAGGGGTTGGACGCGTTGATCCGGCCCGACTCCGGGCAGGTGTGCCAGTGGTTGATCGTGGAGTCGTACTGGATGCCCGGGTCGGCGCAGGCCCAGGCCGCCTCGGCCATCTTGCGGAAGAGCTTCTTGGCGTCGACGGTCTCGATGACCTCGCCGGTCATCCGGGCCCGCAGGCCGAACTCGGTGCCGTTCTCGACCGCGGTCATGAACTCGTCGGAGACCCGGACGGAGTTGTTGGCGTTCTGGTACTGGACGGACGTGATGTCGTCGCCGCCCAGGTCCATGTCGAAGCCCGCGTCGCGCAGCGCGCGGATCTTCTCCTCCTCCTTCACCTTGGTCTCGATGAAGGCCTCGACGTCCGGGTGGTCCACGTCCAGGACGACCATCTTGGCCGCCCGGCGGGTGGCGCCACCGGACTTGATGGTGCCGGCCGAGGCGTCGGCGCCGCGCATGAAGGAGACCGGGCCGGAGGCGTTGCCGCCGGAGGAGAGCAGCTCCTTGGAGGAGCGGATGCGGGAGAGGTTCAGGCCGGCGCCGGAGCCGCCCTTGAAGATCATGCCCTCTTCCTTGTACCAGTCGAGGATCGACTCCATGGAGTCGTCGACGGCCAGGATGAAGCAGGCCGAGACCTGCTGGGGCTGCTTGGTGCCGACGTTGAACCA
>NZ_BAAAYB010000090.1:0-34946 GCF_039535905.1 Kitasatospora albolonga | reverse complement strand
ACGGGCGGGACGGCCTCTGGGCCGCGTCCGAGCGCCCGTACGCGGCGATCGTGCTCGACGTGATGCTGCCCGGCCTGAACGGCTACCGGGTCTGCGACCGGCTGCGCCGGGCCGGCGTGGAGACCCCGATCCTGATGCTCACCGCCAAGAACGGCGAGTACGACGAGGCCGAGGCGCTGGACACCGGCGCCGACGACTACCTGGCCAAGCCCTTCTCCTACGTGGTGCTGGAGGCCAGGCTGCGCGCGCTGCTGCGCCGGGGCGGCGCGGCCAAGGGCCGGACGGTGCTGCGGGTCGACGACCTCTGGCTCGACCCGGCGGCGCGGACCTGCGGCCGGGGCGAGGAGCGGATCGAGCTGACGGCCAAGGAGTTCGCGGTGCTGGAGTGCCTGGCGCAGCGGGTGGACGAGGTGGTCCCGAAGATCGAGGTGGTCGACCAGGTCTGGGACGCCAACTACGAGGGGGACCTCAACATCGTGGAGGTGTACGTGAGTTCGCTGCGCAGGAAGATCGACGCACCGTTCGGCCGGGAGACCATCACCACCGTGCGCGGAGTCGGCTACCGGCTGGTCGGCCGTGCGGCCTAGCGCGGCGGCCTGGGCCCGGGGGCACCGGGAGGTGGTCGCCGCACTGGCCACCGGGGCGGCGGCGGCCGGGTTCGTGCTGCTGGCGGTGGCCCCGACGGCCCTCAAGGGCGACCTGCGGCCGCCGGAGGGCATGGCGGAACTGCGCGCCGTGAACCACTTCGACCCGCTGCTCGGGCCGGTCGGCCTGCCCGGGCCGCTGCTGATGGGCGTCCTGGTCGCGGGGGTGGCCTGGGTCGCCGCCCGCTGGGCGGCCCCGGCGCGCGGCCCGCAGGCCGCGCTGCTGTCCGGGGCCGCGGCCGCCCTGCTGCTCTGGGGTGACCTCCGCTGGCTGACCGCCTACGACTCGCTCTACCCGTTCGTGGTCGAGGCGGTGGCCGAGTGGGGACCGCGGGCCGCCGCTCCGCAGTTCGGCGTGGTGGTCGCCCTGGTGACGCGCTTCGCCCTGGCGCCGCTCGGCCGGGACGCGCCGATGCGGGCCCGCTCGGCGATGCTCGCCGCGGCCGCCGCCATGGTGCCGATGGCCGTCGTCTCGCCGGTGCTGTGGAACCTGGACCTCCAGTTCACGGGCGTCGGGTACGAGACCTTCAGGATCTACTGGATGGCGGAGGTCGGGATGCCCACCATCGCCCTGGTGGTGGGCACCACGGCCTGGCTGACCGCGGGCCGGGCGCTGCGCCCGGTGGAGGCGATCCGGCGCGGGCTGGCCGAGCTGAGCGTCCGTTCGCTGGACCGGCGGGTGCCGGTGCCGCGCAGCGGGGACGAGCTGACCAAGCTGGCGGTCACCACCAACGAGATCCTGGACCGGCTGGAGCACTCGGCGGAGCTGCAGCGCCGGTTCGTCGGCGACGCCTCGCACGAGCTGCGCAGCCCGATCGCCAACCTCCGCGCCTCGCTGGAGGGTTCGCTCGCCCACCCGGCCGGGGTGCACTGGCCGCAGGTGGTGCGGGAGGCGGTCGGCGACATCGAGCGGCTGCAGCGGCTCACCGACGACCTGCTGCTGCTCAACCGCCTGGACAGCGGCCCCGGTGCGCCGGCGGGTCGGTCGGCGGGCGGGCCGGTGGACCTGACCGGGCTCGTGCTGGACCTGGTCGAGGAGTACCGGCACCTGCCCCGCGCCGCCCGCCTGCGGATCAGCTCGGAGACCGACGGGCGGGCCGAAGTGGTCGGCAGCGCCGTGCAGTTGGAGCGGCTGATGCGCAACCTGCTGGACAACGCCTGCCGCCACGCGGACCGCGCCGTCGCCGTCCGGCTGGCGGTCGAGGACGGCGCGGTCCGGCTGGAGGTGCGGGACGACGGACCCGGCATCCCGGAGGCGGACCGGGAGCGGGTCTTCGAGCGCTTCACCCGGCTCGACGACGCCCGCACCCGGGCGGTGGGTGGCTCGGGCCTCGGGCTGCCGATCGCCCGTGAGATCGCCACCGGCCACGGCGGCACCCTCGTGGTGGCCCCGGGGGAGGGCGGAGCGGTGCTCACCGTCCTTCTCCCGTCCGGGAGTTGATCCGCGAGGGGGCCGCGGCTCAGCCCAGGCCGGGGATCCGGCCGTTGCGGAACAGGTCGACGAAGATCTGGTGGTCCAGCCGGGCCCGGTCCCCGTAGGCGTGGGCGAACTCCACCAGCATGTCGGCGAAGGCCTCGCCCCGGCCGCCGATCGCGGCGTCGATAGCGTGCTCGGTGGAGAACGGCACCAGCCCGTGGCCGCTGGAGGAGACGTCGGCCGCCGCGTGCATCCCGGCGGTGGCCCGGCCCAGGTGGGTCACCACGTCGAGCAGGTCGGCCGCCTCGGTGAGGTCGCTCCAGTCCAGGTCCGAGGAGTACGGGGAGACCTCGGCGACCAGCATCCCCTGGCCCCGGAAGGTGGTCCAGCCCAGCCACGGGTCGCTGTGCGCCTGGAGCGCCCGCTGCGAGATGACGGTGCGGTGGCCCTCGTGGGTGAAGAACTCCCGGATCGCCGGGTCCGTCACGTGGCGCGAGACGGCCGGGGTCTGACCCTGCTTCAGGTAGATGATCACGTCGTTCTCGAGGGCGTCGGTGTGGCCCTCCAGCAGCACGTTGTACGAGGGCAGCCCGGCGCTGCCGATGCCGATGCCCCGGCGCCCCACCACGTCCTTCACCCGCAGCGCCTCCGGCCTGGTCCGGGTGGCCGGCGGCAGGGTGGTCAGGTACTGCTCGAAGGCGGCCAGCACCTCGCCCTTGGTCTCCTCGTCCAGCGGGATGGTGCCGCCGCCGGAGCGGAACCGGCGCTCGTAGCCGTCGATCACGGTGTCCTGCTCCAGCAGCGCCACCCGGGTCTGCAGCCGGGCCCGGCGCAGCGTCTCCAGCAGCGGGCCCTCGGCCGTGTCCAGGGTGTACGCCTCGGCCTGGTCGCCGGCGGCCAGCGCGCCGATCCGCGCCCGGTAGGCGTCGGCGAAGGCGCGCACCAGCTCGGAGATGGTCCGGTCGGAGAGCGCCTTGGCGTAGCCGAGCAGCGCCAGGCTGGCGGCGAGCCGCTGCACGTCCCAGGTGAAGGCGCCGACGTAGGCCTCGTCGAAGTCGTTGACGTTGAAGACCAGCCGGCCCTCGGAGTTGAGGTACGTGCCGAAGTTCTCCGCGTGCAGGTCGCCGTGGATCCAGACCCGGCTGGTCCGGGCGTCCAGGAACGGCGTGCCGTAGGCCTCGAACGGAGCCGTCGTCAGGTCCGCGTAGTACAGCCCGGCGGTGCCCCGGTAGAAGGCGAAGGCGGAGGCGGCCATCTTGCGGAACTTCACCCGGAACGCCGCCGGGTCCTCCGCCAGCAGCCGGCCGAAGGCGGTGTCGAACACCCGCAGGATGGTCTCGGCCCGCTCGGGTTCGCGCTGGGCGGCGTTCTGCTGCTGCGGCATGGCTCTCGGTGTCCTCTGCGGTGCGTCGCCTGGTCCTGATCGGGATGACGCCACAGTATGCGGACGGGTTCCCACGCGTCGGCCCCCGGCGGGTGACCGGGGGCCGACGTGGGGGTGAACGGGGGCGTGCCGTGGCGCCTACGCAGCGCCTGCACAGCGCCTACGCGGCGGCGAGCACCGGTGTGTCGGCGGCCAGCGCCTGCCGCAGCAGCGCCGTGCGGCCCTGCGGTCCGTCCGCGCCGAGCACGGCCGACAGGACGGCGATCCGGGCCTGACCGGCCCGCAGGGTGCCGGTCGGCACCGCGCCGGCGGCGACCAGGTCCACCGCGCCGCCGTGGGTGTAGATCTCGGCCACCGGGCCGGACTCCACCCGGGTGGTCAGCGCCACCAGCACGCCCGCCGCGGTGGCCTCGGCGACCGCCTCGACGAACTCGGGGGTGGCGTTGCCCGCACCGGTGGCGACCAGCACCACGCCCTGCGCGCCGGCCGCCAGCGCGGCCCGGAACAGCACCGGGTCGGCGTCCGAGTGGTGCATCACCAGGTCGATCCGGGGGGAGCTCGCCGGCAGCTCCGGCACCGCCAGCGGGACGGGACGCCCGGGCTGACGGAGGATCACCGCGCTGCCGAAGCCGACGTCGCCCACCCGGTGGCCGGAGGGGTCGGCGAACGCGTCCGGCGCCAGGGTCCGCACCTTCACGGTCCCGCGGGCGGCGTGCACCTTGCCGTCGAAGACCACCAGCACGCCCAGGCCGCGCACCGTGGCGGCGGTCAGCAGCGCGTCGTACAGGTTCCCCGGGCCGTCGCCGTCGGCCGTGCCCATCGGCAGCTGCGCGCCGGTGAACACCACCGGGCGCGGGTCGTCGTGGTGCAGGTCGAGCAGGAAGGCCGACTCCTCCAGGGTGTCGGTGCCGTGGGTGACCACGATGCCGTCCACGCCCGGGTCGGCCAGCACCTCGTGCACGGTGCGCAGCAGGGTCAGCTGGTGACGGGTGGTCAGCCGGGGGCTGTTCACGCTGAACAGGTCGACGACCTCGACCTCCACGCCCTCGGGCACGGCGGCGGTCTCCATGACCTCCGCGCCGTCCGCGTCGGCCGCGTACCCCGCTCCCTGCCAGCGGCTGGCGATGGTGCCACCGGTGCTGATCACGACGATCCGTGCCATGGCTGCCTCCTGGGCTTGGGTGCGCGGCGGGAAATGGGGAGCAGCCCGGACCCTGGCTGTTCGCCTGGGCCGGGCTGCCGTGTCGGTCTCCGCTGTGGCGGAACGCTCATCGCAAGAATAGGCGAATCGCCGCGCAATCGGATCGCCAATTCTTGCCTGACCTGACGTACAGCGGGGCATAGGATTGCGCCATGGACCGCATCGACCGTGACATCTTGCGCGAGCTCCAGCGCGACGGCAGGCTCAGCAACCAGGAGCTGGCCCAGCGGGTCGGCCTCACCCCCTCGCCCTGCCTGCGCCGGGTCCGCCAGCTGGAGGAGGACGGGGTGATCGAGGGCTACCGCGCCGTGGTCAACCCGGAGGCGGTGGGCCGGGGCTTCGAGGTGCTGGTCTCGGTCGAGGTCCGCCGCGAGCGGGAGGCGGTCGAGGCCTTCGAGGCCGCCCTCCAGGACATCCCCGACGTGATCGAGGCCTACCGCCTGTTCGGCAGCCCCGGCTGCCTGCTCCGGATCGCGGTCGCCGACCTCAAGTCCTACGAGCGCCTGTGGATCGAGAAGCTCACCACCCTGGTCGGCGTCACCGAGGTCAACTCCCAGATCATCATGAAGCGCGTCAAGGCCCCGACCGGCCTGCCGGTGTCCGGCTGACCGATCGGGGCCTCGAATGTCCTGCCGCTACAGCGCGTTGCTCCAGGCGGAGGGGCCGAGGAGGGTCTTGACCTCGGAGGCGAAGGCGCCGTTGTCGGGGTTGACCAGGAAGCCGAGCTCGAAGAGCGTGTTCTTCTCGCGCGAGGTGGTGAGCAGGCGGACCGGGACGTCGCCGGGGTGGGCGCGCAGGGCGCTCTTGAACTCGGAGACCATCTCGGGGTTGACCCGGTTGGACGGGACGGTGATCAGGATCGGCGGCTTGCCGCCGTGCTCGGCGGAGGAGACGTCCAGGGTGGCGATCTCCTGGCCGAAGACGCTGAGCGCGCCGTCGCGTTCGTTGAGCCGGCCGCGGATCGAGATCACGTTGTCCTCGACCATCTGCTCCGACATCAGGTTGTAGGCGGCCGGGAAGAACAGCACCTCGACCGAGCCGTCACGGTCGGCCAGCGTGATGATCGCCCAGGCGTTGCCCGCCTTGTTGATCCGGCGGTCGACGGCGGTGATCAGGCCGGCGAGCCGGACCTCGCCCTCGGAGCGGCCGGAGCCGAGCAGTTCGGCGATGGAGACGTCGCGGTTGCGGGCCAGGATGTGCTCGGCGCCGTCCAGCGGGTGGCTGGAGACGTAGAGGCCGAGCATCTCCCGCTCCAGCGAGAGGAGTTGCTTGCGCGGCCACTCCTTCTCGGTGAGCTCGAAGTCCAGCCCGATGGTGGGGATGTCCTCGCCGGTGTCCATCGCGCCGAACAGGTCGTCCTGGCCGATCGCCTGCTGCTTCTTGACGCCGGTGACGGCGTCGATCGCGTTCTCGTGCACCGAGTTGAGCGAGAGCCGGGTGTGCCCGAGCGAGTCGAAGCCGCCGGCCTTGATCAGGGAGTCGACGGTGCGCTTGTTGCAGACCACCAGCTCGACCTTGTCGAGGAAGTCCGCGAAGGAGGCGTACTTCCCCTTCTCCTTGCGGGTGTTGACGAGCGACTCGATGACCGGGACGCCGACGTTGCGGACGGCCTTGAGGCCGAAGCGGACGTCGGTGCCGACGGCGGTGAAGTCGACCACCGACTCGTTGACGTCGGGGGAGAGGATCTTGATGCCCATCGCCCGGCACTCGGCCAGGTAGACGGCCATCTTGTCCTTGTCGTCCGCGACCGAGGTCAGCAGGGCGGCCATGTACTCGGCGGGGTAGTTCGCCTTCAGGTAGGCCGTCTGGTACGAGACCAGGCCGTACGCGGCGGAGTGCGATTTGTTGAAGGCGTAGCCGGCGAACGGGACCAGCACGTCCCAGACCGCCTGGATCGCCTCGTCCGAGTAGCCGCGCTCCTTGCAGCCCGCGTGGAAGGGGACGAACTCCTTCTCCAGGACCTCCTTCTTCTTCTTGCCCATCGCGCGGCGGAGCAGGTCGGCCTGTCCGAGGCTGTAGCCGGCCAGCACCTGGGCGGCTCGCTGCACCTGCTCCTGATAGACGATCAGGCCGTAGGTGGGGCCGAGGACCTCCTTGAGCGGCTCCTCCAGCTCCGGGTGGATCGGCAGGATCTCCTGCTGCGCGTTCTTGCGGAGCGCGTAGTTGGTGTGCGAGTTCATGCCCATCGGGCCCGGGCGGTACAGCGCCGAGACGGCGGAGATGTCGGCGAACTCGGTGGGCTTCATCAGCCGCAGCAGGGCGCGCATGGGGCCGCCGTCGAGCTGGAACACGCCGAGCGTGTCGCCGCGGGCCAGCATCTGGTAGGTCGTCGGGTCGTCGATCGGGATCTTCTCGATGTCGACGTCCGCGCCCCGGTTGGACTTGATGATCTTGAGGCAGTGGTCGATGATGCCCAGGTTCCGCAGACCCAGGAAGTCCATCTTGATCAGGCCCATGGCTTCGCACGACGGGTAGTCGAAGCCGGTGATGATCACGCCGTCCTTGTCCCGCTTGTGCAGCGGGATCAGTTCCAGCAGTGGCGTGGAGGAGAGGATGACCGCCGCGGCGTGCACGCCGGTGCCGCGGATCAGACCCTCGATGCCCAGGCCGGTGTCGATGATCTTCTTCACGTCCGGCTCGTTGCCGTACATGTTCCGGATCTCGGTGCCCTCGTTGTAGCGAGGGTGCTTCTCGTTGAACAGGTCGGCGAGCGGGACGCCCTTGCCCATCACGTCCGGCGGCATCGCCTTGGTGATCCGGTCGCCCATCGCGAACGGGTAGCCCAGGATGCGGTTGGCGTCCTTCACGGCCGCCTTGGCCTTGATGGTGCCGAAGGTGTTCACCTGGGCGGTGTACGCCTCGCCGTACTTGTCGGTGACGTAGCGCACCATCTGGTCGCGCTGGCGGTCGTCGAAGTCGATGTCGACGTCCGGGGGGTTGATGCGCTCGGGGTTCAGGAAGCGCTCGAACAGCAGGTCGTGCTCCAGCGGGTCCAGCTGGGTGATGCCGGTGAGGTACGCCACCATCGAACCGGCCGCCGAACCACGGCCGGGGCCGACCGAGATCCCGTTGTCCCGGCCGTACTGGCAGATGTCGGCGACCACGAGGAAGTACGCGTCGAAGCCCATCGGGGAGATGACGCCCATCTCCAGCTCGATCCGGTCCAGCACCTCCTGGCTCGGGTTGTCCCCGTACCGGTGCTGCACCCCCTCGGCGATCTTCTTGCGCAGGTACGAGGCCTGGGTCTCGCCCTCCGGCACGTCGAACTGCGGCATCCGGTCGACGTAGTTGAAGACCTCGTCGTACGCCTCGATCCGGGAGGCGATCTCCAGGGTGTTCCGGCAGGCCTCGGGGAGCTCGCGGAAGAGCTCCTGCATCTCGTCGGCGGTCTTGATGTAGTAACCGGTGCCCTGGAACTTGAAGCGGTTCGGGTCGTCCTTGTTCTTGCCCACGCCGACGCAGAGCAGCGAGTCGTGGGCGTCGGCCTGATCGGCCGTCACGTAGTGCGAGTCGTTGGTGGCCAGCAGCGGGATGTCCAGCTGCTTGGCCAGCCGCAGCAGACCGTCCCGGACGTCGCGCTCGATGGACAGGTCGTGGTCCATCAGCTCCAGGAAGTAGTTCTCCCGGCCGAAGATCTGCTGGTAGGCGTCGGCGGCCTTGACGGCCTCCTCGTACTGGCCGAGCCGCAGGCGGGTCTGCACCTCGCCGGAGGGGCAGCCGGTGGTGGCGATGATCCCGGCGGCGTTCGCGGCGATCAGCTCGCGGTCCATCCGGGGCTTCATGTAGTAGCCCTCCATCGACGCGAGGGAGGAGAGCTTGAAGAGGTTCCGCAGACCGGTGGCGTTCTGCGCCCACATGGTCATGTGGGTGTAGCGGCCGCCGCCGGAGACGTCCTTGCCGCCCTCGCCGTCCGCGCTCACCTCGCGCTTGCCGCCCGGGGCCCAGAAGACCGGCTTCTTCTCGAAGCGGGAGCCGGGGGCGACGTACGCCTCGATGCCGATGATCGGGGTGACGCCGTCGAACTTCTTCGAGGTCTGGAAGAACTCGTACGCGCCGAACATGTTGCCGTGGTCGCTCATCGCGATCGCGGGCATGCCCTGCTTGGCCACCTCGCCGAACAGCTTCCCGTTCTTCGCAGCTCCGTCGAGCATCGAGTACTCGGTGTGGACATGCAGGTGAACAAAGCTGTCGGCCACGGTGGGACGGCTCCTCAGACTAGACGGAAGACCCCACCCTAGCGCGGTCCGCAGACGGTCGCGGTCACCGTCACGGAGCGTCTTCGGACGGTCCGCGAAGGTCCTCCGGAAGGGCCTCGCGGACCGCCGAGACGAAGGCCGCGACCGCTGGGTGGCGGCCCGCGCCGGCCCGGAACGCGGTCCTGGTGCGGCGGGCCATCGGCAGCCTGGTGAGCTGGACGCCGGGGGGTGCGGGGGAGGCGCCGAGATGCGGGACGAGGGCCACGCCCTGGCCCACCGCGACCAGCGCGAGCACCGTCGCGAAGTCGTCGATCTGGTGCGCGATCAGCGGGGTGAAGCCGGAGGCCTGGCAGGCCCGGACCACCATGGTGTGGCAGAGCGTGCCGTGCGGGGAGACGATCCACCGGCTCTCCCGGTGGTCCGCGACCGCCCCCGGCGCGGGTGCGGCCAGGTACATCGGCTCGGTGAACAGCGGCTCGGCCGCCAGCCCCGGCTCCGGGTCGGCCGGCACGAAGTCGTACTCGTGCACCAGGGCCACGTCCAGCTCCCCGGCCCGCAGCATCGCCGCGACCAGCGCCGGGTCGACCTCCGTCACCATCGGCACCAGCCCGGGGTGCTCGCGGGCCAGCGCGGCGAGCGCGCCCGGGATGATCGCCCGGGCCGCCGACGGGTAGGTCCCGATACGCAGCGGGCCCGCCAACCCCCGCCGGGCGTCGGCCAGTTCGGCCGAGGCCTGCTCCAGTCGCTCCAGCACCGCCTCGGCGTGCCGGACCAGGTTCAACCCGGCCGGGGTGAGCGCCACCCGGCGGCCGGTGCGCTCCAGCAGCGGCACGCCCGCCTCCCGCTCCAGCACCGAGAGCTGCTGGGAGACCGCCGAGGCGCTGAAGGCCAGCGATTCGGCGACGGCGGCGATGGTGCCGCGGTGGGCCAGTTCACGGAGCAGCCGGAGGCGGCGGACGTCGAGCACAGGCTGAGCTTACGCAAAGCCTCGGAAATCAGAACTGGACCTGACGAGCCGTCGGGGGAGAGGCTCGGAGCATGGAACTCCACGGCATCCACGTCCCGCTGATCACCCCGTTCGAGGCCGACGGCACCCTCGCCCTGGACGCTCTCGACGGGCTGGCCCGCGAGGCGCTCGCCGAGGGCGCGGCCGGACTGGTCGCGCTCGGCACCACCGCCGAGGTGGCCACCCTCGACGAGGACGAGAAGCGGGCCGTGGTCGAGGTCTGCGCCAAGGCCGCCCGCGACCACGGCGCGGTGCTCACCGTGGGCACCGGCGGCAACGACACCCGCCGCACGGTGGCCGCGCTCGGCGAGCTGGCCGGGGTGGCCGACGCCGCGCTGGTCACCGTCCCGGCCTTCACCCGGCCCGGCGCTGCGGGCGCGCTGGCGCACTTCGAGGCGCTGGCGGCCGGCAGCCCGGTGCCGCTGATCGTCTATCACATCCCCTACCGCACCGGGCAGGCGCTGGACGCGGAGGCGCTGCGCCGGATCGGCGCGCTGGAGGGCGTGGCCGGGGTCAAGTACGCCGCGGGCGGCATCGACGGCGAGACCGTCGCACTCCTCGCCGACCTGCCGCCCCGCTTCGCGGTGCTGGCCGGGGACGACCCCTTCCTGCTGCCGCTGCTCGCGATGGGAGCCACCGGCGGCATCCTGGCCTCGGCCCACCTGGCCACCGGCTCCTTCGTGGAGCTCACCGCCACCGGCGACCGCGCCCTCGGTCTGCTCCTGGCCCGCCTCTCGGCGGCCTGCTTCGCCGAGCCCAACCCGACCGTCATCAAGGGCGTGCTGCACGCCCGGGGCCGCATCGCCACCCCGGGCGTGCGGCTCCCGCTGCTCCCGGCCGGGCCGGAGTCGGTGGCCGCCGCCCTGGCCGCCCTGGAGGCCGTCGGAGACCGCTGAGGCCTCGCGGGGTGCGTCCGTCGGGGCGCGAGGCCCCGTCGGCCGCCCGCGCCCGCCGCCTGACGGTCCGTGAGCCGACCCGGTATCGGATTTTCGCCCGGACGGATTCTTCCAGCACCGCAGCCCGCCCACCGGCGAATCCGGGGTGCCCGGTCACCGTGGCCGCCGGTTTTCCGTTGCCGCGCCCAGGGGCCCCGCCCACCCAGTGGAATGCGGTCCCACCCCACCCGTCCGACCAGGCATGATGGGCGGAGTGTGCGGACTTCTGATCGAGCACAACACAGGAGGAGTAACCCGATGAGGATCGGCATCGTTGGTGCCACCGGCCAGGTCGGTGGAGTCGTTCGCGGCATTCTGGCGGAGCGCAAGTTCCCGGTGACGGAGCTGCGCCTGTTCGCCTCGGCCCGTTCGGCCGGCAAGACGCTGCCGTGGCAGGACGGCGAGGTCACCGTCGAGGACGCCGAGACCGCCGACTACTCCGGTCTGGACATCGTGATCTTCTCGGCCGGCGGGTCCACCTCCAAGGCGCTGGCCCCCAAGGTCGCCGCCGCCGGCGCCGTGGTGATCGACAACTCCTCGGCCTGGCGCCGCGACCCCGAGGTCCCGCTGGTGGTCTCCGAGGTCAACCCGGACGCGATCGCGAACCGCCCCAAGGGCATCATCGCCAACCCGAACTGCACCACCATGGCCGCCATGCCGGTGCTGCGCCCGCTGCACGACGAGGCCGGCCTCGCCGCGCTGGTCGCCACCACCTACCAGGCCGTCTCCGGCTCCGGCCTGGCCGGCGTGGCCGAGCTGCACCGTCAGGCCTGCGAGATCGCCGAGCAGGCCGACCAGCTGGCCTTCGACGGCGAGGCCGTGAAGGCCAGCAACCCGGGCGTCTACCAGCGCCCGATCGCCTTCAACGTGGTGCCGCTCGCGGGCAACCTGGTGGACGACGGCTCCTTCGAGACCGACGAGGAGCAGAAGCTCCGCCACGAGTCCCGCAAGATCCTCGGCATCCCGGAGCTCAAGGTCTCCGGCACCTGCGTCCGGGTCCCGGTCTTCTCCGGCCACTCGCTCCAGGTGAACGCCCGCTTCGACTCCCCGATCAGCGTCGAGCGCGCCTACGAGCTGCTCGCCGAGGCCCCGGGCGTGGAGCTCTCCGAGATCCCCACCCCGCTCCAGGCCGCCGGCAAGGACCCGTCCTACGTCGGCCGGATCCGGGTGGACGAGACGGTGGAGAACGGCCTCGCGCTGTTCCTCTCCAACGACAACCTGCGCAAGGGCGCGGCGCTGAACGCGGTCCAGATCGCCGAGCTGGTGGCCGCCGAGCTCCAGGCCTGACACCTCGTCAGCGCTCCCCCTCCCGCGCGGTACTCCCCGTGCGCCCCGTGGTGCCGGTCAGCCGACGCTGACCGGCACCACGCGCGAGAGCGCCTCGCCGACCCACGCGTCGCCGGGGTAGTACCACTGGAAGGCCCCGGACTCCGCCGCCGGGACGGTCGCCCCCACCGTCCCGTCCGCCTGCGCGTAGGCCTCCGCGACGGTGGTCCAGACGTCGCTCCAGGCCGCGCGGAACTGGAGGCGGACGAGTCCGCCCGGGTAGGCGTGGTACCGCTGGTCCTGCCAGGAGGCCCGCTCCAGCCGGCCGGTGACCTTCAGCTCCTCGCCGGGCGCGGCCCGCCCGGTGACCCCGCCGAGGTCCAGCCGGGTCGCCTGCTTGATCGAGAAGCCGCCCGCGGTCTGGTTCACGTACCGGTCCCCGTCCCGGGCCCGCACCTTGAGGTCGACGAACCAGGTGCCGGCCTCGTCGTCGAAGATCTCCCGCCGCGTCGGACGGACCGTCACCGTCCCCCGGCAGGTGGTGGCCGTGCCCTCCGCCGTGCACTCCAGCGGGCTGACCCCGAGCACCCCGTAGCGCGGCCCCCAGACCCCGATCGGGCCGACCGAGGCGATCCCCGAGCCGTCACGGGCCGTCAGCACCAGCGGCACCGCGGCCCCTTCGGCGGCGCCGAGCACGATCGGCCGTCCGTCGTTGACCGAGACCGAGGTCACCGTCGTGTCGCCGCGCGAGGCGTCCACGCCGACCTTCGGGGCCAGCAGGACGGCCCCCGCCGCCAGGGCCGTCACCAGGTACAGCACGACTCTGGTCTTCCGCATGATCGTTCCAGTATGACCGGTGCCGCCCCGGCCGCCGGTGAAGCGGCGGGTGACGCGCCACGCGGCCCGACCGGGGCGTCATCGGTGCGTGTGCGCGCGGGTGCGCTCGCGCGGGCGCCCGGCGAGGCGGAACGGTTCGCCGGGCGATCGGGGGGTAAAGAGTGCCCACCGGCGGTGCGAGCCCGACCGCCGGCCCGCTGCCGGAGCGGGCCCCCACAGCCTCCACCCCCGCCCGGCGGCCTTCCGGAGGGAAGTGGTGCGGAGTGGACCGCTGCGTCGTCCTGGTGGACGCCGGGTACCTGCTGGGTGCGACGGCCAACCTGCTGACCGGCCAGCCCAGCCGGGCCCGGCTGACGGTCGATCACGCCGCGCTGGCCGCCGCGCTGGCGGAGCGGGCCGAGGCCGAGACCGGGCTGCCGCTGCTGCGGATCTACTGGTTCGACGCCGCGCCCGACCGCCGCTCGCTGCCCGAGCACCGCCGGCTGCGCAGCCTGCCCCGGGTCACCGTCCGGCTCGGCGCACTGACCCGGGCCGAGGGGCGCTGGGTGCAGAAGGGCGTGGACGCCGCGATGCACGCCGAGCTCACCGAGCTCGCCCACAACCGGGCCTGCGCCGACCTGGTGCTGCTCAGCGGCGACGGCGACCTGCTGCCCGGGATGGTCTGCGCCAAGGAGCACGGCGTGGTGGTGCACCTGTGGGCGGTGCAGCCGGTGGAGCACGACTTCAACCAGTCCGAGGACCTGGTCGCCGAGGCCGACGAGCGGCAGGTGCTGGACCGGGCCTTCGTCGAGCGCTGGGCCCAGCCGCGCGAACTCCAGACCCCGCTCCCGCTGGCGGCAGCGGGCCCGGCCCGGGTGGGCCCGGCCCCGGCCCTTCCCGACGGGGCGTCACCTCCCGCCGGCCCGGAGCCGGAGCCCGAGGCGCCCGCCGCCGTGGCGCTGCCCCGGCCGACGGGGCTGCGGGTGGTGCCGACCCCGCGTGACCTGGCCGTGCGGCCGGGCCCCGGCACGCCGCCCGCCCTGGTGCTCCGCTGGTCCTCGGACAGGCTCGGCGCGGCCCCCGTGCCCGTCCCCGCCCCCGTCCCGGCCGGCCCGCCCACCCTGGCCGAGCTCACCCGCCCCGAGCAGCGCTGGGCCGACCGCGAGGAGGACTCCACCGAGGCCCCGGCCGACGCCCAGGCGGTCGGCCGCCGCTTCGCCCTCCGCTGGCTCTCCCGGCTGGGCACGGAGACCGTGCTCACCCGCCTCTGGGCCGACCACCCGCGCATCCCGCACCGGCTGGACGCCGAACTGCTCCGCTACGCCGCCCGCTTCGGCCTGCTCGCCGCCCATGACGACCAGATCGACGAGGAGCACCGCTACGCCATCCGGGCCGGGTTCTGGGACGCCTTCGCCGAGGCGGTGCCCCGCCCCGGCCTGGCGGTCGCCCAGGAGTGACGCCGGGTCCGGCGTCCACGATCGGCGGCACCCGGTAGGACGTGCGCGGACCGTTCGTCCTCGGGCCGGTACGGCGGCCCGGCGGCGGTCCGGGTGCGGTGCCCCGGTGGACCTGACGGAGTCGTATGGGGCCCCTTGTCCGGTTGGTCCGGGGCAGCGCGTAGAGTCTTCGTCCGTGAGCGACACCGACCGGCGGGCACCACGGCCCACGCCGCAAGGCGCACTCGGCGGTTCCGGCCTGGCGGCCGGGCAGTGCTGCACCGTCCGGGACCTTGCCAAGAGCTACCGCAGCAGGGCGGGCGAGATCCGGGCCAACGACGGGATCTCGCTCGACGTGCGACGCGGCGAGGTGTTCGGGCTGCTCGGCCCGAACGGCGCCGGCAAGTCCACCCTGGTGCGCCAGCTCACCGGGCTGCTCCGCCCCGACCGCGGCTCGATCGAGATCCTCGGCCACGACGTCGTGCGCCACCCCGAACGGGCCGCCCGGCTGCTCGGCTACCTGGGCCAGGAGTCCACCGCCCTGGACGAGCTGACGGTGGCCCTGGCCGCCGAGACCACCGGCCGCCTGCGCGGCCTGAGCCGGGCCGAGGCCCGGAGCGAGACCGCCGCGGTGCTGGCCGAGCTCGGGCTGGAGGGCATCGCCGCCCGCCCGCTGGCCAAGCTGTCGGGCGGTCAGCGTCGGCTGGCCTGCTTCGCCGCCGTGCTGGTGGGGGAGCGGCCGCTGCTGGTGCTGGACGAGCCCACCAGCGGGATGGACCCGGTGGCCCGCCGCGCGGTCTGGTCGGCCGTCGACCGCCGCCGCGCCGAGCGCGGCACCACGGTGCTGCTGGTGACCCACAACGTGATCGAGGCCGAGACCGTGCTCGACCGGGTCGCGGTGGTGGACGAGGGCCGGATCATCGCCTGCGACACGCCCGGCGGCCTCAAGGCCCTGGTGGACGGCGACGTCCGGCTGGACCTGGTCTGGCGGACCGAGGCCCCGATGGACGTGCCCGCCGTCGCCGAGCTGGCCGCCCGGGCCGCCCGCACCGGCCGCCGCTGGACCGTCCGCACCACCCCCGACGAGGCCCGCGAACTGGTCGCCGCCGTCACCACCGGCCCCGCCTTCGCCGCCCTGGACGACTTCACCCTGGCCACCCCGAGCCTGGAGGACGCCTACCTCAAGCTCGGCGGCCGGCACGAGGGGCTGGCCCGGTGAGCCGGCTCCGCGCAGACCTGACGGCCTGTGACCACCTGACGACCCGTGACCACCTGACGACCCGTGACCACCGCCCCGGAGGGCAGCCCCGGTGACCGTGCTCGACGTACCCCTGACGGTGGCGGCCGGGCCCGTCGCGGCCGAGGCCCCGCTGGCCCCGGCCGCCCGACTGCTGCCCTCGATGGCCGCGGTCTACCGGGCGCAGCTCGCCCGGGCCAAGGTGGCGCGGATCCCGCTGCTGTTCGTGGCCACCTTCCAGTCGCTCGGCATCCTGCTGATGATGCGCGGCGTGGTCGGGCCGGAGGAGGTCGAGGCCGCCCGTTCGGTGGTGGCCGGGTCCAGCGTGCTGGTGGTCGCCTTCGTGGCGCTCAACCTGCTGGCCCAGTACTTCGGCAAGCTCCGGGCCACCGGCGGCCTGGACCACTACGCCACCCTCCCGGTCCGGCCGGCCGCGGTGGTGCTGGGCGCGGCGGCCGCGTACGCCTCGTTCACCGTGCCGGGCGCGCTGGTCACGGCCGGGGTCGGGGCCTGGATGTTCTCGCTGCCGATGGGGCACCTGTGGGTGCTGCTCGCGGTCGTCCCGCTGGCGGGTGCGGCGCTGGCCGGGATCGGTGCGGCCTGCGGGCTGCTGGCGCCCCGTCAGGAGCTGGCCACCCTGCTGGGCCAGCTCGGCATGTCGGCGGCGCTGCTGCTCGGCGTCCTCCCGGTGGACCAACTGCCCGGGCCGGTCCTGCTGCTGCGCGACCTGCTGCCGTCCACGTACGGGGTCGAGGCCTTCGCCCGCAGTTTCGCGGCCGCACCGGACTGGGCCGCCGTGCTCCGTGACCTGACGGTGTGCGGCGCGGTCGGCCTGGTCTCGCTGGCCGTCGCGACGTGGGCCTACCGCCGGGCCGCCACCCGCTGACACTCCGTCGGGGGGCGTCCTGCAGACCCGCCGGGCGTTCACCGGGGGTTGGGCCCGGCTTCGGGTTGGGCGTCCGTCCGTCGGCACGACGTGAAACGATGGGCCGGTGACCGTACCGAACACCCCTGCGGATTCCGCTCCCGAGCCGCCGCCCCAGCCCCAGCAGCAGTACCAGCCGTACCCCGTCCAGCCCGACCCGTACCTGCCGCCGCCGCCCCCCGCCCGGGAACGGCGCCCGCTCGGGCCGGAGCTGAAGGTCGGTGCGGTCATCACGGCGGCCGGTGTGGTGCTCGGCGCGGTCATGGGCGCCCTCTGGCTCTGGCTGGCCCCCCGGGTGATGCTGGTCGCCGGCAGCGACGCGATCCGCTACGTCGACCCCGAGGGCGAGCAGCGGGCCGGTGCCGACGGCACCTTCGCCCTGCTGGGCCTCGGCGCCGGCGTGCTCTGCGCCTTGGTCGCCTTCGTGCTGACGCGGGCCCGGGGAGGCGGCATCGCCGTCGCGGCCGGGCTGGCGGCCGGCGGCCTGGGCGGCTCGGTCATCGCCTGGCAGATCGGCACCCGGCTGGGCCCCTCAACCGACGTGGTCGCCAACGCCAAGAAGGCCGGGCAGGGCGTGCGGTTCAGCGCCGCCCTGGAGCTCGGCGCGCACGGCGCCCTGCTGGTCTGGCCGATGGCCGCGATGATCCTGCTGCTCGCCCTCTCGGCCGCCTTCGGCAAGCGCGAGCCCGACCCGTCCCCGTACTGGGCGGGCCCCGACTGGCCCGGCCCGAACTGGCCGCAGCCCGACTCCCGGCCCCAGCCGCAGTGGGGCGCCGCCCCGCAGCCGGGCGGTCAGCCCGCCACCGACCCCTGGGCCGCCCCGCAGCCCCCGGCCCCGCCCGCCGACGGCCCGGTACCGCCGCCCGCCCCGGGCGGCCCCGACCCCGCTCGCTGACGGGGGCTCAGCCCGTCCGGTCACAACGGCGTCGGCCCCGGTCCCGCGATCAGCGGGCCCGGGGCCGACGTGTTCCGTCCACCGTCACCGCCCGGCGAACCGTCAGCGGCCGATCCGGGCCACTCCCGCCCGGGTCAGCGCGACCAGGTCCGCCGGGGCCAGCTCGACCTCCAGGCCCCGCCGCCCGGCTGAGACGTACACCGTCGGGTGCTCCAGCGCACTCGCGTCCACCACCGTCGGCAGCGCCTTCCGCTGCCCCAGCGGCGAGATCCCGCCGAGCACGTACCCGCTGCTCCGCTCGGCCGCAGCCGGGTCGGCCATCGCCGCCCGCTTGCCGCCGACCGCCCCGGCCAGCGCCTTGAGGTCGAGCTGCCCGGAGACCGGCACCACTCCGACGGTCAGCTTCCCGTCCACCTCGGCCACCAGCGTCTTGAACACCCGCCCGGCCTCGATCCCGAGCAGCTCCGCCGCCTCCCCGCCGTACGAGGCGGCCGCCGGGTCGTGCTGGTACGCGTGGACGGTGAACTCCACGCCCGCCGCCTCCAGGGCCACCGTCGCCGGCGTGCCGCCCCCGCCGCTCTGCTTCTTCTTCGCCACGACCTGCCGCTCCCTCAGTTCGGGCTGAAGCTCTGCCGGGTCAGGTCCACCCCCGGCACCGACGGCAGCCAGGAGATCACCGCCGTCTCCCGCCGCAGCAGCTCCAGCTCCTTGGTCAGGCGCTCCTCGGTGTCCGGGCAGGCCAGCAACTCCTGCTTCACCGGGGTCGGCAGCACGGCCGCCGCCGCGACCAGGTACGACAGCACCTGCGGATCGTTCGGCAGCTCGGACTGCCCGGTCAGGCTGATCTCCTTGGCGCCCGCCAGCTTCTGCTGGTACGCGCGGAACGCCCGCTCCACCCCGGAGGCCAGGGCCCCGGCGCCGTCGCCCGTCCTCTCCTCGATCGGCTCGATCTCACCGACCAGGTAAGGGCCCGTCACGTCCACCGAGCGCAGCCAGAACCGGGTCGTCCCGGTCACCAGCAGCTCGTACTGCCCGTCCGGCTGCTCCTGCACCGAGGCCACGTCCGCCACGCACCCGATGTGGTGCAGCGCCTCCAGCGGATCCCCGGTCACCGTCCCCAGCCCGTCCAACGGCCCGGCCGGCCCTTCGTTCTCCCGTACCGGCGCCACCTCGCGCCCGTCCTTGATCGCCAGGACCCCGAACCGCCGCGGCTCCTCCTCCGGCCGCGCCACCAGATCGGCCACCAGCCGCCGGTACCGCTCCTCGAAGACGTGCAGCGGCAGCACCAACCCGGGGTACAGCACCGTGTTGAGCGGAAAGATCGGCAGGCGTTCGGTCACGGCGCACAGCGTAGTTCAGCCGCGCCCGCCCCCGTCTCCGATTACCCGTCAGCACGGCACGGCCCGCACGGTCACCCTCGCTGGAGCATCCGCGTCGCGCCCGCGACCACGGTGGTGGCGAGGACCCAGCCGGAGAGGACGAGGGCGGCGGCGACGAACTGGCCGGTGCGGTCGGGGTTCCAGGTGTCGGGGGCGAGGTTGATGAGGGGGATGACCTTGGAGAGGGAGTAGAGGTAGGGGTTCCAGGTGGCCTTCTCGTCGGCCTTGAGGGGGGCCGGTTCGTGGGTGGCGAACCAGGCGGCGCCGAGGGCCCAGGCGAGGGCGAGCCAGAGGGCGGCGCGGCCGGGGCGGTAGCCGTAGCCGACGGTGGCGTCCTGGAGGCGGCCCCAGAGGCGGCTGAGGATGGGAAGGGTGCTGCGGCGGCGGCGGTGCTTGGCGTAGAGGACCTCGCGGGCGTCCTCGTCCCGGCCGTCCCGGCGCAGCGCGGCGGCGAGCTGCTCGTAGGGCTCGGGCTGGTACTCGCCGAGGGCGCCCTCCAGCCAGGCGATCCGCTGCTCGACGCTGAACGGACGGTCGGGGCGCAGGGATTCGTAGGTGAAGCCGTTGAGGCCGACGTGGCCGTCCTGCGGCCAGCTGGCGGGGTTGTCGACCAGGTTGCCGATCCGGGCGCGGGAGAGCGAGACCTTGCCGGTGGGCGGGGTGTGGCAGGTGAAGCGCAGTTCCGGGGTCTGGATGCGGCGCAGCGAGAGCTCCTGACCCTCCGTCAGGTGGAACTCGGCGTGGGTGATCAGCAGCGCGTTCTCGAACCGGCCGTCGACCAGCCGGACCCCGCCGAAGCAGCGCAGCGGGGTGGAGGGGGAGTCGACCGGGACGGGGGCGCCGTAGCCGTCGCCGTAGATGGAGTGGGAGTCGGCCCAGCCGCCGTCCAGGGAGCCGCCGAGGTACATGGTGTTGCCGACGGCGATGTGGGCCAGGTTGAGGCAGTAGCGGCCGGGCACGGCGTGCAGCTGGGCGCCGCGGAAGGAGAGCCGGCCGCCGATGTGGGCGGTGCGCAGGGAGACCTCGCCGTGCACGAAGGCCCGCTCGATCTCGCAGTCCTGCTGGACCTTGAGGCCGTCGGCGGCCAGCGCGCGGCCGAACTTGTCGCCGCCGATGGTGGCCTGGTTGAGCAGCAGGTCGGTGCCGATCTTGGCGTCGGTCAGCCGGATGCCCTGCGGGAAGACGCAGCGGGCCAGGTGCAGGTCGCCCTCGGTGGCCAGCCGGGAGGCCTCCAGCCGGGGTATCAGACAGCGGATCAGACGGAGTGTGCTCGCCTGTGCCTCGGAGATCAGCACCTTCTTCTCGAAGCGGCAGTCGTGCAGTTCGACGTAGTGGTCGATCCGGGCCCCGGCGAGGCGCAGCGCGCCGGTGACGTAGGCGCCGCTGAGCTTGATCGAGGCGACCCGGCCGGAGGCGGCGGGCGGCCCGTCGAGCAGCAGGGTGGCCAGCACCTCGGCCCGTACATGGCGGCTCTCGGGCCACTCGGCGGTGCTGAGGACACTGTCCTCGCCGTCTTCGCGCCAGCTGCGCAGGTCGTACAGCTCCCCGTGCCGGAAGGCCTCCCAGAGCCCCCGCTCGACGGCCGTCCAGTCCTCCGGCGGTCGCTCCACCGCTGCCTCCCCCGTGATCTTCGTCTGTCTCGCCCTTCGTATCACGGACTGAAATGAGAGACCTCGGGTTCCGGCCACTCCTTACACTGGGGCACGTGATCTCTCGAATCGATCTGCGCGGCTCCTCCGTCGACCCGCGCTCCGTGCTGCCCCGTGCCGAGTTCGACGTGGAAGCCGCCCTGGAGAAGGTGCGGCCGATCGCGGAGGACGTACGCCATCGTGGGGTCACGGCGCTGATCGAGCTGACCGAGCGCTTCGACGGCGTCCGGCTGGAGTCCACCCGGGTGCCCGCCGAGCAGCTGGCCGAGGCCCTGGAGACGCTGGACCCGAAGGTGCGCGCCGCACTGGAGGAGTCGATCCGCCGCGCCAGGATCGTGCACGCCGACCAGCGCCGCGAGGGGCACACCACCCAGGTGGTGCCCGGCGGCACCGTGACGCACCGCTGGATCCCGGTCGACCGGGTCGGCATGTACGTCCCCGGCGGCCTGGCCGTGTACCCGTCCTCCGTGGTGATGAGCGTGGTCCCCGCGCAGGAGGCCGGCGTCCAGGGGATCGCAGTCACCTCCCCGCCGCAGAAGGCCTTCGGCGGGCGCGTCCACCCGACCATCCTGGCGGCCTGTCAGCTGCTCGGCGTCACCGAGGTGTACGCGGTCGGCGGTGCGCAGGCGGTGGCGATGTTCGCGCTGGGCACCGAGGAGTGCGAGCCGGTCAACGTGGTGACCGGGCCGGGCAACATCTACGTGGCCGCCGCCAAGCGCTACTTCGCGGGCAAGATCGGCATCGACTCCGAGGCCGGCCCGACCGAGATCATGGTGCTCGCGGACGACACGGCGGACGCCGCGGAGGTGGCCGCCGACCTGATCAGCCAGGCCGAGCACGGCCCGACCTCGGGCTCGGTGCTGGTCACCGACTCGTCCGAGCTGGCCGAGGCGGTGGAGGCCGAGCTCAAGACGCAGGTCGCGAAGACCAAGCACTCCGAGCGGGTGGCCGAGGCGCTGGGCGGCCCGCAGTCCGGCATCATCCTGGTCGACTCGCTCGACCAGGGCCTGGACGTGGTGAACGCCTACGCCTCCGAGCACCTGGAGATCCAGACCCGGGACCCGCACGCCGTCGCGGCGAAGGTCCGCAACGCGGGCGCGGTCTTCCTCGGCCGGTACACCCCGGTCTCGCTCGGCGACTACGCGGCCGGCTCCAACCACGTGCTGCCGACCGGGGGTTGTGCCTGCCACAGCTCCGGCCTGTCGGTGCAGACCTTCCTGCGCGGCGTGCAGGTCGTCGAGTACGACCGCGACGCGCTGGCGGGCATCGCCGCGCACGTGGTCAACCTCTCCACCGCCGAGGACCTCCCGGGGCACGGCGACGCCATCAAGGCCCGATTCGGATGGACGGTTCCGGACGCGTGACGAACATCGACGACCTCCCGATCCGGGACGAGCTGCGCGGCCAGTCCCCGTACGGCGCACCGCAGTTGGACGTGCCCGTCCAGCTGAACACCAACGAGAACCCGTACTCGCTGCCCGAGCCGCTGGTGGCCCGGATCGCCGAGCGGGTGGCCGAGGCGGCCCGCAACCTCAACCGCTACCCCGACCGGGACGCGGTGGAGCTGCGCACCGGCCTGGCCGCGTACCTGAGCGGCACCACCGGCCACCGGGTGACGAAGGACCAGGTCTGGGCCGCCAACGGTTCCAACGAGGTCCTCCAGCAGCTGCTCCAGAGCTTCGGCGGCCCCGGCCGCAGCGCGCTCGGCTTCGAGCCCTCGTACTCGATGCACGCCCTCATCTCCCGCGGCACCGGCACGACGTGGATCTCCGGGCCGCGCAACGAGGACTTCACCATCGACCTGGAGGCGGCCGAGGCGGCGATCGCCGAGCAGCGGCCCAACGTGGTCTTCGTCTGCTCGCCGAACAACCCGACCGGCACCGCCGTCGCGGCCGACACCGTGCTGGCGCTCTACGAGGCCGCCCAGGCGGCCCGGCCCAGCCTGGTGATCGTGGACGAGGCGTACGTGGAGTTCTCGCACCGCGCCTCGCTGCTGCCGATGATCGAGGGCCGGCCCAACCTGGTGGTCACCCGCACCATGTCCAAGGCCTTCGGCGCCGCCGGGCTGCGGCTCGGCTACCTGGCGGCGGCCCCGGCGGTGGTGGACGCGGTCCAGCTGGTCCGGCTGCCGTACCACCTGAGCGCCGTCACCCAGGCCACCGCGCTGGCCTGCCTGGAGCACACCGAGACCCTGCTCGGCTACGTGGAGCGGCTGAAGGCCGAGCGGGACCGGCTGGTCACCGCGCTGCGCGGGCTCGGCCTCGAAGTCACCGACTCCGACGCGAACTTCATCCAGTTCGGCCGCTTCGCCGACACCCACGCGGTGTGGCAGGCCATCCTCGACCAAGGCGTGCTGGTCCGCGACAACGGCGTCCCGGGTTGGTTGCGCGTCACGGCCGGCACCCCGGCCGAGAACGACGCGTTCCTCGACGCCGTCCGCACCGCCACCAAGGAGCTTTGACCCTCATGTCCCGCATCGGACGCATCGAGCGCACCACCAAGGAGACCGCCGTCCTGGTCGAGATCGACCTGGACGGCACCGGCAAGACCGACATCTCCACGGGCGTCGGGTTCTACGACCACATGCTCGACCAGCTCGGCCGCCACGGTCTCTTCGACCTCACCGTGAAGACCGAGGGCGACCTGCACATCGACACCCACCACACCATCGAGGACACCGCCCTCGCGCTGGGCGCCGCCTTCCGGCAGGCGCTCGGCGACAAGGTCGGCATCTACCGCTTCGGCAACTGCACCGTGCCGCTGGACGAGTCGCTCGCCCAGGTCACCGTGGACCTCTCCGGCCGCCCCTACCTGGTGCACACCGAGCCGGAGAACATGGCGCCGATGATCGGCAGCTACGACACCACGATGACCCGGCACATCCTGGAGTCCTTCGTGGCCCAGGCCGCCATCGCCCTGCACGTGCACGTGCCGTACGGTCGGAACGCCCACCACATCGTGGAATGCCAGTTCAAGGCGCTGGCGCGGGCACTCCGCTATGCCTCCGAGCGCGACCCGCGCGCGGCGGGCATCCTCCCCTCGACCAAGGGTGCACTGTGACCGCGTCAACTCTGCTGATCATCGTCGGGCTCTTCCTGACCGGTGGCGTCTACTCGTTCTGGAAGCAGAAGCAGTCCAAGGGCGTGATCGCGGTCCTCGCGTTCGGCGCCGTGATGTGCCTCGCCTCCGGCCTGATGCGGCTCTGAGTCACTAGCAAGAGACGGAACTCCCCTGATGGCAAAGAACGTTGTGGTCTTCGACTACGGCTCGGGCAACCTCCGTTCGGCCCAGCGCGCGGTCGAGCGGACCGGCGCGAACGTCACCGTGACCTCCGACTTCAAGACCGCGATGGACGCCGACGGCCTGCTGGTGCCGGGCGTCGGCGCCTTCGAGGCCTGCATGCGCGGCCTCAAGGCGGTCCGCGGCGAGCAGATCATCGGCCGCCGGCTGTCCGGCGGCCGCCCCGTGATGGGCATCTGCGTCGGCATGCAGATCCTGTTCGAGAAGGGCGTCGAGCACGGCGTCGAGACGGCCGGCTGCGACGAGTGGCCCGGCACGGTCGGCCCGCTGGACGCCCCGGTCGTCCCGCACATGGGCTGGAACACGGTGGACGTGCCCGAGGGCAGCCGGATGTTCGCCGGCCTGGACGCCGACACCCGCTTCTACTTCGTGCACTCCTACGGCGTGCGCGAGTGGGAGCTGCGGATCACCAACGAGAACATCCGCGCCCCCAAGGTCAGCTGGACCACCCACGGCCACCCGTTCGTCGCGGCGGTGGAGAACGGCCCGCTCTGGGCCACCCAGTTCCACCCCGAGAAGTCCGGCGACGCGGGTGCCGCGCTGCTGACCAACTGGGTCAACACCCTCTGACAACCTGACAACTCCCTTACAGATCAGGAAAGTTGCACCGATGAGCCGCCTCGAACTGCTGCCCGCCGTCGACATCCGCGACGGCCTGGCCGTCCGTCTGACCAAGGGCGCGTCCGGCACCGAGAAGTCCTTCGGCGAGCCCCTCGCGGCCGCCCTGGCCTGGCAGGAGGCGGGCGCCGAGTGGCTGCATCTGGTGGACCTGGACGCCGCGTTCGGCACCGGTGACAACCGCGAGATCGTCCGGCAGGTCTCCGGCGCGCTGGACATCAAGGTCGAGCTCTCCGGCGGCATCCGCGACGACGAGACGCTGGCCGCCGCGCTGGGCACCGGCTGCCGCCGGGTCAACCTCGGCACCGCCGTGCTGGAGAAGCCCGAGTGGGTGGCCAAGGCCATCGCCGAGCACGGCGACCGGATCGCGGTCGGCCTGGACGTCGTCGGCACCACCCTGCGCGGCCGCGGCTGGACCAGCGAGGGCGGCGACCTGTTCGAGGCGCTGGCCCGGCTGGACGCCGAGGGCTGCGCCCGCTACGTGGTCACCGACGTCGACCGGGACGGCACCCTGACCGGCCCCAACCTCGAACTGCTGCGCAAGGTCTGCGCCGCCACCGACCGCCCGGTGGTCGCCTCCGGCGGAGTCTCCTCGCTGGAGGACCTGCGGGCCATCGCCGGACTCACCGGCCTGGGTGTCGAGGGGGCGATCGTGGGCAAGGCACTCTACGAGGGCAAGTTCACCCTCGCCGAGGCCTTGGAGGCGGTTTCATGACGGAGTACCGGTTGGTCGGCGGCAAGCTGAGCGGCGCCTCCCCGTGGGAGGCGGAGTTCGGCTACTCCCGCGCGGTGGCCGCCGGTGACTACGTGCACGTGGCCGGCACCACCGCCTGGGTCGACGGTGCGATCGCCCACGAGGGCGACCCGTACCACCAGACCCTGGCCGCCTTCGAGATCGGCCTCAAGGCCCTCACCGCCTACGGGCTGACCGCCGCCGACGTGATCCGCACCCGGATGTACATCACCCACGTCCGGGACGCCGAAGAGGTGGGCCGCGCGCACGCCGCGCTGTTCGCCGACGCCCGGCCCGCCGCCACCATGGTCGTGGTGGAGGGCCTGATCGACTCCCGGATGATGGTCGAGATCGAGATCGACGCCCACCGCACCGGGCTCGCCAGCACCCTGGAAGGTACGAAGCAGTGACCCTCGCCGTACGAGTCATCCCCTGCCTGGACGTGGACGCCGGCCGGGTGGTGAAGGGCGTCAACTTCCAGAACCTGCGCGACGCCGGCGACCCGGTCGAGCTGGCCAAGCTCTACGACGCCCAGGGCGCCGACGAGTTGACCTTCCTCGACATCACCGCCTCCTCCGGCGACCGGGAGACCACCTACGACGTGGTGCGCCGCACCGCCGAGCAGGTCTTCATCCCGCTCACCGTCGGCGGCGGCGTCCGCGCCGTCGAGGACGTCGACCGGCTGCTGCGGGCCGGGGCCGACAAGGTCGGCGTCAACACCGCCGCCATCGCCCGCCCCGAGCTGATCCGGGAGATCGCCGCCCGCTTCGGCCGCCAGGTGCTGGTGCTCTCGGTGGACGCCCGCCGCTGCCCCGAGGGCACCGAGACCGCCTCCGGCTACGAGGTCACCACCCACGGCGGCCGCCAGGGCACCGGCCTGGACGCGGTCGAGTGGGCGGGGCGGGCCGCGGAGCTCGGCGCGGGCGAGATCCTGCTCAACTCGATGGACGCCGACGGCACCAAGGACGGCTACGACCTGGAGATGATCCGGGCCGTCCGAAAGACCGTGTCGGTGCCGGTGATCGCCTCCGGCGGGGCCGGCAAGCTGGCCGACTTCGCCCCGGCGGTGGACGCCGGCGCGGACGCGGTGCTGGCCGCCAGCGTCTTCCACTTCGGCGACCTGACCATCGGTCAGGTCAAGGACAGCCTGCGGGAGAGCGGACACCCCGTCCGCTGACCGACCCACCCCGAAGGCCCCCGCCGGTCACTCCGGCCGGGGGTCTTCGTCGTCCCGGTCAGCAGGGCTTCCCCGGAGGGCCAGGGCGCAGGCCGCCGCCGCGCCGGCCACCGCCAGCACCGCGACCAGCGGGCCGGGCGCGGAGGAGCCCAGCGGCGCGGCCGCGGCCAGCAGGACCAGGACGGCGGAGCCGAAGGAGGCCGCCACCGCCCGGCGGGGGCGCCGGGCGTCGTCGGCCGCGTCCGGGTCGGCGCCGTCCAGGTGCAGCAGGTAGCCGAGCAGCAGCAGGGTGAGGGCGGCCGCCAGCCAGAGCGGCGGGTCGCCGAGGGCGGCGGTGAGGGTGCAGCCGGTCGCGAAGGCGGTGGTGCGCCGACGGGAGAGCTGGGCCTGCCAGCTGGACCCGGTCGGGACCAGGCCGGGCGGGGGCGGGGCGGCGAACCAGGCGAACGGCAGGGTGAAGGGCAGCAGCGTCAGCCAGACGGCGGGCGTGGTGGTCACCGCGGCGTCGGCGCCCAGCACCAGGACGACGCCGAGCGCGCGTGCGGTCCCGGCGGACGACGGCAGGTGACGGTTCATCGGTTCCTCCCCTGGACCCGGGCGCGCAGCAGCGGCGCCAGGGTCAGGTCCAGCCCGGCGTCCGGGGTGAGCGGCAGCACCGGGACGCCCCGGGCCCGCAGGGCGAAGCGGCTGGCCTCGCGGTCCGCCTGCCAGAGCCGGACGGCGAGCTCGGCGGCCTCCCGGCGGGCCGAGCTCAGCGCGCGGACGTCGTGCCGGGGCGAGCCGATCGGCACCTCGATGACCACCACCGGGTTCCCCCGGGCCGTCAGGTGCCGCAGCACCTCCAGCACCCGGTGGTCGGTGAGCGTGGTGATCACGTACACCAGGGCGTCGGCCGGGATCACCTGACGGGGCAGCCCGGCCAGGTCGGGGAGGTGGTAGCCGAGGTCACGGCGGACCTCCAGGACCGTCTCCACCAGGCGGTGGAAGTAGCCCCCGCCGGTGCCCGGGACCAGCCAGCGGGTGGTGCCGCCGATCGACAGCACGCCGACCCGGTCGTGGCTGCGCAGGTAGGCCTTGGCGATCCCGGCGCCGGCCCGCACGGTCTCGTCCAGGCTGGAGACGCCGTTGGACGGGTCGTAGTAGTCGCCGAGCGCGTCCAGCAGCACCACCGTGTCGGCGGCCCGCTCGGCCGCGAACTGGTTGAGCTGCACCGAGCCCCGCCGAGTGGTGGACGGCCAGTGGATCCGGCGCTGCCGCTCGCCCCAGACGTGCGGGCGCACGCCCGTCACCTCCACGCCCTCGCCGCGCTGGCGGGCGGTGTGCTCGCCGAGCCGCTCGGGCAGCCGGACCGGGATCGGGGTCAGCGCGGAGTGGGTGGGCATCGGGAAGACCTGCGCCTCGCCCAGCTCCACCCGGACGGTGCGCCGGGCCAGCCCGCCGCCGTCGTACACGTCCACGTCCACCGTGCCCAGGCTCCACCGGCCCCAGCGGTGCGGGGTGAGCCGCAGCGTGACGGTGGTGCCGGTGACGTCCACCGCCTCCACCGCGACCCCGGGGCCCGGGTACGGACGGGGGACGATCCGTCCGTGGGTGCCGCCGACCGCGAGCTCGATCCGGGCCTCGACGGTCTCGCCCTCGAAGAGGCGGCGGGCGGAGACCGCCGCCTCGGCGCCGCCGACCGTCGGACGGCCCTCGCCGGAGGTGGCCAGCACCAGCAGCACCAGCGGGCCGGCCGCCACCGCCAGCACCCAGGCGTGGCCGGTGAGCAGGGCGGCGGCCACCGCCGCGACGGTGACGGTGAGCAGCCGCAGGGTCCGCTCGCCGGCCCGCCAGTGGGTGGGCGGCTCGGCGGGCGGCTGGACCAGGGCGAGCGGGGCCGGCCCGCCGGGCGCGGCCGCTCCCCGACGGGGCGTCAGGTTCACGGCCGGCCGGCCCCGTCGGCGGTGCGGGCGGCGGCGGCAGCGGCGGCGGCCGGGACGGTCTGCGGGGCCTTGACGCTCGGTATCAGCCCGGCCACCACCTCGTCGGCGTTGATCTGACGCACCCACAGCTCCGGCTGGAGCGAGATCCGGTGGGCCAGGGCCGGGACCACCAGGCTCTTGACGTCCTCCGGCACCACGTAGTCCCGGCCGTCCAGCACCGCCCGGGCCCGGGCCAGCTGGACCAGCGCCAGCCCGCCGCGCGGCGAGGCGCCGACCTGGATCTGCGGGTGCGCGCGGGTGGCGGCCAGCAGGGCCACCACGTACGCCACCAGGTCGTCGTCCACCTCGACCCGCTCCAGGGCGGCGCGCATCGCCAGCACCTGGGCCGGGTCGGTGAGCCTGCGCACCGTGGGCTCGGGGGCCGAACGGTCCAGCCGGGCGCGGAGCATGGCCTCCTCCTGCTCGGTGGCCAGGTAGCCCATCCGGACCCGGAGCAGGAAGCGGTCCAGCTGCGCCTCGGGCAGTCCGTAGGTGCCCTCGTACTCGATCGGGTTGGCGGTGGCGATCACCACGAACGGGTCCGGCAGCTTCCTGGTCACCCCGTCCACCGAGACCTGGGCCTCGGCCATCGCCTCCAGCAGCGCGGCCTGGGTCTTCGGGGGCGTGCGGTTGATCTCGTCGGCCAGCAGCAGGTGGGTGAAGACCGGGCCGGGCCGGAAGACCATCTCCCCGCTGGACTGGTCGTAGAACGGCGCGCCGGAGACGTCCGAGGGCAGCAGGTCCGGGGTGAACTGGATGCGCCGGAAGTCCAGGCCCAGCGCGGTGGCGAAGGAGCGGGCCAGCAGGGTCTTGCCCAGGCCGGGCAGGTCCTCGATCAGCACGTGGCCGCCGGCCAGCACGCCGAGCATCACCAGTTCGAGCGCCTCCGGCTTGCCGACCACGGCGCCGCCGACCTCGGCCAGCACCTCGCGGGCCAGCTCGCCGGCCTGACGCGGGGTCAGCGCGGGGAGCGGGGGGCGGGGGCCGACCCATGCTGCGGCCCCCGCCGCCCCGCTCCCCGCGCTGACCCCGAGCGTCAGGCCGGCGAGCTGGCCCGCGACGAGGTTGCTGGCCGAGGTCGGCGGCCGCTGTGTCGGCAAGCCGGAGGCGCCTCGACCTTGGTGATGCTCGGTTCACGTGCTGGCGCGCGGGCCACTGTGCTGATCGATGGACCTGCCGGCCTGGGCAAGACCCTGCTGGCCCGCTCCTTCGCCACCGCGCGCTGTGGCCTGGACTTCCGGTCGCCATCCAGTTCACCCCGGACCTGCTGCCCTCGGACGTCTCCGGCGCGCCGTTCTACGACCAGTCCAGCGGGGAGGATGGTCTTCCGGCCGGCCCGGTCTTCACCCACCTGCTGCTGGCCGACGAGATCAACGCACGCCCCCGAAGACCCAGGCCGCGCTGCTGGAGGCGACATGGCCGAGCCCAGGTCTCGGTGGACGGGGGTTGACCAGAAGCTGCCGGACCCGTTCGTGGTGATCGCCACCGCCAACCCGATCGAGTACGAGGGCACCTACGGACTGGCCCGAGGCGCAGCTGGACCGCTTCTCTGCTCCCGGGTCCGGATGGCATACCGGCCAACCGAGCAGGAGAGGCCATGCTCCGCGCCGGCTGGACCGTTCGGCCCCCGAGCTCCACACCGGTGCGCGCGAGGATCTATCCACCGACCCGGCCCATGTGTGCTGGCGATGCGCGCCGCCCTGGAGCGGAGTCGACGGTGGACGAGGACCTGGTGCGTACGTGTTGGTCCCTAGCCCTGGCCGCCACCCAGCGCCTGCAACCGTCAGATCCAGGTCGGCGCCTCGCCGCGACGGCGGGCTCGGCGGAGGCTGGTCACAGTTCTCGGCCCGGGCCCGGGCAGGTGCTGGAACGGCGAGACTCCGTGGTGCCGGCAGCGACGTCAAGAGCTCTGTGTGGTCCCGGCACGGCCCACCGGATCTCAGCTCCAGCGGAGAGCTGTGGAGTGCGGTCAGATCAACGCCAGACGAGGTGGTGGCGGGATGATACCGAGCGTCAAGGCACTACCTTCACCAACAAAACCTAAAAACAAAAAAAAAAAAAAAAGACAGCAGAGTAAAAAACGCAAATAACAAAAATAAAAGCAAACGAAAAAAGGAAGCAAACGAAAAAAGATAAAAAGGAAACTGAATCGAATAACAGAAAATCAAAGTAAAAAAAAAAAAAAAGACAAAGGAGAAAAAAAAAGAAAAAAAAAAAAAGACAAAAAGGTTACGAAAAAAACCGAATGACAATAATAACAAACACACAAAAAAAAACAGTGAAATGTGAAACTACACACAATCTTCTTTACCACACCTTCTCTACTACTTTCCCCGGTTCTATATCTTATTATATAGTTCAATTTTTCTAATATCACTAGCCCCTACACCCCGAGCCAGCCCGTCAGCCCACCCCCGCCCCCCCCGCCCCACCCCTTCCTCCCCTCTCCCACACCCCCCCCCCTCCACGCTGCGAAGCACGCCCCGCATGCCGCCGCCTCCTTCACCCCTCCCCGGTTACCGCCTCGATGCCCTCCCTCCCCATGACCCCCCCCCATCCCCACCCCCCCGCCCCCCCACCCCCCTTCCCCAATCGCCACTCCCCTCCCCCCCTCCCCTTCCCCCCCCCCCACCCCCCCCCCCCCCCCACCCCCCTTCATTCTTCCCCCTCCCCCACTCCGTAATACACCTCCCACCGCCTTGTCAGCCCCCCTCTCACCGCCCTGTCCCCCCCCCACCCCCCTACCTCCCCCCCCCACTTCCACCACCTACCCCCCCCCCCCCCGCCTCCCTCCCCCACCCCACCCCCACCACCTCAACTCAGCCTTTTCAGCGTCGTCTACCACACCCCCCCCCCCCCTCGACTCCCCCCCATCCGTCCAGTCCAGCCCTCTCCACCCACACGTACTCTCGCCGTCTATCCTCTACCTCGCGCCCCCCGCTTTTCCCCCCCTCCCCCCTAACTCACCCTCCCCTACCCCACAGCTACCCCACGTCCCCCCCTCGTCTGCCTCTCCACCTCTCTCTACTACCTCCCCCACCCACCACCCCGCCCGCCAGTTGCTCCACGAGGGCCACCCCTTAGCTTCCCTCTCGCCCTCCCGCACGGCACTCGTGCCCGTCCCCCTTCGTTGCATCGGCCGACCCGCATCTCGTGCACACGACCGGCGCCCCCCTCCACCCCCCAGCGCCCCTCTCCCTTACTCACGTGCTCTTTCCCCTCTCTCCCTGCCTACCCTCGTGCCCCCTCCTCCGCCTGGCCCCGCCTCCCCCCCCCGCCCCGCCCCCCCGCCCGCCACACCCAGCTCCCTCGCCGCCCGCCCCAGCCCTCACTCGCCCCGCCCGCAGCTCCGCTCTACCCCCCCCCCCCCCCTGCACCCCCCTTTTCCTTCCACCCCCTCCCATCGTCCCATACCAGTCCCCCCCCCCCCCACCCCCCCTCACCCACCCCTACCCTGTTCTTCCCCGACCCCTTTATCCCCCACCTCCTACCCCTTCCCGCGCCCCACCCCGCTCACGTACACTCCTCCACCCACCCCATGCCGGCCCTACTCCCCCTCACCCCACCCCCCCTTTGCACCATGCCCCACCCGCTCATGCCACCACCCCCCCCTCCCCACCCCCCCCCTCCCGCCCGCCAATCCCCCACGCCCCCCCTAGCCCCACTCCCGTTTTTTCCTCAACCGTCCCCCCACCATACCTCTACACCGACCCCCTCCCCCTCCCAGCCCCACCCTATCAGCTCCCCCCGCCTGGCCCCTACTCCCACACCGTTCCAGCCTCCACAACCAGCCCTCCCCACGGTCCGATCCCTTGTTTTCGCCCTGCTCTGCCCTGTCCTCCTCCTTCTTTTCTCTTCTTCGTCGACCTTCCTTCATTTCCACCTTATCCACCCTTCCTCCTTCGCTCTTCCTCCCTTTTCCTTTTATATCTCTTTTACTCTCCTCAGTCTCTCTCTTCCCCTTCTCTCATCATCTTCTCTTATTTCATTCTGTTTCCCCCCCCTCTCACTTCTTCCTATCCTCACCCCCGCCCCCCCCCCCCCTCGCCCCTGCTTTCCCCCCGGTGCCCCCTCCTACCCCCCCCCCGCCCCACACTCCTGCCACCCCCACCCCCCCCCTCCCCCCTCTCCACCTTCACTCGCGCCCCCCCCCCTCCCCCCACACCCCCCTCACCCCCCCCCCCCCCCCCCCGCCCCCTCCCCCCCGCGCCCCTCCACTCTCCCCCCGTCCCCCCTTCGCTCCCCCCCCTCCTTCCCCCTCTGCGCCCGCCCCCCACCCCACCCCCGCTCCGCCCGGACCCCGATACCCCGCACCGCCCCGCCCTCCGCACATACGCCCGCTCACCCCCGACCCACCTCCCACCCACCTACCACCCCCCGCACCCTTTCCCCCCCCCTCCCCCGCCCCTCCTCTCCGTCCCCTCACATTCCACTCCCTATCTTCCCCCCCCCCACCCCTTCCCCCCATTCTACCACAGCCGCCCCGCCCCCGACCCCCCTTTTGCCTTCCCCCTCTTCTCCCTCACCCTCCCCCCCGGGCCCCCCCCCCTCCCCCGCCCGCAGACCGTCCCCGCCGCCGCCCGCTGCCGCCGCCGCCACGCACCGCCCGACGGGGCCCCGGCCGGCCTGTGAACCTGACCACGCCCGCCGTCGGGGAGCACGGCCGCCTGCGCCACGGGCGGGCCGCCCCGCTCTCGCCGTGGTCCAGCGCCGCCCCACCGAGCCCGCCCCACCAACGGCTTTTTTTTTCTTTTTTTTTTTTTTTTTTTTTTTGGCACGGCGAGCGGACCCGGCGGGCGCCTGCTCACCGTCACCGTTCGCGGCCGGCGACACCGCCCCTGCCTCACGGCCACGCCTGGGCTGTGCTGGCGACGGCGGCGGCCCCCGCTGGTCGTGCACATGGTCTGGAACAACTCCGGCCGAGGCGCCGTCCTGACGGTCGGCGGCGCCGAGGCGGCGTTCTCCGCGCCCGCATCTTCGAGGGCGAGGACCGTCCAGTAGGGCCCGGTATTCAGAGCTCACAGCGGTAACGGTCACAAATTATGGGCACCCCACGGACGGACATCGTGTCCCCCCGTCCGTGTAGGCGGTGCGCGCACCGGCGGTCGCGGGGCCACTAGGCTGTGGTGGACGGCACGCTGTGCACCCACCGTCCACGCTGCGGTCACCCCGCACCGCTGGGCGCCCATGGGTTTTGGACCTAATCAGCTGGGCAGCGTGGCGCACGTGGACGTGTCACGAGGGCGGCGGGCGGCACCGAGGCGCCAAGGTCCGCGCGCTGGGAGCATGGCGAGGCGGACACGGTCTTACCGATGCCACATCCCGACTCACGCGTCCTGGGACCCAGATCCCGGTCGGCATGACCGAGCGGCTCGGCGAGCACCCGCACGCCAGACGGCGGCAGAGGGGCGTGGAAGTGACGGGCCGTGCGCCCGCACGGTTGGGGCGAGCGGCAGCGCACGGATCCCACTGAGTCCGTGTCCACCACGTCGGCGGAAGGGCACGTTCGGGATGCAGGCCATCCAACACAAGTCGCACGGTCCGTGAGCGGGCGCCGACACGGGTTGCTGATGGACGCGTCGGGCGACGACTACGACCTGTCCAACGGGCCGCGCTGCGTCTCCAGGCCGGACGAGGACCGTGCGGGCCGGCGCCGGGATCGTCCAAGCCTACCGCGCCAGCCAACCGGGTCGGCGTTGCTGTCGAATCGGCCACGCGGGTCGACCATCTCAGCCTGGGCTGGTCCCGGCAACGGGGCAGGGGGGCTACTTCCACCGCCGGTGGAGACGGTCCTGGAGGTCCGCGTGACCTCGGCTACCACCTCCCGACCTGGGCGGGATGCACACCCGTTAAGGTGATCCCGGCCCGACGCCCTGGTGTACGTGATCACCACGCTCCACCGACCACTCGGGTGCTGCAGGTGCTGCGGCACCCTGACGGCCCCGGGGGAACCGGTCCTGTGGGGTCATCTGACGGTGCCGATCGGACTCGCCCCCGGCACCGACCGTCCGCGCGCTGAGCTTCGGGCCCGCCGGGCAGGGGCCGCTCGAGGCTCGCCGTCCGGCTCTGGCAGGCGGACCGCGAGGCCAGCCGCGCCCTGCGGGCCCGGGCGTCCCCGTGCTGCCCGCCTCACCCCGGACGCCGGGCGGACCTGACCTTGGCGGCGCTGCTGCGCGCCCGGGTCCAGGGGAGGAACGATGACCGTCACCTGCCGTCGTCCGCCGGGACCGCAGCGCACGCTCCGTGTGCGTCGTACCGGTGCTGGGCCGCCGACGCCGCCGTGGACACCACCACGCCCCCCCCGTCTGGCTGACGCGCTGCTGCCCTCTCACCCTGCCGTTCGCTGGTTCGCCGCCCCCCCCCCCCGCCCCGGCCCTCTCGGTCCCGACCGGGTCCAGCTGGCAGGGCCCAACGTCCGCGTCGCGCACCACCGCCTTCGCGACCCGGCTGCACCCTCACCGCCGCCCTCGGCGACCCGCCGCTCTGGCTGGCAGGCCGCCCTCACCCTGCTCGCTGCTCGGCTACCGCTCTGCAACTCGGACGGCGCCGACCCGGACGCGGCCGACGACGCCCGGCGCCCCCGCCGGCGCGGTGGCGGCCTCCTTCGGCTCCGCCGTCCTGGTCCTGCTGGCCGCGGCCGCGCCGCTAGGCTCCTCCGCGCCCGGGCCCGACTGGTCGGGTGCTGGCGGCTGGCCGCGAGCAGTGGCGGCGGCCTGCGCCCACACGCCACGGTCCCTCACGGGGGAACGCCCTGCTGACCGGGACGACCCG
>NZ_BAAAYB010000089.1:0-183978 GCF_039535905.1 Kitasatospora albolonga | reverse complement strand
GTCTTCGGCGCCCGCGTGACGATCACCCAGGTCCTGCTGGTGGTCTGCGCGTTGGCGATGATGGGCGGGCTCGACCTGCTGGTGCACCGCACCAGGCTGGGGGCCGGCATCCGGGCCCTGGCCCAGGATCCGGAGACGGCCGGGCTGATGGGAGTGGACACCGACCGGGTGATCTCCCGGACCTTCGTGATCGGCGGCCTGATGGGCGGCGTGGCCGGCTTCCTGTTCGGGCTGAACACCCAGGTCTCCTTCACCATGGGCTTCAACCCCGGCATCACCGCCTTCGCGGCGGCGGTGCTCGGCGGCGTCGGCTCGATCCGCGGCGCGATGCTCGGCGGCCTGCTGCTCGGCCTGGTGGAGACCTTCAACGTGCCGCTGTTCGGCGAGGAGTGGCGCTACGTGGCCGCCTTCGTGGTGCTGGTCGGGGTGCTGATGCTCCGTCCGACCGGCATCCTCGGCGTCCGGATCGGGAGGACGGCATGACCACCCTGCTCCAGCGTCCGGGCGCGGACCGGCTGGCCCGGCTCCGCACGCCCAGGTGGTACCGGCTGCCGCGCTGGCGGCGGCTGTCCGCCCTGCTCGGGGCCGGCCTGCTGCTGGCCGTGATGACCGGCGAGCAGGGCAACGGCCGGGACCTGCTGTACTCGCTGCTCGGGACCCTGACCGGCGCCCGGCTCTGGCTCTGCCTGGGCCTCGGCGTCGCGGTCTGGGCGCTGGCCGAGCTGGCACCCCGGGGCGCCGCCGGACGGGTGGCGGCCGTCCTCCCGAGGCCGCGGCTCCCGCGCGCCGCGAAGCCCGTGCTCGTGGTGCTCGGACTGGCCGTCGCCGTGCTGGCCCCGCTCGGGCTCAGCCGGGCCACCAACCAGGTGCTGGTGGACTGGGTCGGCATCTACGTGCTGCTCGCCCTCGGCCTGAACGTGGTGATCGGCTGGGCGGGCCTGCTCGACCTCGGCTTCGTCGCCTTCTTCGCCATCGGCGGCTACAGCGCGGCCTTCTGGACCGGCCACCTGCCGGTGAAGCCCCCGTTCGAGCTCAACCCCTTCCTGGTCATCCCGGTCGCGATGCTCACCTGCCTGGTCGCCGGGGTGCTGCTGGGCGGGCCGACGCTGCGGCTGCGCGGCGACTACCTGGCCATCGTGACCCTGGGCTTCCACGAGATCATCTACCTGGTCGCCAAGAACGCCGAGGGCCTCACCCACGGCTCCAACGGGGCCTTCGGCATCCCGCACTTCTCCGTCGAGCTCGGCCCGGTCTCCTACCGCTGGAAGCTGGACCCGGTCGACTACTGGTGGCTGCTGCTCGCCCTGATCGTGCTGGCGGTCGTGGTGCTGCGCCGCCTCCAGCACTCCAAGGTGGGCCGCACCTGGGCGGCGATCCGCGAGGACGAGATCGCGGCCGCCGCCCACGGCGTGGACACCGTGAAGTACAAGCTGATGGCCTTCGCCATCGGCGCCTCCACCTCCGGCGCGGCCGGGGTGGTGTACGCCAGCAAGGTCGGCTTCGTGAACCCGGAGAACTTCCCGCTGCTCTACTCGGTGCTGGTGCTGGCCTACGTCATCTTCGGCGGCATGGGCTCGCTGCCGGGCGTGCTGCTCGGCGCCGGACTGCTGGCCTGGCTGCCGCACGCGCTCAAGGACGTGGTCGACCAGAAGGACCGCTTCATGTACCTCGGGGCGCTGCTGGTGGTCATGATGATCTACCGCCCGCAGGGGCTGATCCCGGCCGGTGGCAAGCGAGTTGGGGGTAATGGCCGATGAGCGTGGTGCTGGAGGCGGAGGGGCTGACGCTGCGGTTCGGCGGGCTGACCTCGCTCGCCGGGGTCGGCCTGCGCATGGAGCGCGGCGAGGTGCTGGCCGTGATCGGCCCGAACGGCGCGGGCAAGACCTCGCTGTTCAACTCGCTCACCGGTGTCTACCGACCCCAGGAGGGCCGGGTCACCTTCCACCCTGAGGGCGGTGGTACGTACGAACTCCTGGGCCGCAAGCCGCACTTGGTGAACCGGGCCGGGGTCGCGCGGACGTACCAGAACATCCGGCTGTTCGGAGCGCTCACGGCCCTGGAGAACGTCCAGGTGGCGGCCGAGAGCCGGCTGCGCAGCGGCCCGCTGGGCATCGCGCTCGGCCTGCCGCACGCCCGCCGGGCGGCTCGGCGCAGCGCCGAACGGGCCGGGGCGCTCCTGGAGTTCGTGGGCCTGGCGGCCAGGGCGGACGAGCCGGCCGGGGCGCTCGCCTACGGCGACCAGCGGCGGCTGGAGATCGCCCGCGCGCTGGCCACCGACCCCCGGGTGCTGCTGCTGGACGAGCCCGCGGCCGGGACCAACCCGACCGAGAAGCTCGAACTCACCGCCCTGATCCGGCGGATCAACCGGGAGCTGGAGATCGGCGTGCTGCTGATCGAGCACGACATGAAGCTGGTGATGTCGGTGGCGGACCGGGTGCTGGTGCTGAACTTCGGCAAGGTGATCGCCGAGGGCACCCCGGCCGAGGTCCAGCAGGACCCGGCGGTGGTCGAGGCCTACCTGGGCTCGGAGGTGGCGGCGTGACGAGCGTGGTGGAGCCGGTCCGGGAGGCCCCGGGCGGAGCGGGCGGGACCCCGGCGTTGCTGGAGCTGGCCGGGCTGCGGGTGGACTACGGGGCGGTCACCGCGCTGCGCGGGATCGACCTGACGGTCCGCCGGGGCGAGGTGGTCGCCCTGCTGGGGGCCAACGGCGCGGGCAAGTCGACCACCCTCCGGGCGGTCTCCGGCCTGCTCCGCCCGGCGGCGGGGGAGGTGCGGTTCGCCGGCGCGCGGATCGACGGCCTGCCCTCCCACGAGGTGGTCGGCCTCGGCGTCGCCCACTCCCCGGAGGGGCGGCGGGTGTTCGCCGAGATGACGGTGCTGGAGAACCTGCACCTCGGCGCCTACCGCTTCGGCCGGGTGGACGCCGCCGACCTGGAGCGGGTGTTCGGCCTCTTCCCCCGGCTGGCCGAGCGCCGCCGCCAGGTGGCCGGCACCCTCTCCGGCGGCGAGCAGCAGATGCTGGCGATCGGCCGGGCCCTGATGGCCCGCCCGGACCTGCTGCTGCTGGACGAGCCCTCGATGGGCCTGGCCCCGATCATCGTGGCCCAGCTCTTCGAGATCGTCCGGGAGATCAACCAGCAGGGCACCACCGTGCTGCTGGTCGAGCAGAACGCCGCCCAGGCCCTGCGCCTGGCCGACCGGGGCTACGTGCTGGAGACGGGCGAGATCCGGATGCACGGCCCGGCCGCCGAGCTGCTCCACGACCCCCGGATCCGGGCCGCCTACCTCGGCGAGGGAGCGGCCTGACGCCCCGTCCGATACCCCCGCAGCCGCGTGATGTGTCGCCACGTCACGCGGCTGTGTCGTTCCCGCGTACTTCCCGACCTCGTCCTTGTGGGCCCGGGCCGGCCGCTCCTAGGGTCGCGTGCATGGCAACCGGAGTCCACCTCGTTGCCCGCCGCCACGTCGACCACGGACGTCTGGCCTGCGGGCTCTGTCCCTCCCGCTGATCCCTCCGTTCCCGTCCACTCCGCGACATCGGAAGGCACAGCCATGCCCGAGCACACCTCCCCCAGCCGCCGCGGCTTCCTCACCGGAGCCGCCGCCGTGGCCGCCGCCACCGCCGTCCCGCTGGCCGCCGGCCGGGCCGCGGCCGCCGAGCCCGCCGCGAGCGCGGCCCGCCCCAACATCCTGCTGATCGTCACCGACGACCAGCCCAAGCACACCAACTGGGCGATCCAGAAGACCATCGCCTGGCTCGGCGACCACGGCGTCGAGTATCCGAACGGCCACGTCGCCACCCCGCTCTGCGCCCCGTCCCGCTCCTCGGTCTTCTCCGGCCGCTACGCCCACAACCACGGCGTGCGCAACAACGGCGCCTCGGCCGCGCTGGACCAGCACACCACCGTGCAGCGCTACCTCCAGCAGGCCGGCTACCGCACCGGCCTGTTCGGCAAGTACCTCAACTCCTGGACGCTGGCGGACAACCCGCCGCACTTCGAGGACTTCCTGCTGCTCCAGCCGAGCTACAACAACAACGCCAACTACAACGACAACGGCACCGTCCGGCAGATCACCGGCTACCCGACCAACGTGATCAAGAACCACGCGCTGGCCTTCCTGGACGAGGCCGCCACCGACACCCGGCCCTGGTTCGCCTACGTCACCCCGTACGCCTCGCACGAGCCCAACGTGCCGGCCCCCAAGTACGCCGACACGCCCGTCCCGGCCTGGAACGGCCGTCCCTCGGTGCCGGAGGCCGACCGCAGCGACAAGCCCGCCTACATCCGCGACGCCACCGCCACCCTGGACGACGCCCGGGCGCTGCGCCAGCGTCAACTCCGCACCCTGCTCTCGGTGGACGACGCGGTGCAGGCCTTCCGGGACAAGCTGGAGGCGCTCGGCCAGCTCGACAACACCCTGGTGATCTACATCGCCGACAACGGCTACACCTGGGCCGACCACGGCTGGCTGAAGAAGTCGGTGCCCTACTCGCCCAGCCACCAGGTGCCGTTCTACCTCTCCTGGCCGGCGGGCGGGCTGGCCGCGGGCACCGTCGACAACCGGCTGGTCGCCAACATCGACATCGCCCCGACGATCCTGGACGCCGCCGGGATCACCCCGAACACCCCGCAGGACGGCCGCTCGCTGCTCACCGGGTACTCCCGGAACCACCTGCTGGTCGAGTGGTGGAAGCAGGGCACCGCCGCCGGCGGGCCCAACACCTGGGCCTCGTACGTCGACAAGGAGCGGCAGTACACCGAGTACTACGCCCTGCACACCAACGCGGCGGGCGTGGTGAGCGGCACCGGGCAGGTGCTGTTCCGCGAGTACTACGACCTGGTCAGCGACCCGTACCAGCTGCAGAACCTGCTGTACCAGGCCACCCCGGCCCAGGAGCAGGCGCTCGGCATCCCGGCCCTGGCCGCCGCCCTGGCTGCCGACCGGACCAGTTGACCCGGACGGGCCCTGCCCGCGCGGGGGCAGGGCCCGTCCGACCACCCGTCACACCGGCACCCGCCTGACCACCACCCGTCCGACCACCCGAAGGGAAGCGGCGCGCGATGACCGTCACCGAGCACAAGTCCTGCTGCACGCCCGGCCGGGCAGCCGCTCCGCTGACCCTGACGGCACCGTCCGCCCGCACCGCCCGTCCCGCCCGGGGGCTGCTCCAACTCCCGGGCGGGCGCTTCCTGATGGGCACCGACGACGGTCTCGGCTACCCGGCCGACGGCGAGGGCCCGGTCCGCGAGGTCGAGGTCGGCCCGTTCCGGATCTCGCCGACGGCCGTCACCAACGCGCAGTTCGCCGCCTTCGTGAAGGCCACCGGGTACGTCACGGAGGCCGAGGCCTTCGGCGCCAGTTTCGTCTTCGAGGGCTTCCTGGCAAGGGAGTTGGCGGTCGCCTCGCCCTCGGTGGCGGCCGTCCCCTGGTGGCGCTCGGTGGCCGGCGCGTCCTGGCGCAGCCCCGAGGGCCCCGGCTCCTCGGTCGGCGAGCGGCAGAACCATCCCGTGGTGCACGTCTCCTGGCACGACGCGCGGGCCTACTGCGCCTGGGCCGGCACCCGGCTGCCCACCGAGGCCGAGTGGGAGTACGCCGCGCGGGGCGGCCTGGAGCAGCGCCGCTACCCCTGGGGCGACGAACTCGCCCCGGGCGGACGGGAGATGTGCAACATCTGGCAGGGCGTCTTCCCGACCGTCAACACCGGCCACCGCGGCACCGTCCCGGTGAAGTCCTACCGCCCGAACGGCCACGGCCTGCACAACGTGGCCGGCAACGTCTGGGAGTGGTGCGCCGACTGGTTCAGCCCCGACTTCCACCGCACCGGCCCCCGGCAGGACCCGGTCGGGCCGCCGAGCGGCACCGCCCGGGTGATGCGCGGCGGCTCCCACATGTGCCACGACTCCTACTGCAACCGCTACCGGGTGGCCGCCCGCAGCTCCAACACCCCCGACAGCTCCGCCGGCAACATCGGCTTCCGGGTGGCGGGCTGAGCGGCCGTACGGTGCCGGCCGGCACCGTAGGGGAGACGGCCCCTCGGCCCCGGCCCCTCGCTCCGGTCCCTCGGCCCGCCGCCGGAAATCGCCTGGTGGTGCCGTTCGTACCCGTGTACACAGGTGCGCATGAGCACCGTGGACCCGAACGACCTCGCCCCGACCTTCCGCCCCGCCGAGCTGGACGGCGACGGCTTCCGGGCCGTGCCCTGGACCCTGGTCGACGACCTCGAGCGCCGGGCCCGCGAGATCGCCGCCATCGCGGCCGACCCGGCGGTCGCCCTCTGGAACCCGCTGCCCGCCGGGACCCCCGCGCACGCCGAACGCTGGATCGCCGGCCGCACGGCGGCCTGGGAACGCGGCGACGCCGGCTCCTTCGCGCTGCTCGACCCCGTCCGGGACGACCTCCTCGGCGCCGTCACCATCCGCTGGGTGGACCGCTTCGACGGACTCGCCATGATCGGCTACTGGCTCGACCCCGCCGCCCGCGGCCGGGGCCTGGCGACCCGCGCCACCCGCACCGTCACCGAGTGGGCCTTCGCCCGGGCCGACGCCCGCCGCATCGAACTCGCCCACGCCACCGGCAACGCCGCCTCCTGCGCCGTGGCCCTGCGGGCCGGCTACCCCCTCGAAGGCACCCTCCGCGCCAGCCACCGCTTCGGCGACGGCCGGCACCACGACGAACACCTCCACGCCCGGCTCGCCACCGACTGACGGCCGGTCGGCGACGCGGACCCGGGCCGTCGGCGCCCGCCCGGGCCGGCGGCGACCGCCGGGCCGTCAGCCGCCCTGGCCGGCGCTCCCGACCGGGCCGATCCGCACCGGCGATCCGCCGCCCTCCGTCACGGGCAGCGAACCCGCGCCCGGCCAGGCCAGGGTGACCGGATGGGTCTCGTCCGGCGGGGTCACCACCAGCCCGGTGATCCGCACGCCGGAGCCGCCCGAGCCGTTGGCCGGGTATCCGATGCCGAAGTACGTCGACTTCCCGCTCGCCAGCACGCCCGTGACCACCGGTTCGCCGGAGCGCTTCGCGGAGACCGTCCCCGCGGAGGTCTTCAGGTCGACACCCGCGTACCCGGCGAGCGTGCAGGCCCTGTCGCCGTGGTTCTTCAGCTCGACCACGACGGTGTTCTCGCCGTCGCCGGTGATGGTGCGGTCCGCGGCGGTGACGGTCAGGTCCGCGGTCCGGCACTGGGCGGTCTTCCCGGCGGTGGCGGTGGCGGTGGCAGGGGCCGGAGTGCTCGGTGCGGTGCTCCTCGGGGTCCCCGAGGCGGACGGGGACGAGGACGAGGCCGGGGCGGCGGCGGTCGGGGTCGGTGCGCTCGCCGCGGAGCCCGTTCCGCCGTCCTGGCAGGCGGTGAGCAGCAGTGCGGCGGCGACGGCCAGGACGGCGACGGCGGGCTTGCGGACGCGCATGGGGTTCTCCTCCGGGTGGGACGGTGGCGCTCGGTGCTCTCCCACCCCAGGACCGCCCGCCCCCGGTGGACCGTTCCGCCCGTTCCACCCCCAGGACAGTCCTGTGACACACCGTCATGAACCGCCCTCCGCCACCCGCACGACGGCCTTCCCCAGGTTCCCCCCGCCCAGCATCCCGAGGAACGCCTCCACCGACCGGTCGAACCCCTCGGTCACCGCCTCCTCCGCGACCAGCGCTCCCGAGCGCAGGTGCGGGGCCGCCCACTCCTCCAACTCCGCCTGCGCGTCACGGTGGTTGCGCACCAGGAACCCCTCCACCCGCAGGCTCTTGCCCACCACGTCGTACAGGTTGTACGGGGCGGCCGGCGGGTTGGCCGGATCGTCGTACTGCGCCACCGCGCCGCACCACGCGACCCGCCCGCCCTCCCGCAGCACCTCGATCGCCCCGGCCAGGTGGTCCCCGCCGACGTTGTCGAAGTACACGTCGATCCCGTCCGGCGCGGCCGCCCGCAGCTGCTCGCCGACCGGCCCGTCCCGGTGGGAGAACGCCGCGTCGAAGCCCAGCCTCCCGGTCAACTCCCGGACCTTCTCCGCCGATCCGGCGCTCCCGATCAGGCGCCCGGCCCCCATCAGCCGTGCGAACCGCCCCACCGCCGTCCCCACCCCGCCCGCCGCCGCGCTGACGTACAGGTCCTCGCCGGGCTGCAGCCGGGCCACCCGGGTGAGTCCCACGTACGCGGTCAGCCCCGTCCCGCCCAGCACGCTCAGGTAGGCGCTCGGCGGCACCCCGTCGGCCGGCCGGATCCGCCGCACCCGCCCCGGGTCGGGCAGCGCGCCGGGCCCGGGGACCTCCGCCTCCGTCAGCACCGCGTGGGTGCGCCACCCCTGACGGTGCGCCACCAGGTCCCCTTCCGCCAGGTGCGGCGACCGCGAGGCCACCACCCGTCCGACCGCCCGCCCCTCCAGCGGGGCGTGCAGCTCGCCGACGTCCATCACCTCGCGCATGTACGGGTCCACGGAGAAGTACAGGTTCTCCACCAGCGCCCCGCCCGCCGGCACCTCGGGGAGCGCCCGCTCCACGAAGGCGAAGTCGGCGGGGGAGGGGCGTCCCTGCGGGCGGGCGGTCTGGTGGACGTAGCGGGCGGTGCGGGTCATGGTCTCTCTCTCCTCCGTGCTCGGTACGGACGGAACGCTAGGCACCGGCTCGCGGGCGTGGCAGGGGCGCACGTCGATGGTTCCCGTCGTTCCATGAACCCTCTTCATGGAAGGCGCCCCCACCGGCTAGGTTTCACCGGTGACGACCGACTCCACCGACCCCACCCGCTCCGATCTCACCCCCGCCGACCTCCGGATCCTGGTCGCCGTGGACCGAGAGGGCAGCTTCACCGCCGCCGGAGCAGCGCTCGGCCTCTCCCAGTCCGCCGTCTCGCACGCCGTGCGCGGGTGCGAACGCAAGCTGGGTGCCGTCCTGTTCGAACGAGGGCGGCACGGGGCGCGCACCACCCCGGCGGGCGCGAAGGCCGCCGCCCACGCCCGGCAGGTCCTCCACCTGCTCACCGTCCTCGCCGCCGAGACCCGGGCCGCCGCCGCCCCGGCGGGCGGCGAACCCACCGGCCCGGTCCGGATCGCCGCCTTCCGCAGCGCCGCCGCCCACCTGCTCCCGGCCGTGCTGGCCCGGCTGGCGGCCCGTCACCCGGGCCTGCGCCCGGAGGTCAGGATCGTCCGCGACCTCGGCCGGGGCACCGCCGGCGAGGTGGCCGACGGCCACGCCGACCTGGCCGTAGCCACCCTCGACGCGGCCACCGGCAGCGTCCCCTCGCCCGCCCTGCCCGGCCTGGTGGCCGGCCGTCTGTTCAGCGAGCCCTACGCCCTGGTGCACCCCGCCGGGCACCCGCGTCCGCGCACCCTCCCGCTGGTCGACTGGGACGAGAACTGCGGCTCATACACCCGCGCGTGGTGGCGGAGGCAGAGCTGGATCCCGGCCGCCACCGTCAACGTCTCGGACGACACGGTGACCCTCTCGATGGTCGCCCAGGGCCTCGGCATGTCGATCATGCCTGCCCTCACCCTGCTCTCCGCCCCGCCGGGCGTCACCGTCGCTCCGCTCGACCCCGAGCCACCGACCCGGCACGTCGGCTACGTCACCACACCCGCCCTGGCCCGCACCGCCGCCGTCCGCGCGGTGATCCGCGAACTGCGCGCGGCCCCGCCGCCCGTGCTCGCCTGACGGTCCGTCAATCCACCTGCGGCGGCAGCGATTCCCGGAGCGCGCGGAACTCCGCCGCGATCCCGTCCAGGGTGTAGTGCGCGTTCAGCCCGCTCGGGTTCGGCAGCACCCACACCTCGGTGGCGCCGATCCCCTCCGGCTGCCGCCCCACGGCGGCCTTCCGCCGCCCGAAGGCCGTCCGGTACGCCCCGATCCCCAACACCGCCAGCACCCGCGGCCGCAGCTGCTCCACCCGCTCCACCAGAGCCGCCCCGCCGAGCCGGTACTCCTCGGCGGTCAGCTCGTCCGCCTTCGCCGTGGTCCGGGCCACCACGTTGGTGATCCCGAGCCCGTACGGCAGCAGCTCCAGCTGTTCCTGGGGCCGGAGCCGGCGCGGGGTGAAGCCGGAGCGGTGCAGCGCGGGCCAGAACCGGTTGCCAGGCCGGGCGAAGTGCAGGCCGGTCGCGCCCGACCACAGCCCGGGGTTGATGCCGCAGAACAGCACCCGCAGCCCGGGGGCCACCACGTCCGGGACCGTCCGCTCCCGCGCCGCGGCCAACTCCTCGGCCGTGGGCCGTCCCTGACTGACCATCCGCCCAGTCTGCCTCCTGGGGGCGCGCGGTGTCATATTCACAACGACCATGCCACGAAGGGAGAGTGAGTTCGATATTCCGCTGCCACGCCGTCGTTGGAGGGCGCAGAATGGCTGGATGTCCTACGAACTCAAGGCACTCATCGGCTCCTGGGACCTGCTCAAGGTGGTGGCCGCAGAGGTGCCGGTCGCCCGTGTGACCAGACTGGAACAGGGATTGGCGCTGATCCCGATGACGGACCTTCTGTTCGACACCGTCGCCGAGCACGGCGGCGTCCTGCAACCCGGCTTCACCGCCTTCCCCGGCGGCTTCGGCCGCCGCCTGGTGGCCTGGTCCCAAGCCTCCCCGATCGGCTACGTCGAGGCGCACTACGTCGACGGCGACGGCACCCAGCGCGCCGCCGTCTGGGTGGACGGGCGCCTCGTCCTCGGCCCGCTCGCCTGCACCTCCGAACCCTTCCCGGAGGACGGCAGCCCCATCTCCCAGGCCCTGCGCCGGATCGGGGCCCGGCGCACGCCGGCCGCGGACGAGTTCGAGGAGGTCGGCCTCGGCCGCCACAGCCGCCTGGTCGACTGGCCCGCCGACTGACCCCCGCCCTCCCGCTGCCCGCTGCCCGCTGCCCGCGCTCCGTCCCCGCCGCATGCCGCCGTACGGCCCAGCGCGCCCCCGTCACGCCTCCCCGGCGCGTGCCCGGCGTCCCGCCGTACGGCCCACCGGCCCGCCCGTCCGTCTGGCGGACCGTCACCCACCCGCCCGGAGCACGCTCTTGCTCCCCCGGAGGCCCCGCCGGCCGCACCGCTGCCGGGCGGCGAACCGTTCGGCCTAGGCGCGGTGGCCCGTCACCCTGGGGTGCACCAACGTGTGATGCAGGCGACAACGCCTGATCACACGAAAGGAAACGCAAGAATGCGTGCCACCTGGACGGCCGCCGTGCTGACCGCCACCCTGGGCCTCGCCCCGGTCATCACCACGTCCGTCACCGTCGCGAACGCTGCCGACTCCGCCTCCGCGACCAGCCTCCGCCTCCTCGCCTCCCACCCCGAGCGCGTCCTCCCGGACCTCGCCCGCCCCGGCCTCTCCCTCCCGGACCTGGCCGGCATCATCCCGCCCGCCCCGGACCTCCCGGTGAAACCCCCGGTCCCCGACCTCCCCGTCAAACCGCCGGTCCCGGACCTCCCCGTGAAGCCCCCCGTGGACGTCCCCGCCGTCCCCGACCTCCCGGCCGTCCCCGACCCGGGCGCGAACCTCGCCGTCCTCGGCTCCCTCGGCGACGTCCTCGGCCAGATCACCAAACTGGTCGGCTCGGCCACCGCCGGAGCCCCCGACCCGGCCGCCCTGCAGAAGCAGCTCGACGACCTCCAGGCCGCGATCAAGGCCCTGCTCGGCAAGCTCCCCGCACCGCCGGCCCCGTCCACCCCGACCCTCCCGGTCGACCAGACCCGCGGTGCCCCCGCCGACCTCGCCCCGGCCCTCCCGCCGGCCCCGGCCCTCCCGGAGACCCCCGCCGTCCCGGCCGCCCCGCTCCCGCTCAACCCGGCCGACGCCCTCGCCAAGGTCCAGAAGGACCTCACCGACCTGGTCGCCAAGGCCACCGCCGCCAAGCCCGACCCGGCCGCCGTCAAGGCGGCCATCCCCGGCCTCTCCACCGACACCGTCGCCGCCACGGCCGCCACCGCCACCAGCCTGGCCACCGGCTGACCCCCCGTCACCACCCACCCCGCGCCCCGGGCCCGTGCACGGCCCCGGGGCGCGGGCGCGCACTCAGCCCACCCGCCCGCAGACGGCGATCCGCTGCGCCGGCTCCACCGCCGGACGTCCAGCGGGTCGTGGTCGGCGGGCGTGAGTGCACTGTGCGGGTGAGACCGGTGGGGCGCTGGAGCTGTGCCTGTACAGCCCACGGGTCGCATTCGTCCGCAGGTCCGGCATCGTGTACCGCCAGAAGTCCGGCACCGTCCCCGCCGCCGCACCCCCGACGGAGAGGGCCCGCCGAGGGGCGGCACGCCGTACGACCGGCGCCGCGCCCTCGACGGGCCCTCTCCTCTCCGACCAGCCCGCTGCTAGCGGTAGTTCACGAACTGGATCGCGAAGTCCAGGTCCTTGCCCTTGAGCAGGGCCTGCACCGCCTGGAGGTCGTCCCGGCTCTTCGAGCTGACGCGGAGCTCGTCACCCTGCACCTGCGCCTTGATGCCCTTCGGGCCCTCATCGCGGATGATCTTGGCGACCTTCTTCGCGTCGTCCTGGGAGATGCCCTCCTTGACGTCCGCGAAGATCTTGTACTCCTTGCCGGACAGCTGCGGCTCACCCGCGTCCAGCGCCTTCAGCGACAGGCCGCGCTTGATGAACTTGTCCTTCAGCACGTCCAGGATCGCCTTGGCGCGCTCCTCGCCGTTGGCCTTCATCTCGATCTTCTCGCCCGAGCGCTTGATCTCCCCGCCGACGTTCTTGAAGTCGAACCGGGTGGCGATCTCGCGGGAGGTCTGGTTGATCGCGTTGTCGACCTCCTGCCACTCGACCTTCGAGACGATGTCGAAACTGGAGTCGGCCATGGTGTGTTGGTCTCCTTGATGCTCTGACTGCACGGTCACCGCCCGCCCCCGAGGGCAGGCGCCGCCCCAGCCTATCCACCCCCGCCCCGCCCCACCCCCGACAGCCACGCCTCACCGCCTTGATCATCACGTGACCAACCAAGTGGCGAAGCACCCCCATCCATCAGGTATCGTTTACGAGGTCGAACGGGGCAGCGCCCCGCAAGACGAAACATCCTGGCTGGTTGCCCGAGCGGCCAAAGGGAGCAGACTGTAAATCTGTCGCGCAAGCTACGCAGGTTCGAACCCTGCACCAGCCACAGGATATAGAGGGGCCCGGAGAGCGGAAACGCTCCCCGGGCCCCTCTGCTTGTGTCCACTGTCGGGGCCGCTGCCTAGAGTCCGGGTGTGGACTTTCTGATGCGTGAAGTGCTCGACCTGCAGCCGTCCTGGTCCGCGGACAAGACGCCGGAGATGGATCGGCGCGGCGCCATCGTCAGGCAGGAGTTGCCGCGGCGCCTTCGGGAACTGACCGAGGCCCTGGCGGACGAACTGGGCCTGCCGGCCGACGACGTGGGGGTGGAGGGCAAGTCCAGCACCGGTCGCAATTCGGTGATCCCGTGGGTGCGCGTCCACAGCGAGGAGAGGTCACCCAGCGCCACCGTCGGGTGGTACGTCGTCTACCTCTTCAGTGCCTCGGGCGATCGGGTGTACCTGTCGCTCAACCAAGGGACCACCGTGTGGACGGGGACGGTGTTCGCCAAGCGGAGCCCTGACGAGCTGAAGGCCCGGGTCGAGTGGGCGCGGCCGTTGGTCGAAGACGCGCCGGCTCGGCGCCCGGGGTTGGTGCGATCCATCGACCTGCAGGGTACGAAGGGAAAGCTCAGCCGCGGGTACGAGGCTGGGAACGTGGTGGCTATCGAGTACTCGGCGGACGAGATGCCGGCCGAGGAGGTCCTGACGGCGGACCTGCTCTTCATGGCGGAGTTGTTGGGGAGGGTCTACGAGGGTGAGCGTCTCGGCATCCCGGTGCCGGGGGAGAGCGCGCCCGAGGTGCTCGACCTGCTGGATGTCACGGCGGCGATGGCGGGCAGACGCGTCGGCCGCTCGCGCGGCGGTCGCGGCCAAGGTTTCCGGCTGACGGCCGAGGAACGCAAGGCGGTTGAGCTGCGTGCGATGGGAATGGCCACGGAACACTTCGAGCGCCAGGGCTGGACGGTCGAGGACGTCGGTGCGCGGGAGTCCTACGACCTCGAGTTGAGGCGTGGCGATTCGGAGCGGCTGCACGTCGAGGTGAAGGGGACGACCTCGGCCGGGGAGCAGGTGGTTCTGACCCGGGCCGAGGTCGAGAGGCAGCGAGAGTTCTTCCCGGAGAACGCGCTGGTGGTGGTGCACTCGATCGCACTGGACGGGTCCGAGGGTGAGCCACGAGCGTCCGGTGGGGTGCTGACGTGCGTATCGCCCTGGTGGATCGAGGACGAGGATCTGTCCGTGGTCTCGTACCTCTACCGGACACCGGCCTGACGACTCGACAGTCGGAATGACCGGAGCCCCGTCCCGGGATCGGGACGGGGCTCCGTGCTTGCCGAGGGAACGTCAGGTGTTCTTGGCGGTGGTGAAGCGGTTGGTGACGTCGGTCCAGTTGACGATGTCCCAGAGGCGGGTGACGTAGTCGGGGCGGACGTTGCGGTACTGGAGGTAGTAGGCGTGTTCCCAGGCGTCGAAGGCGAGGAGGGGGGTGGTGCCCTGGCCGACGTTGCCGTGGTGGTCGTAGACCTGTTCGACGATGAGGCGCTGTCCGAGGGGTTCCCAGGAGAGGATGCCCCAGCCGGAGCCCTGGACGCCGGTGGTGGCGGCGGTGAGCTGCTTCTTGAAGGCGGTGAAGGAGCCGAAGTGTTCGCCGATGGCGTCGGCGAGGTCGCCTTCGGGTTCGCCGCCGCCTTCGGGGGAGAGGTTCTCCCAGAAGAGGGAGTGCAGGACGTGGCCGGAGAGGTGGAAGCCGAGGGTCTTCTGGAGGCCGACGAGGCCGCCGTAGTTCTCCTTCTCGCGGGCTTCGGCGAGCTGCTCGAGGGTGGTGTTGGCGCCGGCGACGTAGGCGGCGTGGTGCTTGGAGTGGTGCAGCTCGAGGATCTCGGCGGACATCGCCTTCTCCAGAGCCGAGTAGTCGTACGGAAGATCGGGGAGCGTGTACTGACCCATGGGTAAAAGGGCTCCTAGTTCGCTGTGCTGACGGTGTGTCGGCGTGCCGTCGCCAGCTTATTGCGTATGACTTGCAATTACATCTGCGAGCCAGGAGAGTGTGTTGTGGGGGTGGTGGGCCCGCCAGTCGTCTGCTGAAGCGTCTCGGCCACCGCGCCGGGAGTCCTCCGTCAGAGCTGATCGTCTTCCCAACCGGCGACCGCCGGGACGTCGGGCCGGCCACCCCCACCCACGCCGTCGGGTGCCGATGGGCAGGGCGGAGCCCGGCTCGGGCCGGCGCCTGAGAGGGCCGCCCGCAGCTCGGCGGGGCTCGTCCCCGCTATCCGGGCGTGTTCTGCCGGGGGAGCGCCAGTGCCACCGTGTCGGCGAACTCCCGCACCGCGCTGGTCCGCGACACCACCCGCCCGCTGTGGATCACCAGCCGGCTGTGCCCGCCCGCCAGTACCCCGGCCACCGAGTCGCCCCGGACGGCCAGCAGCTCCGCCGGGAACCCGGCGTCCACCCGGACCGGCGGCAGCCCGAGCGCGATCCTGGCCTGGTTGGAGACCGCCTCGTACGCGGCCTCGGGGCTGAGTCCGCCGCCGCCCGCGAGCAGGTAGGCGGCTTCCAGCGGGTCGGCCCGGCCGACCGGGTTGCCGGTGTCCCGGAGAGCGCCGCCACCGGCGGCGAGGATCACCCCGGCCTCGCTCAACTCCCGTACCAGGGAAGCCCGGAGGGCATGAGCTGGCCCTTCCAGCCCGACGCAGTGGCCGTTCTGCGGGAGGCAGACCACCCGCAGCCCGGCCGCGGCCAGCGCGGCGGCGGCCCCACCACCCGAACCGCCTGCCCCGCCCGAACCTGGCCCGCCCGAACCGCCCGAACCGCCCGAACCGCCCGCCCCGCCCGCCCCGCCGCCGACCGCCATCGCGGACAGCGGCCCGATCGTCACCCGCGGCCGCAGCGGCGCCAACGCCGCCACCAGCCGCGCGAGTTGGGCCGGATCCGCGCCGGCCGTGTGCAGGTCCACGGGGCAGTCGGCCTCCCGGGCGGCCTCCAGCAGCACCTGGACGTAGCCGACCGGGTCCGGGTCGAGGTCGGGGCAGCCGCCGGCGGCGGTGGCGCCGAGCTTGAGGGCCTCCCGCAGCTGGGCCCGGCCGTCCGCCCCGGCCCGGCCGGTGAGCAGGCGGGGTACGGCCACCGCCTGGAGGTCGGCCAGTCCGCGCAGGGCCTGACGGGCGGTCAGTACGGCCTCCAGCCGGCGCAGCCCGTGCACGTCGCCGATCCGGACGTGGGTGCGCTGCGCGGTGGCGCCGTACCCGAGTGCGGTGAGCGCGGCCTCGGTGACCCGGCGGACCAGCTCAGCCGGGGTCTCCGGGGGCGGGGTCTGCAGGGCGGCGGAGAAGGCGACGTCGTAGTGGGCGTGCGGTTCGGCGGGCGCGGGCAGCAGCAGGTAGCCGCTGAGGTCGATCTTGGCGCCGGTGGTGGTGGTCGGGGCGCCGGGCAGGGCGGGCAGCGGGCCCAGGGAGCCGCAGGTGCCGACGGCCTGGATCCGGTCGCCGCTGATCCGCACGTCCACCAGTCGGCCGTCGGTCAGCCGGGCGTTGGTGAGCAGCAGGACGGGGCCGTGGCCCAGCGGGTTGCCGCTGCGTGCGGGTTCCTCGCCCTGGTGCGGCCCGTCGGCGGGTGCGCTGTCCGCGGTCATCGGCCGGCTCCTCGTTGCCCGGCGGCCCGCCGGGCGGTCCGGGAGCCGCAAGATCAGTGAGCGTCGAGCCTATGGGGCCCGGGTGCGAGGTGCTCGGAGGCTGGCATAAGTCGTATCGGGTCGGGCCGCGGTCGCGGTGGTCGCCGCTGTCGCACGGTCGCGGCCGGCGGCTCCGGGAGGCCGCCGGCCGTTCCGTGGGTTCCACGGCGCGATCGAACGGCGGTCCTGCGGGGGAGTGCCCGTACGAGCCGTCCACCTGCGATCTTCCGGTCGGGGAACGGATTTCACCTCTGGCCGGGAAACGTGTAATCTCTTCCTCGTTCGCCCCTATAGCTCAGTCGGTAGAGCGTCTCCATGGTAAGGAGAAGGTCTGCGGTTCGATTCCGCATGGGGGCTCTGGTGAGGAAGCCGAGGATCTCCGGATCCGAAGCTCGATCATCTCAGCGGTGTAGCTCAGTTGGTAGAGCAAGCGGCTCATAATCGCTGTGTCACCGGTTCAAGTCCGGTCACCGCTACCCGCGTAGTCGATCGGGGGGATCAACTCCCGATCGGCTACTCTTGTCGTGTCATCAATCGTTGTCCAAGGAAGGCACTCCCGTGGCTGCCACCGACGTCCGCCCGAAGATCACGCTGGCCTGCGTGGAGTGCAAGGAGCGGAACTACATCACCAAGAAGAACCGGCGTAACGACCCGGACCGTCTTGAGCTGAAGAAGCACTGCCCCCGCTGCAACTCGCACACCGCGCACCGCGAGACCCGCTGACCCCGTAGGGCGTCACCGGGCCTGGTGTGATCAGGCTCTTGGCTCCAGGCCGTGTCTCCCGCAAGGGGGCACGGCCTGGAGCTTTTTCTGCATCTCCCGTACCACCGCACAGCGTGACCCACCGTCAGAGGAGTGGCCCATGGCTCTCGACCCCTCGTTCATCGGGCGGACCTACCCGCCCACCGCACCCTACGAGGTCGGCCGCGAGAAGATCCGCGAGTTCGCGGTCGCGGTCGGGGACGCCAATCCGGCGTACACCGACGTGGAGGCGGCGAAGGCGCTCGGCTACCCGGACGTGATCGCGCCCCCCACCTTCCCGTTCGCGATCGCCTTCCAGGCGGCCGCCCAGGTGGTGAACGACCCGGAACTCGGCCTGGACTACAGCCGGGTGGTGCACGGGGACCAGAAGTTCCTCTACTCCCGGCCGGTGCAGGCGGGGGACAGGCTGAGCGTCGCCATCGTGATCGACGCCATCAAGTCGCTGGCCGGCAACGACGTGCTGACCGTCAGCGGCGCCGTGCACGACGAGAGCGGCGAGCACGTGGTCACCGCGGTCATGACCCTCGTCGCCCGCGCCGCCGACACCGCCGACACCGCGCAGGGGGAGTGAACGAGATGAGCATCACCTACGACTCGGTCGAGGTCGGCACCGAACTGCCCGCCCAGTCCTTCCCGGTGACCCGCGCCACACTGGTCCAGTACGCGGGCGCCTCCGGCGACTTCAACCCGATCCACTGGAACGAGAAGTTCGCCCTGGAGGTCGGCCTCCCCGACGTCATCGCCCACGGCATGTTCACCATGGCCGAGGCGATCCGGGTGGTCACCGACTGGGTCGGCGACCCGGGCGCGGTGGTCGAGTACGGCGTCCGCTTCACCAAGCCGGTCCCCGTCCCCAACGACGGCGTCGGCACCACCATCGAGGTGTCCGCCAAGGTGGCCGCCCTGCTGGACGACAACAAGGTCCGGGTCGACCTGCTCGCCAAGAACGGCGACAACAAGGTGCTCGGCATGTCCCGCGCGGTCGTCAGGCTGAAGTGAGCCGCGGCTAGGCTGGGGGGCGTGCTCGTTGAACTGGACGCCCCCCTCGCCCCGCTGACCACGCTGCGCCTCGGCGGCCCGGCCCGCCGGCTGGTCACCGCGACCACCGACGCCGAGGTGGTCGAGACCGTCCGCAAGGCCGACGAGACCGGGGAGCCGCTGCTGGTGATCGGCGGCGGCTCCAACCTGGTGATCGGCGACGCCGGCTTCGAGGGCACCGTGCTGCGGATCGCCACCACCGGCTTCGCCCTGGACGGCACCCTGCTGGAGCTCGCCGCCGGCGAGGTCTGGGCGGACGCGGTGGCCCGCACCGTGGACGCGGGCCTGGCCGGGATCGAGTTCCTGGCCGGCATCCCCGGCTCGGCCGGGGCCACCCCCGTGCAGAACGTCGGCGCCTACGGCCAGGAGGTGTCCACCGGCATCACCGAGGTGGTCGCGTACGACCGCCGGGCCGGCGAGACCGTCACCCTGGCCAACGCCGACTGCGCGTTCTCCTACCGGCACAGCCGCTTCAAGGCCGACCCGGAGCGCTACGTGGTCCTGCGGGTCCGCTTCCGGCTGGAGGACGCCGGCGGCCTCTCCACCCCCGTCCGCTACGCCGAGGTCGCCAAGGCGCTCGGCGTCGGCCAGGACGAGCGGATCGGCCTGCGGCAGGCGTACGAGACCGTGCTCGGCCTGCGGGCCGGCAAGGGCATGGTGCTCGACCCGGCGGACCACGACACCTGGTCGGCCGGCTCCTTCTTCACCAACCCGGTCCTGACGGCCGCTCAGTACGCCGACTTCCAGGCCCGGCTGGGGGAGCTCACCGCCCCGGCCTACCCCGCGCCGGACGGCTGCACCAAGACCTCCGCGGCCTGGCTGATCGACCGGGCCGGCTTCGGCAAGGGCTACGGCTCCGGGCCGGCCACCCTCTCCACCAAGCACACCCTGGCCCTCACCAACCGGGGCGCCGCCTCCACCGAGGACCTGCTCGCGCTGGCCCGGGAGATCCGGGACGGCGTCCGGGCCGCCTTCGGGGTGGAGCTGGTGAACGAGCCGGTGATGGTGGGCGTCAGCCTGTAGGTCAGCCCGTCAGCCCGTCAGCCCGTCAGCCCGTCAGCCCGTCAGCCCGTCAGCCCGCCGGGTCCGCCGGCCCGTCGGTCACGCCGGGTCCGCGGCCAGCCAGGCGTCCACGTCCGCCAGCAGCACCTTGCGGACGTCCTCCGGCGCGACCGATCCCCTGATCGACTGCCGTGCCAGCTCGGCGAGTTCGGCGTCCGAGAAGCCGTGCACGTCCCGCGCCAGGTCGTACTGGGCGGCCAGCCGGGAGCCGAACAGCAGCGGGTCGTCCGCGCCGAGCGCGAGCGGCACCCCGGCCTCGAAGAGGGCGCGCAGTGGCACCAGCCCGGGCTCCTCGTAGACCCCGAGCGAGACGTTGGAGGACGGGCAGACCTCGCAGGTCACCTGACGGTCCGCCAGCCGCTGCATCAGCCGCGGGTCCTCGGCGGCCCGCACCCCGTGCCCGATCCGGCCGGCCCCGAGGTCGTCCAGGCAGTCCCGGACCGACTCCGGCCCGGAGAGCTCTCCGCCGTGCGGGGCGGCCAGCAGGCCGCCCTTGCGGGCGATGGTGAAGGCCCGGTCGAAGTCCCGTGCCAGGCCGCGCCGTTCGTCGTTGGAGAGCCCGAAGCCGACCACCCCCTGGTCGGCGTACCGGACGGCCAGGCGGGCCAGCGTCCGGGCGTCCATGGGGGACTTCATCCGGTTCGCCGCGACCAGCACCCGGATCCCGACGCCGGTGGCCGCGGAGGCCTCCCGGGTGGCGTCCAGGATCAGCTCCAGCGCGGGGATCAGCCCGCCGAGCCGGGGCGCGTACGAGGTCGGGTCGACCTGGATCTCCAGCCAGCGCGAGCCGTCCAGGGCCTCGTCCTCGGCCGTCTCCCGCACCAGCCGCCGGATGTCCGACTCGTCCCGCAGCACCGAGCGCGCTGTGTCGTACAGCCGCTGGAAGCGGAACCACCCGCGCTCGTCGGTGGCCCGAAGCCTGGGCGGCTCGCCCGAGCTGAGCGCCTCCGGCAGCCGGACCCGGTGCTTCTCGGCCAGCTCCAGCAGGGTGGCGGGCCGCATCGAACCGGTGAAGTGCAGGTGCAGGTGGGCCTTCGGCAGGGCCCGTACGTCGCGAGGCTGATCCATTCACCGATCCTGCCGCATGACACCCCCGAACGGGAACCGCCCCTCTCACGTCCTCCGAAGGAGTGAAAGGGGCGGTGCGCGCGGGGTGACGGAGCGTCAGTCGCGGGCCTCGCCCAGCAGCTTCTGCATCCGGCTGATGCCCTCGACCAGGTCGGCGTCGCCGAGCGCGTACGACAGGCGCAGGTAGCCCGGGGTGCCGAAGGCCTCGCCCGGGACGACCGCGACCTCGGCCTCGTCCAGGATCAGCGCGGCCAGCTCGGCGGAGGTGGCCGGACGCTTGCCGCGGATCTCCTTGCCCAGCAGCTCCTTGACCGAGGGGTACGCGTAGAACGCGCCCTCGGGCTCGGGGCAGAGCACGCCCTCGATCTCGTTGAGCATCCGGACGATGGTCTTGCGGCGGCGGTCGAACGCCTCCTTCATCTCGTCCACGGCCGACAGGTCGCCCGAGACGGCGGCCAGCGCGGCGCGCTGCGCCACGTTGGAGACGTTGGAGGTGGCGTGCGACTGCAGGTTGGCGGCCGCGTTGACGACGTCCTTGGGGCCGATCAGCCAGCCCACCCGCCAGCCGGTCATCGCGTAGGTCTTGGCCACGCCGTTGACCACGATGCACTTGTCGGCCAGCTCGGGCAGCAGGGCCGGCAGCGAGGTGAAGGTCGCGTCGCCGTAGACCAGGTGCTCGTAGATCTCGTCGGTGAGCACCCAGAGGCCGTGCTCCAGCGCCCAGCGGCCGATCGCCTCGGCCTCGGCCTCGGTGTAGACCGCGCCGGTCGGGTTGGACGGCGAGACGAACAGGACCACCTTGGTCTGCTCGGTCCGGGCCGCCTCCAGCTGCTCCACCGAGACCTTGTAGCCGGTGGTCTCGTCGGAGACGACGTCGACCGGCACGCCGCCGGCCAGCTTCACGGCCTCGGGGTAGGTGGTCCAGTACGGGGCCGGGATGATCACCTCGTCGCCCGGGTCGAGGATCGCGGCGAAGGCCTCGTAGATCGCCTGCTTGCCGCCGTTGGTGACCAGCACCTGGGAGGCGTCCACCTCGTACCGCGAGTCGCGCAGCGTCTTGGCGGCGATGGCGGCCTTGAGCTCCGGCAGACCGCCGGCCGGGGTGTAGCGGTGGTTCTTCGGGTCCTGGCAGGCCTCGACGGCCGCCGCGACGATGTAGTCCGGGGTCGGGAAGTCGGGCTCGCCGGCGCCGAAGCCGATCACGGGGCGGCCGGCCGCCTTGAGGGCCTTCGCCTTGGCGTCCACCGCGAGGGTGGCGGACTCGGCGATGGCGCCGATCCGGGCGGAGACACGGCGGTCCGAGGGGCGGTTGCTGGGGGTGGGAGCGCTCATGCCCGCCATCGTCGCAGAGAGGGTGCTCCGGGGGCACGAGGGTCCAGGATGCGTACCGATCGGTCCGCATTGCGTACGGCTTGCGCCCCACCTTGGTGAATGGGGTTCGACCTGACGGCCCGGAACACGTACACTCACTGCTCGATGGCTCCCGAAGTGCAGCTCCACACCGAGGCGTAGTGAACGCAGCGGCCAGGATGCGGTAGGTTGTGAGACATCTCCGGAGCCCACAAGGCCCCGTAGGGCAATAGCTCAATTGGTAGAGCACCGGTCTCCAAAACCGGCGGTTGGGGGTTCAAGTCCCTCTTGCCCTGCTGCTTGAACCGTACTCAGCCCGTTCGCTCCACTGGAGCGAGCGGGCTTGATGCGGAGAGGGCACCTTTCAGCACTGCATTCGCCGGATCGCCCGCACCCGCGACGCGACGCTCGGCAGGACCCGGATTCAGGTGAGGACGAGTGACGGAGACCACGGGCTCCACCGCAACGCCTGAGAGCGGCAACCCCGAGGGTGCCGCGGAGGCCACGCCTGCCGACGAGGCGCTGTCGCGCCGCGACCGCAAGCGCGCCAAGAAGGCCGAGGGTGGCGACAAGAAGGCCGGCAAGCGCGCCAAGAAGGGCGTCTTCGCCCGCGCCGCGCTGTTCTACCGGCAGATCATCGCCGAGCTCCGCAAGGTGGTCTGGCCCTCCCGCAACCAGCTGACCCAGTACACCATCGTCGTGGTGGTCTTCGTGGTCGTGGTGATGGGCCTCGTCTCCGGTCTCGACTACGGCTTCTCCAAGCTCAGCCTGTGGGTGTTCGGCTGATCCGCCGTCACCTCCCGCTCCACTCCCCGACCCGGGCCGTCCTGACGGTCCGGGTCGAGCTGTCGGCGCACTCCGGGCGTTCCCGCTACCGTTGACTCGGTACTGTTGGAGGTCCGAGTCGTTCCCGCAGCGCGCCCGCCGTGGCGCCGGAAGGCCCGGAGCCGTTCCATCTCACTTCCAGGAAAGAAGCAGCCACCGTGTCTGACTCCCCCCTGTACGACGCCGACGAGACCGTCCGCGAGGCGGATGACCTCGCCGCCGAGGCCGCCGACGTCGAGGCTGCCGACGTCGAGGACGCCGAGCAGATCGTGGACGCGGTCGACTCGGACGAGGACGAGGTCGAGGCTGCGGACGAGGCCGAGGCGGGCGAGCCCGCCGAGGAGGCCGCCGTGCACGAGGTGGACGAGGACGAGCTCGACGAGGACGACGCCTTCGCCGCCGCCCTCCAGGCCGTCGGCTCCGACGCCGAGGACGAGGACGAGGACGAGGCCGCCGAGGCGGAGGCCGAGGTCGAGGTCGAGGTCGAGGAGCCCGAGGTCGAGGTCGACCCGGTGGCCGCCTTCCGCGAGGAGCTGCGCACCGCGCCGGGCGAGTGGTACGTCATCCACACCTACGCCGGCTACGAGAACCGCGTGAAGCAGAACCTCGAGCAGCGCGCCGTCTCGCTCAACGTCGAGGACTACATCTTCGACTCGCAGGTGCCGCAGGAGGAGGTCGTCCAGATCAAGAACGGCGACCGCAAGACCATCCGGCAGAACAAGCTCCCCGGCTACGTGCTGGTCCGCATGGACCTCACCCCGGAGTCCTGGGGCGTCGTGCGCAACACCCCCGGCGTCACCGGCTTCGTCGGCAACGCCTACGACCCGTACCCGCTGACCCTGGACGAGGTCGTCAAGATGCTCGCCCCCGACGTGGAGCGCCAGGCGGCCAAGGAGGCCGGCAAGGCCTCGCCGATCCGTCCGGTCGAGGTCCAGGTGCTCGACTTCGAGGTCGGCGACTCGGTCACCGTCACCGACGGTCCGTTCGCCACCCTGCAGGCGACCATCAACGAGATCAACCCGGACTCGAAGAAGGTCAAGGGCCTGGTCGAGATCTTCGGTCGCGAGACCCCGGTCGAGCTGTCGTTCGACCAGATCCAGAAGAACTGACACTGAGCTTCGAGTTCGGGGCGGGGCTTCGGCCCCGCCCCGAACTCGTTTTGGTCCAGGCGCCGACAACGGTTAGCCTGGTCCGATGTGTGTCCACCCGGACGGGTGTCGCCCCGACCGCCGGACGCACCAGCAAACCACTCTCGGAAGGACCCGGAGAGCATGCCTCCCAAGAAGAAGAAGGTCACGGGGCTCATCAAGCTCCAGATCAACGCCGGCGCGGCCAACCCGGCCCCGCCGGTCGGCCCCGCGCTGGGCCAGCACGGCGTGAACATCATGGAGTTCTGCAAGGCCTACAACGCCGCGACCGAGTCGCAGCGCGGCATGATCGTGCCGGTGGAGATCACGGTCTACGAGGACCGCACCTTCACCTTCATCACGAAGACGCCGCCGGCCGCGCGCCTCATCCTGAAGGCCGCCGGCGTGGACAAGGGCTCGGCCGAGCCGCACAAGACCAAGGTCGCCAAGCTGACCGCGGCTCAGGTGCGCGAGATCGCCACGGTCAAGCTCCCCGACCTGAACGCCAACGACCTGGACGCCGCGTCGAAGATCATCGCCGGCACCGCCCGGTCGATGGGCATCACCGTCGAGGGCTGATCACCCCTCTCGTCCACCCCGTGGTAGGGCCTGCGCGGCCCGTACACCACGAACTCCATCACTTTCAGGAGAAGCAGTGAAGCGCAGCAAGGCCCTCAAGGCCGCGGACGCCCAGGTCGACCGCACCAAGATCTACGCCCCCCTCGAGGCCGTCCGCCTCGCCAAGGCGACCTCCACCTCCAAGTTCGACGGCACCGTTGAGGTCGCCATGCGTCTGGGCGTCGACCCGCGCAAGGCCGACCAGATGGTCCGCAGCACCGTGATCCTCCCGCACGGCACCGGTAAGACCGCTCGGGTCCTGGTCTTCGCGACCGGCGAGCGTGCCGAGGCCGCGCGTGCTGCCGGCGCCGACATCGTCGGTGCCGACGAGCTGATCGACGAGGTCGCCAAGGGCAAGCTGGACTTCGACGCCGTCGTCGCCACCCCGGACCTCATGGGCAAGGTCGGCCGCCTCGGCCGCGTGCTCGGTCCCCGTGGCCTGATGCCGAACCCGAAGACCGGCACCGTCACCCCCGATGTCGCCAAGGCTGTCAACGACATCAAGGGCGGCAAGATCGAGTTCCGCGTCGACAAGCACTCGAACCTGCACTTCATCATCGGCAAGACCTCGTTCTCCGATGACCAGCTGGTCGAGAACTACGCCGCCGCGCTCGAGGAGGTCCTCCGGGCCAAGCCGGCCGCCGCCAAGGGCCGCTACATCAAGAAGACCGCGTTCTCGACCACCATCGGCCCCGGCATCCAGGTGGACCCGAACCGCACCCGCAACCTCCTCGTCGAGGAGGACCCGGCCGCCGTCTGAGCCTCCGAGCTCCAGCGGTAACCGCGTTCGACGGGCCCGCACTCCCCTTCACCGGGGGGTGCGGGCCCGTCCGCTTGTCCGGGTCGACTAGAGTCCGCCTACCGAGATCCGGGACGTAGGGGGTTCCACGAATGCGCACGATACGGGTGACCGCCCTGGCCGCGCTGCTGGTGGCCGGGCTGACGGCCTGCGGGGCCGGCGGCTCCGGCGACGCGAAGAGCGCCGCCACGGCCGCGCCGTCCACCACCGCTTCCGCCGGCGCGACCGGCTCCACCGCTCCCTCGGGGGCCGCTTCGGAGGCCGCCGGCTCGGCGAGCCCGACGGCGGGCGGCGGTACCGGGGGCTCCGGCGGCACCGCCCCGGGCACCGTCCCGGCCCCGGTCGGGGCCGCCAAGGACGTGCTGCTGGCGGCGAACGGCGTGATGGCCAAGGCCGGCAACGCCAAGCTGTCGGTCGGCACCGGCGCGGTCGCGCAGGGCGGCGGCGGCTCCTTCGCCTGGGCCCAGCCGGGCGGCATCGACCTGGTGCTGGCCCAGCCGGACGGCGCCCAGGCCCGGCTCCGCTCCACCGGCGGCTCCGTCTGGGTCGGCGCCCCCGAGCAGACCGCCGCGCTGGTCGGCGGGAAGCCCTGGATGAAGGTCGACCCCAACGCCAAGCCCGGCGGCACCCAGGTGCTGGCCGGCGGCGAGGACGCCCGCGGGCTGGTCGTGCTCGCCAGGGTGCTGGACCCGTCGGTGGCGCTGGCCGCCGGCGCGGGCAGCCCGGGCCTGACCAAGGTCGGCGTGGAGTCGGTGGACGGCCAGGAGGCCGTGCACTTCCGCGCCACCGGGGTGGCCGACGCGCTGGTCAACGGTCTGACGGAGGACCAGAAGCGCCAGGCCCTGGCCGACCTGGGCCGCAACGGGGGCGCGCTGGACCTCTGGATCAACGGCAGGAACGAGCTGGTCCAGCTCCGGGCCGCTGACCTGACCCCGTCCCGGGCCGGTGAGATGACGGTCCGTTACGGCGAGCTGGGCCGGGCGCCGCAGGTCGCCGCGCCGCTGGCCACCGATGTGTTCGAGGTCGCAGATCTGCTCAAGGGCTTCGGCGGCTGACCCGCGGCGTGAGAGGTTGGCGGGGGAGCGGCGGCACGAGGACGGGGTGACGGGATGACGAGGGCACGGCGCAGCGCGGCCGCGGCACTGGCCGTCCTGCTGCTGGCCGGCCTGGCCAGCTGCGGCTCCGGCGGCTCGGGCGGCGGCAAGCCCACCCCGAGCCCCTCCGCCAGCCGGACCCCGACCGGCCTGCCGAGCCCCACCGACCGCTCCCCGCACGGGGTGCTGCTCTCCGCCCAGCTGGCGATGGACACCGCCCGCCGGGCCGGGTACTCCGCCCGGCTCGGCGACGAGTCCGCCACCGGGGTGCTGTTCTGGGCCCCCAAGACGGTGCTCAGGCTCAAGCGCCCCGGCAGCTCCGAGCAGCTGGTGATACTCGACACCACCGCCTACCGGGGCGGCGACCAGGCCACCGCCGAGCGGAACGCCGGCCGGCACTGGGAGAAGTACGCGGCCCAGGGCGCTGCCCGGGACATCCCGTACGCCGCCCTGGTCGACCGGCTCAACCCGATGGTGGCGCTCACCGCCGCCGTCGCGGCCGAGGGTCCGCAGCTCATCGGCGAGGAGACCGTCGACGAGCTCACCGTCCAGCACTACCGGGTGGTGCTGAGCGCCGAGCGGTACGCCGCCGCCCAGACCCAGCTGCCGGCCGGCCGCCAGGAGGCGCTCCGGGCCGGGCTCGGCAGCGGGGACGTCACCCTCGACCTGTGGCTGGACGGCAAGGACCAGCTGGTCCGCCTGCACCGCTCGGGCGGCCAGGGCAACGACACGGTGACGTACCAGGACTGGGGCGGCGCCCTCTCGGTGCAGGCCCCGGACGCGGCGGACACCGCGGACATGGGCACGGCACCCTTGCCACCACTGGCCTCCTGACCGGATTTGGTCCGAAAGCAAGGCTCGGGTACGGTAGAGCCTGCCAAAGACCGCTGGTTGTCGCCGTTTCCCTTCCGGGGGAGCCGGCACCGAAGGTCCCGCTTCGTGCGGGCGGCCCGCGCAGGTGTGTCTGGTGCCTTTGATTTCCGGTCCTTCGGGGCCGTCGAGGTCTGCAAGCCCCATGCCCCTGCGCATGGGGCTTTTTTCGTCACCCGTGGTTCGAGGCTTGGATGGTCGGCTGATCGATGGTCGGCCTGACTTCGACATCACGGAAGGAGGCGTAAGCCTATGGCCAGGCCCGACAAGGCTGCTGACGTCGCTGAGCTGACGGACAAGTTCCGTTCCTCCAGCGCCGCGCTGCTGACCGAGTACCGCGGTCTCTCGGTGAAGCAGGTCAAGACCCTGCGTCGCTCGCTGGGCGAGAACGCCCAGTACGCCGTGGTGAAGAACACGCTGACCAAGATCGCTGCCAACGAGGCTGGGATCACCGAGCTCGACGACCAGTTCACTGGTCCGACGGCCGTCGCCTTCGTCACCGGTGACCCGGTGGAGTCGGCGAAGGCTCTGCGTGACTTCGCCAAGGACAACCCCGCTCTGATCATCAAGGGCGGTGTCCTTGACGGCAAGGCGCTGTCCGCCGATGACATCAAGAAGCTCGCGGACCTCGAGTCCCGCGAGGTGCTGCTCGCCAAGTTCGCGGGTGCCCTGAAGGCCAAGCAGTCCCAGGCTGCCGCGCTCTTCCAGGCCCTGCCGTCGAAGCTCGTCCGCACCGTGGACGCTCTTCGCGACAAGGTCGAGCAGGGCGGTGCCGGCGCGCCGGCTCCCGCCGCTGAGGACGAGGCCGCGGAGTAATTCCGCAGGCTCACGCCTCGCTGCGGGCCAGTGCCCGCTTCACCCGTACATACGGCACCTACCTGCCGAACTAGTGGAAGGACGCCAATCATGGCGAAGCTGACCCAGGACGAGCTGCTCGCGCAGTTCGAGGAGCTCACCCTCATCGAGCTCGCTGCCTTCGTGAAGGCCTTCGAGGACAAGTTCGACGTCACCGCTGCCGCCCCGGCCGCCGCTGTCGTCGTTGCCGGCCCGGCCGGTGGCGGCGAGGCTGTCGAGGAGCAGGACGAGTTCGACGTCATCCTCGACGGTGCCGGCGACAAGAAGATCCAGGTCATCAAGGAGGTGCGCGCCCTCACCTCCCTCGGCCTGAAGGAGGCCAAGGACCTCGTCGACACCGCCGGTGCGAAGGTTCTCGAGAAGGTCGCCAAGGACGTTGCCGAGAAGGCCAAGGCCCAGCTCGAGGGCGCCGGCGCCAAGGTCACCGTCAAGTGACTCAGTGCCCTCCCTGAGAGGGCGCGAGGCCGGGCCGATCACCCCTGTGGTGGTCGGCCCGGCCTTTTTTGCACTCCCGGGGACCTGACGTTCACCGTCCTGGCCGACTGTGGGCTCGGCCACTGTCGGCGGGTCCGGGTATGGTGATCGCTGTCGTCTCCGGAGGGCCCGCCACGGGGTCTGTAACGCGGTGGCCTGCTGGGACGATGTACGGCGTGAGGTCCGCACTCCGGTGCGGCCCTTGACGAACCGCACCGGGCGCGCGATTCTCAAGGCGCGCCCCGCGTGGTGGGTCCAGGCGGTCGGAGCGGTTCCGGATGCATATTCCGTGGCTCCGACGGGAACTGACTCATCGTGAGGTGCGGTGGCCCGGGGCGTCCGGGCCATTGGTGAGTGGTAGGAGAGGGGTCTCCGATTCGGTCTCCGAATCAGGGCTTGTCAGCAGTGTGCCTTTTGGCTACACTGTCCCTTTGCGCTGCCTGTTAGCTGCTCCGTGACTCGTCGCCCGGAGTGGCCCCTGTCCTGACCTGGGGTTTTCCGCCTCGGCAAGGCCCGGCCGGTACGCGCGTAGTGAGCTCCGAGCCCTCGGAAGGACCCCCCTCTTGGCCGCGCCGCGCAACGCCTCGAACAATTCCGCATCCACCGCCCCGCTCCGCGTCTCGTTCGCGAAGATCAAGGAGCCCCTCGAGGTCCCCAACCTCCTGGCCCTGCAGACCGAGAGCTTCGACTGGCTGCTCGGCAACGCGGCCTGGAGGTCGCGGGTCGAGGAGGCGTTGGAGAACGGTCAGGACGTCCCCACCAAGTCCGGTCTGGAGGAGATCTTCGAGGAGATCTCCCCGATCGAGGACTTCAGCGGGTCGATGTCGCTGACCTTCCGCGACCACCGTTTCGAGCCGCCGAAGAACTCCATTGACGAGTGCAAGGACCGCGACTTCACGTTCGCGGCCCCGCTCTTCGTCACTGCCGAGTTCACCAACAACGAGACCGGTGAGATCAAGTCTCAGACGGTCTTCATGGGCGACTTCCCGCTCATGACCCACAAGGGCACCTTCGTGATCAACGGCACCGAGCGTGTCGTGGTCTCGCAGCTGGTGCGCTCCCCGGGCGTCTACTTCGACTCGAGCCTGGACAAGGTGTCCGACAAGGACATCTACTCCTGCAAGATCATCCCCTCCCGCGGTGCCTGGCTGGAGATGGAGATCGACAAGCGCGACATGGTCGGTGTCCGCATCGACCGCAAGCGCAAGCAGTCGGTCACCGTGCTGCTGAAGGCCCTCGGCTGGACCAACGAGATGATTCTCGAGGAGTTCGGCGAGTACGAGTCGATGCGCGCCACCCTGGAGAAGGACCACACCCAGGGCCAGGACGACGCGCTCCTCGACATCTACCGCAAGCTGCGCCCCGGCGAGCCGCCGACCCGCGAGGCCGCCCAGACGCTGCTGGAGAACCTGTACTTCAACCCGAAGCGGTACGACCTCGCGAAGGTCGGCCGGTACAAGGTGAACCGCAAGCTGGGCAACGCGGAGTCCCTGGACTCCGGCGTCCTCACCGAGCCCGACATCATCGGTGCGATCAAGTACCTGGTGAAGCTGCACGCCGGCGAGGTCGAGTGGCGTGACGACGAGGGCCGCGACATCGTGGTCGAGGTCGACGACATCGACCACTTCGGCAACCGTCGCCTGCGCAACGTGGGCGAGCTGATCCAGAACCAGGTCCGTACGGGTCTCGCCCGCATGGAGCGCGTCGTGCGCGAGCGCATGACCACCCAGGACGTCGAGGCGATCACGCCGCAGACCCTGATCAACATCCGGCCGGTCGTCGCCTCCATCAAGGAGTTCTTCGGCACCAGCCAGCTGTCGCAGTTCATGGACCAGACGAACCCGCTGTCGGGCCTGACCCACAAGCGTCGTCTGTCCGCACTCGGCCCCGGTGGTCTGTCCCGTGAGCGGGCCGGCTTCGAGGTCCGTGACGTGCACCCCTCGCACTACGGCCGCATGTGTCCGATCGAGACCCCCGAAGGCCCGAACATCGGTCTGATCGGCTCGCTCGCGTCCTACGGCCGGGTCAACGCCTTCGGCTTCATCGAGACCCCGTACCGCAAGGTCGTCGACGGTGTCGTCACCGAGGCCGTGGACTACCTGACCGCCGACGAGGAGGACCGCTTCGTCATCGCGCAGGCCAACGCCCCGCTGACGGACGACCTGCACTTCGCCGAGCCGCGTGTCCTGGTCCGCCGCCGCGGCGGCGAGATCGACTACATCCCGGGCTCCGAGATCGACTACATGGACGTCTCGCCGCGCCAGATGGTGTCGGTCGCGACCGCCATGATCCCGTTCCTCGAGCACGACGACGCCAACCGCGCGCTCATGGGCTCCAACATGATGCGTCAGGCGGTGCCGCTGCTGAAGAGCGAGGCACCCGTGGTCGGCACCGGCATGGAGTACCGCTGCGCCGTCGACGCCGCCGACGTGATCACCGCCGAGAAGGCCGGTGTCGTCCAGGAGGTCTCGGCCGACTACGTCACCGTGGCCAACGACGACGGCACGTACAACACGTACCGCGCCGCCAAGTTCACCCGCTCCAACCAGGGCACCTCCTTCAACCAGAAGGTGCTCGTCGACGAGGGCTCCCGCGTCGAGGTCAACCAGGTGCTGGCCGACGGCCCCTGCACCGACCAGGGCGAGATGGCGCTCGGCAAGAACCTGCTCGTGGCGTTCATGTCGTGGGAGGGTCACAACTACGAGGACGCGATCATCCTGTCGCAGCGCCTCGTCCAGGACGACGTCCTCTCCTCGATCCACATCGAGGAGCACGAGGTCGACGCCCGTGACACCAAGCTCGGCCCCGAGGAGATCACCCGGGACATCCCGAACGTCTCCGAGGAGGTCCTCGCCGACCTCGACGAGCGCGGCATCATCCGGATCGGTGCGGACGTCGTCACCGGCGACATCCTGGTCGGCAAGGTCACCCCGAAGGGCGAGACCGAGCTGACCCCGGAGGAGCGCCTGCTCCGCGCGATCTTCGGTGAGAAGGCCCGTGAGGTCCGCGACACCTCGCTGAAGGTGCCGCACGGCGAGTCCGGCAAGGTCATCGGCGTCCGCGTCTTCGACCGCGAGGAGGGGGACGAGCTTCCCCCGGGCGTGAACCAGCTGGTCCGCGTCTACGTCGCCCAGAAGCGCAAGATCACCCACGGTGACAAGCTCGCCGGCCGTCACGGCAACAAGGGCGTCATTTCGAAGATCCTGCCGGTCGAGGACATGCCGTTCCTGGAGGACGGCACCCCGGTCGACATCATCCTCAACCCGCTGGGCGTCCCGTCCCGAATGAACCCGGGACAGGTCCTGGAGATCCACCTCGGGTGGCTCGCCAAGCAGGGCTGGGACGTCTCCGGCCTCGCCGACGAGTGGGCCCAGCGCCTGCAGGCGATCGGCGCCGACACCGTCCAGGGCGGCACCAACCTCGCCACCCCGGTCTTCGACGGCGCCCGCGAGGACGAGATCACCGGCCTGCTGGACCACACCACCCTCACCCGTGACGGTGAGCGCCTGGTGAACTCCACCGGTAAGGCCCGGCTCTTCGACGGCCGCTCCGGCGAGCCGTTCCCGATGCCGGTGTCGGTCGGCTACATGTACATCCTGAAGCTGCACCACCTGGTCGACGACAAGCTGCACGCCCGTTCGACCGGTCCGTACTCGATGATCACCCAGCAGCCGCTCGGTGGTAAGGCGCAGTTCGGTGGTCAGCGATTCGGTGAGATGGAGGTGTGGGCCCTCGAGGCGTACGGCGCGGCCTACGCGCTGCAGGAGCTGCTCACCATCAAGTCCGACGACGTCCTGGGCCGCGTGAAGGTCTACGAGGCGATCGTCAAGGGCGAGAACATCCCCGAGCCCGGCATTCCCGAGTCCTTCAAGGTCCTCATCAAGGAAATGCAGTCGCTCTGCCTCAACGTGGAGGTGCTGTCCTCGGACGGCTCGTCCATCGAGATGCGTGACTCCGACGAGGACGTGTTCCGCGCCGCCGAGGAGCTCGGCATTGACCTGTCCCGGCGCGAGCCGAGCAGCGTCGAAGAGGTCTGATTGAGGCCGGGCCGGCTGATGCTGCATCAGCCGGCCCGCCCCCAGGCCCCCCTCAGACCAACAGACAGAACCTCGATTCACGAAAGAGGGCTTGACGACCAGTGCTTGACGTCAACTTCTTCGACGAGCTCCGCATCGGCCTGGCCACCGCCGACGACATCCGCCAGTGGTCCCACGGCGAGGTCAAGAAGCCGGAGACCATCAACTACCGCACCCTGAAGCCGGAAAAGGACGGGCTCTTCTGCGAGAAGATCTTCGGCCCCACCCGGGACTGGGAGTGCTACTGCGGCAAGTACAAGCGCGTCCGCTTCAAGGGCATCATCTGTGAGCGCTGCGGCGTCGAGGTGACCCGCGCCAAGGTGCGCCGCGAGCGGATGGGCCACATCGAGCTGGCCGCCCCGGTCACCCACATCTGGTACTTCAAGGGTGTCCCGTCCCGCCTGGGCTACCTGCTGGACCTGGCGCCGAAGGACCTCGAGAAGGTCATCTACTTCGCCGCCTACATGATCACCTGGGTCGACGACGAGCGCCGTCAGCGCGACCTGCCGTCGCTGGAGGCGCACGTCTCCGTCGAGCGCCAGCAGATCGAGAACCGTCGCGACTCCGACCTCGAGAACCGCGCGAAGAAGGCCGAGACCGACCTCGCCGAGCTCGAGGCCGAGGGTGCCAAGGCCGACGTGCGCCGCAAGGTGCGCGAGGGTGCCGAGCGCGAGATGAAGCAGCTGCGCGACCGCGCGCAGCGCGAGATCGACCGCCTCGACGAGGTCTGGGCCCGCTTCAAGAACCTCAAGGTCCAGGACCTCGAGGGCGACGAGCTGCTCTACCGCGAGCTGCGCGACCGCTTCGGCACCTACTTCTCCGGCTCGATGGGCGCGGCGGCCCTCAAGGACCGCCTCGAGACCTTCGACCTGGCCGAGGAGTCCGAGCGCCTGCGCGAGATCATCCGGACCGGCAAGGGCCAGAAGAAGACCCGTGCGCTCAAGCGCCTCAAGGTCGTCTCCGCCTTCCTGCAGACCACCAACAAGCCCAACGGCATGGTGCTGGACTGCGTCCCGGTGATCCCGCCGGACCTGCGTCCGATGGTCCAGCTCGACGGTGGCCGCTTCGCCACCTCCGACCTGAACGACCTGTACCGCCGCGTCATCAACCGCAACAACCGCCTGAAGCGGCTTCTCGACCTCGGCGCGCCCGAGATCATCGTGAACAACGAGAAGCGCATGCTCCAGGAGGCGGTCGACGCCCTGTTCGACAACGGCCGTCGTGGCCGGCCGGTCACCGGCCCGGGCAACCGTCCGCTGAAGTCCCTGAGCGACATGCTCAAGGGCAAGCAGGGTCGTTTCCGTCAGAACCTGCTCGGCAAGCGCGTCGACTACTCGGCCCGTTCGGTCATCGTCGTCGGCCCGCAGCTCAAGCTGCACCAGTGCGGTCTGCCCAAGGCCATGGCGCTGGAACTCTTCAAGCCGTTCGTGATGAAGCGCCTGGTGGACCTGAACCACGCGCAGAACATCAAGTCGGCCAAGCGCATGGTCGAGCGCGCCCGCCCCGTGGTGTGGGACGTCCTCGAAGAGGTCATCGCCGAGCACCCGGTGCTGCTGAACCGTGCGCCCACCCTGCACCGCCTCGGCATCCAGGCCTTCGAGCCCCAGCTGGTCGAGGGCAAGGCCATCCAGATCCACCCGCTCGTCTGCACCGCGTTCAACGCGGACTTCGACGGTGACCAGATGGCCGTCCACCTGCCGCTCTCCGCGGAGGCGCAGGCCGAGGCCCGCATCCTGATGCTGTCCTCGAACAACATCCTGAAGCCGGCCGACGGTCGCCCCGTCACCATGCCGACCCAGGACATGGTGCTCGGTCTGTTCTTCCTCACCTCGGACCGCGAGGAGGTGAAGGGCGGTGGCCGCTCCTTCTCCTCCACCGCCGAGGCGATCATGGCCTTCGACGCCCGCGAGCTGGACGTCCAGGCCCCGATCGACCTGCGCCTGCCGGTCGGCACCGTGCCGCCGCGCGGCTGGACCCCGCCGGTGGACGAGGAGGGTCAGACCTCCTGGTTCGAGGGCGAGTCCTTCCGCCTGAGCACCACCCTGGGCCGCGCGCTCTTCAACGAGCTGCTGCCCGAGGACTACCCGTTCGTCGACTACGAGGTGGGCAAGAAGCAGCTCTCCGCGATCGTCAACGACCTGGCGGAGCGCTACCCCAAGGTCGTCGTCGCGGCGACCCTGGACAACCTCAAGTCGGCCGGCTTCCACTGGTCGACCCGGTCCGGCGTCACCGTCTCGATCTCGGACGTCGTCGTCCCGCCGAGCAAGCCGCAGATCCTCGAGGGCTACGAGGCCCAGGCCGAGAAGGTGCAGCGCCAGTACGAGCGCGGCCTGATCACCAACGAGGAGCGCAAGAGCGAGCTCATCGGCATCTGGACCCGCGCGACCAACGAGGTCGCCGAGGCGATGAACGCGAACTTCCCGAAGACCAACCCCATCTTCATGATGGTGGACTCGGGTGCTCGTGGAAACATGATGCAGATGCGTCAGATCGCCGGTATGCGTGGTCTGGTGTCGAACGCGAAGAACGAGACCATCCCGCGTCCCATCAAGGCCTCGTTCCGTGAGGGCCTGTCCGTGCTGGAGTACTTCATCTCCACCCACGGTGCCCGTAAGGGTCTGGCCGACACCGCGCTGCGCACCGCCGACTCGGGTTACCTGACCCGTCGTCTGGTGGACGTCTCGCAGGACGTCATCATCCGCGAGGAGGACTGCGGCACCGAGCGCGGCCTCAAGCTGGCGATCGGCGTCCGCGGCGAGGACGGCTCGCTGCGCAAGACGGACGACGTCGAGACCAGCGTCTACGCCCGCATGCTCGCCGAGGACATCACCGTCGACGGCAAGCTGCTGGCCACCGCCAACACGGACCTCGGCGACGTCCTGATCGACGAGCTGATCCGTCACGGCATCGGCGAGGTCAAGACCCGCTCGATCCTCACCTGTGAGTCGGCGGTCGGCACCTGCGCCATGTGCTACGGCCGTTCGCTGGCCACCGGCAAGCTGGTCGACATCGGTGAGGCGGTCGGCATCATCGCCGCCCAGTCCATCGGTGAGCCCGGCACCCAGCTGACGATGCGTACCTTCCACACCGGTGGTGTGGCCGGTGACGACATCACCCAGGGTCTGCCCCGTGTCGTCGAGCTCTTCGAGGCGCGCACCCCCAAGGGTGTCGCCCCGATCTCGGAGGCCCAGGGCCGGGTCCGGGTCGAGGACACCGAGAAGACCCGCAAGCTGGTCGTCACCCCCGACGACGGCAGCGACGAGATCGCCTACCCGGTCTCCAAGCGCGTCAAGCTGCTGGTCTCCGAGGGCGAGGCGGTCGAGGTCGGCCAGAAGCTGACCGTCGGTGCGACCAACCCGCACGACGTCCTGCGCATCATGGGCCAGCGTGCCGTCCAGGTCCACCTGGTGGCCGAGGTCCAGAAGGTCTACAACTCGCAGGGTGTGTCGATCCACGACAAGCACATCGAGATCATCATCCGGCAGATGCTCCGCCGCGTGACGATCATCGAGTCGGGCGACGCCGAGCTGCTCCCGGGCGAGCTCGTCGAGCGCGGCCGCTTCGAGCAGGAGAACCGTCGCGTGGTCTCCGAGGGCGGTCACCCCGCCTCCGGCCGTCCGCAGCTGATGGGTATCACCAAGGCCTCGCTGGCCACCGAGTCCTGGCTGTCGGCCGCCTCCTTCCAGGAGACGACCCGGGTCCTCACCGACGCGGCGATCCACGCCAAGTCGGACCCGCTGCTGGGCCTCAAGGAGAACGTCATCCTCGGTAAGCTCATCCCGGCCGGTACGGGTCTGCCCCGCTACCGCAACATCCGGGTCGAGCCGACCGAGGAGGCCAAGGCCGCCATGTACTCGGCCGTCGGCTACGACGACTACGACCTGTCGCCCTTCGGCGCCGGCTCCGGCCAGGCCGTTCCGCTGGACGACTACGACTACGGCCCGTACACGGGCTGACGGTCAGTCACCTGATCGCAGGGCGGTCACCCCACACGGGGTGGCCGCCCTGCGGCGTTTCCTCCCCCGCCCGGGGGAGTGCGCAGGACCGCTCCGGGGAGGGAGGTGCGGGGCGGGGGAGCGGGCCAGGCTGGGGGCAGTTGGTTCGGACTGCGGAGGGCTTGGTCGTGAAGCGGGTACTGGTGGCGGGCGTGGTCGTGGCGGGTGTGCTGGCGGGGGCGGGCGGGTGTGCCGCGGAGCCGGAGCGCCGGGAGGCCGCGTACGCGGTGGACGGGCCGGTGCGGGTGCTGGTGGTGGACTCGGGGACGGGGGACGTGCAGGTCACGGGGGAGGGGTCGGGGGTGGCGGTGACGGAGCGTCAGGAGTGGCGGGGGAAGGCGCCGGAGGTCCGGCACGAGCTGGTGGACGGGACGCTGACGCTGTCGTACCGGTGCCCGGGCCACGACTGCTCGGTGGGGTACGTGGTGCGGGTGCCGACCGGGACCGAGGTGAAGGTGAAGGCGGGCACCGGTGACGTGCGGCTGGCGGGGCTGACCGGGGTGGTCACGGCGGAGGCCGGGACGGGGGACGTCCGGGGGGCCTTCGCGGTGGCGCCGAGGAGCGTGCGGGCCGTGGCCGGCACCGGCGACGTGCGGCTGGAGCTGCCGAAGGGCGAGGAGTACGCGGTGGACGCCGAGGCGGGCACCGGGTCGGTGCGGGTGGACGTGCCGGTGCGCATCGCGTCGGAGTGGAAGGTCACGGCGCGGGCGGCGACGGGTGACGTGACGGTGGTCGGTGGCTGAGGGAGGCGCCGTGCGGGATGATCGACTTCACGGGGGTGAGGTCGGGGTGGAGCGGTGGCGGGCGTGCGCGGAGCGGGCCGGGGCGTGGTGGCGGGCCCGGTGGGCCGGGGTGGATCCGTACGTGCTGGACGTCGGGCTGGCGGTGGCCTCGGCGGCCATCGCGGTCTGGACGGTCTGGCACGACGAGCCGGCCTGGGAGTGGTGGGTCTACGCCCTGGCGGTGGCCACCGCGCTGCCGGTGGTGTGGCGGCGGCGCGCCCCGTTCACGGTCTTCCTGCTGAACGCGGTGGCCTCGATCGGGGTGACGGTGGCGGCGCACTCGGCGATGCCGCAGGTGCCACTGGCGGCGGTGGTGACGGTCTACACCGTCGCGGACCGGGGCCGGGACTGGCAGCGCTGGCTGATGCTGACCGGCCTGGTCTGGGGCAACGTGGCGGGCACCCGCTCGCTGAACGGGGCGCTGTTCAGCCTGCTGACCTCCGTCGGGGCGTTCGTCTTCGGTTCGCTGGTGCGGGAGTTGCGCCGCAAGGCGGCGGACGCCGCGGACCGGGCCGGTGAGCTGGCCCGCCGGGCCGAGGTGGACGCGGCCCGCGCGGTGGCCGAGGAGCGGGCCCGGATCGCCCGGGAGATGCACGACATCCTGGCGCACGCGGTCTCGCTGATGGTGATCCAGGCCGAGGCGGGCCCGCTGGTGGTGCGCAGCGATCCGGACCGGGCGGTGCGCACCTTCGACACGATCGCCGACTCCGGCCGGGACGCGATGGTCCAACTCCGTCGGGTGCTGGGAGTGTTGAAGGAGCAGGGGGCCGGCCCCGAGCTGGCCCCGCAGCCGACCCTGACGGAGCTGCCGGCGGTGGTGGAGCGGGTCCGGGAGTCGGGGCTGCGGGTGGAGCTGGAATGCGCCGAGGCCGGTCCGCCGGAGGTGCAGGCCGCGGCGTACCGGATCGTGCAGGAGGCGCTCACCAACACGGTGAAGCACGCCGGGGCGACCTCCGCCGAGGTGAGCGTCACCCGTACCGGCCGGGAGCTGCTGGTGCGGGTGGCGGACGACGGGCGCGGGGTCGGTGCCCCGCGGGCGGGGGAGTGGTCGGGCGGCCGTGGGCTGGTCGGCATCCGGGAACGGGCGGCCGCCGTGGGCGGCCGGGCGGAGGCGGGGCCCGGCCCCGAGGGGCGCGGCTTCGTGGTCAGCGCCCGCCTGCCGTTGGCGAGTTGAGAAGGGGAGCAGCATGACGATCCGGGTGGTGGTCGCCGACGACCAGGAGCTGGTGCGGGCCGGGTTCGGGATGATCCTGGACGCGCAGCCGGACATCGAGGTGGTGGCGGAGGCGGCCAACGGTGCGGAGGCGGTCGAGCGGGTGCGCGAACTCGCCCCGGACGTCCTGCTGCTGGACGTCCGGATGCCGGTGATGGACGGCCTGGAGGCGGCCCGCCGGGTCTGTGCGGAGCACCCGGCCACCAAGGTGATCATGCTGACCACCTTCGACGTGGACGACTACGTCTACGACGCCCTGTACGCCGGGGCCAGCGGCTTCCTGCTCAAGGACGTCCGCCGGGACGACCTGGCCCACGGGGTGCGGATGGTGGCCTCCGGCGAGGCGCTGCTGGCGCCCTCGGTGACCCGCCGGCTGATCGGCGAGTTCACCGCCCGCCGGGGCTCCGGCCCGGGGCCGCAGCGGCCGCCGTCGCGGCTGCTGGAGCAGCTGACGGCCCGTGAGGCGGAGACCCTGCGGCTGCTCGCGCGCGGGCTCTCCAACGCGGAGATCGCCGGGGCCCTGGTGGTGAGCGAGCACACCGTGAAGACGCACGTCTCCAACGTGCTGGCCAAGCTGCAGCTCCGGGACCGGGTGCACGCGGTGGTCTTCGCGTACGAGTCCGGCGCGGTGGTGGCCGGGGAGGACTGATCCCGGTGGCCTCCCCCGCGCGGGGGAGGCCACCGGTTCACCGGCGCGGGCGATCCCCGGGCGGCGCCCGGACGGCAGGCTGGTGGTCATCGAGAAGCCGTCACCACCAAGGGAGTTCGACGATGACCTGGGACCGTCCGGCGCTGGTCGCGCCGCTGCTGTTCGGCCTCTACGGAGCGGTCCGGCTGCTGCCGGAGTCGCGGGAGCCGGGACCGAGCTGGCTGATCGGCCATGCACTGCTGCTGCTCGGGCTGCTGCTGTTCGTCCCGGTGCTGGCCGAACTGGCGCGCCGGGCCCGGGGGTTCGGCCGGGTGCTGGGCCCGCTGGCGTACCTGGGGCTGGCCGCCTCGGTCGGGCAGGTGCTGGTGGACCTCTGGGTGGGCCTGGTGGCGGAGGACAAGGCCGCGATGCGGGAGCTGTTCCAGCGGGTGCAGGACGTGCCCGGGGTGCTGCCGGCGTTCTACCAGGTGGGGCCGCTGCTGTTCCACCTCGGCCTGGTCGCGCTGCTCGTCGCGGCGGCCCGCCGCACCGCCTGGTGGAGCCCGCTGGTGGCGGCCGCCGGAGTGGCGCTGTCGGCGGTGAGCCTGGACCTGCTGCCGGTGGCCGCCGTGCTCTGGGTGCTGGCGCTCAGCCCGCTGGAGCGGCGGCCGGTGGCTGTCGGTGGGGCCGCGTAGATTCGTTCCCGTCACCCCACCCCACCGTCCCGAGAGGGCTCCCCAGCCATGTCCGTCGCCACCGAGCAGGTCACCTACCTGGAGCTCTCCGAGGATGCCGGGAGCGCCCACAAGTTCTACGAAGTCCGGCTGGACGGGGCCGAGTTGACCGTCACCTACGGCCGGATCGGCGAGCCGGGCCAGCGCAAGGCCACCGTCTACCCGACGCCGGAGAAGGCGGCCGCCGCGGCGGCGAAGAAGGTCGGGGAGAAGGTCCGCAAGGGCTACGCCCCGGCGGTGCGCGGGGTGCGGCAGCGCCGCTCGGTGACGCGCCGCCAGATCGTCAGCTCCCGCTCCACGGCGCACCAGGCCCCGTTGCTCTGGCGGTTCCGCTCCGGCGCCCCGGCCTTCGGGGTCTTCGTCGGGCAGGAGCACGCCTGGGTGGGGAACGAGCAGGGCGACGTCTACACCCTCACCCACGACGGCGAGGTGACGGGCCGTTACGGCCTCCCCGACGGCGTGAAGTGCATCGTCGCGGACGAGTACTGGATCTACGCCGGCTGCGACGACGGCAAGGTCTACGACCTGGGCGGCAAGGTCCCCCGGGTGGCGTACGAGATCGCCGCCGACGTGGACATCTACTGGCTGGACATCCACGACGGCCTGCTCGGTGTGGCGGACGCGGTCGGCGGCATCACCACGGTGGACCACGAGGACGAGTTCCAGTGGCGCCGCGCCACCCGGGGCGGCAGCGCCGGCTGGATGGTGCGCTGCGACGGGGACGCGGTCTACCACGGCTACGACCGGGGCGTGACGCGCTACGCGGCCGGCGGCGAGCAGGAGTGGCACACCCCGACCACCGGCGCGGTGCTGTTCGGCTGGCAGGAGCGGGACGAGGTCTTCGCGGGCACCTCGCGCGGCGTGGTGCACCGGCTGCGGAAGTCCGACGGGGCGCAGACCGGGCTCTACCGGTGCGACGCCGCGGTGTTCTCCTGCGCCGCCTCGCCGGACGGCCGGTACGTCTTCGCCGGGGACAACCACTCCTCGGTCTACTGCTTCGCCGCCGACGGCACCCGGCTCTGGAAGCTGGGCACCGGCTGCGGCTCGGCGTACTCCATGCAGTACCGGGACGGCCGGCTCTACCTGGTCACCACCGACGGCTCGCTGGCCTGCCTGGACGCGAGCGAGGAGGCCGTCCGGGCGGCGGAGGGCGGACACCTCCCGCGGACCACCGACGTGAAGGCCTCGGGCTGGGAGCGGGTGGTGCCGAGCGCCGAGGTCGAGGTGGTGACGGGAGCCCTGGACGGCGGCGTCGAGGTCGAGTGCGTGCAGGAGGGCGCCCGGACCAGGGTGCGGGTGGTGACGCCCGGCTTCCGTGCGGACTGGCGGGTGCAGTTCCCGAAGGAGGTCCGGGTGCCGGGCGCCCGCTACTGGGTGTCGGAGGTGCTGGAGTCCGGCCGGGGCGGCTTCTACCGCGCTCGGGGCGAGATCAAGCGGGTGCTCTGACCTTACTCAGCGCCGATGCCAACTCGGCTGCTGTGGTGGGAAGTTCCGGCATGGGCTGGTCGGCGCGCAGGGCCGGGGCGCGCTCCACCACGGTGACGCCGGTGCTCGCCTCCAGCACGGGGGCGTAGCCCGCCGCGCGCAGCGCCGCCAGGGTGGCCTCGGGAGCGGCCGCGGCGATCAGCACCGTCGGTGCGACCCGGCGCAGCCCGAGCTTGGCCAGCGGGCGGCTGTGGGCGAGCTCCAGCACCAGCGCTTCGTCGTCGGAGCGCAGGCAGCTGCCGGCGGCGGCCACCCGGATCCGGCCGTGGGTGCGGGCGGTGTCCCGGACCAGGTACTCCAGCGGCTGCGGGAGCGGGGCCGCGGCGGTGCTGAACTCCCGCAGCCGGTCGATCAGTTCGGTGGCGTCCTGGCCGGCGTCCAGCGCCCGGCGGACGGAGGCGGGGCCGAACCGCCAGACGGTGGCGTGGCCCTCGGACTCCCGGTCGGCGGCTCCGGCCAGCAGCTCGGCCAGCTCGGGGGAGGCGGGTCCGGTCACCACAGCGGTGAGGTCGGCCTGGAACCGGGCGGTCCGGGCCGGCTCGGGGACGAGGCCGGCCAGGGCGTCGCGGAGCCCGGCCACGGCGGTGGCCAGCGCGGGGTGCCGGTCGAGGGAGGGCCCGGCACCGGGGACGGCGGGGAAGCAACGGTCCGCACCGGCCCGGAGCAGGTCGAGCACGGCGTGTCCCACGGGGGTGAGCACGCCGTGCCCGACCACTCCGAGCAGCGCGGCCTCGTCCAGCGTGGCCCGGGCGGAGTCTTGGGTGGCGGTGTTGACCTCGACCACCAACGGGGCGTACCAGGCGGCCGACTCCACTAGGGCGGCGGTTCCCCCGGGGGCAGCGGTTCCTCGGGGGGGGCAGCGAGGGTGGTGGTCACACCGGGGGCGCGAGGAACTGCGCGCTGCGGAAGAAGCGGGTCCGTCTGCCGGGTACGGGGATCCACCTGCACGTGAGTGTCCGTACCCGGCACACGGGTCGTTGCGTTCCCCTTCGCGCAGTTCCCCGCGCCCCCGGGGTGACCACCTTCCGCAGAGCCAGCGCCTGCGTCCCCCGCGCGGGAGGCCAGTGCGGCGAGCAAGGAGCGGCGGAGCGGCACCGCCGTCCGGTCCTGAGGGGTCGTCAGGGCGACCTCCGGGCCGCCGTGCTCACGGGTGAAGACCTCGGGCGTCACCGCCCAGGCCGCGACCAGCGGCAGCAGGCGCGCCGCGGGGGAGGCGGCCAGCCAGGTGTCGTAGCGGGCGGTCGGCAGCAGCTGCGCGGCCGGAGCGGGTGCGGGGCGGCGGCCCCGGGCGGGCGCGGGCGACGGCTCGCGGTGCGGGGCGAGCAGGCCGGCGTTGGCGGCCAGGTCCAGCCACAGGCGGGTCTGCGCCTCCCCGGCCCCGATCTCCTTGGCCAGCCGGGCGGTGTCCCGTACGGCGATCCCGCCCGCCTTGCGGAGCGTCAGCGGCCGGGCCGCGACCGCCCGCAGCAGTACCTCCACCCGGGAGGCCGAGGCCGTCGCGGCCGCCTGGGCCTCGGCCAGTGCGTGGCCCGTGCTCGCGTCGCCGCCCGTGTCCCCGTCCCGCTCGGCGACGGCGGTCGGCGGATCCGGCTCGAAGGGCAGCGGCCACGACGGGTCGCGCAGGGCCAGCCCCACCTCGTACGGCAACTCCACGACGCCCGGCCCCGCCGGTGCCAGCAGCCCGCGCGCGGCCGCCCACGCCACCGTCGGATCCCCCGAACCATCGGGCGGGAAGCGGTACTTGGCGAACGGCCCGGTGTCCTCCGAGCGGAAGTACCCGCTGCTCAGTCGCGGTGAACCGAGCCCGGGCGCGGCCAGCGAGCCCAGCAGCCGGACCACCGCCTCCGGTGCCCCCGCCACCACCTCCCGCACGGTCGCCGGATCCCGCAGCAGCGCGACCACACCCCGCTGCGCCTCCTCCCGGCTGCGCGCCGGACCCAGCCCCAACGAGTCCTCCACCAGCCGGACCTGGGCCGCCAGGTAGGCGTCGGAGTACAGCACCTCGGCCGGCCGCCCGTACCCCAGCAGGCCGCCGGACGGCCGGTACAGCACGGCCGGGAGGACCAGTGACGAGCCGTGCGGCGGCAGCAGCAGCGCACGCGCGGCCAGGTCGTCGAGCAGCGTCAGGGCCCGGGCGCCGAGCGGGCCGAGCGCGGCCGCGAGGTCGGCCCGCTCGACGGCCCGCTCGGACGGTTCCAGGCCGTCCGCACCGGCCCAGCCGCCCGGGCGACGCCCCGCGAAGCCGGTCAGTGCGGGCCCGGCGGCGTCGGCGACCGGCCCGTACCGGCGCTCGGCCAGGACGGCCACCGCGGCGAGCACCTGGAGCCGGGCCCGGTCCAGGCCGGTCAGGGCGAGCCGCACCGAGGGGGCGGTCAGCAGGAGCTCGGCCAGCCGGAGCGGATCGGCGGCGTCGGAGCGTCCGTGCGGCAGGCCGCGCTCCTCCAGCAGGACGGTCAGCTGCTCCGGGGTGCGCCGCGTCAGCCAGGTCGCCAGCGCCTTCGTGCTGTTCACCGCACCACCGTAGCGGCCCGGAAACCCACTCGCGGGCGGTGCCTGACGGACCGTAACGTCACCGGCATGACCACCAAGCGTCCGCTCACCGCCGTCCTCACCGGAGCAGGGATCTCCACCGACTCCGGCATCCCCGACTACCGGGGCCCCAAGGGCCTCTGGCAGCGCGACCCGAGCGCTCAGCAGCTGGTCACCATCGGTCCCTACCTGGCCGACACCGAGATCCGCCGCCGGGCCTGGCTGATGCGCCGCGACGCCGGGGCCCTGCACGCCGAGCCGAACGCGGGCCACCGCGCCCTGGTCGAGCTGGAGCGGGCCGGGGTGCCGATGCGGGTGCTCACCCAGAACGTCGACGGCCTGCACCAGGCCGCCGGGCAGACCCCGCGCAAGGTGCTCGAACTGCACGGCACCGCCCGGGACGTGCGCTGCGCCTCCTGCGGCGACCGGGGGCCGATGACCGGGGCGCTGGCCCGGGTCGAGGCCGGCGAGCCCGACCCGGCCTGCCTGGTCTGCGGCGGGATCCTGCGGCCGTGCACCGTGATGTTCGGCGAGAGCCTGGACCTCACGGTGCTGGACCAGGCCGAGGCCGTCTCGATCGCCTGCGAGGTGTTCGTCGCGGTCGGCACCAGCCTCCAGGTCCACCCGGCGGCCGGCCTGGCCGAGGTGGCCGTGACGAACGGGGCGCGGCTGATCGTGGTGAACGGCGAGCCCACCCCGTACGACGAGATGGCCCACGAGGTGATCCGCGAGCCGATCTCCACCGCCCTGCCCGCCCTGGTCGAACGCCTGCTGGCCGTCTGACGACCGACCTGACGGTCCGTTCGGCCGTCTGCGTACGATGGCCCTCCCCGCACAGTCTGGGAGGGCACCAGCATGGCCGAGCAGGACAGCAGGGCCGCCGTGGCCGCCGCGTACGACCCGTGGTCGCCGGAGTTCGTCGCGCACCCCTACGAGGCGTACGCCCGGCTGCGCACCGAGGCGCCGGTCGTCTTCCACGAGCACAGCGGGCAGTGGCTGGTCTCCCGCTACGCCGACGTCAACGCGCTGCTGCGGGACCGCCGGCTCGGCCGCACCTACACCCACCGCTTCACCCACGCCGAGTTCGGCCGCCCCGAGCCGGACCCGGCGCACGAGGCCTTCCACACCCTCAACGAGCACGGCCTGCTCGACCTGGAGGGCGTCGACCACACCCGGATCCGCCGGCTGGTGTCCAAGGCCTTCACCCCGCGCATGGTGGCCGGGCTGCGGCCGACCGTGGAGAAGCTGGCCGGCGAGCTGGTCGACGGGCTGCTCCGGGACGGCGGCGGCGACCTGATCGCGAAGGTGGCCGAGCCGCTGCCGGTCGCGGTGATCGCCGAGATGCTCGGCTTCCCGGCCGAGGACCGGCAGCTGCTGCGCCCCTGGTCGGCCGACATCACCGCGATGTTCGAGCTCAACCCCTCCGACGAGACCGCCCGACGGGCCGTCACCGCCTCCACCGAGTTCTCCGACTACCTGCGCGGCCTGATCCGGGCCCGCCGCGCCGAGCCCGGCGAGGACCTGATCAGCGCCCTGGTCGCCGCCGCCGACGGCGGCGACGCGCTGACCGAGCAGGAGATGGTCTCCACCTGCGTCCTGCTGCTCAACGCCGGCCACGAGGCCACCGTCAACACCACCGGCAACGGCTGGTGGGCACTGTTCCGCAACGAGGCCGAGCTGGCCCGGCTGCGCGCCGAGCCCGAGGCCCTGCTGCCCACCGCCGTCGAGGAGCTGATGCGCTGGGACACCCCGCTCCAGATGTTCGAGCGCTGGGTGCTGGACGACGTCGAGCTGCACGGCACCACGATCCCGCGCGGCGCCGAGATCGCCCTGCTCTTCGGCTCCGCCAACCGCGACCCCGAGCGCTTCCCCGACCCCGACCGGCTCGACCTCGGCCGCACCGACAACGCGCACATCACCTTCGGCGCCGGAATCCACTTCTGTCTCGGCGCCCCCTTGGCCAGACTGGAGCTGACCGAGTCCTACGGGGCGCTGCTGCGGCGGGCGCCCGGTCTGCGGCTGGTCACCGAGCCGCGCTGGCGGCCGGGGTACGTGATCCGGGGGCTCGAAGAGCTGCTGGTGGAGATCTGACAGGGGGGATGGGCATGCGACGGGCGAGCGGCACCATGGTGGGCCTGGCGATCGGTGACGCGCTGGGCAAGGAGACCGAGTTCACTCCGTACGAGGAGCTGCTGCGCGGCACGCCGTGGCGCGAACGCCAGCTCCCCAAGCGGGCGTTGGTCACCGACGACACCCAGATGACGCTCGCCCTGGCCACCGGCCTGCGGGCCGCCCTGGAGCGCGGCCCGCTGGCTCCGCTGCGCCTCGCCAACCGGGTCCGCGAGGAGTTCGTCCACTGGTACCACGACCCGGACAACAACCGGGCCCCCGGTACCACCTGCCTGCAGTCCTGCAACCGCCTGCGGAAGCCCGACACCACCTGGCAGCAGGCCAGCGACCTCGGCTCCAAGGGCTGCGGCGCCAACATGCGGGTCGCCCCGGTCGGCCTGGTCCCCGGCCTGACGGACCGCCAGCGCTCGGGCGCCGCGCAGCTGCAGTCCGGCCTCACCCACGGCCACCCCACCGCGCTGGCCGCCAGCGACCTCACCGCGCACACCGTCCACCTGCTGGTGAACGGCGCCGCCCCGGCCGAACTGCCCGGCCTGCTCCGGGAGTACGCGCTCGCCGTCCGCGCGCGCGGCTACGACGCGCTCTGGCTCGGCGACCTGGCCGACGGCGCCCAGGACCCCTCGCCCGAGCACTTCGCCCTGCGCGGCTGGGACGAGTGCCTGCACCAGCTCGACCGGCTGGACGCGGCCCTCGCCCACCCCGAGCCCGAGGGCGACCCGTGCGCCGTCACCGGCGAGGGCTGGATCGCCGAGGAGGCCTTCGGCACCGGCCTGCTCTGCTTCCTGCTCTTCCCCGACGACCCGGTCGCGGCCGTCCGGCGCGGCGCCGTCTCCGGCGGCGACTCCGACTCCATCGCCTGCCTGGCCGGCGCCTTCGCCGGCGCCCACCACGGCCTGGACGCCTGGCCGGCCGACTGGGTCCAACGGATCGAGTACCGCGAGGAGTTGCTGGCCTTCGGCGCCCTCTGGGACTGAACGGCGCGCGCCGGGGCTGAACGGACACCCACGGTTCGGCGAACACTGGGTGACGCACTGTCAGGAAGATCGCCGCGCCCCTAGGCTGCGGCCATGCTGCTGATATCCGTCATCCTGCTGGTCGTCGGCGTGGTCCTGCTCGTCCTCCGCTGGCGCGGGGCCTTCGACGGCCGGGCTTCGATCTTCGGCGGCCTGGCCTCGCTGCTGCTCGGCCTCGGCCTCGGCCTGACCACCTTCGTCCACGTGGTCGAGCCCACCGAGGTCGGCGTCCCCACCACCCTCGGCAAGGTCGGCTCCGCCTGGCAGCCCGGCCTCCACCTCAAGTCCCCGCTCACCGACGTCACCACCTTCTCCACCCGCCCGGTCGACCTCAACCTCACCGGCGACACCACCGTCGAGGTCCGCTCCTCCGAGGGCGGAGTCCTCTTCGCCGACGTCACGCTGAAGTGGTCCATCGACCCCAAGCACGCCGTCGACCTCTACAAGCTGGCCGGCAGCGAGGAGTCGGTGCAGCAGCGGCTGGTCTACTCCGACAGCCGCGAGATCATCCGCAACGTCTTCGCCCGGTACACCAACGTCGAGGGCTACAGCTCCAAGCGCGAGGCCATCAGCTCCGAGATCGACAAGCTGGTCGTCGAGCGCCTCACCCCGCGCGGCATCGTCGTCAACGGCGTCAACCTGCGCAACGTCAAGCCCAGCGACTCCCTGCAGAAGGCCATCGAGGCCAAGATCCAGCAGGACCAGGCCACCGCCCAGGCCCAGGCCTCCGTCGCCACCGCCAAGGCCGAGGCCGAGAAGAAGAAGATCGAGGCCGAGGCCCAGGCCAACGCCAACCAGCTGCTCGCCAACTCGCTGACCGACAAGATCCTGCTCAGCCAGTGCATCGAGGCCTTCAAGGCCGCCGCCGAGAAGAACCCGGTCTACGCCAGCCCCTGCGGCGGCACCGGCAACCCGGTCATCGTCGACTCCACCAAGCGCTGAACCGAGCGCCGACTCACGGGGTGACGACCCGTCCGTCGAAGGCGGCGAAGGCACTGCCGACCAGCTCGCGCAGCGCCTCGCCGTCCACGGCGTCCAGCCGCTTCACGTAGAGGCACCCCTTGCCGACGGTCACCGGCCCCAGCCGGGCCAGCAGCTCCGCGTGCCGCTCGAAGCCCTCCGCGACGTAGAGCGTCAGCGCCTGCGCGTCCGCCCTCCGGCACCCGTCCGGCACGGCGGCCAGGAACACGGCGGGATCCTCGTCGGTCGGCACGGTCCTCGGTTCGGCCATGCCGCCAGCCTGGCAGATGGTGCTGCCGGGGGCGCGGGGCTCTGCTGATCTGCGGCTCCGCCGCGCGGGCGCGAGTCCGGAAGGCGGCCCAGCGTGGGATCGGGGCACGTCAGCCAGTTGCACGTGTTGCCGTTCCCCCGCGCGCAGTTCCTCGCGCCCCCGGGGTGACCACTAGCGTGTGATGGACCCCGAGCGGCCGTTCAAAGCCGCACGGTCCGCCGCGGCGCGCCCCTCGTACCAGCCGTCCGCGTTGGAGACCCGGACCCGCTGGGAGGTGAGCCGGGGGAACATCCGGTCCACCGTGTGGTCGACCGCCTCCTCGCGGGCCGCCAGCGCGGGCAGCAGCCGCTCGTCCGGCGCCAGCCGCTCGGCCGTCCCGTCCTCGCCGACCCGGTGCCCCGCGACCGCCTCCGCCGTGGCGGTGGTGAGCCGCTCGCGGATCCGCGCGGCGTAGGCGATCAGGAAGGACTGCCGGAAGGACTTGGTGCGCGAGGCGCCTTCCTTGTGGTGCCGGCTGCCGGCCCGCTGCATGGCGGCGGTCGCCTGCACCAGCAGCGAGGTGTAGAGCAGCTCCACCGCGTCCAGGTCCGAGTCGAAGCCGATCACCGTGCAGAAGCCGAACTCCTTGGCCCACACCGTCCGGCACCGGTTGGCCGTCGCCACCGCGTCCAGCAGCATCGCCTTCGGGCTCTCGTACGGGTTGTCCACCCCGATCCGCACCGCACCCGGCGTGCTGGAGGAGTCCTGACCGGCCGTCAGCAGGGCCTCGTCGATGCTGTGCTGGGCGATCAGCTGCTGCGCCTTCGCGGTGAGCGCCTCCGCCTCCTCCGGGTACTCGGTGGACTCGGCCTTGGCCAGCAGCGCCCGGATCCGGGAGAGCATCTTCGGCTCGCCCGGCACCGGCCCCACCGCGCGGTGCTCCACCGGGGCGGCGGCGCCCGGGGCCGGCCCGACCGGCGTGACGGGGGGCAGGAGCGCCCAGAGCCGGATCAGCTCCAGCGCGGCGGTGGCCAGCGCGAAGCGGTCCAAGCGGTGTTTGGCGGCGTAGGCGGCGAGGTAGGCGCCGTCGCCGTCCCACCACACCTCGGTGGCGAGTTCGCGCAGCTGCTCGTGCCAGCGCCGGTCCAGCGCGGCGGCCGGGTGCCGGCGCTGCTCGGCGGCGATCAGGTCGACCCCGAGCTCCTGGTGGACGGGGCCGAGCTCGCGGCGGACCATCCGGGCCAGGTCGGCGGGGCGCCAGCCGACCGTCCAGGCGCGGCTGACGGTCCGTTCGGCCTGGGCCACCAGGGCCCGGCTGACCTCGGTCCAGTCGGCGGCGGCGAGCAGCGAGGCCCCGGTGTCGAGGGCGAGGTCGAGGCGCTCCGGCTCGGCGCCCGTCACCTGGGCGACGGCCTGCGCGACCAGGGCTTCGGCGGTGGACTGCTGGGGCACGGTGATCTGCCTCGCACAGGAGAAGGAAGAGGGGGGACCACAGCAATGATGCCGGAGCGGCAGCGCCGCCCCGGCATCGTCGTCCTCACACGGACGCGGTCAGCGCTCGATCGCCGTCGCCAGGATCTCCGGCAGCCGCTCCAGCAGCCGGGCGGCCGCCAGCCGGGTGCCGAGCACCGCGAACAGCGCGCCGTACAGCAGCCCGCCCGGCAGCACCGTCCACTCGGGCAGCACCAGCATCAGCAGGGCGACCGGCGAGGCGATCAGCGCGGCCAGCAGCATCGAGCCGAAGGTGTTCAGCATCACCAGTCCGCCCTGGCCCGGTGCGGCGTTGCGCATCGGGTTGGAGTCGGCCGGCAGCGCGAACGGGGCCAGCACGCTGAGCAGCGCCCCGGCACCGACCCCGGCGCCGAGGCCGGCGAGGGCCAGGCCGAGCGCCGGCGGCCACTCGGACCACTTCCCGGTGACCACCGCCAGCACCAGCGACAGCACCACCGTCACCGGCACCGCGTACGAGAGCACCCCGTAGGCGCGGCCGCGCAGCTCGTCCCGGGCGTCGGCCGGGCCGGCCAGGGTGGCCGAGACCATCCAGAACGCCGAGCCGTCCATGCCGAACAGGTTGACCATCTGCAGCCCGAGCATCATGCCGGTGAAGGAGACCAGGTAGACCGTGGCCCAGCCCTGCACCATCGACAGCACGCACATCACCAGCGTCATGCCGATGCTGGTGAAGACGGCCGCCTTGGCCCGCGGCTCGCGCCAGGCGTAGCGCAGGTGACGCTGCATCACCGCGCCGACCCGGCCCTCCGGGAAGAAGTCCCGGGTGGAGCGGCCGACCTGGCGGGTGGTGATCAGGGTGGAGGAGTCCGCGGTGACCATCAGGTCCACCAGGCTCCGACGCCACCAGCGCAGCAGCAGCACCAGCAGTGCGGCGGTGGCCGCCAGCTGGAGCAGCGCCAGCGGCACGGACTCGCCGGCCGTCCGGCCCGCGTCCAGCGCGCTGACCGGCGGGATCCAGCGCAGCACCGCGGCGAACGGCTCCAGCGGCGAGAGGTCCAGGCCCTTCTCGCCGGACTTGCCGAGGATCGACTGCGAGACCAGGTTGCCGACCTGGATCAGCAGCGCGAACAGCAGGCCGCCGAAGATCGCGAAGTCCTTGCCCCGGCGGCTGGAGAGCAGCTTGGCGTTGCCCGCCGCCACCGCCCGGGAGAGCGTCACCAGGGTGAGCACCGTCAGCGGCACCCCGAGCACCGCGAACGGCACCGAGACCGCGCCCGCCGAGCCGGCCACCGCGGCGCCGCTCAGCATCACCAGGGCGATCACCGGGCCGGGCCCGATCAGCGCACCCAGCAGGGTGCCGCGCAGCATCGCGGCGGGACGCAGCGGCAGCATGGTCAGCCGGGTGGGGTCGGCGGCCTCGTCGCTGCTGAACAAGAAGAGGGGGAGTGCGCCCCAGCCGATCGCCATCGAGGTGGTGAGCATCACGGCGGCGTCGCCGGCCCCGGCGTGGCCGTGCAGGAAGGCGAAGGCGGTGGCGATCAGCGCGGTGAGCAGGAGGCCGGCCAGCGAGCCGATCACGTACAGCGCCCGCCGGCCCGGGCTGCGCCTGAGCCCGTTGGCGAGCAGCCGGAGCTTGAGCCGGACCAGGGTGCGGACGACCACCGCGTCCGGGGTGACGGCGGCGCTCACTTCGCCTCGCCCAGCCAGTCCAGGCCCTGGCCCTCGTCCTCGCGGACGCCGATCAGTTCCAGGAAGGCGGTGTGCAGCGAGCGCTCGCCGCGGACGTCGTCCAGCGGGCCCTGGGCGATCACCTGACCCGCGTTCACCACCGCGACCCAGTCGCAGAGTTGCTCCACCAGCTCCATCACGTGGCTGGAGAAGACCACGGTGGAGCCGCTGGCGGCGTACCGCTTGAGCACCCCGCGGATGGTCTGGGCGGAGACCGGGTCGACGCCCTCGAAGGGCTCGTCGAGGAAGAGCACGTCCGGGTTGTGCAGCAGCGCGGCGGCCAGCCCGATCTTCTTCCGCATGCCGGTGGAGTAGTCGGCCACCAGCTTGTCGGCGGCGGCCTGCAGGTCCAGCACGGTGAGCAGTTCCTCGGCGCGGCGGTCCACCTCGGCACCGGGCAGCCCCCGCAGCCGCCCGTTGTACTGGAGGAGCTCGCGGCCGCTGAGCCGCTCGAACATGCGCAGGCCCTCGGGCAGGATGCCGATCCGGGCCTTCACGCTCACCGGGTCGGCCCAGACGTCGGCGCCGTGCACCCGCACGGTGCCGTGGTCGGGCCTGAGCAGGCCGGTGACCATCGAGAGGGTGGTGGTCTTGCCGGCCCCGTTGGGTCCGACCAGGCCGATGAAGGAGCCGGCGGGCAGGTCGAGGGTGAGTCCGGCCACGGCGGCGTGGTCGCCGAAGCGCTTCCACAGGTCGTGGATGCTGACGGCAGGTGTCATGTGCGCACTCCTAGGTACGGGTCTACCGTCAGCTTTTCAGAGGAACCCCGGACGGCGGCACCCTTCGAACGGCGGGAAGTGATCATGGTCCTTCCGGGTGAAGTTGCAACTGCCGGGCGGTGTCCTTCGTCATGCTGACTGGGGGACACGAGGAGGACCGATGAACGTCCAGCCGTGGGGTCCGCAGTACCCGCAGCAGCAGCCGGCGCGTCAGCAGGACGCCCAGCTGGCCATGCGGGCCGGCCACACCGACCGCGAGCGCGCGGTAGACGTGCTGAAGGCCGCGTACGCGGAGGGTCGGCTGTCCGCCGACGAGTACGGCCAGCGCTTCGAGGCGGTGCAGCGGGCCAAGACGTACGGCCAACTCGCCTACCTGGTCTCGGACCTGCCCGTCGGCCCGGCACCGACGCCGATGGTGGTGCCGATGGCCGCCGTCGCCCCGCTGCCGCCGCCGTACTTCCCGCCGCCCAAGGCCCGGACCAACCCGCTGGCCGTGACCTCCCTGGTGCTCGGGCTGTTGTGCCTGCCGAGCCTCGGCATGACGGGCGTGCCGGCCGTGGTGACCGGGCACCTGGCGAAGGGTCAGATCCGGCAGAGCCGCGAGGAGGGCGACGGGATGGCCACCGCCGGCCTGGTGTTCGGCTGGATGGCGGTGTCGTTCTGGGTGCTGGCGATGATCAGCCTGGCCGCCTCGGGCTGAGCCGCCGGGCCCCGGTGCCGCCCCGGCCACCGCCCGTGACCGGCCCGGTCGCGGGCGGAGCTGCGGCGTTGCATTTGTTTTGACCGGCGCGGATGCGCTAGGTACGCTCTGACCTTGTGCCTGGGGTGTCCCCGGGTCCTTGTGCGTGCCAGCAGACCGGCCGCAGTGCCGGAGCGGTTCACCGCTCCGTGAGCGGCGTCACTGCACATCCATGGATTCCGTTCCTCGGACGAGGCTCAACACACCCGACCGCGTGGGTCGGAGAGTTGAGGACATCGCAGGTTAGTTTTACGCAGCCTTGGCACACAGAAAACGGAGAAACGGTGCCTACGATCCAGCAGCTGGTCCGAAAGGGCCGGCAGGACAAGGTCGAGAAGAACAAGACGCCCGCGCTGAAGGGTTCCCCCCAGCGCCGTGGCGTCTGCACGCGTGTGTACACCACCACCCCGAAGAAGCCGAACTCCGCGCTTCGCAAGGTGGCCCGTGTGCGCCTCACCAGCGGGATCGAGGTCACCGCCTACATTCCGGGCGAGGGCCACAACCTGCAGGAGCACTCCATCGTGCTGGTTCGCGGTGGCCGTGTGAAGGACCTTCCTGGTGTCCGCTACAAGATCATCCGCGGTTCGCTTGACACCCAGGGTGTCAAGAACCGCAAGCAGGCTCGCAGCCGCTACGGCGCCAAGAAGGAGAAGTAAGAATGCCTCGTAAGGGCCCCGCCCCGAAGCGCCCGGTCATCATTGACCCGGTCTACGGCTCCCCGCTGGTGACCTCGCTGGTCAACAAGATCCTGCTGCACGGCAAGCGCTCCACCGCCGAGCGGATCGTCTACGGCGCCCTCGAGGGCGTCCGTGAGAAGACCGGTGCCGACCCCGTGGTCGCCCTCAAGCGTGCGCTTGAGAACGTCAAGCCCACCCTTGAGGTGAAGTCCCGCCGCGTCGGTGGCGCCACCTACCAGGTGCCGGTCGAGGTCCGCCCGGGCCGCGCCAACACCCTGGCCCTTCGCTGGCTGGTCGGGTACTCCCGCGCCCGTCGTGAGAAGACCATGACCGAGCGTCTGCTCAACGAGATCCTCGACGCCTCCAACGGCCTCGGTGCTTCCGTGAAGCGTCGTGAGGACACCCACAAGATGGCCGAGTCCAACAAGGCCTTCGCGCACTACCGCTGGTAGTCCGAACCCCGTCACTAGACAGAGAGAGAACGAGCCACCATGGCTGCAACCTCCCTTGACCTGGCCAAGACCCGGAACATCGGGATCATGGCCCACATCGACGCGGGCAAGACCACCACCACCGAGCGGATCCTGTTCTACACCGGTGTGTCGTACAAGATCGGTGAGGTCCACGATGGCGCTGCCACCATGGACTGGATGGAGCAGGAGCAGGAGCGCGGCATCACGATCACGTCGGCCGCGACGACCTGTCACTGGACCCTCGACGGTGTCGACAACACCATCAACATCATCGACACCCCGGGTCACGTCGACTTCACCGTCGAGGTGGAGCGTTCGCTCCGCGTCCTCGACGGCGGCGTGACGGTGTTCGACGGCGTTGCCGGTGTCGAGCCCCAGTCCGAGACGGTCTGGCGTCAGGCCGACCGTTACGGCGTCCCGCGCATCTGCTTCATCAACAAGCTGGACCGCACGGGCGCGGACTTCTACTTCTGCGTCAAGACCATCGTGGACCGCCTCGGCGCGACCCCGCTGGTCATGCAGCTCCCGATCGGCGCCGAGGGTGACTTCACCGGTGTCGTCGACCTGGTGAAGATGAAGGCCCTGGTCTGGTCCGCGGACGCGCCCAAGGGCGAGATGTACGACACCGTCGACATCCCGGCCGACCTGGCGGACAAGGCTGCCGAGTACCGCGAGCAGCTCCTCGACACCGTGTCCAACGTCTCCGACGAGGTCATGGAGCTCGCCCTCGAGGGCGAGGACATCCCCGAGGACGTCCTGGTCGCCGCGATCCGCAAGGGCACGCTGAACTCGGACTTCACCCCGATCTTCTGCGGCTCGGCGTTCAAGAACAAGGGCGTCCAGCCCCTGCTCGACGCGGTTGTGAAGTACCTGCCGTCGCCCCTCGACATCGAGGGCATCGAGGGCACGAAGCCGAACAACCCCGACGAGAAGATCGTCCGTCAGGCCTCGGACGACGAGCCGCTCGCCGCGCTCGCGTTCAAGATCATGTCTGACCCGCACCTGGGCAAGCTCACCTTCGTCCGCGTGTACTCCGGCCGCCTGGAGTCCGGCACCTCGGTGCTGAACTCCGTCAAGGGCAAGAAGGAGCGCATCGGCAAGATCTACCGCATGCACGCGAACAAGCGTGAGGAGATCGACTCGGTGGGCGCCGGCGACATCATCGCCGTCATGGGCCTCAAGCAGACCACCACCGGTGAGACGCTGTCCGACGAGAAGAACCCGGTCATCCTGGAGTCCATGGACTTCCCGGCCCCGGTCATCCGCGTCGCGATCGAGCCCAAGTCCAAGGGTGACCAGGAGAAGCTGGGTGTCGCCATCCAGCGTCTCGCCGAGGAGGACCCGTCCTTCCAGGTCAACACGGACGAGGAGACCGGCCAGACCATCATCGCGGGTATGGGCGAGCTGCACCTCGAGGTGCTCGTCGACCGTATGCGCCGTGAGTTCAAGGTCGAGGCCAACGTCGGCAAGCCGCAGGTCGCGTACCGCGAGACGATCCGCAAGGCCGTCGAGCGCATCGACTACACGCACAAGAAGCAGACCGGTGGCTCCGGCCAGTTCGCGAAGATCCAGATCGCGATCGAGCCGATCGAGTCCGGCGAGGGCTACGAGTTCGTGAACAAGGTCACCGGTGGCCGCGTTCCGAAGGAGTACATCCCCTCGGTCGACGCCGGTTGCCAGGAGGCCATGGAGTTCGGTGTCCTCGCCGGCTACCCGCTCCAGGGTGTCCGCGTGACCCTGCTCGACGGTGCCTCGCACGACGTCGACTCCTCCGAGCTCGCCTTCAAGATCGCCGGTTCCATGGCGTTCAAGGAGGGTGCGAAGAAGGCCGGCCCGGCTCTGCTGGAGCCGATGATGGCCGTCGAGGTCACCACGCCCGAGGACTACATGGGCGACGTGATCGGCGACATCAACTCTCGCCGTGGCCAGATCCGGTCCATGGACGAGCGTCACGGTGCCCGCGTCGTTTCGGCGCTGGTGCCGCTCTCCGAGATGTTCGGCTACGTCGGTGACCTGCGCAGCAAGACCTCTGGTCGCGCGAGCTACTCGATGCAGTTCGACTCGTACGCCGAGGTTCCGCGGAACGTGGCGGACGACATCATCGCCAAGGCCAAGGGTGAGTGACGTCCCGACATTCGGGATGTTCGTAACCCCTTAGGCTATTAGGAGGTGAACCTGGGGAATCCACCCGGATTCCCCAGGTCCCCTCCGCCCCCACCCGCGGGACGGCACGGGCCCAGGCCCGGACCAAACCCGATCAAAGACCAACTGACGTCAGCACGGCGTACAGAACTGTCCTCAGGAGGACTGCAGTGGCGAAGGCGAAGTTCGAGCGGACGAAGCCCCACGTCAACATCGGCACCATCGGTCACATCGACCACGGTAAGACCACTCTTACCGCGGCCATCACCAAGGTGCTGCACGACGCGTACCCGGAGATCAACCCCTTCACGCCGTTCGACCAGATCGACAAGGCGCCGGAGGAGCGGCAGCGCGGTATCACCATCTCGATCGCGCACGTCGAGTACCAGACCGAGGCGCGTCACTACGCCCACGTCGACTGCCCGGGTCACGCGGACTACATCAAGAACATGATCACCGGTGCGGCCCAGATGGACGGTGCGATCCTCGTCGTCGCCGCCACCGACGGCCCGATGCCGCAGACCAAGGAGCACGTCCTCCTGGCCCGCCAGGTCGGCGTCCCCTACATCGTCGTCGCGCTGAACAAGTCCGACATGGTGGACGACGAGGAGATCCTGGAGCTCGTCGAGCTCGAGGTCCGCGAGCTGCTCTCCGAGTACGACTTCCCGGGCGACGACCTGCCGGTCGTCCGCGTCTCGGCGCTGAAGGCGCTCGAGGGCGACGCCGAGTGGGGCCAGAAGCTCCTCGGCCTGATGGAGGCCGTGGACGAGGCCATCCCGACCCCGGCCCGTGCCGTGGACCAGCCGTTCCTGATGCCGATCGAGGACGTCTTCACGATCACCGGTCGTGGCACCGTCGTCACCGGCCGCATCGAGCGCGGTGTCCTCAAGGTCAACGAGACTGTCGACATCATCGGCATCAAGGAGACCAAGACCACCACCACGGTCACCGGCATCGAGATGTTCCGCAAGCTGCTCGACGAGGGCCAGGCCGGTGAGAACGTCGGTCTGCTCCTCCGTGGCATCAAGCGCGAGGACGTCGAGCGCGGCCAGGTCATCATCAAGCCGGGCTCGGTCACCCCGCACACCGAGTTCAAGGCCCAGGCCTACATCCTGTCGAAGGACGAGGGTGGCCGTCACACCCCGTTCTTCAACAACTACCGCCCGCAGTTCTACTTCCGTACCACGGACGTGACCGGCGTCGTGACCCTCCCCGAGGGCACCGAGATGGTCATGCCGGGCGACAACACCGCCATGGACGTCGTGCTGATCCAGCCGATCGCCATGGAGGAGGGCCTGAAGTTCGCCATCCGTGAGGGTGGCCGCACCGTCGGCGCCGGCCAGGTCACCCAGATCGTCAAGTAATTGCCGATCTGACCACTGGTCAGCCGGAGGGCCCGCCCCCCGTCCGCGAGGACGGAGGGCGGGCCCTCCGCCGTTCCACAGCAAGGCACCACCAGGCGCATCCTCGTCACCGGCGGGGCCGGCTTCGTCGGCTCCGCGTACGTCCGGGCCCGATTGGCGGCCGACCCCGCGGCCCGGGTCACCGTGCTCGACGCGCTCACCTACGCGGGCGTCGAGGCCAACCTCGCCCCGGTGACCGGCCACCCCGGCTACGCCTTCGTCCGGGGCGACGTCTGCGACCACGAGCTGGTGGAGCGGGTGCTCCCCGGCCACGACGCGGTGGTGCACTTCGCCGCCGAGACCCACGTGGACCGCTCGATCGCCGGAGCGGCCCCCTTCGTGCGCACCAACGTGCTCGGCACCCAGGTCCTGCTGGACGCGGCGCTGGAGCACGGTGTCGGCCGCTTCCTGCACGTCTCCACCGACGAGGTCTACGGCTCGATCGCCGAGGGCTCCTGGACCGAGGACGAGCCGCTCGCGCCGAACTCCCCGTACGCCGCCTCCAAGGCCGCCGCCGACCTGCTCGCCCTCTCCTACCACCGCACCCACGGCCTGGACGTGGTGGTCACCCGCTCCTCCAACACCTACGGGCCGTACCAGTTCCCGGAGAAGCTGATCCCGCTCTTCGCCACCGAGCTGCTGGACGGCCGGACCGTCCCGCTCTACGGCGACGGCGGTCACGTCCGGGACTGGCTGCACGTGGACGACCACTGCCGGGGCATCGAACTGGCGCTGGCCCGCGGCCGGGCCGGCCGGGTCTACCACCTGGGCGGGGGAACCGAGTTGACCAACCGTGAGCTCACCGGCCTGCTGCTGGCCGCCACCGGCCGCGGTTGGGAGGCGGTCCGCCGCGCCCCCGACCGCAAGGGCCACGACCGGCGGTACTCGCTGGACGGCGCCCGGGCCCGCGCCGAGCTCGGCTACCAGCCGCGGGTGGAGTTCCGGGCCGGCCTGGCCGACACCGTCCGCTGGTACCGCGAGCACCGCGACTGGTGGCAGCCGCTGCGGGTCGGAGACCGAACTGTCGTACAGCGGGCCTGAGTTGGAGCCCGCGGGGGCGCGTGGTGCGGATCACGCGCTGCTCCGATTGGCATCCGACCTGCCGATTGTGGCAGGATGTCCTAGTTGCTCGGTTGAGTTGCCGATGCTGCGCGCCTCCCGCCGGGAGGACTGGAAGCGAGTCCCAGGTACTCGTCGTTCCCGTGATGGCCGTTCATATTCCCACGTGCTGTATGTGGGCGTAGTGGTGTGTAGTCGACACCGCGGCAGCTGCGGGGCGGACGTACGGGAATCTTCCGGGAAGCGTGGGCAGGGCCTCGACCCGGCGCCTGGCGGGTGCAAGACCTCGCCGACCCCGATGTACCGAGACCGAGAAGGCGTGACCTTCCCGGTTTCTTGCAAGCGAGAGGGCGACACGCCCGAGCGCGGGGGTCGGAGAAGGTAACCACCCGGGGGCGCCACCGGACCAAGCCACCCGGCCGAATCCGGCTGCAGAAGCAACAGACGACACAAAGGACTACTGAGTAGCCATGGCGGGACAGAAGATCCGCATCCGGCTCAAGGCCTACGACCACGAGGTGATTGACTCCTCGGCGAAGAAGATCGTCGAGACCGTCATTCGCACTGGTGCGCAGGTCGCGGGCCCGGTGCCGCTGCCCACTGAGAAGAACGTTTACTGCGTCATCCGCTCGCCGCACAAGTACAAGGACTCGCGCGAGCACTTCGAGATGCGCACTCACAAGCGTCTGATCGACATCCTCGACCCGACCCCGAAGACCGTTGACTCGCTGATGCGCCTCGACCTTCCGGCCGGCGTCGACATCGAGATCAAGCTCTGAGAGGCGCGACGAAGATGGCAAAGCAGATTAAGGGCATCCTGGGCGAGAAGCTCGGCATGACCCAGGTCTGGGACGAGAACAACCGGATCGTTCCGGTGACCGTCGTCAAGGCCGGGCCCAATGTCGTGACCCAGGTCCACACCGCTGACGGCATCGGCTACGACGCCGTGCAGATCGGCTTCGGCGAGATCGACCCCCGCAAGGTGAACAAGCCCCTCGCGGGTCACTTCGCCAAGGCCGGTGTCACCCCGCGCCGCTTCCTGGTCGAGCTCCGCACCGCGGATGCTTCCGAGTACACCCTCGGCCAGGAGATCACCGCAGAGCTGTTCGAGGCGGGTGTCAAGGTCGACGTGACCGGCACCTCCAAGGGCAAGGGCTTCGCCGGTGTCATGAAGCGTCACAACTTCAAGGGCCTCGGCGCCGGTCACGGCACCCAGCGCAAGCACCGTTCGCCCGGCTCGATCGGTGGCTGCGCCACCCCGGGTCGCGTGTTCAAGGGCATGCGCATGGCTGGTCGGATGGGCCACGAGCGTGTGACCACCCAGAACCTGACCGTGCACGCGGTCGACGCGGAGAAGGGCCTGCTCCTCATCAAGGGTGCGGTCCCGGGCCCGAACGGCGGCCTCGTCCTCGTCCGCACCGCGGCGAAGGGGCTGTGAAATGAGCACCATTGACATCCTGTCGCCGGCTGGCGACAAGGCCGGCAGCCTCGAGCTGCCCGCCGAGATCTTCGACGCCAAGGTCAGCATCCCGCTGATGCACCAGGTCGTCGTGGCGCAGCTCGCTGCCGCCCGTCAGGGCACCCACAAGACCAAGACCCGCGGCGAGGTCCGTGGCGGCGGCAAGAAGCCGTACCGCCAGAAGGGCACCGGTCGCGCCCGTCAGGGCTCGACCCGTGCGCCGCAGTTCGCCGGCGGTGGCGTCGTGCACGGTCCCGTGCCGCGCGACTACTCGCAGCGGACCCCGAAGAAGATGATCGCCGCCGCTCTGCGTGGCGCGCTCACCGACCGGGCCCGCCACAACCGCATCCACGTCGTCACCGGCGTCGTTGCGGCCGAGGCGCCGTCGACCAAGGCCGCCAAGGGCCTGTTCGGCAAGATCTCCGAGCGCAAGAACGTCCTCCTGGTCGTCGAGCGCGAGGACGAGCTGGGCATCAAGTCCGCTCGCAACCTGCCGAACGTGCACATCCTGGACGCGGGTCAGCTGAACACCTACGACGTGCTCGTCTCCGACGACGTGGTCTTCACCCAGGCCGCCTTCGAGCGTTTCGTGGCCGGTCCGGCCGCGTCCGCCAAGGCCGTGGCTGCTGAGGGCGAGCTCGAAGGGAGCGCCGCCTGATGGCTGCAGAGATCACGAGCAAGACGTTCACGGACCCCCGTGACGTCCTGGTGAAGCCGGTCATCTCCGAGAAGAGCTACTCGCTCCTCGACGAGAACAAGTACACGTTCATCGTGTCGCCGGGGTCCAACAAGACCCAGATCAAGCAGGCCGTCGAGGCGGTCTTCTCGGTCAAGGTCGAGGCTGTCAACACGATCAACCGTCAGGGCAAGCGCAAGCGCTCCAAGACCGGTTTCGGCAAGCGCAAGGACACCAAGCGCGCCATCGTGACGCTGGCCGAGGGCAACCGCATCGACATCTTCGGTGGTCCGACCTCCTGACGGAGGACTCGGATCGTCGTTAAGGACGAGGACGAAAATGGGTATCCGCAAGTACAAGCCGACTACGCCGGGCCGTCGTGGCTCGAGCGTGGCCGACTTCGTCGAGATCACGCGGTCCACGCCGGAGAAGTCGCTGGTTCGCCCGCTGCACAGCAAGGGCGGCCGTAACAACGCCGGTCGTGTCACCGCTCGCCACCAGGGTGGCGGCCACAAGCGCGCCTACCGCGTGATCGACTTCCGTCGTCACGACAAGGACGGCGTGCCGGCCAAGGTCGCTCACATCGAGTACGACCCCAACCGCACCGCGCGCATCGCGCTCCTGCACTACGCGGACGGCGAGAAGCGCTACATCATCGCCCCGCGCGGCATCGCCCAGGGTGACCGGATCGAGAACGGCCCCGCGGCCGACATCAAGCCGGGCAACAACCTGCCGCTGCGCAACATCCCGGTCGGTACCACCATCCACGCGGTGGAGCTGCGTCCCGGCGGCGGTGCCAAGATGGCCCGCTCCGCCGGCTCCGGCATCCAGCTGCTGGCGCGTGAGGGCAAGATGGCGCACCTGCGCATGCCCTCCGGTGAGATCCGTCTGGTCGACGCCCGCTGCCGCGCCACTGTCGGCGAGGTCGGCAACGCCGAGCAGTCGAACATCAACTGGGGCAAGGCCGGCCGTATGCGCTGGAAGGGCGTCCGCCCGACCGTGCGTGGTGTGGCCATGAACCCGATCGACCACCCGCACGGTGGTGGTGAGGGTAAGACCTCCGGTGGTCGCCACCCGGTCTCGCCGTGGGGTAAGCCCGAGGGCCGTACCCGTCGCCCGAACAAGGCGTCGGACAAGCTCATCGTGCGCCGCCGCAAGACCAACAAGAAGCGCTAGGAGCAGGTCAGATGCCGCGCAGTCTCAAGAAGGGCCCCTTCATCGACGGCCACCTTCTCAAGAAGGTGGACGCGCAGAACGAGGCGGGCACCCAGAACGTCATCAAGACCTGGTCCCGTCGCTCCGTGATCGCCCCGAGCATGCTCGGTCACACGATCGCGGTCCACGATGGCCGCAAGCACGTCCCGGTGTTCGTCACCGAGTCGATGGTCGGCCACAAGCTCGGCGAGTTCGCCCCCACGCGCACCTTCAAGGGGCACGTGAAGGACGACCGCAAGTCGAAGCGCCGCTAGTCGCTCCGCGAGCTTCAGCGCCAGCACGACTCAAGTGACTTACTCCATTAAGGGGACAACCATGGAAGCCAGGGCCCAGGCGCGGTACATCCGCGTCACGCCCATGAAGGCCCGCCGCGTGGTGGACCTCATCCGTGGCATGAGTGCCACGGAGGCCCAGGCGGTCCTGCGTTTCGCTCCGCAGGCTGCCACCGTGCCGGTCGGCAAGGTGCTCAACAGCGCCATCGCCAACGCCGCGCACAACTACAACCACTCCAACGTGGACGACCTCGTCATCAGCGAGGCGTACGTTGACGAGGGCCCGACCCTGAAGCGGTTCCGTCCGCGCGCCCAGGGCCGTGCCTACCGGATCCGCAAGCGGACCAGCCACATCACCGTGGTCGTCAGCAGCAAGGAAGGGACCCGGTAATGGGCCAGAAGGTTAACCCGCACGGGTTCCGCCTCGGCATCAGCACGGACTTCAAGTCCCGCTGGTACGCCGACAAGCTGTACAAGGACTACGTCAAGGAAGACGTCGCCATTCGTCGCATGATGACGAAGGGCATGGAGCGCGCCGGCATCTCCAAGGTCGAGATCGAGCGCACCCGCGACCGCGTCCGCGTCGACATCCACACCGCTCGCCCCGGCATCGTCATCGGCCGCCGTGGCACCGAGGCCGACCGCATCCGCGGTGACCTCGAGAAGCTGACCGGCAAGCAGGTCCAGCTGAACATCCTCGAGGTCAAGAACCCCGAGCTGGACGCCCAGCTCGTGGCTCAGGGCGTCGCGGAGCAGCTGTCCTCCCGCGTGTCGTTCCGCCGTGCCATGCGCAAGTCGATGCAGGGCACCATGAAGTCCGGCGCCAAGGGCATCAAGGTCCAGTGCTCCGGTCGTCTCGGCGGCGCCGAGATGAGCCGTTCGGAGTTCTACCGCGAGGGTCGCGTGCCGCTGCACACCCTCCGTGCGAACGTCGACTACGGCTTCTTCGAGGCCAAGACCACCTTCGGCCGCATCGGCGTGAAGGTCTGGATCTACAAGGGCGACGTCAAGAACATCGCCGAGGTCCGCGCTGAGAACGCCGCTGCCCGCTCGGGCAACCGTCCGGCCCGCAACGACGCCCGCCCCGCGCGTGGCGGCGAGCGCGGTGGCCGTGGCGGCGAGCGTGGCGCCCGTGGCGGTCGTCGTCCCGCGAACACCGAGGCTCCGGCCGCGGTGACCGAGGCGCCGGCTGCCGAGAGCACCGGAACGGAGGCCTGACCTCATGCTGATCCCCCGTCGGGTCAAGCACCGCAAGCAGCACCACCCGAAGCGCCGTGGCGCTGCCAAGGGTGGCACCGAGCTGGCGTTCGGCCAGTTCGGCATCCAGGCCGTCACCCCGGCCTACGTGACGAACCGTCAGATCGAGTCCGCTCGTATCGCGATCACCCGTCACATCCGCCGTGGCGGCAAGGTCTGGATCAACATCTACCCGGACCGTCCGCTGACCAAGAAGCCGGCCGAGACCCGCATGGGTTCCGGTAAGGGTTCGCCGGAGTGGTGGATCGCGAACGTGCACCCGGGTCGGGTCATGTTCGAGCTGTCGTACCCGAACGAGAAGGTGGCTCGCGAGGCGCTCACCCGCGCCGCGCACAAGCTGCCGATGAAGTGCCGGATCGTCCGGCGCGAGGACGGTGAGAGCTGATGTCGGCCACGAAGGCTGCAGAGCTTCGCGAGCTGGACAACGAGGCTCTCGTCGCCAAGCTCCGTGAGGCGAAGGAGGAGCTGTTCAACCTCCGCTTCCAGGCGGCGACCGGGCAGCTCGACAACCACGGACGGCTCAAGCTCGTCCGTAAGGACATCGCGCGGATCTACACCCTGATGCGCGAGCGCGAGCTGGGCATCGAGACGGTGGAGAACGCCTGATGACTGAGAACACCAACGAGACGCGCAGCTTCCGCAAGACCCGTGAGGGTCTCGTCGTCAGCGACAAGATGGACAAGACCGTCGTCGTCGCCGTCGAGGACCGCGTCAAGCACGCGCTGTACGGCAAGGTCATCCGCCGTACGAACAAGCTGAAGGCGCACGACGAGGCGAACGCCTGCGGCATCGGCGACCGGGTCCTCCTCATGGAGACCCGCCCGCTGTCCGCGACGAAGCGCTGGCGCGTCGTCGAGATCCTCGAGAAGGCCAAGTAACGAAGCCGATGTGGTACGGCCGTATGTGCCTGGTGTCGCAAGACGACCGGGTGAGCAGCGGCCGGCCCGTCGACCTTCGTTGACGATCAGGAGAAAGCTGTGATCCAGCAGGAGTCGCGACTGCGCGTCGCCGACAACACCGGTGCCAAGGAGATCCTTTGCATCCGTGTTCTCGGTGGCTCCGGTCGCCGCTACGCCGGTATCGGGGACGTCATCGTCGCCACCGTCAAGGACGCGATCCCCGGCGGTTCGGTGAAGAAGGGTGACGTCGTCAAGTGCGTCGTCGTCCGCACCGTCAAGGAGCGTCGTCGTCCGGATGGCTCGTACATCCGCTTCGACGAGAACGCCGCCGTCGTTCTGAAGAACGCCGATGGTGACCCCCGTGGCACCCGCATCTTCGGCCCGGTGGGCCGCGAGCTGCGCGACAAGAAGTTCATGAAGATCATCTCGCTGGCGCCGGAGGTGCTCTAACCCATGGCGAACAGCATGAAGATCAAGAAGGGTGACCTGGTTCAGGTCATCACCGGCAAGGACAAGGGCAAGCAGGGCAAGGTCATCCAGGCCATCCCCGCCGAGAACAAGGTCCTGGTCGAGGGTGTGAACCGGGTCAAGAAGCACACCAAGCCGGGTCCGGGCACCCAGGGTGGCATTGTCACCGTCGAGGCTCCCGTTCACGTCTCCAACGTCCAGCTGGTCGTGGAGAAGGACGGCAAGAAGGTCGTCACCCGCGTTGGTTACCGCTTCGACGACGAGGGCAACAAGATCCGCGTTGCCAAGCGAACCGGTGAGGACATCTGATGTCTGAGACGACTGTTGAGAAGGTGGCCCCCCGCCTCAAGGAGCGTTACAACTCCGAGGTGAAGGGCCAGCTGCAGGAGCAGTTCAAGTACGAGAACGTCATGCTGATCCCCGGCCTGGTCAAGGTCGTGGTCAACATGGGTGTCGGCGAGGCTGCCCGTGACAGCAAGCTGATCGAGGGCGCGATCCGCGACCTCACCGCCATCACCGGCCAGAAGCCGGCGGTGACGAAGGCCCGTAAGTCCATCGCGCAGTTCAAGCTGCGCGAGGGCCAGCCGATCGGCACCCACGTCACCCTCCGTGGTGACCGCATGTGGGAGTTCGTGGACCGTCTGGTGTCGCTGGCCCTGCCGCGTATCCGTGACTTCCGCGGCCTCTCGCCGAAGCAGTTCGACGGCCGTGGCAACTACACGTTCGGTCTGACCGAGCAGGTCATGTTCCACGAGATCGACCAGGACAAGGTCGACCGTCAGCGCGGTATGGACATCACCGTCGTGACCACCGCTCAGAACGACGACGAGGGCCGGGCGCTCCTGCGCGCTCTGGGCTTCCCGTTCAAGGAGGCGTGAGCCAATGGCGAAGAAGTCCCTCATCGCGAAGTCCGAGCGCAAGCCGAAGTTCGGCGTGCGTGCGTACACCCGCTGCCAGCGCTGCGGCCGTCCGCACTCGGTGTACCGCAAGTTCGGCCTGTGCCGTGTGTGCCTCCGTGAGATGGCGCACCGCGGCGAGCTGCCGGGCGTGACCAAGAGCTCCTGGTAAGCCAGAGCCTTAGTCGCACCAGCGAATCAGCAGGAGTGCCCGACCCCACACGCCCCCGTTTTGGGGGAGCCGTACGGAATCCCGTAAGGTAGTGGGGTCGGGCCCCCTGTCGCGGTCAGTTGTGTGCTGTCCGCGACCCTCTGTGAGAGGGCTCGCACCCAGTCTTACTACGTCGCAGGTCCCCTGCGTCTGTGCCCCCGCCGCACTCCACGAGTGCGTCGGGGGGACCTGGCGCGGAGAAACCACGGCGAGAGAGGCCTGAGGCCATCATGACCATGACCGACCCCATCGCAGACATGCTCACGCGTCTGCGTAACGCGAACTCGGCGTACCACGACACCGTGGCGATGCCGGCCAGCAAGCTCAAGGCGCACGTCGCCGAGATCCTGCAGCAGGAGGGGTACATCTCCTCCTACAAGGTTGAGGAGCCGGTTGAGGGCGAGGTCAGCAAGAAGCTGACCATCGAGCTCAAGTTCGGCCCCAACCGTGAGCGCTCCATCGCCGGCATCAAGCGCATCAGCAAGCCGGGTCTGCGCGTTTACGCAAAGTCCACCAACCTGCCGAAGGTCCTCGGCGGCCTGGGCGTGGCGATCATCTCCACGTCCTCGGGTCTCCTCACGGACAAGCAGGCTGCCAAGAAGGGCGTAGGCGGAGAAGTTCTCGCCTACGTCTGGTAATTCGGGAAACGGAGGTACAGCAATGTCTCGCATTGGACGGCTGCCCATCCCGGTTCCCGCCGGCGTGGACGTCACCATCGATGGCCAGGCGGTCTCGGTGAAGGGCCCCAAGGGCACCCTCACCCACGTCGTCGCCGCGCCGATCGAGATCGGCAAGGGCGAGGACGGCACGCTGCTCGTCACCCGCCCGAACGACGAGCGTCAGTCGAAGGCCCTCCACGGCCTTTCCCGCACGCTGGTGGCGAACATGATCACCGGCGTGACCGCGGGCTACCGCAAGTCGCTCGAGATCAGCGGTGTTGGTTACCGTGTCGCCGCGAAGGGCTCCGACATGGAGTTCCAGCTCGGCTACAGCCACCCGATCCTGGTCGAGGCGCCGGAGGGCATCTCCTTCGTCGTCGAGTCGCCCACCAAGTTCCACGTGGACGGCACCGACAAGCAGAAGGTCGGCGAGGTCGCCGCGAAGATCCGCAAGCTGCGGAAGCCCGACCCGTACAAGGCCAAGGGTGTCAAGTACGCGGGCGAGGTCATCCGCCGCAAGGTCGGAAAGAGTGGTAAGTAAGCCATGACTGTCTCTGTCAAGATCGGCAAGGGCAACGGCTACAAGAACGCCGCCCGCAAGCGCCGCGCGATCCGCGTTCGCAAGCGCGTCGTCGGCACCGAGGTGCGTCCGCGCCTCGTTGTGACGCGCTCGAACCGTCACATGGTCGCCCAGGTCATCGACGACGCCAAGGGTCACACCCTGGCGTCGGCGTCCACCCTCGACGTGTCCATCAAGGGCAACGAGGGCGACAAGACCGAGCTGGCCAAGAAGGTCGGGAGCCTGGTCGCCGAGCGCGCCAAGGCCGCCGGCATCGAGTCGGTCGTCTTCGACCGCGCGGGCAACCGGTACGCCGGCCGCATCGCCGCCCTGGCGGACGCGGCCCGCGAGGCCGGGCTCGACTTCTAAGCCGCTCGTCGACCCAGTCGACGGACGTAAACGAGAGAGGTAATACCAATGGCTGGACCCCAGCGCCGCGGCAGCGGCGCCGGCGGCGGCACCGGCGGTGGCGAGCGGCGTGACCGTAAGCGCGACGACCGGGGCAACGCCCCCGCCGTCGAGAAGACTGCTTACGTCGAGCGCGTCGTCGCGATCAACCGTGTCGCCAAGGTTGTCAAGGGTGGTCGTCGTTTCAGCTTCACCGCGCTGGTCGTGGTGGGCGACGGTGACGGCACCGTGGGTGTCGGTTACGGGAAGGCGAAGGAGGTTCCGGCCGCCATCGCCAAGGGTGTTGAGGAGGCCAAGAAGAACTTCTTCAAGGTCCCCCGTATCCAGGGCACCATCCCGCACCCGATCCAGGGTGAGAAGGCCGCCGGCGTCGTGCTCCTGAAGCCGGCGTCCCCCGGTACCGGTGTTATCGCCGGTGGCCCGGTGCGTGCCGTCCTGGAGTGCGCCGGCGTTCACGACATCCTGTCGAAGTCGCTCGGCTCGGACAACGCCATCAACATCGTGCACGCCACGGTTGCCGCTCTGAAGGGCCTCGTGCGCCCCGAGGAGATCGCGGCCCGTCGTGGCCTGCCGCTGGAGGACGTGGCCCCGGCCGCGCTGCTGCGCGCCCGTGCCGCCGGTACCGCTGCGGCGGTGAGCGCCTGATGGCTCGCCTGAAGGTCACTCAGACCAAGTCGTACATCGGCAGCAAGCAGAACCACCGTGACACCCTGCGCTCGCTCGGCCTCAAGCGGCTGAACGACACCGTGGTGAAGGAGGACCGCCCGGAGATCCGCGGCATGGTCCACACCGTTCGTCACCTCGTCACGGTCGAGGAGGTGGACTGAAATGGCAGACAACTCGCCGATCAAGATCCACAACCTGCGCCCGGCCCCCGGTGCCAAGACCGACAAGATCCGCGTCGGTCGTGGTGAGGGTTCCAAGGGTAAGACCGCAGGTCGTGGCACCAAGGGCACCAAGGCCCGCTACCAGGTTCCGCAGCGCTTCGAGGGTGGCCAGATGCCCCTCCACATGCGCCTGCCGAAGCTGAAGGGCTTCAAGAACCCGGCCCACAAGCAGTTCCAGGTCGTGAACCTGGACAAGCTGGCCGAGCTCTACCCGAACGGTGGCGAGGTCACCGTGGCCGACCTGATCGCGAAGGGCGCCGTTCGCAAGAACGAGCTCGTCAAGGTCCTCGGCCAGGGCGACATCGCGGTCGCGCTGCAGGTGACGGTCGACGCCGTCTCCGGCTCCGCCGCCGAGAAGATCACCGCCGCCGGCGGTTCGGTCACCGAGCTCATCTGAGCCCGCTGACGTTCCTCGGAACCCCGTTCCTCCTTCGGGAGGGACGGGGTTCCGTGCTTTCCCGGCCGATTTTCCGCTGACTTTTGTGTGTCAAAACGGGCATCCCGTCCCCCGTGCGTGGGGGAGGGGTGGTACGCGCTTCTTTCGGGTGGCCGAGCACTGTTAGAGTCCGTGGAGTTCCCTTGTAGGCTGCGCCCAGGCTTGCCTGTGCCGTCCGGAGAAACCCGGGGCCCACGGGGGCTGCAATCCCCACACACCCATTCAGGACCGACCCTTCCGCCGACGACGTGCGGGAGGCGCAGGAGGCACCGTGCTCAGTGCGTTCGCGCGGGCGTTCCAGACGCCCGACCTGCGCAAGAAGCTGCTGTTCACGCTGGGCATCATGGTGCTGTTCCGGCTGGGCGCCCACGTTCCCGTACCGGGCGTCGACTTCGTCGCGGTCAACCAGTGTCTGAAGGACCAGTCGCAGAGTGGTCTGTTCGGCCTGGTGAACCTCTTCAGCGGTGGCGCGCTGCTCCAGCTGACGATCTTCGCGCTCGGCATCATGCCGTACATCACGGCCAGCATCATCCTCCAGCTCCTCACCGTGGTCATCCCGCGGCTCGAGGCGCTGAAGAAGGAGGGCCAGGCCGGCACCGCGAAGATCACCCAGTACACCCGCTACCTGACCATCGCGCTCGCCGTGCTCCAGGGCACCGGCATCGTCGCGACGGCCTCCAGCGGCGCCCTGTTCTCGGGCTGCTCGCTCGCCAACCAGGTGGTGCCGGACCAGTCGATCTTCCGCATCGCCTCCATGGTGATCACCATGACCGCGGGCACCACCGTGGTCATGTGGCTCGGTGAGCTGATCACCGACCGCGGCATCGGCAACGGCATGTCCATCCTGATCTTCACCTCCATCGCCTCCGGCTTCCCGGGCTCGATGTGGGCGATCAAGCTCTCCGGCAAGATCGGTGGCGGCTGGGTCGAGTTCTTCAGCGTGATCGCGATCGGCGTCGTCGTCGTGATCCTGGTCATCTTCGTCGAGCAGGCGCAGCGCCGGATCCCGGTCCAGTACGCCAAGCGCATGATCGGCCGCCGCGCCTTCGGCGGCACCTCGACCTACATCCCGCTGAAGGTCAACCAGGCGGGTGTCATCCCGGTCATCTTCGCCTCCTCGCTGCTGTACATCCCGGCGCTGGTGGCGCAGTTGACGAACAGCCAGGCCGGCTGGGCGCAGTGGATCAACACCAACTTCGTCCGCGGTGACCACCCGATCTACATGGCCACCTACTTCGTGCTGATCGTGTTCTTCGCGTTCTTCTACGTCGCCATCTCCTTCAACCCCGAAGAAGTTGCCGACAACATGAAGAAGTATGGTGGGTTCATCCCGGGCATCCGGGCCGGCCGACCGACGGCCGAGTACCTTAACTACGTGCTGACCCGTATCACGTGGCCGGGGTCGCTCTACCTGGGCCTGATCGCGTTGATCCCGATGATCGCCCTGGTCGCCTTCAACGCGAACCAAAACTTCCCGTTCGGTGGCACCAGTGTGCTCATCGTCGTCGGTGTCGGACTCGAAACTGTGAAGCAGATCGAGAGCCAGCTCCAGCAGCGTAATTACGAAGGGTTCCTCCGCTGATGCGTATCGTCCTCGTCGGACCTCCCGGGGCCGGGAAGGGTACTCAGGCGCACGTCCTGGCCAAGACCCTGTCCATTCCCCACATCTCCACCGGAGACCTGTTCCGCGCCAACATCAGCCAGGGCACCCCGTTGGGGCTCGAGGCGAAGGCGTACATGGACGCGGGTCGCCTGGTACCGGATGAGGTCACCATCGGGATGGCCAAGGACCGCATGCTCCAGGACGACGCCGCCAACGGCTTCCTGCTGGACGGCTTCCCGCGGAACCTCGGCCAGGCCAAGGCCCTGGACGAGATCCTGGCCGAGGCCGGCATCGCCCTGGACGGCGTGCTGGACCTGGAGGTCCCCGAGGACGAGGTCGTGAAGCGGATCGCCGGTCGCCGGCTCTGCCGCAACAACGGCGCCCACGTCTTCCACGTGGTCTACAACCCGCCGAAGGCCGAGGGCGTCTGCGACGAGTGCGGCGGCGAGCTGTACCAGCGTTCGGACGACACCGAAGAGGCCGTCCGGGTCCGCCTGGAGGAGTACCACACCAAGACCGAGCCGATCATCGGCTACTACGCGGACCAGGGTCTACTGGTCACCATCTCGGCGCTGGGCAAGGTCGACGAGGTCACCGAGCGCGCGGTCGGCGCACTGAAGAAGAACGCCTGACGGTCTGACGACGACGGCCGGGAAGCCCCTCGTGGACTTCCCGGCCGTCGTCGCGTCGTACCGTAGGTGAGTAGCTGTAGTACGGACGGAAGGCGTGGAACCCAGATGGTGGAGATCAAGACCCCCGAGCAGATCGCCAAGATGCGCGTGGCCGGGCTGGTCGTGGCCGAGGCGCTGAAGGCCTGCCGGGAGGCGGTGGCCCCGGGGATCACCACCCAGGAGCTGAACGACATCGCGGACAAGGTGATCACCGGCCACGGTGCGACCTCCAACTTCCGCGCGCACCACGGCGGTCTGTGGTTCCCCGGCGTGATCTGCGCCTCCGTCAACGAGGAGGTCGTGCACGGCATCCCCGGCGAGCGGGTCCTCCAGGAGGGCGACATCATCTCGATCGACTGCGGCGCGATCGTCGACGGCTGGCACGGCGACGCGGCGATCACCGTCGCGGTGGGGGAGACCGCCCCGCAGAACGAGCTGCTCTCCAAGGTGACCGAGGGCTCGATGTGGGCCGGCATCGCCCAGATGAAGAAGGGCAACCGCCTGGTCGACGTCTCCCGGGCGATCGAGGGCTTCGTCCGCCGCCAGCCGCTCCCGCCCAAGGGCAAGTGGGGCATCACCGAGGGCTACGGCGGCCACGGCATCGGCACCGCGATGCACATGGAGCCGCACGTGCTGAACTACGTGGCCGGCCGGGGCAAGGGCCCCAAGCTGATCCCGGGCACCGTGCTGGCGATCGAGCCGATGGTCTCGCTCGGCACCCCGCACACCGCGATCCTGGACGACGAGTGGACCGTCGTCACCAACGACGGCACCTGGGCCTCGCACTGGGAGCACTCGGTGGCCGTCACCGAGCAGGGCCCGCTGGTGCTCACCGCCTTCGACGGCGGCAAGGCCGAGCTGGCGAAGCTGGGCGTGGTGGCGGCTCCGGATCCCCTGGGCTGAGCCCTTCGACACACGTACGGCCTGCAGGTTTCGTCCTGCAGGCCGTTTGTCCTATTTTTAGCAGCTGACAACCGCTGAAAAGGGGACGAGCAAGTGCTCAAGGGATTCCGCGACTTCATGATGCGCGGCAACGTGATCGACATGGCCGTCGGTGTGGTCATCGGCTCGGCCTTCACCGCGGTGGTGACCGGCTTCGTGGCCGCGTTCCTCACCCCGCTGGTCGGCGTGGTGGTCGGTGCGGCCGGCGACTTCCGCTCGTACAGCTTCACCGTGCTGGAGGTCACCTTCCCGTACGGCCAGTTCCTGAACGTGCTGATCGCGTTCCTGCTGACCGCCGCGGTGCTGTACTTCTGCGTGGTGCTGCCGGTCACCAAGGCGACCGCCCGCTACCTGCCGAAGAAGCCGAAGGCCGCGAAGCGCCCGTGCCCGGAGTGCCTGAGCGAGATCCCCGAGGCGGCCCGCCGCTGCGCGCACTGCACCGCGCACGTCGAGCCGCTGGTCGTCACCAGCCTCTGAGCCGGTTTTGGCGTGGCTGGGCCCGTGGCGTACGATGGACCGTCGGCTCACTCGTAGCGTGCTTCTGCACGCCCTCTACCCACTCGGGCGGGGGTGAACCCAGGTTCGCACGAGCGTGCCGCATACGGTAGCCGTTCCCCGGAAGGTGGATCTCGTAGTTCATGGCAAAGAAGCAAGGCGCCATTGAGATCGAGGGCACCGTGATCGAGTCCCTGCCGAACGCCATGTTCAAGGTGGAGCTGCAGAACGGTCACAAGGTCCTCGCGCACATCAGCGGCAAGATGCGGATGCACTACATCCGCATCCTCCCGGACGACCGGGTCGTCGTGGAGCTCAGCCCTTATGACCTGACTCGAGGCCGGATCGTCTACCGGTACAAGTAACAAGCATCTGTCAGATCTAGACCCGGAGAACCTGAACCATGAAGGTCAAGCCGAGCGTCAAGAAGATCTGCGACAAGTGCAAGGTGATCCGCCGTCACGGCCGGGTCATGGTGATCTGCGACAACCTGCGCCACAAGCAGCGCCAGGGCTGACCAGCCTCACCCCGCATTTCTCGTAGTACTTCGCGCGACGCGAAAAAACGTCATACGCGGGCTACCCGATCCGTCCCCTCCGGGGACGGACTGCCACCCTCGGCTCAGAGGCCGGGGCTCCCACACCGAGAGGTGTCGGAGTAGGTAGCGCGTCAGACCTCTGAAAGAACCACAGGAGCCTTGAATGGCACGCCTCGCAGGCGTTGATCTCCCGCGTGAGAAGCGGATCGAGATCGCTCTGACCTACGTCTACGGCATCGGCCGCACCCGCGCGCAGCTCGCGCTCGCCGAGACCGGCGTCAACCCGGATGTCCGCGTTCGCGACATCACCGAGGACGACCTGGTCAAGCTGAGCCAGTACATCGACGCGAACTTCGAGGTCGAGGGTGACCTCCGCCGCGCCGTTGCCGCCGACATCCGCCGCAAGGTCGAGATCGGCTGCTACGAGGGTCTGCGTCACCGCCGTGGCCTCCCGGTCCGCGGTCAGCGCACCCACACCAACGCGCGTACCCGCAAGGGCCCGCGTCGCGCGATTGCCGGCAAGAAGAAGCCGGGCAAGAAGTAGTCCGCCCGTTAACCGGACATCCCTCCGGCCCGCGGGTTAGCGGACCGACCACCTCAGTAGGAGAACAGACTTATGCCCCCCAAGGGTCGTCAGGCTGCCGGCGCGAAGAAGATCCGCCGCAAGGAAAAGAAGAACGTCGCTCACGGCCACGCGCACATCAAGAGCACGTTCAACAACACCATCGTTTCGATCACCGACCCGCAGGGCAACGTGATCTCCTGGGCCTCCGCCGGCCACGTCGGCTTCAAGGGCTCGCGCAAGTCCACCCCGTTCGCCGCGCAGATGGCCGCCGAGGCCGCTGCCCGTCGCGCGATGGAGCACGGCATGCGCAAGGTCGACGTCTTCGTCAAGGGCCCGGGTTCCGGCCGTGAGACCGCGATCCGTTCGCTGTCCGCCGCCGGCATCGAGGTCGGCTCGATCCAGGACGTCACCCCCACCCCGCACAACGGCTGCCGTCCGCCGAAGCGCCGCCGCGTCTGACGCAGCGCCTTCGGGCAGTCTGGGTGTTTTAAACCTCGTACGGGGTCCGGTCTGAGGCCGGACCCCGTACGCTGGTTCTGTTCGGCATCAAATAGTGGGTGCCGAGTCCAACTGGAGGATCTGAAAACATGCTGATCGCTCAGCGTCCCTCGCTGACCGAAGAGGTCGTCGACGAGTTCCGCTCGCGGTTCGTGATCGAGCCGCTGGAGCCGGGCTTCGGCTACACCCTCGGCAACTCTCTCCGCCGCACGCTCCTCTCCTCGATCCCCGGCGCCGCTGTCACCAGCATCCGGGTCGACGGTGTCCTGCACGAGTTCACCACCGTGCCGGGCGTCAAGGAGGACGTCACCGACCTCATCCTGAACATCAAGCAGCTGGTCGTCTCCTCGGAGCACGACGAGCCGGTCGTGATGTACCTGCGCAAGCAGGGTCCGGGTGTGGTCACCGCCGCCGACATCGCGCCGCCGGCCGGTGTCGAGGTGCACAACCCCGAGCTGGTCCTCGCCACCCTGAACGGCAAGGGCAAGCTGGAGATGGAGCTGACCGTCGAGCGCGGTCGCGGCTACGTCTCCGCCGTGCAGAACAAGGCTTCCGGCCAGGAGATCGGCCGCATCCCGGTCGACTCGATCTACAGCCCCGTGCTGAAGGTCACCTACAAGGTCGAGGCCACCCGTGTCGAGCAGCGGACCGACTTCGACAAGCTCATCGTCGACGTCGAGACCAAGCCCGCCATGCGCCCCCGTGACGCCATGGCCTCGGCCGGCAAGACCCTGGTGGAGCTGTTCGGTCTCGCCCGCGAGCTGAACATCGACGCCGAGGGCATCGACATGGGCCCGTCCCCGACGGACGCCGCCCTGGCCGCCGACCTGGCGCTGCCGATCGAGGAGCTCGAGCTCACCGTTCGGTCGTACAACTGCCTCAAGCGCGAGGGCATCCACACCGTGGGTGAGCTCGTCGCCCGCTCCGAGGCCGACCTGCTCGACATCCGCAACTTCGGTGCGAAGTCGATCGACGAGGTCAAGGCGAAGCTGGCCGGCATGGGCCTGGCGCTCAAGGACAGCCCGCCCGGGTTCGACCCGACCGCCGCCGCCGACGCCTTCGGCGCCGACGACCTGGACGACGCGGGTTACGCGGAGACCGAGCAGTACTAAGAGATTTGTGGCGGGGCGGCCCCCAACCGGGCCGCTCCGCTTCATGAAAGCCGTACGGGCACAGTGCCCGTACGCCCGTTCCGGTACCTGATACGGCCGGTGACGGTGATTCAAGGAGTTACGCATGCCGCGTCCCACGAAGGGTGCCCGCCTCGGCGGCGGCCCGCACCACGAGCCGCTGCTGCTCGCCGGTCTGTGCCGGGAGCTGTTCCAGTACGGCCGCATCACCACGACCGAGGCCAAGGCCCGTCGGATGCGCCCGCTGGCCGAGAAGCTGATCACCAAGGCGAAGAAGGGCGACATCCACAACCGTCGCATCGTCCGCAAGACGATCACCGACGTGTCGGTGCTGCACACCCTCTTCACCGAGATCGCCCCCCGCTACGAGAACCGCCCCGGTGGTTACACCCGCATCACCAAGATCGGTGGTCGTCGTGGTGACAACGCGCCGATGGCCGTGATCGAGCTGGTCGAGGCCCTCACCGTCGCGCAGACCGCCGTCGGCGAGGCCGAGGCGGCCACCAAGCGTGCCGTCAAGGAGGCCGACGCCAAGGCCGAGGAGACCGCGGTCGAGGAGACCGAGGCCACCGAGGTCGAGGCCGACAAGGCCTGACACCTTCTCAGGTGACGTCCGGGCCCGCTCCCTTCACCGGGGGGCGGGCCCGTTCCCTTTCTAGGAGTACTTACGTGGTGAACGACTGCGCCGAGCAGCCCCCGGTCAAGGACGGCCCGGCGGACGGGTACGTGCGGATCCGGCTCGACCTGGCCTACCAGGGCGCCGAGTTCTCCGGCTGGGCGCGGCAACGGGGCCGGCGCACCGTGCAGGAGGAGATCGAGAGCGCGCTGCAGATCGTGACGCGCAGTCAGGACCTCTTCCCGCTCACGGTGGCCGGCCGGACCGACGCCGGGGTGCACGCCCGGGGCCAGGTCGCGCACGTGGACCTGCCGGCGGAGCTGTGGGCCGAGCACGGCGAGAAGCTGCTGCGGCGGCTCGCCGGGCGGCTGCCGGGCGACGTGCGGATCTACCGGGTGTCGGAGGCGCCGTCGGGCTTCGACGCGCGGTTCGCGGCCGTCTGGCGGCGGTACGCGTACCGGGTCGCCGACCACCCGGGCGGGGTGGACCCGCTGCTGCGGGGGCACGTGCTGTGGCACGACCGGCCGCTGGACGTGGAGAAGATGAACGAGGCGGCGCGGCTGCTGCTGGGGGAGCACGACTTCGCGGCCTACTGCAAGAAGCGGGAGGGTGCGACGACCATCCGGACGCTGCTGGAGCTGCGGTGGGACCGGGTGCCGGTGGACTCCTACGCCTCGCAGGAGGGGTCGCTGGCGGTGGCGACGGTGCGGGCGGACGCCTTCTGCCACAACATGGTGCGGTCGTTGGTCGGGGCGATGCTGCTGGTCGGCGACGGGCACCGGCCGGTGGACTTCCCGGGGCAGGTGCTGGCCGGACGGGTCAGGAACTCGGCCGTGAACGTGGTCCGGCCGTACGGGCTGACGCTGGAGGAGGTCGGCTACCCGGCCGACGACCAGCTCGCGGAGCGGAACCGCCTCGCGCGGCGGATGCGGACGCTTCCGGGAACGTGATGCCGGGGGCGCGGGGAACTGCGCGCAGGGGAACGGCAGCACGTGCAACTGGCTGACGTGCCCCGATCTCGCGCTGGGCCGCCTTCCGTACTCGCGCAGTTCCTCGCGCCCCTGGGGCGCTGCCCTGCCGGGGGTGGCCAAATCCGTTTGGGCCGTATGGGCCGAAGGCGGCACAATCCCTGCCATGGGACACGTCGAGATTTCGCACCTGGAGTACTACCTGCCGGACGGGCGGGTGCTGTTCGACGACGCGTCCTTCCGGGTCGGCGAGGGCTCCGCGGTGGCGCTGGTGGGCGCCAACGGGGCCGGGAAGACCACGCTGCTGCGCATGATCGCGGGGGACACCCAGCCGCACGGCGGCTCGGTGACGGTGAGCGGCGGGCTGGGCGTGATGCGCCAGTTCGTCGGGACCACCGGGCGGGAGGACCAGCGGGAGACGCCGGGGGCGCTGCCCGCCGACGCCTCGGTGCGGGACCTGCTGGTGTCGGTGGCGCCGCCGCGGATCGCCGTCGCGGCCAAGGCGGTGGACGCCGCCGAGCTGGCGATGATGGCGCAGGACGACGAGAAGTCGCAGATGGCGTACGCGCAGGCGCTCTCGGACTGGGCCGACGCCGACGGGTACGACTACGAGACGGTCTGGGACGTCTGTACCACCGCCGCGCTGGGCATGCCCTTCGACCGGGCGCAGTTCCGCGGGCTGAACACCCTCTCCGGCGGTGAGCAGAAGCGCCTGGTGCTGGAGGCGCTGCTTCGCGGCCCCGAGGAGGTGCTGCTGCTGGACGAGCCGGACAACTACCTGGACGTGCCGGGCAAGCGCTGGCTGGAGGAGGCCATCAAGGCCACCCCGAAGACCGTCCTCTTCATCTCGCACGACCGCGAGCTGCTCTCCCGCTCGGCCGACAAGATCATCAGCGTCGAGACCGGCTTCGGTGGCGGCGGCAGCTCGGTCTGGGTGCACGGCGGGGGCTTCGACTCCTTCCACGAGGCCCGCAAGGAGCGCTTCGAGCGCTTCGAGGAGCTGGGCCGGCGCTGGGACGAGGAGCACGCCAAGCTGAAGAAGCTGGTGGTGAACCTCCGTCAGGCCGCCTCCGTCAGCCATGCGCTGGCCACCCGGTACGCGGCGGCGCAGACCCGGCTGAAGAAGTTCGAGGAGGCGGGCCGGCCGGAGGAGCCGCCGCGCGAGCAGAACATCACCATGCGGCTCAAGGGCGGCCGCACCGGTGTGCGTTCGCTCACCATCGAGCAGCTGGAGCTCACCGGCCTGATGAAGCCCTTCGACCTGGAGGTCTTCTACGGCGAGCGGGTCGGCGTGCTGGGCTCCAACGGCTCCGGCAAGTCGCACTTCCTGCGCCTGCTGGCCGGCGACGAGACGGTGAAGCACTCCGGCTCGTTCAAGCTCGGCGCCCGGGTGGTGCCCGGCCACTTCCGGCAGACCCACGCCCATCCGGAGCTGCTCGGACGGACCGTCAGGTCGATCATCGAGGAGGAGCACGCGCTCAGCCGCGGTGCCGCGATGGGGGCGCTGCGCCGGTACGAGCTGGACCGCCAGGAGGAGCAGAAGTTCGAGTCGCTCTCCGGTGGCCAGCAGGCCCGGTTGATGATCCTGAAGCTGGAGCTGGACGGCGTCACCGCGCTGCTGCTGGACGAGCCGACGGACAACCTGGACCTGGAGAGCGCCGAGGCGCTCCAGCAGGGCCTGGAGGCCTTCGAGGGCACGGTGCTGTGCGTGACCCACGACCGCTGGTTCGCCAAGACCTTCGACCGCTTCCTGGTCTTCGGCTCCGACGGCCGGGTCTACGAGTCCAAGGAGCCGGTCTGGGACGAGACCCGGGTGCAGCGGGACCGCTAGGCCGAGCGTTTTTGACCCGTACGGACCCTGCCGGTAGGCTGGGCCCTTGTTGTGCGTATTGGCTCGCTCCATCTCACGTGAGAGGTCGGTACGCCGGAGACACCAAGGCCGATGACCAGCGGCTTCCCCTTGAATTGCGTCCAAGTGGAACCGGGCTGATCCCCCGCCCAGGTGCTCCTGTCAGGACTCACTCACTGAAAAGCAGAGGCTACGACCGTGCGTACGTACAGCCCCAAGCCCGGCGACGTCCAGCGTCAGTGGCACGTCATCGACGCGCAAGACGTTGTGCTCGGCCGCCTGGCCTCCCAGGCCGCCAACCTCCTCCGGGGCAAGCACAAGGCGATCTACGCGCCGCACGTTGACACGGGTGACTTCGTCATCATCATCAACGCGGACAAGGTGCACCTGTCGGGTAACAAGAAGACCCAGAAGATGGCGTACCGCCACAGCGGTTTCCCGGGCGGTCTCCGCGCGGTCCGCTACGACGACCTCCTGGCGAACAACCCGGAGAAGGCCGTCGAGAAGGCCATCAAGGGCATGATCCCCAAGAACAGCCTGGGCCGTCAGATGCTCTCGAAGCTGAAGGTCTACTCGGGCGACCAGCACCCGCACGCTGCCCAGCAGCCGGTGCCGTTCGAGATCACCCAGGTCGCGCAGTAATTCCGGCCACCAAGCCCCCATCACTGAAAAGCTGAGGAACATCGTGGCCGAGACTGCCATCGAGAGCACCCTTGAGGTCGACTTCGACGAGAACGTCGAGGGCGACTACACCTCGGAGGAGACCTACACCTCCGAGTCCCTGGCCGGCCGCTTCGGCGAGGCCATCCCCGGCGCCGGCCTCGGCCGTCGCAAGGAGGCCATTGCCCGCGTCCGGATCGTCCCGGGCACCGGTAAGTGGAAGATCAACGGTCGCACCCTGGAGAACTACTTCCCCAACAAGGTGCACCAGCAGACCGTGAACGAGCCCTTCAAGCTCCTCGAGCTCGATGGCCGTTACGACGTCGTCGCCCGCATCGCGGGTGGCGGTGTCTCGGGTCAGGCCTACGCGCTGCGCCTCGGCGTGGCCCGCGCCCTGAACGAGGCCGACGTGGACAACAACCGCGGCGCCCTCAAGAAGGCCGGCTTCCTGACCCGTGACGCCCGCGCCGTCGAGCGCAAGAAGGCCGGTCTCAAGAAGGCCCGCAAGGCGCCGCAGTACAGCAAGCGCTAAGCATCCCCGCCGGGGGGCGTACCGTTTCGATGGTCCGCACCCCCGGGGTGTGCTTGTACGCCCCGGAGCACCCCGTGTGCTCCGGGGCGTCGTGCTTTCCGCGTTCGAGCGCCTGTGCGGAGGCTGGTGAACGCGAGAGATTCTGCCTGTCAGAATTCCGGTGCAACGGTGACGAAGGACGGAAAACGTGGGACGACTCTTCGGTACGGACGGCGTGCGCGGTGTGGCCAACGAGGGCCTGACCGCCGAACTGGCACTCGGCCTCTCGGTGGCGGCCGCGCACGTGCTCGGTGATGCGGGGGCCTTCGCCGGCCACCGCCCGGTGGCGGTCGTGGGCCGCGACCCGAGGGCGTCCGGGGAGTTCCTGGAGGCGGCGGTGATCGCCGGGCTGGCCAGCGCCGGCGTGGACGTGCTGCGGGTCGGCGTGCTGCCGACCCCCGCCGTGGCGTACCTCACCGGTGCGCTCGGGGCCGACTTCGGCGTGATGCTGTCGGCCAGCCACAACGCGATGCCCGACAACGGCATCAAGTTCCTCGCCCGCGGCGGCCACAAGCTGGACGACGCGATCGAGGACGCCATCGAGGCGCACTACCGCCGCTACGGGGTCGGCACGGACGAGAACTGGAAGCGCCCGACCGGCGCGGCCGTCGGCCGGGTCCGCCAGTACACCGAGGGCTTCGACCGGTACGTGGCCCACCTGGTCGCCGTGCTGCCCAACCGCCTGGACGGCGTGCGGGTGGTCATCGACGGCGCCCACGGCGCCGCCGCCCGGGTCGCCCCCGAGGCCTTCGCCCGGGCCGGTGCCGAGGTGGTCTACACGCTCGGTGCCGAGCCGGACGGGCTCAACATCAACGACGGCGTCGGCTCCACCCACCTGGACAAGCTGCGGGTGGCGATGAAGGAGCACCGGGCCGACCTGGGCATCGCCCTGGACGGCGACGCCGACCGCTGCCTGGCCGCCGACGCGGACGGCAACGAGGTGGACGGCGACCAGATCATCGCGATCCTCGCCGTGGCCATGAAGGAGGCCGGCACCCTGCGCCGCAACACCGCGGTGGCCACCGTGATGTCCAACCTGGGCTTCAAGCTGGCGATGGAGCGCGAGGGCGTCGAGCTGGTGCAGACCGCCGTCGGCGACCGCTACGTGCTGGAGGAGATGAAGAAGCACGGCTTCGCGCTGGGCGGCGAGCAGTCCGGCCACGTGATCCTGCTGGACCACGCCACCACCGGCGACGGCACCCTCACCGGCCTGATGCTCGGTGCCCGGGTGGCCGCCACCAAGCAGCCGCTGGCCGACCTGGCCGCCGTGATGACCCGGCTGCCGCAGGTGCTGATCAACGTCAAGGGCGTGGACAAGAGCCGGGTGTCGACCAGCGCCGAGCTGATCGCCGCCGTCGCGGCCGCCGAGGCCGAGCTGGGCGCCACCGGGCGGGTGCTGCTGCGCCCCTCGGGCACCGAGCCGCTGGTGCGGGTGATGGTGGAGGCGGCCGACGAGGTGCAGTCCAAGGCCGTCGCGGAGCGGCTGGCGGAGGCCGTGCGGACGTATCTCGGCTGATTCGGTTCTGATCGACGCTCAGGCCCCCACCGGTGGTGGGGGCCTGAGGGCGTTTCAGGGGCCTGCGCGGCTCAGAGCTTGCGGAGCAGGGCGCGGCGGACCTTGTGGTCGGCGCCCTTCTGGAGGACCAGGGTGGCCCGGCCGCGGGTGGGGAGGACGTTCTCCAGCAGGTTGGGCTTGTTGATGGTGCGCCAGACCTGGCGGCCGTACTCCATCGCCTCCTCCTCCGGGACCTCGGTGAAGCGGCGGAAGTAGGAGTTCGGGTCCTGGAAGGCGGTGTCCCGGAGCTTCTTGAAGCGGGACAGGTACCAGCGCTCGATGTCGTCGGTGCGGGCGTCCACGTAGATGGAGAAGTCGAAGTAGTCGGCCACCGCGAGGCGGGTGCGGCCGTCGGTGCCGGGCAGGGCCGGCTGGAGCACGTTGAGGCCCTCGACGATCAGGATGTCGGGGCGCTCCACGGCGAGGCGCTCGTCCGGCACGATGTCGTAGACCAGGTGCGAGTAGACCGGGGCGGTGACCCGGTCCTTGCCGGCCTTCACGTCCGCCACGAAGCGCATCAGCGCCCGGCGGTCGTAGGACTCGGGGAAGCCCTTACGGGCCATCAGGCCCCGGCGGCGGAGCTCCTCGTTGGGGAGCAGGAAGCCGTCGGTGGTGACCAGCTCGACCCGGGGGTGTTCGGGCCAGCGGGCCAGCAGGGCCTGGAGGAGGCGGGCGGTGGTGGACTTCCCGACCGCGACCGAGCCGGCCACGCCGATCACGAACGGGGTGCGGGTGCGCTCGGTGTCCGGGGTGTCCAGGAAGGTACCGACGGCGCCGCGCAGCTCGTGGGTGGCGTGGATGTAGAGGTTCAGCAACCGGGACAGCGGCAGGTAGACGTCCCGGACCTCGTCCAGGTCGAGTGCGGTGCCCAGGCCTCGGAGCTGCTCGACCTCTTCGGCCGTCAGCGGCAGCGGGGTGCGCTCGCGCAGGGCGCTCCACTCGGCCCGGTCCAGATCCACGTACGGGGAGGGGGTGGGCGTCGCGGGAGCGCCCCTCGTACAGAGTTCGGTCAGCACGTGCTCCATTGTGGGCCGTTCCGGGGCGGGCGGGTGCTGTGGTGTCGGTCACGAGCGGCGGAGGGCCGGTCACGGGGGGCACGCATATGCTGACCTTATGTGCGGAATTGTGGCTTATGTAGGCTCTCAGGGAGCCATGGACGTGGTCGTCGAGGGCCTACGACGACTGGAGTACCGCGGTTACGACTCGGCCGGTGTGGCGGTTCAGACACCGCGACCTGACGGACGGTGGGCCCTCGCCACCGAGAAGCGGGCCGGAAAGCTGGTCAATCTGGAGAAGGCGCTCGCCGAGCGACCGCTCCCCGCCGGGACGGTCGGCATCGGTCACACCCGGTGGGCGACGCACGGCGGTCCGACGGACCTGAACGCGCATCCGCACCTGGACGACCACGGGCGGGTGGCGGTGGTGCACAACGGGATCATCGAGAACTTCGCCGAGCTCCGGGAGGAGTTGGCGGGGCGGGGGCACACCCTGCGCTCGGAGACGGACACCGAGGTGGTGGCGCATCTGTTGGGGGAGGTTTTCGCGGGGGATCTGGCGGAGGCGATGCGGGTGGTGTGCCGGCGTCTGGAGGGTGCGTTCACGCTGGTGGCGGTGCACGCGGACCAGCCGGGTGTGGTGGTGGGGGCGCGGCGGAACTCTCCGCTCGTCGTCGGTAGGGGTGTGGGGGAGAACTTCCTGGCCTCGGACGTGGCGGCGTTCATCGCGTTCACGCGGGAGGCGGTGGAGCTGGGGCAGGACCAGGTGGTGGAGCTGCGGGCTGACGGGGTGTCGGTGACGGACTTCGAGGGGCGGCCGGCGGTGGTGCGGGAGTACCACGTGGACTGGGACGCCTCGGCGGCGGAGAAGGGGGGGCTACGACTACTTCATGCTGAAGGAGATCGCCGAGCAGCCGAAGGCGGTGGCGGACACCCTGCTCGGGCGGATCGGCGCCGACGGGCAGCTGACGCTCGATGAGCTGCGGTTGGACGACGCGGACTTGCGGGCGGTGGAGAAGGTGGTGATCGTCGCCTGCGGCACGGCGTACCACGCGGGGGCGATCGCCAAGTACGCGATCGAGCACTGGACGCGGGTGCCGTGCGAGGTGGAGGTCGCGAGCGAGTTCCGCTACCGGGACCCGATCCTGGACGAGCGGACGCTGGTGATCGCGATCTCGCAGTCCGGGGAGACGATGGACACCCTGATGGCCTTGCGGCACGCGCGCGAGCAGGGCGCGAAGGTGCTGGCGATCTGCAACACCAACGGCTCCACCATCCCGCGCGAATCGGACGCGGTGCTCTACACCCACGCCGGGCCGGAGGTGGCGGTCGCCTCGACCAAGGCCTTCCTCACCCAGCTGGTCGCCTGCTACCTGGTGGCGCTGTACCTCGGGCAGGTGCGCGGCACCAAGTGGGGGGACGAGATCCTCGCGGTCATCGAGGAGCTGCGGGACGCGCCGAAGCAGGTCGAGCAGGTGCTGCGGACCATGGAGCCGGTGCGCGAGCTGGCCCGTTCGCTGGCGGACGCCCGGGCGGTGCTGTTCCTGGGGCGGCACGTGGGCTACCCGGTGGCGCTGGAGGGCGCGTTGAAGCTCAAGGAGCTGGCGTACATGCACGCCGAGGGCTTCGCGGCCGGCGAGCTCAAGCACGGCCCGATCGCCCTGATCGAGGAGGGCCTGCCGGTGGTCGTGGTGGCACCGTCCCCGCGCGGGCGCTCGGTGCTGCACGACAAGGTGGTCTCCAACATCCAGGAGATCCGCGCCCGCGGCGCCCGCACCATCGTGATCGCCGAGGAGGGTGACGAGGCCGTGGCCCCGTACGCGGACCACCTGATCCGCATCCCAGCCACCCCGGTCCTGCTCCAGCCCCTGGTGGCCACCGTCCCGCTCCAGGTCTTCGCCTGCGAGCTGGCCACCGCCAAGGGCCACGAGGTCGACCAGCCCCGCAACCTCGCCAAGTCCGTCACCGTCGAGTAGCCCTGACCCGGTGTCACCCCGTCGGCCCGCTCCGGCGGGGTGACACCCTTGGACGGTCGAGAGGAGCAGAGGGTGATCGTCGGGGTCGGGATCGACGTGGCGGAGATCGCGCGGTTCGGGGCGGCGTTGGAGCGGACGCCCGGGATGGCGGAGCGGCTGTTCACGGAGGGGGAGCTGGTGCTGCCGAGCGGGGCGCGGCGGGGGGTGGCCTCGCTGGCGGCGCGGTTCGCGGCGAAGGAGGCGCTGGCCAAGGCGCTGGGGGCGCCGGGCGGGCTGCGGTGGACGGACGCCGAGGTGTCGACGGAGGCCTCGGGGCGGCCGGTGCTGACGGTGCGCGGGACGGTGGCGGCGCGGGCGGCGGAGCTCGGGGTGCGCTCGTGGCACGTGTCGCTGAGCCACGACGCGGGCGTAGCGTCGGCGGTGGTCATCGCCGAGGGGTAGCAGGAGGACGCATGCGCAGCGCTCACACGGTCGGTCAGGTCCGGGCGGCGGAGGCGGAGCTGATGGCCCGTCTGCCGGAGGGGACGCTGATGCAGCGGGCCGCGTACGGCCTGGCGGCGGTCTGCGCCCGGCTGCTTGGGCGGGTGTACGGGGCGCGGGTGCTGGTGCTCGCGGGCAGCGGGGACAACGGCGGGGACGCGCTGTACGCGGGGGCGCTGCTGGCCCGGCGCGGCGCCTCGGTGCGGGCACTGTTGCTGAGCCCCGAGCGGGTGCACGCGGGCGGGCTGGCCGCGCTGCGGTCGGCCGGCGGCCGGGTGACGGCGGATCAGGGGGAGTACGCCACCGCGGACCTGGTGCTGGACGGGATCGTCGGCATCGGCGGACGCGGCGGGCTGCGCCCGGGGACGGCCTGGCTGGCCGGTGCCGAGCGGCGCGGCACGCTGGTCGCGGTGGACGTGCCGAGCGGGGTGGATGCGGACACCGGGGAGGTGGCGGGCGCGGCGCTGCGGGCGGACGTGACGGTCTGCTTCGGCACGTACAAGCCGGGCCTGCTGATCGACCCGGGCGCCTCGTACGCCGGGGTGGTGCACCTGGTGGAGATCGGCCTGGACCTGCCGCAGGCGCGGGTGACGGCGCTTCAGGAGGCGGACGTGGCGGCGCTGGTGCCGGTGCCCGGGGCGGAGAGCGACAAGTACCGGCGGGGCGTGGTCGGGGTGGCCGCCGGTTCGGAGCAGTACCCCGGGGCCGCGGTGCTGGCGGTGGCCGGTGCGCTGCGCGGCGGGGCCGGTGCGGTGCGGTACGCCGGCTCGGCGGCGGCCGAGGTGGTGCGGCGCTTCCCGGAGGTGCTGGTGTCCGAGGGGACGCTGGCCGCGGCCGGGCGGGTGCAGGCCTGGGTGGTCGGGCCCGGCGGCGGCGCGGGAGCGGGGGAGCGACTGGACCAGGCCCTGGCGGGCACCGTGCCGGTGGTGGTCGACGCGGACGGCCTCACCGAGCTGGCCCGGCGCGGCCCGCAGGACGGCCCGCCGCTGGTGCTCACCCCGCACACCGGGGAGGCGGCCCGGCTGCTGACGGAGGATGGGGAGCCGCCCGCCGCCGCGGACCTGGCGGCCACCCGGCTGCGCACCGCCCGGCGGCTGGCGGAGCGGTACGGCGCGGTGGTCCTGCTGAAGGGCTCGACGACGGTGGTCGCCACCCCGGACGGCCGAGCCCGGGTCAACCCCACCGGCACCTCCTGGCTCGCCACGGCGGGCAGCGGCGACGTGCTGGCCGGCCTGCTCGGCTCCCTGCTGGCGGCCGGCCTGAGCCCCTTCGACGCGGCCTCGGTCGCGGCGTACCGGCACGGACTGGCCGGAAGGAGGGCCGCCGCGCAGGGGACTCCGATCACGGCCACCGAGATCGCCGCGCATCTGGCTTCGGGGGCCTAGGTCATGCCCCGGGGGGCGCGAGGCTCTGCTGATGTGCGGCTCCGCCGCGGGGCGCGATTCGGAGGTACAGACCTTTAGATCGGGGCACATGAGCCAGTTGCACGCGGAACCGAACGTTCCACCCGCCGCGTCGCAGAGGCGTATGCGCGGGGGCGCCGGGGCGGGATGGGAGACTGGTACGCGATGACGACTGCGAACACGACCGGGACGGCCCTGCTCACCGACGGGGTCCGCGCCGAGGCGACCATCGACCTGGCCGCCCTGCGCGGGAACCTCGACGCCCTGCGCGCCCGCACCAACGGCCCCGAGCTGATGGCCGTGGTCAAGGCGGACGCCTATGGCCACGGTGCGGTGCACTGCGCCCGCGAGGCAGTCGCGGCCGGCACCCGCTGGCTGGGCACCGCCACTCCGGAGGAGGCGCTGGCGCTGCGCGCGGCCGGGATCTCGGCGGCCGAGGCCCGCATCCTGTGCTGGCTGTGGATCCCGGGCGGCCCGTGGGCCGAGGCGCTCCGGGCCGACATCGACATCTCGGTGAGCGGCCAGTGGGCGCTGGACGAGCTGCTGGCCGCCGTCCGCGAGACCGGCGTCCAGGCCCGGGTGCACCTGAAGGCCGACACGGGCCTGGGCCGCAACGGCTGCCAGCCGCACGACTGGCCGGACCTGGTGGCCGCCGCCCGCCGCGCCGAGGCCGAGGGGATGCTGAACGTCGTCGGGATCTGGTCGCACTTCGCGGCGGCCGACGAGCCCGGCCACCCCTCGATCCGGCTCCAGCAGGACGCCTTCGCCCTGGCGCTGGCGCACGCCGAGCGGGCCGGGCTGCGCCCGGAGGTGCGGCACCTGGCCAACTCCCCGGCCACCCTGCTGCTGCCCGCGTCGCACTACGACCTGGTCCGGCCGGGCCTGGCGATGTACGGGCTCTCCCCGGTGCCCGAGGTCGGCGCCCCGGCGGACTTCGGGCTGCGGCCGGTGATGGCGCTGACCGCACGCCTCGCCCTGGTGAAGGACGTGCCGGGCGGACACGGCGTCAGCTACGGCCACCACTACACCACTCCGGGCCCGTCCACCCTGGGCCTGGTGCCGGTCGGCTACGCGGACGGCATCCCCCGGCACGCCAGCGGCACCGGCCCGGTGCAGGTCGGCGGCAAGTGGTACACGGTGGCCGGCCGGGTGGCGATGGACCAGTTCGTGATCGACCTCGGCGGCGACCACGCCCGGGTCGGCGACGAGGTGCTGCTGTTCGGCAACGGCGAGCACGGCGAGCCGACCGCCGAGGACTGGGGCCGGGCCTGCGGCACCCTCTCGTACGAGATCATCACCCGGATCGGGGCCCGGGTCCCGCGCCGCTACCTGGGGGCGTCGGAGTGACCGAGGCCAAGGGGGTCGGCCGGACGGCGGGACTGATCGGCATCTCGGTCGGCCTGCTGGCCGCCGGTGCGGCCGCCGGCGTCGCGGTCGAGCGGCTCACCGTCGGCCGGGCCACCCGGCGCCGGGCCCGCGAGGAGCTGGACGCCGCCGCCCCGTACGGCTCGCTGCGCGGGCGGTCGGTGCCGGTGACGGCGTCCGACGGCACCGTCCTGCACGTCGAGGTGGACGGCGACGAGAGCGCCCCGCTGACCGTGGTGTTCAGCCACGGCTACTGCCTGAGCCAGGACAGCTGGCACTTCCAGCGGGCCGCGCTGCGCGACTCGGCCCGGCTGGTCCTCTGGGACCAGCGCAGCCACGGCCGCTCCGAGCGCTCCCGCACCTACCTGGCCGGCGAGCCCGCGAGCATCGACCAGCTGGGCGAGGACCTGAAGGCGGTGCTGGACGCCGTCGTGCCCGAGGGCCCGGTGGTGCTGGTCGGGCACTCGATGGGCGGCATGACGGTGATGGCGCTGGCCGACCGGCACCCGGAACTGTTCGGCCCCCGGGTGGTGGGCGTCGCCCTGGTCGGCACGCTCGCCAGCGGCTGGGACGAGGTGACCCTCGGACTGCCCGCCTTCGGCTCCAAGCTGGTCAAGCGGATGGCGCCCGGCGTGGTGAAGCTGCTGGGCCGTCAGGCCGCGCTGGTGGAGGCCACCCGGCGGGCCGGCTCGGACCTGACCGCGGTGTTCTACCGGCGGTACTCCTTCGGCACCAAGGACGTGGACCCGGGCGTGGTCCGGTTCGCCGAACAGCTGCTGGAGGCCACCCACTTCGACGTGGTCGCCGAGTTCTACCCGGCCTTCAGCGGCATGGACAAGGTGGCCGCGCTGCGGGCGATGGCCGCACTGCCCGTCCTGGTGCTGGCCGGGACGAAGGACCTGCTCACCCCGCCCGAGTACAGCGAGGCCATCGCGGCCGAACTGCCCGGCTGCGAGCTGGTCCTGGTGCCGGAGGCCGGGCACCTGGTGATGCTGGAGCGGCCCGACCTGGTGAACCGTCAGCTGGCGGACCTGCTGGCCGCCGTAGGAGAGAAGGAGTGACCTCGGTGATCACGGTGGACACGCCGGAGCGGATGAACCGCCTCGGCAAGGCGCTGGCCGGACTGCTGCGCCCCGGCGACCTGGTGATGCTCTCGGGCGAGCTCGGTGCGGGCAAGACCACCCTCACCCGCGGCCTGGGCGAGGGCCTCGACGTGCGCGGCGCGGTCACCTCGCCGACCTTCGTGATCGCCCGGGTGCACCCGCCGCTGGGCACCGGCCCGGCCCTGGTGCACGTGGACGCCTACCGGCTCGGCGGCGGCCTGGACGAGATGGAGGACCTCGACCTCGACGTCTCGCTGCCCGAGTCGGTGGTGGTGGTCGAGTGGGGTGAGGGCAAGGTCGAGCAGTTGACGGACGACCGGCTGGAGGTCCGGATCGAACGGGCGATCGGCGCGGACGCGGTGGACGACTCCGACCCGCGGCAGGTCCGGCTCACCGGGATCGGCGAGCGCTGGGCCGGGGTCGACCTGACGGCGCTGGCCGAGGTCTGACGCCTCGTGTTTGCCGACGGGCTGTCGGCAAGCGGTTGTGGGCGGGTGCGCCGGTGTGGTGGGATGACCCTGGCAGTTAGGTGTGCCTAACCAGGGAGACACATCATGACGAGCACCACGCCCACCGCTCCCCAGTCGCCCAGCCCGATGCGGGCCCTGCTCGCCGCCTGCGCGGCCGCGAGGGCGGTCTCCACACCGCCCCCGCCGCAGCCGGTCGAGCGCTGAGGCTCCGTCAGGGGATGACCACGACCTTCGTCCCGTTCGGGGCGAAGTCCCACAGGCTCTGGCCGTCCGTCCGGCTCGAACGGATGCCGCCGGTCTTGGTCTTCGGATCGGCCGACGGCGCCGCCGCGGCGGCGTCCATGGCCGCGCTGAAGCCGAACACCACGCCGTTCTGCTGGGCGAAGCGCACCACGTGCTCGATCTGGGCGCCGTCGGTGCCGGTGCCGGCCGGGGTCCGGCTGTAGACCGAGTAACTGCCCGGAGCCGGCTCGGCCGTGCCGGGAGTGACGGTGAAGGCCGTCTGCACGGGGGTCGGCTTCTTCGGGTCGACCAGCCAGACCCAGTGGGTGCCGGCCGAGTAGACGACCCGGCGGCCGGTGCCCGAACTCGCGGGCAGGGCCGGGGCCGTGACGGTCGGTGAGGCGGACGGGCTCGGCGCGGCCGAACTCACCGGAGCGGACGGCTTCGCCACCGGCGTCCGGGAGGCCGCCCCGTTCGCCTGGAACGCCAGCAGCCCGACGGCCGCCAACGCCGCCACGGTCAGACCGGCTACCACCACTCCAGGACGCGACACGTCGGCTCCCGCCATTCGTAGGACATCGGGCTACCCGGCCATCGTGCCAGCTCCCGCGGAGCATCACCGGCAGGCGGGAGCCCAGCCGTCGGGTTTCAGGGGCGCGAGGAACTGCGCGAAGCGGAGGGAGCGGGCCGCTTGCCGGGTACGGGCGCTCACGTGCACGTGGCTGTCCGCGCCCGGCAGACGGGTCGGTGTCTTCCGACTCGCGCTCACGCGGCGGAGCCGCACATCAGCAGAGCCTCGCGCCCCCGGGGTGACCAATTCCGGCGAGCGCCCACCCGGCGGAGCCCCGCGCCCCTGAAGCGCCGATGGCCGGGTGCCTGCGGAAGAGGCCGTAATCTTGGGGGCGTGCTGCTGCTTGCCTTCGACACCGCGACCCCTGCCGTCACCGCCGCCGTCCACGACGGGGAGCGGATCCTCGCCGAGGCCCACCAGGTGGACGCCCGGCGGCACGGGGAGCTGCTGCTCCCGTCGATCGACCGGGTGCTGCGCGACGCCGGGGTGGACAAGCACGCGCTGACCGCCATCGCCGTCGGCGTCGGCCCCGGCCCGTACACCGGCCTGCGGGTCGGCCTGGTCACCGCCGCGACGCTCGGTCACGCGCTGGGCCTGCCGGTCCACGGCGTCTGCACGCTCGACGCGATCGCGCACCAGGCCGAGAACGACGGCGCCCCGTTCACGGTGGCGACCGACGCCCGCCGCAAGGAGGTCTACTGGGCCTCGTACGACGGCGACAGGCGCCGCACCGAGGGCCCGGACGTCAGCCGCCCGGCGGATCTGACGCCGCACCAGGTGTCGTTCGGCGCCGGTGCGCTGCTGTACCCCGAGACCTTCCCGGCCGCCGCCGCGCCCGAGCACGTCTCGGCGGGTGCGCTGGCCGACTTCGCCGTCAAGGAGCTGGCGGCCGGCCGCGAGCTGCTGCCGAACGTGCCGCTGTACCTGCGCCGCCCGGACGCCCAGGTCCCCGCGGGCTACAAGGCGGTGCTCCCGGCATGAGCGTGCGGCTGCGGCCGATGCGCTGGTGGGACATCGAGCCGGTGATCGCGCTGGAGCAGGAGCTCTTCCCGGAGGACGCCTGGTCGCGCGGCATGTTCTGGTCCGAGCTGGCCGACACCGGCCCGGAAGGCACCCGGCACTACACGGTGGCGGAGCTCGACGGCGCGCTGGTGGGCTACGCCGGGCTGATGGCGATCGGCGTCGAGGGCGACGTGCAGACCATCGCGGTGGCCCCGGGCCACCAGGGCGCCGGGCTGGGCGCCCGGCTGCTCACCGACCTGATCGACGAGTCGGCCCGCCGGGGCTGCACCGAGCTGCTGCTGGAGGTGCGGGTGGACAACCTCGGCGCCCAGCGGCTGTACGAGCGGCACGGCTTCGAACCCGTCGGCATCCGGCGCGGCTACTACCAGCCCGCCAACGTGGACGCGCTGGTGATGCGCCTCGACGACCCGGGTCTGGACGACCCGCGCCTCGACAACCCGAAAGAGCGGCAGCATGGCTGACGAACCGTTGGTCCTCGGCATCGAGACCTCCTGCGACGAGACCGGCGTCGGCATCGTCCGGGGCACCACCCTGCTGGCCGACGCGGTCGCCTCCAGCGTCAACGACCACGCCCGCTTCGGCGGCGTGGTGCCGGAGATCGCCAGCCGGGCGCACCTGGAGGCGATGGTCCCGACCATCCAGCGCGCGCTGGACACCGCCGGGATCAAGGGCACCGACCTGGACGGCATCGCCGTCACCGCCGGGCCCGGCCTGGCCGGTGCGCTGCTGGTCGGCGTCTCCGCGGCGAAGGCCTTCGCCTGGGCGTTGGACAAGCCGCTGTACGGGGTGAACCACCTGGCCTCGCACATCTGCGTGGACCAGCTGGAGCACGGCCGGCTGCCGCAGCCCACCATGGCGCTGCTGGTCTCCGGCGGGCACTCCTCGCTGCTGCTCAGCGAGGACATCACCACCGACGTCCGCCCGCTGGGCGCGACCATCGACGACGCGGCCGGCGAGGCCTTCGACAAGGTGGCCCGGGTGCTCGGCCTGGGCTTCCCCGGTGGCCCGGTGGTGGACCGGATGGCCCGCGAGGGCGACCCGAAGGCGATCAACTTCCCGCGCGGGCTGAGCGGCCCGAAGGACCCGGAGTTCGACTTCTCGTTCTCCGGCCTGAAGACCGCGGTGGCCCGCTGGGTGGAGGCCAAGCGCCGGGCCGGCGAGGAGGTGCCGGTGGCCGACGTGGCCGCGTCCTTCCAGGAGGCGGTCACCGACGTGCTGACCCGCAAGGCCGTCAAGGCCTGCAAGGCCCAGGGCGTCGACCACCTGATGATCGGCGGCGGCGTGGCGGCCAACTCGCGGCTGCGCGAGATGGCCCAGCAGCGCTGCGACAAGGCCGGCATCGTGCTCCGGGTGCCCCGCCCGGGCCTGTGCACCGACAACGGCGCGATGGTCGCGGCGCTCGGCGCCGAGATGGTCTGGCGCAACCGCGCCCCCTCGGCCCTCGAACTCTCCGCGGACTCCTCGCTGCCCGTGACCGAGGTCTCCGTCCCGCACACCGATCTGCACGCGGCGGCGCACGAAGCGCTGCGCTGACCCCGGTAGTGTTCCTGGGAGTTCGCTGGGAGCGCACGACGACGGGGAGCACGGTGAAGAGGACGTACGGGGTGGCGGCGCTGACCCTGCTGCTGGTGGCCGGCTGCGGGAGCGGGACGACGGCGCCGTCCAGCCCCGCGCCGCCCGCTCCCAGCAGTGCCCGGCCGCAGGTGAAGGAGAGTCAGCCGGCCGCGGGCGGCAGCCCGGTGGCCTCTGCGGACGCCTGGGCCAAGTGGGGGATCAAGCCGCTGCCCGCCGCCCCGCCGGCCCCGGCCGACAAGCCGGTGAAGCTGACCGCGAGCGGCCCGGTGCCGGTCTTCTCCGAGGTGCCGACCAAGGACAAGGTCGTCTTCGTGACGATCGACGACGGGGCCGAGAAGGACCCGAAGTTCGTCGAGATGATCCGGGACCTGAAGGTGCCCATCTCGATGTTCCTGACCAAGAACATCGTCAAGGACGACTACGGCTACTTCAAGCCGCTCCAGGAGCTGGGCAACCAGATCCACAACCACACCACGGACCACGCCCAGCTGAGCAAGGTCTCGCCGGAGAAGCAGAAGTCCGAGGTCTGCGACGCCCAGGCCGCGCTCACCCAGCAGTACGGCAAGGCCCCGCTGCTGTTCCGTCCGCCGTACGGGGACGGCGCGCACACCCCGCAGCTCAACTCCTCGGTGCAGCAGTGCGGGCCGCGCGCCGTCGTGCTCTGGCGCGAGTCGATGCAGATCCACGACATGCAGTACCAGGCCGCCGACAAGAAGCTGAAGCCCGGCGACATCGTGCTGGCGCACTTCCGCGGCCCGAAGGACCTCAAGGGCGAGACGATGACCGAGATGTTCGCCGAGATGCTGCGCCGGATCCAGGAGCAGGGCTTCGCGGTGGCCCGGCTGGAGGACTACATCGCGGCGCCGGCGGGCTGACCGAGCATCATGAGCGGGCCGTGGTCGGTCCGGGCGAGGATGACCGTCAGCTCGTTCGGGCCGCTGGGCCTGAGCTGCTTGCGGAGCTCCTCGGGGGTGACGGAGACGCCGCGCTTCTTGATGACCACGGTGCCGACCCGGCGCTCCTTCAGCAGGGCCTTGAGCTTCTTGACGTTGTAGGGCAGCACGTCGGTGAGCTCGTACGCGTGGGCGTAGGGGGTGCGGACCAGCCGGTCGGAGGTGACGTACGCGATCCTGGGGTCGATCAGCCGGCCCCCGACCTGCTCGGCGACCTCGGCCACCTGGTGGGCGCGGATCACCGCGCCGTCCGGCTCGTAGAGGTAGCGGCCGACCGGACCCGCCTCCGGGTCCGGGAGGTGACCGCCCGTCAGCGAGTGCGGTCCGGGGAGGAGGGTGGCCCGGTGCGGGGCGGTGGCGCCGGTGCCGAACCAGAGGACGGCCTCCTTGACCTCGCCGTGGTCCGAGACCCACTCCGCCTCGGCGCCCTCCGGCACCAGCTCGTGCGGGATGCCCGGGGCCACCTTGAGTGCCCCGTACGGGGTGCGGCGGGCCGCCTCGACCGCCCAGGACAGCGGCGGCGAGTACGCCTCCGGGTCGAACACCCGGCCCCGGGCGGTCCGGCGGGCCGGATCGGTGAAGACCGCGTCGTAGCCGGCGACGTCCACCTCGGTGACGTCGGCCTCGCGGACCTCGACGAGGTCGGTGAGGCCGAGGGCGGCGGCGTTGGCGGTGGCGACGGCGCAGGTCAGCGGGTCGCGGTCGACGGCGAGCACGTGCACCCCGGCCCGGGCGAGGGCGATCGCGTCGCCGCCGATCCCGCAGCAGAGGTCCGCGAGGCGGCGCACGCCGAGGGCCGCGAAGCGGCCGGCGCGCCACTCGGCGACGCTGCGGCGGGTGGCCTGTTCGACTCCGTTGGGGGTGAAGTACATGGCGTCGGCGTCGGTGCCGAACTTCGCGCGGGCGCGCTGGCGCAGGTGCGCCTGACCGATCGCGGCGGTCACCAGCTCGGCCGGGTGCTCCTTGCGCAGCCGGGTGGCCAGCGCCAGCTCCTCGCCGGGCTTGAACTCCCGCAACTCGGCGAGCAGGGCCTGGCCCTGATCGGTCAACAGGGCCTTGAACGCGTCGATCTCCACGGGGGCCATTCTCGCCGCTCCCGCGGGGTGGGCACGCCTGCGGCGGCGGGGGAAGTGGTCACACCAGGGGCGCGGGGAACTGCGCGAAGCGGAGGATGCGCGCCGGTGGCCGGGTGCGGGCGCTCACTTGCAGGTGGTTGTCCGTACCCGGCGATCGGGTGGGTGCCTTCCGCTTCGCGCAGTTCCCCGCGCCCCTGACGGCCCTCCGGGCCGCCGAGGGACGCGGGCCGCCACGCGCGGCGTTGGCACTCTGGTTGACTGAGTGCTAACCGCAGCCTATGGTCGTTCCTGGCACTCCCCACCGGGTGAGTGCTAACGCGATGGAGCGTGTCCGACCCCCGCGACGGCGGGCGCGTGCACATCGCCACCTACCTGTAGAACAACCCCGTAATCTCCGAAGGGGAGCTCGGACGTGACCGCCAGCAGCAAGGTTGCCATCAAGCCGCTCGAGGACCGCATCGTGGTCCAGCCGCTCGACGCCGAGACCACCACGGCCTCCGGCCTGGTTATCCCGGACACCGCCAAGGAGAAGCCCCAGGAGGGCGTCGTCCTGGCCGTCGGCCCGGGTCGCTTCGAGGATGGCCAGCGTCTTCCGCTCGATGTCGCGGTCGGCGACATCGTTCTGTACTCCAAGTACGGCGGCACCGAGGTGAAGTACCAGGGCGAGGAGTACCTCGTCCTCTCGGCCCGCGACGTTCTCGCCATCATCGAGAAGTAAGTCGTTCCAGCCCGCCCCGGTCACGTGTCGTCAGACAGCGGCCGGGGCGCGGTTGTTGGCTCCCGCAGTCAGTAGATCCCCAGAGGAAACGGAACCATGGCGAAGATCCTGCAGTTCGACGAGGACGCCCGCCGCTCGCTCGAGCGCGGTGTCAACAAGCTGGCCGACACGGTGAAGGTGACCATCGGCCCCAAGGGCCGCAACGTCGTCATCGACAAGAAGTTCGGCGCGCCGACCATCACCAACGACGGCGTCACCATCGCCCGTGAGGTCGAGCTGGATGACCCGTACGAGAACCTCGGCGCCCAGCTGGTCAAGGAGGTGGCCACCAAGACCAACGACGTCGCGGGTGACGGCACCACCACCGCCACCGTGCTGGCCCAGGCCCTGGTCAACGAGGGTCTGCGCAACGTCGCCGCCGGCGCCGGCCCGGCCGCCCTGAAGAAGGGCATCGACAAGGCCGTCGCCGCCGTCTCCGAGCACCTGCTCTCCATCGCCCGCGAGATCGAGGGCAAGGAGGACGTGGCCGCCGTCGCGTCCCTGTCCGCCCAGGACCAGCAGGTCGGCGACCTGATCGCCGAGGCGATCGACAAGGTCGGCAAGGACGGCGTCATCACCGTCGAGGAGTCGAACACCTTCGGCGTGGAGCTGGACTTCACCGAGGGCATGCAGTTCGACAAGGGCTACCTGTCGCCGTACTTCGTCACCGACGCGGAGCGTCAGGAGGCGGTCCTCGAGGACCCGTACATCCTGATCAACCAGGGCAAGATCTCCTCCATCCAGGAGCTGCTCCCGCTGCTGGAGAAGATCCTGCAGGGCGGTGCCTCCAAGCCGCTGCTGATCATCGCCGAGGACGTGGACGGCGAGGCGCTCTCCACCCTGGTCGTCAACAAGATCCGCGGCACCTTCAACGCCGTCGCGGTGAAGGCCCCCGGCTTCGGCGACCGCCGCAAGGCGATCCTCGGCGACCTGGCCACCCTGACCGGTGCCACCGTCATCTCCGAGGAGGTCGGCCTCAAGCTCGACCAGGCCGGTCTGGACGTGCTGGGCACCGCCCGCCGCGTCACCATCACCAAGGACGACACCACGGTCGTCGACGGCGCCGGTGACTCGGACGCCGTCGCGGGCCGCGTCGCCCAGATCAAGGCCGAGATCGCCAACACCGACTCGGACTGGGACCGCGAGAAGCTGCAGGAGCGCCTGGCCAAGCTGGCCGGCGGCGTCTGCGTGATCAAGGTCGGCGCCGCCACCGAGGTCGAGCTCAAGGAGCGCAAGCACCGTCTGGAGGACGCCATCTCCGCGACCCGCGCCGCGGTCGAGGAGGGCATCGTCGCCGGTGGTGGCGCCTCGCTGGTGCACGCCGCCAAGGTCCTGGAGGACGGCCTCGGCCTCTCCGGCGACGAGGCGACCGGTGTCGCCGTCGTCCGCAAGGCGCTCGCCGAGCCGCTGCGCTGGATCGCCCAGAACGCCGGCCTCGAGGGCTACGTCATCACCTCGAAGGTCGCCGAGCTGGAGGCCGGCCAGGGCTACAACGCCGCCACCGGCGAGTACGGCGACCTGGTGAAGGCCGGCGTCATCGACCCGGTCAAGGTCACCCGCTCCGCCCTGGAGAACGCCGCCTCCATCGCCTCGCTGCTCCTCACCACCGAGACCCTCGTGGTGGAGAAGCCGGCCGACGAGGAGCCGGCCGGCCACAGCCACGGCGGCCACGGCCACTCCCACTGACGCACCGTCAGCCCGACCGGAGGCCCGGTTCCCCTGCGGGGGAGCCGGGCCTCCGGCGTGTGGAGAACCTTCGGGAGGTGGTCATGCCAGGGGCGCGAGGAACTGCGCGCGGGGGTACGGCAGCGCGTGCAACTGGCTGACGTGCCCCGATCCCACACTGGTCCGCCTTCCGCTTCGCACAGTTCCTCGCGCCCCCGAAGGCGTAGCCACCTTCGCTGAGCCCTGGCGAGTTGGGCGTTTGCCCAAAGGATCGCTTATAACGGAGTCATGATCGAGGCCCGCCACCTGCGCGTCCTGCGCGCCGTCGCCCGCACCGGTTCGTTCTCCGCCGCCGCCCGGGAGCTCGGCTGTACCCAGCCGGCCGTCAGCCAGCAGATGAAGGCGCTGGAGAAGTCGGTGGACACCCCGTTGGTGGTGCGCTCCGGCAAGGGGATGCAGCTGAGCGAGGCCGGCCAGGTGCTGCTGAAGCACGCGAACGGGATCCTCTCGGGCCTGTCGGCCGCCGAGGAGGAGGTCGCCGCGATCGCCGGGCTGCGGGCCGGGCGGGTGCGGCTGGTGTCGTTCCCGACCGCGAGTTCCACCCTGGTGCCGCCCGCCGTCGCCCGTCTGCGGGGCGCCCGTCCGGGGGTGCGCGTGTCGTTGGTGGAGGCGGAGCCGCCGGAGTCGCTGGCGATGCTGCGCGGGGGCGAGTGCGAGGTGGCGCTGGCGTTCCGGTACCCGGACTCGCAGGGGGTGACCACGGTGCCGGCGCCGCACGTGACGGCGCGTCAGGCGCGGGCCGAGGCGACCCTGGAGGCGGCCGCCAGCCAGGCGGCGAGCGACTGGTCGGACCTGGTGGTGCGGCCGCTGCTGGACGACCCGCTGGTGGGCCTGCTCCCGGCGGGGCACCCGCTGGCGGACCGGGACGAGAGCAGGCCGGTGGAGCTGGTGGAGCTGGCGGGGGAGCAGTGGATCGCCGGCTGCCCGCAGTGCCGGGGGCACCTGGTGGGGCTCTGTGCGGACGCGGGCTTCGAGCCGCTGATCGACTTCGCCACCGACGACTACCCGGCGGTGGTCGGTCTGGTGGCGGCCGGGCTCGGGGTCGCGGTGCTGCCGGGGCTGGCGCTGGAGGCGGCCCGGCACGAGGGCGTCGCGGCGGTGCCGGTGCGGGCCGCCTCGGGAGCACCGGCGGTGCGTCAGGTGGTCGCGCTGACGCTGCCGGACCTGGCCGGGGTGCCGGCCGTCGCGCTCATGCTGGACCAGCTGGCCGGGGCGGCCGCCGCGCGCTGAAGGCGTGGTGCTGTGGAGGACCCGGGCGAAAAAACGTTTCTGCGGTTACGGCGAAGGAGTGACGCGCCGTCAGCGCCTGATGGTGGCGGGCATGGTGAGCGGCACCTCGACCAGCCGGTTGCGCGAACGACCCATCAGTTCCTCGCGCTCGTCCTCGGTCAGGCCGCCCCAGACGCCGTAGGGCTCGCGGACCGCCATCGCGTGCGCCGCGCACTGGGCCCGTACCGGGCAGCGCATGCAGACCTCCTTGGCGCTGGCCTCGCGCGAGCTGCGGGCCGCTCCGCGCTCGCCCTCCGGGTGGAAGAAGAGCGAGCTGTCCACGCCGCGGCAGGCGGCGGAGAGCTGCCAGTCCCAGAGGTCCGCGTTCGGGCCGGGGAGGCGGGAGAAGTCGGCCATGGCACTTGTTCCCTTCATGGACTGCTGGCGAGGGTCTCGGTCCGTCCGGCGAGCTTGCTCTGAGCCGATATGGACACCTGGAAATATGACTTACGGCAACCACTGGGACAAGTCACTCACAGCGGTGCACAACAGTCAATGACCCCACAGAAGCTATAAAAACGGACAAATGGGGGCATGAGGTTTGGCGTGTGTCGGCGTGCCGATCGGGTGGCTCCGGGCGCGCGGAGGGTCGTTCGTCGGCGCCGGTGGTGCGCGGCAAGCGCGTGAGCAGCACGAAAGTGCGGCGTGTGCACCGCGATGCGGCTGATCGGTAACGGGTCGGCCACGTACAGTGGTGGAGATGGCCCTGAAGGCCGTAACTCATTCGAGTGACGGTCGTTGGAAGTGCGGAGGCGGTTAGCGGGCGCTGGGCGCCGGGAACGATCGCGGGAGACCGCGAGCGACCGGAGTCCCTCGCCATTCGGCCGTGTCGGAGAGATTCGTACCAGCCAGGAGGCTCAACGTGACGCGGATCAGCTGCGGAGGACGACGGTCATGACATCCGTACTCGTCTGCGACGATTCCCCGCTCGCCCGGGAGGCGCTTCGCCGCGCGGTGGCGACGGTGCCCGGGGTGGACCGGGTGACCACGGCGACGAACGGTGAGGAGGTCCTCCGCCGCTGGGTGGCCGACCGCTCCGATCTCGTCCTGATGGATGTCCGGATGCCCGGCCTGGGCGGGGTGGAGACGGTCCGCCGGCTGCTCTCGGCCGACCCGGGCGCGCGCATCATCATGCTCACCGTGGCCGAGGACCTGGACGGGGTCGCGCTCGCGGTCGCCGCCGGGGCCCGCGGCTACCTGCACAAGGACGCCTCGCGCGCCGAGCTGCGGGCCACCGTCACCCAGGCGCTGGCCGACCCGACCTGGCGGCTGGCCCCGCGCCGGCTGCGCAGCCCGGACATGGGCGCCGCACCGACCCTGACGGCCCGTGAGATCCAGGTCCTGGAGGGCATGAGCCACGGGCGGAGCAACGCGGAGATCGGCCGCGAGCTCTTCCTCTCCGAGGACACCGTGAAGACGCACGCCAGGCGCCTGTTCAAGAAGCTCGGCGCCTCGGACCGCGCGCACGCGGTGGCGCTCGGCTTCCGCTGGGGCCTGGTCCGCTGACCGGCCCGCACCGGTCACCGCTCGCTCAGACGTATGACGTCACGGTCCCGAGGCTGCACCATGGAGCAGTGGAGCACCTCGGGGACCAGCGGGCGGAGGCGGGGGCGGTGGGGGAGACGCATAACGTTCCGATGCACAACTCCGGAGGCGGTGCCGCGTTTTCCGTGCCGACCAGGCACCATGGACCGATGCGCGACGACGACGCTCCTCCGGCCGGTGGCCCACCCGGCGCCCCGGCCGAGGCACCGGCCGTCGCGGCGTCGGCGGTCGAGCTGGGCGAACTGGTCGCCGCGGCGGTCCGCGGCGAGGGCCCGGCCATCGAGGCCCTGCTGGCGTACGTCCACCCGCTGGCGCTCCGCTACTGCCGGGGCAGGCTGCTCCGGCTTCCCGGCGGGGCCCGGCACCACGTGGACGACGTGGCCCAGGAGGTCTGCGTCGCGGTGCTCTGCGCGCTCCCCCGGTACAAGGACGAGGGGCGTCCCTTCGAGGCCTTCGTCTACGGGATCGCCGCGCACAAGGTGGCCGACCTCCAGCGGGCCGCGATGCGCGGCCCCGGGTCGACGGTGATCCCGCCGGACGACCTGCCGGAGCTGCCGGACGACGCGCTGGGCCCCGAGGAGCGGGCGCTGCTCAGCAGCGACGCGGCCTGGGCCAAGGAGCTGCTCTCCAATCTGCCGGCCCGCCAGCGCGAGCTGGTGCTGCTGCGGGTCGCCGCCGGGCTCTCGGCGGAGGAGACCGGGGAGGTGCTCGGGATGTCGCCGGGCGCCGTCCGGGTGGCGCAGCACCGGGCGCTCAGCCGGCTGCGGGCGTTGGCCGAGCTGGCCGAGGAGAGCTCGTAGCGGCTGCCGGAAGGGATTCGGCCCGGGCGGTGTTGTCAAGGGGGCGCGAGTTCGGCATACGGGTTGCCAGTACCATGGGGTATCGGCGCCTGGGCAGGTCGCCAAAGTTTCGCGGGTGTGGGCGAGGTTCCCTCGGAGGTTCCTCCAAGACCTCGGGTGTGCTTGGCGGTCCTGAGCTAGTGCCGGTTCGAGAGCAGCGTGCTCCCCCGGACCCTCAGCGGGGAGCGCGGGATCAGACGACGGCCGCCATGGAAGGTCCCCACTCATGTCCTACAACGCCGCAGGCGTACCCGAGAAGTTCGCGATGCTCGGACTCACCTACGACGACGTCCTGCTGCTGCCCGGGGCCTCCGAGGTGATGCCGAACCAGGTGGACACCTCCTCCCGCGTCTCCCGCAACGTCCGGGTGAACATCCCCCTGCTCTCCGCCGCGATGGACAAGGTCACCGAGTCCCGGATGGCGATCGCGATGGCCCGCCAGGGCGGCGTCGGCGTGCTGCACCGCAACCTCTCGGTCGAGGACCAGGTGAACCAGGTCGACCTGGTGAAGCGCTCCGAGTCCGGCATGGTCACCGACCCGATCACGGTCGGCCCGGAGACCACGCTCGCCGAGGCGGACGCGCTCTGCGCGAAGTTCCGCATCTCCGGCGTGCCGATCGCGGACGAGACGGGCAAGCTGCTCGGCATCGTCACCAACCGGGACATGGCCTTCGAGTCGGACCGCAGCCGCAAGGTCCGCGAGATCATGACCCCGATGCCGCTGATCACCGGCAAGGTCGGCATCAGCGGGACGGACGCGATGGCGCTGCTCCGCCGCCACAAGATCGAGAAGCTGCCGCTGGTCGACGACGAGGGCCGGATCAAGGGCCTGATCACGGTCAAGGACTTCGTCAAGGCCGAGCAGTACCCGAACGCCGCCAAGGACGCCGAGGGCCGGCTGCTGGTCGGCGCGGCCGTCGGCGCCTCGGCCGAGGCCTTCGACCGGGCGCAGGCGCTGGTCGGCGCGGGCGTGGACTTCCTGGTGGTCGACACCTCGCACGGGCACAGCCACAACGCGCTGTCCTGGATCTCGAAGATCAAGTCGGCGGTGGGCGTCGACGTGGTCGGCGGCAACGTCGCCACCCGGGACGGCGCCCAGGCGCTGATCGACGCGGGCGTGGACGGCGTCAAGGTCGGCGTCGGGCCGGGCTCGATCTGCACCACCCGCGTGGTGGCCGGCATCGGCGTGCCGCAGGTGACGGCGATCTACGAGGCGGCGCTGGCCTGTCAGGCGGCCGGGGTGCCGGTGATCGGTGACGGCGGCCTGCAGTACTCCGGCGACATCGGCAAGGCGCTGGCCGCCGGTGCCGACACCGTGATGCTCGGCTCGCTGCTGGCCGGCTGCGAGGAGTCGCCGGGCGAGCTGCTCTTCATCAACGGCAAGCAGTTCAAGTCGTACCGCGGCATGGGCTCGCTGGGTGCGATGCAGTCGCGCGGCCAGGCGAAGTCCTTCTCCAAGGACCGCTACTTCCAGGCCGACGTGTCCTCGGACGAGAAGCTGATCGCCGAGGGCATCGAGGGTCAGGTGCCGTACCGCGGGCCGCTCTCCGCCGTGCTGTTCCAGCTGGTCGGCGGTCTGCGGCAGACCATGGGCTACGTCGGCGCGGCCACCGTCGCCGAGATGGAGTCCAAGGGCCGCTTCGTCCGGATCACCTCGGCGGGCCTCAAGGAGAGCCACCCGCACGACATCCAGATGACCGTCGAGGCGCCGAACTACCACGGCCGCTGAGACTGACCGCTGACGCTGACGCGCGCCCAGGGGCGCGGGGAACTGCGCGCAGGGGAACGGCAGCACCGGCAACTGGCTCTCGGAGCCCGGGTTGCAGGTGGGTTGCCTTCCGACTCGCGCAGTTCCTCGCGCCCCTTGGCGTGTGCCCTGCCGGGTGCGCCCGCATATCGAGCAGAGTCTCGCGCCCCTCGGCGTCCGCCCCGGCGGACACTTGCGCGCCCGCGCGGCGCGGTGCGGGATACTGGGGCGACCAGCAAAGCATGTGCAGGAAGGGCTCGAAGTGACTGAGATCGAGATCGGGCGAGGCAAGCGCGGCCGGCGGGCGTACTCCTTCGACGACATCGCCGTCGTCCCCAGCCGTCGTACGCGGGACCCGAAGGAGGTCTCGATCGCTTGGCAGATCGACGCCTACCGGTTCGAGCTGCCGTTCCTGGCGGCGCCGATGGACAGCGTGGTCTCGCCCGCGCAGGCGATCGCCATCGGTGAGCTGGGTGGTCTCGGGGTGCTGAACCTGGAGGGTCTGTGGACCCGGTACGAGGACCCGCAGCCGCTGCTGGACGAGATCGCGACGATCACCGACGAGGCCGCGGCGACCCGTCGGCTCCAGGAGGTCTACGCGGAGCCGATCAAGGCGGAGCTGATCAAGGAGCGGATCAAGCAGGTCCGTGACTCGGGCGTGGTGACCGCCGCGGCGCTGTCGCCGCAGCGGACCGCCGAGTTCTCCAAGGCCGTGGTGGACGCGGGCGTGGACGTGTTCGTGATCCGTGGGACGACCGTCTCGGCGGAGCACGTCTCGGGTGCGGCCGAGCCGCTGAACCTGAAGCAGTTCATCTACGAGCTGGACGTGCCGGTGATCGTCGGTGGCTGCGCCACCTACACCGCCGCGCTGCACCTGATGCGGACCGGCGCGGCCGGCGTGCTGGTGGGCTTCGGCGGCGGCGCCGCGCACACCACCCGGAACGTGCTGGGCATCCAGGTGCCGATGGCGACCGCGGTGGCGGACGTGGCGGCGGCCCGCCGTGACTACATGGACGAGTCGGGCGGCCGGTACGTGCACGTGATCGCCGACGGTGGCGTGGGCTACAGCGGCGACCTGGCGAAGGCGATCGCCTGCGGCGCCGACGCGGTGATGATCGGTGCGGCGCTGGCGCGGGCCACCGACGCCCCGGGCAAGGGCTTCCACTGGGGCATGGAGGCGGTGCACGAGGAGCTGCCGCGCGGCAAGCGCGTCGACCTGGGCACCGTGGGCACCACGGCGGAGATCCTCTCCGGCCCGTCGCACACCCCGGACGGCACCATGAACCTGTTCGGTGCGCTGCGCCGGGCGATGGCCACCACCGGGTACTCGGAGCTCAAGGAGTTCCAGCGCGTCGAGGTGACGGTCAACCCGGCCCAGCGCTGACGGTCCGTCAAGACGGAAGGCCCCCGCTCCCTTCGGAGCGGGGGCCTTCCGCTTGCCCGTGGCGAGCCACCGGGTGGAGTCGGAGCCGGGACGGGAGCACCGGCCGGGCCGGGGCGGTGATCAGGGTGTGCCTCTCCCGGGGTGGTGGTGTGAACGACCGCGGACGGCGGCAGTGCGTGGCCGGAGCGGAACGGCGGTTTCCGGCCACGGGTCGGGTACGAACGCGGTTGTGGCCGGGGGTGGCTGACAGGGAGTCGGGTGGACGCGAGATGATGGGGGCTTGGCTGCCGGACGCTGGGGGACATCGATGACCGAGACCGACGGACGTCTGCTGGGGCGGCGGTACCGGTTGACCGGTGTGCTCGGCCGCGGCGGCATGGGGACGGTCTGGCGGGCCGAGGACGAGATGCTCGGCCGGGTGGTCGCGGTCAAGGAACTGCGGATGCAGGAGGGCGTGGACGAGGCCGACCGCCACCGGCTGATCGCCCGTACGCTGCGGGAGGCCAAGGCCACCGCGCGGATCCGGCACGCGGCGGCGGTGACCGTCTTCGACGTGGTCGAGGAGGACGGCCGGCCGTGGATCGTGATGGAGCTGGTCGGCGGCCGTTCGCTGGCCGAGGTGATCAAGGAGGACGGGCCGCTGGCTCCGGCCCGGGCCGCCGAGATCGCCCTGGAGGTGCTCGGGGTCCTGTGCGAGGCGCACGAGTTGGGCATCCTGCACCGGGACGTGAAGCCCTCCAACGTGCTGGTCGACGACGACGGCCGGGTGGTGCTCACCGACTTCGGGATCGCCAGCGTCGAGGGTGACACCTCGATCACCTCGACCGGGATGCTGGTCGGGGCCCCCTCGTACATATCCCCGGAGCGGGCCAAGGGGCAGAAGCCCGGGCCGCCGGCCGACCTCTGGTCGCTGGGCGGCACGCTGTACGCGATGACCGAGGGCAAGCCGCCGTACGACCGGGGTTCGGCGCTGGCCACCCTGACGGCGGTGATGACCGAGGACCTGGAGCCTCCGGTGAACGCCGGGCCGCTGCTGCGGCCGGTGATCGAGGGGCTGCTGGAAAAGGACCCGGCCACCCGGATGGACGCCGGCCGGGCCCGGGCCATGCTGCGCCGGGTGGCGGCCGAGGCCACCACCCGGGCCGAGGCCACCACGGTGGTGGCCGCGGCGGCCGTCCCGTCGGCGGCCCCGGGGGCCCCGGTGGCCCCGGCGGGAGGGGACGCGGCGCGCAGGCGGTGGCTGCTGGTCGCGGCGGCCGTCGCGCTGGTGGTGGCGCTGGTGGTCGGGGCGGTGCTCTGGCCGAAGGGGGACGGGGACGAGGGGAAGCCGACCGGAGCGGCGGCCCCGGTGGGCAGCGGGCAGGTGACGCCCTCGCCGACGCCGCCCGCCCAGGGGCAGGACCAGCAGCAGAGCCCGGCGCCGACCTCGACCGTGACGGCCACGGCCACGGTGACGGCCACCGCGACGCAGACCCAGACGCAGACGCAGCCGGGCCAGACCCCGGCCGCGCAGACGCCGCCGGCGGCCCCGGCCGGGTACCAGAGCCAGCGGGGCACGCAGGGCTTCGCGGTGTCGGTGCCGGACGCGCTCAAGCCGCAGCCGGCGAGCAAGACCCAGCAGGCGTACCGGGGCAACGGCGTCAGCCTGATCATCGACTGGACGACCACGCCCGGGCCGAGCGCGCTGAAGGACTGGGAGGAGGCGGACGCCGCGGGCCCGGCGAACTTCCGCGGGTACCAGAGCCTCGGCACCCGTCCGGCGCCCTTCCGCGGCTGGACCAACTCGGCGGACTGGGAGTGGACGTACGACAAGGACGGCGTCCGCATGCACGCGCTCAACCGGGGCTTCGTGACCGGGAAGTACGGCTACGCGATCTACTGGATCGCCCCGGACGCGGTCTGGAACTCGCCGGAGCAGGTGCAGGCCCGTCAGGCCTCGTTCGACTCCTTCCAGCCCGCTCCCTGAGCGGGCGTCAGCGGGCGGGTGAGAGCCCGGGCGCGGTGCGGACGCCGAACTCGCGGCGCAGCGCCGAGCGGGCCGCCAGGTAGCCGGACATGCCGTGCACGCCGGGCCCCGGCGGGGTGGAGGCCGAGCAGAGGTAGACGCCCTTGAACGGGGTGCGGTGCGGGTCCCAGGCGGGGACGGGGCGGAACAGGGCCTGACGGAGGGTCATGGCGCCCGCCGCGATGTCGCCGCCGACGTAGTTGGGGTTGTACGCCTCCAGGGCGGCGGCGCTGACCGAGCGGCGGTCCACCACCGTCTCCGCGAAACCGGGGGCGTACTGCTCGATCCGGGCGGTGACCGCGTCGGCCGGGTCGGTGCGGTCGCCGTGCGGGACGTGGGCGTAGGCCCAGAGCGGGCGGTGGCCGTCGGCGGCGACCCGGGAGCGGTCGGCGGCCGACGGGTCCACCACGAGGACGAACGGGGCGTCACCGGGGAACCCCTTGGCGACCAGGCTCTCCTGCGCGAAGACCTGCTGCTGGGTGCCGCCCAGGTGGACGGTGCCGGCCCGGCCGACCAGCGGATCGGCCCACGGGACCGGGCCGTTGACGAGGAAGTCCACCTTGGCGGCGCCGGGGCCGTGGCGGAACCGGGTGAGGGCGCGGCGGTAGGCGGGGGGCATCAGCGGGCCGGCCACGCGGAGGAACTCCTTGGGGCCGAGGTCGAGCAGGACGGCGCGGGCGCCCCGGAGTTCGCGCAGGTCGTCCAGGCGGGCCCCGGTGGTGACGGTGCCGCCGTGTGCGGTGAGGTCGTCGGTCATCGCCGCGGCGATGCGGGCGCTGCCGCCGCGGGGCACCGGCCAGCCGCCCGCGGTGTGGGCGAGGTGGCCGAGCAGCAGGGCGACGGAGGCGGAGGACGGCGTGGGCATCGGACCGACCACGTGGGCGGCCACGCCCGAGAGCAGGGCGGCGGCCTCGGGGCGGCGGAACCGGTGGGCCGCGAGCGGGGTGCCGTGGGCGAGCAGGCCGCGGGCCAGCAGGAGCGGGGCGGCCAGGTCGGCGGGGAAGGTGCGCTGGCCGGACATCACGAAGTCGACCAGGCCCTGACTGTGCCTCAGCAGGGGCTCCATCAGGGCGCGCCAGCGGGGGCCGTCCTCGGGGCCGAGGTGCTCGCAGGTGGCGTCGAGGCGGCGGTGGGCCAGGGCGGCGCGGGTGGGGGTGACGGGGTGGGCGTAGCTGATCTCCGGGGTGAGGAGTTCGACGCCGCGGGCGGGGAGGTCGAAGGCGCGGAAGAAGGGGGAGGCGGTGGCCATCGGGTGGACCGCCGCACAGATGTCGTGGACGACGTCGGGGCGGAAGAGCGGTTCCGTGCGCAGGCCCCCGCCGGGGGTGTCGGCGGCTTCGCGGACCTCGACCCGGAGGCCGGCGCGGGCCAGGGTGAGGGCGGCGGCGAGGCCGTTCGGTCCGCTTCCCACGACGACGACTTCGGCTACCACTGGGTGACACCCCTTCCGGTACGGGACGAGCATAGGCGCGGGGCTCGTGGCCACGCCGGGGGCGCGGGGAACTGCGCGCGGGGGGAACGGCAGCGCGTGCAACTGGCTCGCCTGCCCCGATCTCACGGTGGGCCGCCTTCCGCACTCGCGCAGTTCCTCGCGCCCCTGGCCTCACCACGTTCGACGTGCGGGCGCGTACGCTGGCGTTCGAGGGAGGACACATGCACGCCCCGGGGGATGTGGTCGGTGGGCGGTACCGGGTGACGGGCCGTCCGATGGGTGGTGCCCTGGCGGGGGTGCTGGGGGACGAGCCGGTCCGGTTGACGGGGATCGCGCTGCCGGAGGTGCTGGACCAGGAGGACTGGGACCGGCCGCAGCCCTGGGAGGGGTTGGCGGTGCGGGTGGCGGGGGAGCTGGCCGGGGCGCCGGTCGGGCCGCGGCTGCTGCGCGGTTTCGAGGCCTTCGTGGAGGGGCGCCGGCTCTGGGTGGCGGAGGAGGCTCCGCCGGGGAGCGTGCTCGCGGAGTTGACGGAGCGTCCGTGGTCGCCGTACCGGGTGGCGGAGCTGGCGGCGGACCTGGCCCGGGCGCTGGCGGAGCTGCACCGCGGCGGGGTGGTGCACGGGAACGTGGCGCCGGAGTCGGTGCTGGTCTGCGAGGACGGCGCGGCGATGCTCGGCGGGCTGCTGCTGGGGGCGGTGCAGGAGGCGTACTGCCGGGAGCTCGGCGGGGTGGTGGAGCGCCGGGTGTACGAGACCAGGGCGGTGCTGCTGGGGGGTGCGGGCGGAGCGCTGGGCGCCGTACGGCGGGGCGGCCGGGGACGCCTGGGCGCTGGGGGTGCTGATGCACCGTCTGCTGACCGGGCGGGCGCCGTACCCGGAGCGGGACCTGGGCGAGCTGCTGGCGGCGGTGCGGGACGGGCGGCACGAGCCGCTGGACGGCTGCGGGCCGTTGGCCGGGGTGGTCGGCGGGCTGCTGGCCGGGCGGCTGACGGTGGGCCAGTTGCGGTCCTGGCTGGCCGCGTTCCTGGTCGGGGCGCCGGAGCCGTACGACCCGGGCCGGGTGGCGGAGGTGCTGCCGGTCGTGCGCCGGCCGGGGGTGGTGACGGCCCGTCGGCGGGGGCCGGTGGAGCGCAGGCGGGCGGGGGCGGTGGAGCGGCGGCCGTCGAGGGTGTCGCCCGCGGTGCTGGGGTCGCTGTTGGTGGGCGGGGTGCTGGTGCTGATGCTGGCGGCGGTGGCGGCGGTGGCCGCGTTCGCGGGCTGATCTAACCTGTGCAGGTACGGAATTCGAACACCTGGGTACGGGGGGGAGCAGTCGCTGTGGACGGGCAGGACGGCCAGCGGCTGCTGGCGGGGAGATACCGGCTCGGTGAGCGGCTCGGCCGGGGCGGCATGGGGACCGTCTGGCGGGCCAGTGACGAGATGCTGGACCGCGAGGTGGCGGTCAAGGAGCTGACGGTCAGCCACCTTCCGGAGGAGGACCTGGAGATCCTCCAGTCCCGGATGAAGCGGGAGGCCCGCGCGGCCGCCCGGATCAAGCACCCGGGCGTGATCACCATCCACGACGTGCTGGAGCAGGACGGCCGGCCGTGGATCGTGATGGAGCTGGTGGACGGCCGTTCGCTGGCCGACGTGATCAGCCAGGACGGGACGCTGTCGCCGCGGGAGGCGGCCGAGGTCGGCTGCCAGGTGCTGGCCGCGCTGCACCGGGGGCACCAACTCGGGGTGCTGCACCGGGACGTGAAGCCGGCGAACGTGCTGCTGGAGCACGGCACCGGCCGGGTGGTGCTGCTGGACTTCGGCATCGCCACCTTCGAGGGCTCCACCGAACTGACCCGCCCCGGAGACCTGGTGGGCTCGCCGGACTACCTGGCCCCGGAGCGGGCCCAGGGCGAGCGGCCGGGCCCGGCCTCCGACCTGTGGGGGCTGGGCGCGACGCTGTACGCGGCGGTGGAGGGCGACTCGCCGTTCCGCCGGACCTCGCCGATCACCACGCTGGCCGCCGTGGTCGGCGACCCGCTGCCGGAGCCCCGCCGGGCCGGGGCGCTGGGGCCGGTGCTGGCCGCGCTGATGACCAAGGACCCGGCGGAGCGCCCGAACGCGGACCAGGCGATGCGGATGCTGGCCGAGGTGCGGTCCGGGCACACCCTGGCGATCAAGCCGCAGGGGCAGGAGCGGCCGCAGGCCCAGCCCACCCAGAACGTGCCGGTGGTGGACCGGGCCGAGACGGTGGAGCCGGAGACGGCCCCCGTCGAGCCGGTCACCGTCCCGGTGGCGCCGCAGCCGACGGTGGCGGCGGCTCCCGAGCCGAGGCGGCGCTGGCCCCGGCTGCTGCTGGCCGGGGTGCTGGTGGCGGTGCTGGCCGGGGCCGGCACGTACGCGATGACCACGGACCGGGGCGGCGGCGAGTCCGGAACGGCCGCGCCGACCGCCCCGGTCACCCCGGGTGCGCCGGCGCCCAAGGGCTTCCGCTGGACCGACGACCCGGTCGGCTTCCGCTTCCTGCTGCCCACCACGGGCACCTGGGAGCGGACGGTGGAGAACAACCAGATCTACTACTCGCCGGACAAGCGCAACCGCTACCTCCAGTTCGCCGTGACGGTCGGTCAGCCGCTGACGCCGATGGCGCACTTCAAGGAGATGGAGGCCACGGTCTCCAAGAGCCTCAAGGAGTACAAGCGGGTCGCCTTCGACGAGGTGGACGTGCACGGGCAGGAGGGCGCGGTCTGGGAGTTCAGCTACCTGGGCAAGGACGGCCGCCGGCACGCCCGCGAGGTGGAGTTCCGGGACGACAAGGGCACCTCGTACGCGATCTACGTCTCGTACCCCGACGCCGAGTGGACCGACGGGCAGCGCCTCTACACGACGGTGCTCAACGGTTTCGGTACGCCCTGACACGCCGACCCCCTCCGGGTGTTTTCTGTTACCGGCGGGTACACAAGCGGGGGCGCAGGCCCTAGGCTGCGCCCATGACGGACACCACGGCAGCCCGACAGACCACCGGACGCAACCCCGCGGCCCCCGGCTCGGCCCGCACCGTCGCCTCGGCGGTGCCGGCCGCGCTGGTCGCCCGGCTGGCCAAGGGCGTCACCGCCACCGGCGAGCCCGACCTGGTGCACACCACCGCCCCGCTCACCGGTGAGCGCCTCGCCACCCTGCCGCGCTCCACCCCGGCCGACGTCGAGGTGGCCTACCAGCTGGCCCGGCGGGCCCAGAAGACCTGGGCCGCGCTGCCGGTGCGGCACCGGCAGGGCGTGCTGCTGCGCTTCCACGACCTGCTGCTGAAGCGCCAGGACGAGGTGCTCGACCTCATCCAGGCGGAGACCGGCAAGGCCAGGCTGCACGCCTTCGAGGAGGTGCTGGCCGCCGCGCTGGCCGCCCGTCACTACGGCCGCAAGACCGCCTCGTACCTGCGCGACCGCCGTCGCGGCGGGGCCGTGCCGGTGCTCACCCACACCGTGGAGGCCCGCCGCCCCAAGGGCGTGGTCGGCCAGATCTCGCCGTGGAACTACCCGCTGGAGCTCTCCGTCGGCGACGCGCTGCCCGCCTTCGCGGCCGGCAACGCGGTGGTCAACAAGCCGGACACCCAGACCGCGCTGACCGCCCTGTGGGCCCGTGAGCTGCTGATCGAGGCCGGGCTGCCCGCCGACCTCTGGCAGATCGTCATCGGCGACGGCCCGGTGGTCGGCCCCGAGGTGGTCGCGCACGCCGACTACGTCTCCTTCACCGGCTCCACCCGCACCGGCCGCGACGTGGCCCAGCGGGCCGCCGCCCGGCTGATCGGCGCCTCGCTCGAACTCGGCGGCAAGAACGCCCTGCTGGTGCTGGAGGACGCCGACCTGGACAAGGCGGCCGAGGGCGCCGTACGGGCCTGCTTCTCCTCCGCCGGGCAGCTCTGCATCTCCATCGAGCGGCTCTACGTGCACCGCGCGGTGGCCGAGGAGTTCCTCGCCCGCTTCACCGCCCGGACGGCCGCGCTGCGCCTCGGCGGTGGCCTGGCCTACGGCGCCGACATGGGCTCGCTGGTCTCCGAGCGCCAGCTGGAGGTCGTCACCCGGCACGTGGAGGAGGCCGTCAAGGCCGGCGCCACGGTGCTGACCGGCGGTCAGGCCCGCCCCGACCTCGGCCCGCTGTTCTACGAGCCGACCGTGCTGGACGGGGTCACCCGGGAGATGGCGGTCTGCGCGGAGGAGACCTTCGGCCCGGTGGTCTCGGTCTACCGCTTCGACACCGAGGACGAGGCGGTCGAGGCCGCCAACTCCACGCCGTACGGCCTGAACTCCAGCGTCTGGACCAGGGACGCCCGGCGCGGCCGGGCGGTCGCGGCCCGGCTGCACACCGGCACCGTCAACGTGAACGAGGCGTACGCCGCCGCCTACGGCTCGGTCTCCGCGCCGATGGGCGGCATGGGCGACTCCGGCCTGGGCCGCCGGCACGGCTCGGACGGCATCCTGCGCTACACCGAGGCGCAGACCATCTCCACCCAGCGGGTGATGCCGCTCGGCCCGTCCTTCGGGCTCAGCGACGAGAAGTTCGCCGCGCTGTTCACCTCCAGCCTGAAGGCGCTGAAGGCGCTCCGCTTCAAGTAAGCAACTGGTGCTCGCTTCCCGGGAGTTGTGGGTCTCATGACGGATGGTGGTTTCGACTACGACGTGGTCGTGGTCGGGTCGGGCTTCGGCGGGTCGGTCTCGGCGCTGCGGCTGACCGAGAAGGGCTACAAGGTCGCGGTGCTGGAGGCCGGCCGGCGGTTCGGCCGGGACGAGCTGCCGAAGACCTCCTGGGACACCAGGAACTACCTCTGGGCCCCCGCGCTCGGGCTCTACGGCATCCAGCGGATCCACCTGCTGGCCAACGTGCTGATCCTGGCCGGCGCCGGGGTCGGCGGCGGCTCGCTGAACTACGCCAACACCCTGTACGTGCCGCCGGAGCCGTTCTTCCGGGACCGTCAGTGGGCCCACATCACCGACTGGCAGGAGGAGTTGGCGCCCTTCTACGACCAGGCCAAGCGGATGCTCGGGGTCCGCGAGAACCCCACCATGACCCCCTCCGACGTCCACCTCAAGGACGCCGCCGAGCGGATGGGCGTCGCGGACACCTTCCACATGGCCCCGGTCGGCGTCTTCTTCGGCGACGGCAAGGACGGCGAGGGGGAGGCGAAGGCCGCCCCCGGGGCCGAGGTCGAGGACCCGTACTTCGGCGGGGCAGGGCCCCGGCGGCGGGCCTGCACCGAGTGCGGGGAGTGCATGACCGGCTGCCGGCACGGCGCCAAGAACATGCTCACCGAGAACTACCTCTACCTGGCCGAGCGCAACGGCGCCGAGATCCACCCGCTCACCACCGTGGAGCGGCTGCGGCCGCACGGCGAGGGCTTCGCGGTGGACGTCCGGCGCACCAACTCCCGGTCCAAGGACCGGGTCGCGGCCGGGGCCCGGACCATCACCGCCGCCCGGGTGGTGGTGGCGGCCGGGACGTACGGCACCCAGAACCTGCTGCACCGGATGCGCGACCGGGGCTTCCTGCCCGGCCTCTCGGCCAAGCTGGGCGAGCTGACCCGGACCAACTCCGAGGCGCTGGTGGGGGCTTCGACCACCGACCGGCGCTACGGCGAGCGCGTGGACTTCACCAAGGGGGTGGCGATCACCTCCTCCATCCACCCGGACGCCAACACCCACATCGAGCCGGTCCGCTACGGCAAGGGCTCCAACGCGATGGGTGCCCTCTCGGTGCAGCAGGTCAGCGGCGCCGGGCGCGGCCCGCGCTGGCTGCGCTACGCGGTCACCGCCGCCCGGCACCCGTGGATCTTCGCGCTCTCGATGAACCAGCACCGCTGGTCCGAGAAGACCATCATCGGCCTGGTGATGCAGTCGCTGGACAACTCGATCACCGTCTCGCTGAAGAAGGACGGCCTCGGCAAGGGCAAGCTGACCTCCCGTCAGGGCCACGGCGCGCCCAACCCCACCTGGATCCCGGCCGCCGAGCAGGGCGCCAACGCGCTGGCCGCCTCGATCAACGGCTTCGCCGGGAGCTCGGTCGGCGAGATCTTCGACATCCCGATGACGGCGCACTTCCTCGGCGGCTGCCCGATCTCTGACCGGCCCGAGGACGGCGTGGTGGACCCGTACCACCGGCTCTTCGGCCACCCCGGGATCAGCGTGGTCGACGGCTCGGCGGTCTCCGCCAACCTCGGGGTCAACCCCTCGCTCACCATCACCGCGCAGGCCGAGCGGGCCATGTCGATGTGGCCGAACAAGGGCGAGGCCGACCCCCGCCCGGAGCAGGGCGAGGCGTACCGCCGGGTGGCCGCGGTGGCCCCCGCCGCGCCCGCGGTGCCCAAGGGCGCCTTCGGCGAGCTGCTGCTGCCGGTGCCGGAGGTGCCGAAGAAGCGCTCGTGAGCGAACCGGGTGTGCGGAGCCCGGTTGACACCCCGTCAGCGCCGGTGGGATAAACGCCCCTCGAAGAGGGGGGACGAGATGGCGATCTGCACGACCTGCGGGGCGGCCTCGGCGGTGGGGGCGGCGCACTGCGCCGCCTGCGGGGCCGCCTTCACGGCGGTCCGACCGGGCCCGGAGCCGGCGGCCGGACCGGCGATCGGCGAGGTGGAGTTCGAGGGCGGCCACGCCGGCGGCCCCGAGGACGGGCCGCGGCCCTGGGGCGGCGGCCGGGTGGTGGCGCCCCGGCGGTGGAGCCGGGTGCTCGACCTGGTGGCCGACCCGGACTGGCTGCCCGCGCTGAAGGTGGTGGCCGCGCCGACCGCCCTGCTGCTGCTCGCCGGGCTGCTGCTCGCCTTCGGCCTGGACGACCTGGGCTGGGTGGGGCCGGGCGGAGCGGACTTCGCGTCCCGGTACGGCGTCGGCCTGGCCGCCGCCCTGACCGCCTTCGGCGGGCCGCTGAGCTCGGCCAGCAGCAACCGGACGGAGCTCTACGGCACCGAGACCGCGCTGACGCTCCAGGTGCTGCCGATGACCGTCACGCTGCTCTGGGCGCTGCTGTTCGGCTTCGGGCTGCGCCGGTGGGCCGGGCCGGCGGTCCGGCACGCGGTCCGTGCGGTGCTGCTCGCGGTGCTGACCGGCGGGCTGCTCGCACTGTTCTCCGGGGTCGACCAGATCCGGACCACGAGCGAGGGCACCCGCGACTACACCGAGCACGTCGTGCTGACGGCCGGTCAGGCCGGGCCGCTGCTCGGCACCGCCGTGCTGGCCGCACTGGTGGCGGCCTGGACCGGCCGGGGCGCCCCGGCGCTGCGCGAGCGGGCCCCGCTCTGGTGGGCCGCCGTGGTGGCGGCCGCCCGGGGCGCGGGCCTGACGGTGGGTCTGTCGGCGCTGGCGGCCCTGGTGGTGCTCGCGGTGGTCGCGCCCTGGAAGGCGACCCTGGCCGGGCTGCTGGCGCTGCCCAACCTCGGCCTCGCCCTGCTCGGCTTCGGTGCCGGGGCAGGGCTCCACCTGGAGTCCTCCGGCCGGGACGAGAGCGGGGCGGCACAGAACTGGACCGACCGGACCGTCTCGCTCGTCGACCTGGAGGGCTGGCCGGAGTCCTGGCGGCTGGCCGTCCTGCTGGTGCCGGCCGTCCTGGCGCTGCTCACCTGGTCGGTGCGCCGGCTGGAGCGGCCCGTCCGGCTGCGGGCGGCCGCCCTGCTCTGGCCGCTCTTCACCGCGCTGACCGCAGTGGCCGGGGCCGGCTACGCGATGGACGTCCGGATGCCCTCCTACGGCCGGGGCGCCGAGGTGCACACGCTCGCCAACGAGTCCGCGGCCGGGATGGGGCTGCTCCCGCTGCTGACGGTCCATCTGCTGCTGGTGGCGCTCGGCGTGCTGGCCGTACCCGAGCTGCTCGACCGCCTCGGCGGGCGCGACCGTCCGGCCCGGGTGGAGGAGCCGGACCCGGAGGCGTACGACCCGGCCGGTCTGGAGCTGACCGCCTCCTCCGGGTACCTGCCGCCGCAGGGCGGCGAGGTGCTGGACTTCGGGAAGCGCTGAGCGGGCGGGCGTGCGGCCCGGCCGCCCGGCCCGGAACGGGCAAAGGGCCCCGCGGGGGAACGGGGCCCTTTGTCGTTCAGCACACGGCGTCAGGGCGGCGCCGGTGCTGGGTGACGGCGCCGGGGGATGAGCGCCGTCTCGGAGAGATGGTCATGGGTGCGGAGCGGTCGGCCATGACGGAGCGTGATCATCCGGCTGGTGTCAGGGCGACCTCCACATCCAGCATCGTGCTGGACGGAGCCCCGGCTCTGCAACCGGTTCGACGCAGTTCGGTACAGTCCGGCGCGTACTTCCGGGGGCGGGCGTACCCTGTCCGACCGTTCGGAGACGGTCGAACGCCGCTGAATACCGACCCGTTGGTCGACTACTGTCCGTAGTACTGGCACGCCGGGACGGGCGTGCGGAGGTACGGCGGCCGTCCCCGGCGTCCCGGGAGTCGCCCGCCGCACCTCCTTCACCGTTTTCAGTCGTGCCCGACCCGGCTGTCCCCTGCCGGCCCGGCCACTCCCACCCGCGCACGGTCCCACGGCGGGCCGGTCCGTTCGGGAGCGGCGGCGCCACGTGCGCCGGTGGACTGAAGAGAGATCCACGCGCATGGTTCGGTGTCCGCGCCGTCCGGCCCGCCCCTGGCCGGGGCGGCCCGCGCGGTGCGGTCGATGGGTGCAACGATCCTGCCGTGACGCCGGTCACGGCCCGCCGCCCCGGCAAGCGGGTGAAACGGCGCGCGGTGGGTGCCCGGTAGAATCGGCGGCGACACCCCCACATCGCTGCCGGAAGGCCGTCTGTGTCCTCTGCTACTCCCGACCTGTCCGCCGCCGAGCTCGACACCGTGCTGGTCGTCGACTTCGGCGCCCAGTACGCCCAGCTCATCGCCCGTCGGGTGCGTGAGGCCCGGGTCTACAGCGAGATCGTGCCGTCCACCATGCCGGTGGCCGAGATGCTCGCCAAGAACCCGAAGGCGATCATCCTCTCCGGCGGCCCGTCCTCGGTCTACGAGGAGGGTGCGCCCCGCCTGGACCGCGCGATCTTCGAGGCCGGCGTCCCGGTCTTCGGCATGTGCTACGGCTTCCAGCTGATGGCCATCACCCTCGGCGGCACCGTGGACAACTCCGGTGCCCGCGAGTACGGCCGCACCCCGCTGCACGTCTCCAAGTCCGGCTCCACCCTCTTCGAGGGCACCCCGGCCGAGCAGTCGGTGTGGATGTCGCACGGCGACGCCTGCTCCGCCGCCCCCGAGGGCTTCTCCGTCACCGCCTCCACCGACGTGGTGCCGGTCGCGGCCTTCGAGGACGACGAGCGCAAGCTCTACGGCGTCCAGTACCACCCCGAGGTGCTGCACTCGACCCACGGTCAGCAGATCCTGGAGCACTTCCTCTACCGCGGTGCGGGCATCGCCCCGACCTGGACCACCACCAACGTGGTGGAGGAGCAGGTCAACGCGATCCGCGAGCAGGTCGGCACCAAGCGCGCCATCTGCGGTCTCTCCGGCGGCGTGGACTCGGCCGTCGCGGCCGCGCTGGTGCAGCGGGCCATCGGCTCCCAGCTCACCTGCGTGTACGTGGACCACGGTCTGATGCGCAAGGGCGAGACCGAGCAGGTCGAGAAGGACTTCGTCGCCGCCACCGGCATCCAGCTCAAGGTGGTCGACGCCCAGGAGCGCTTCCTGACCGCGCTGGCCGGGGTCACCGACCCCGAGGAGAAGCGCAAGATCATCGGCCGGGAGTTCATCCGGGTCTTCGAGCAGGCCCAGGCCGAGATCATCGCCGAGGCGGGTGAGCACGGCGAGGAGGTCGAGTTCCTCGTCCAGGGCACCCTCTACCCGGACGTGGTCGAGTCCGGCGGCGGCACCGGCACCGCGAACATCAAGTCGCACCACAACGTCGGCGGCCTCCCCGAGGACCTGCAGTTCAAGCTCATCGAGCCGCTGCGCCAGCTGTTCAAGGACGAGGTCCGGATGGTCGGCCAGGAGCTCGGCCTGCCGGAGGAGATCGTCCAGCGGCAGCCGTTCCCGGGCCCGGGCCTGGGCATCCGGATCGTCGGCGAGGTCACCAAGGAGCGCCTGGACCTGCTCCGCGACGCGGACGCCATCGCCCGCGAGGAGCTCACCAAGGCCGGCCTGGACCGCGAGATCTGGCAGTGCCCCGTGGTGCTGCTGGCCGACGTCCGCTCGGTCGGCGTGCAGGGCGACGGCCGCACCTACGGCCACCCGATCGTGCTCCGTCCGGTCTCCTCCGAGGACGCCATGACGGCCGACTGGTCGCGCCTGCCGTACGAGACCCTGGCCCGGATCTCCACCCGGATCACCAACGAGGTCAAGGACGTCAACCGCGTGGTCCTGGACTGCACCAGCAAGCCGCCGGGCACCATCGAGTGGGAGTGACCGCTCCCCGCAGCTGAACGGCCGCGCCGCCGTCCCCGACCGCATCGGGGGCGGCGGCGCGGTCGTTTCCACCGGGGGCCGTGCCCCCGAATCGGCTCGGTAGCGGGCAGAATCGGACCGGACCCGTCAGGAGTTGACGGGCCGTGAGCGAAGGGTGTCGGCGATGGCGGTGGGGCTGAGCGGGCCGGAACGTCCTGGCAGAGCCGAACGGGCAGCCCAGCGGCGCGAGTTGGCCACCCGGTACGCACTGCTGCCGCTCCGGCTGTTCCTCGGGGTGACCTTCGTCTACGCCGCCCTGGACAAGCTGGCCGACCCGCACTACCTGGCCGGGGCGGCGGACGCCGCCTCCTTCGTCGCGCAGACCACCGCCGCCAAGGCGAACAGCCCGATCGGCTGGGCGCTCGGCCCGGCCCTCGACGCGCCCACCTTCTCCGCGCTGGCCATCGCCTTCGGCGAGCTGGCGGTCGGCCTCGGCACCCTCTTCGGCCTCTGGGGGCGGCTGGCCGCGGCCGGTGGCGCGGCGCTCAGCCTCAGCCTCTGGCTCACCGTCAGCTGGAACACCTCCCCGTACTACTACGGCAACGACCTGGCCTACCTGATGGCCTGGACCCCGCTGCTGCTGGCCGGCACCCCCCACCTCTCGGTGGACGGCTACCTGGCCGCCCGCGCGGGGCGGGACCGGCGCCGGGGCCTGACGGAGGACCAGGTCGGCCGCCGGGCGCTGGTGGACGGCGGGATCGCGGCGGTCGCGCTCGGCGGGGCCGGGCTGCTGGCCGGCTCGCTGACCGCCACCTTCGGACGGGACGAGCTGCCCGCCAACGCGGCGGGCCCGTCGCCTGTGCCCACCGGTTCGGGCAGCCCGAGCGCGGGCGCGGGCGCGAGTGCCGGCAGCGCCGTCTCGGTGCCCGCCGCCTCGGTGCCGGTCGGCGGCTCGGCGAAGGTCAAGGACCCGGCCACCGGGGACGCGCTCTACGTGGTGCAGCCCAAGGCCGGCCAGTACTGCGCCTTCTCCTCGATCTGCACCCACTCCGGCTGCGCGGTGGACGCCCCGAAGGACAACCAGATGTACTGCCCGTGCCACGGCTCCCGCTTCGACGCCACCACCGGCGCGGTGCTCAACGGGCCGGCCACCAAGCCGCTGGCGAAGTTCGCGGTCACCAGGAAGGGCGACCAGCTGGAGCTCGGCGCGCAGCAGAAGGCCTGACGCTCAGTCGGAGGAGGAGCGCACCTCCCGGGCCTCCCGGATCCGGCGCAGCTCCCGGGAGCGGCGGGTCATCGCGGTGACCGCGCCGATCACCGCGGCGCCGCCCAGCACCAGGAAGGTGACCGGCAGCACCACCCGGCCGCTCACCTCCTTGCCGTTCAGCGAGGCGAGCAGGCAGAGCACCGCCAGGGTGCCGAAGAGCAGACCCGCGATCAGCGAGAACGGGTCGAGCGGGTGCTTCCTCACGACTGCACCACCTGGAGGTCGCCGAGGCCCACGGTCAGGGTGAGGTCGAGCGTCCCCCGGGACGGCCGGCCGTTGGTCGGGTGCAACTGGTACTCCACGTCGTTGCCCGCCCCGGAGGACAGGTGGCGGTCGGCGACCTGGATCTCGCCCAGGCCGTTCTTCAGGGTCAACCGGACCTCCACGTCGCCCGGCACGGTCACCTGCATGTCGCCGGCGCCGAGCTTCGCCGTGGTGGCCACGGTGGCTCCGGCCGGGTCGAAGTCGGTGAGGTCGAGCTTCATGTCGCCCACGCCCAGGGTGTACTCGGGCTTCACCTCGGAGACCGAGGTGGGTGCCCAGTAGCGGTCCCCGGCGCTGCTCGCCAGGGTGAAGTCCGAGCCGGTGGTGGCGGTCAGCAGGATCACCAGCAGCGCCGCCGGGAGGGCCAGGCCGCGGGCCCGGCCGAACTTGGCGCCGATCAGCAGCGCCAGCCCGAGCCCGGCGAGCGCGGCGGCCAGCACGGTGGAGAGCAGCACCGAGCCGCCCTGACGCTCCGTCACCCACCAGGCGAGCGCACCGCCGCCGGCGGCCAGCAGCAGGCCCAGCAGCGGAAGCACGTTCGGGCCCCGGTGGACCGGGTGGACCGGAGGGAGGGGCGGCAGCGGCGGGTCCGCGGGGGAGGGCGGGGCCCCGGCCTTGCGCAGCGGGTCGCCCTCCGGCAGGTCGGTCCGCTGCCACCAGGGCCGCGCGGGCGCGCCGGGCGGGGGCGTGGAGCCGTACGGGTTGCGCTCCGGGTGGCGCGGGTCCCAGAGGTAGCCGCTCGGGCCGGCCGGCGGGGTGTCGGGGTGGGCCTTGTCCCGGGTCTGTCCGAAGGCGGAGCGCATCGCCTCCTCGTGGGTCCGCCAGGCCTCCTTCATGTGCTGCTCGGCCTGGTCCCACCAGTGCGGGGAACCGGCCCCGGCCCCGTCGCCGGCCCGGTCGTTGACGGTGCGCCAGCCCGGTGCGGCGCCGGTGGCGTCGTACGGGTGCCCGGTCTCGTCGGTGAGCCGGTCGTACGGGCCGTCGTGGCCCCGGCGGCGGCCGCGCCGGCGCGGGTGGCGGCGGCGCTCCGGGTCGTAGCGGACCGCCAGCAGCACCAGGCCGCCGAGAAGCAGGATCGGGAAGAGCTGGCCGCCGTCGCCCATCGAGGAGAAGAAGACGCCGGTGCCGATCACGGTGAGCAGCACCGCGCCGATCGACTGGCCGTCCACCCGGCCGGTCAGCACGCGCTGCAGCTCGGTCCGGCCGGCCGTCCCGTCCTCCGGCTCGCGCGGCACGATCAGCCAGGCCAGGCCGTAGAGGAAGAGGCCGAGACCGCCGGAGAGGCAGAGCACCGCGGTGACGACCCGGAAGACCACCGGGTCGATGTCCAGGTGGCGGCCCAGGCCCCCGCACACGCCGGCCACCACCCGGTGCCTCTCGCTCCGGCTGAGCGGCGGGCGGGGCGGCTGCTCCGGCCCGGTGGGGGCGTCGGGCCCCGGCGCGGTGGTCTGCTCGTCGGTCATGCCCCTTATCCTGCTGCCCGCGCGGCCGTGGCCCAACCGGCGCGGGCCCGGTGCGTACCCTGATCTGTCCCTGAGACGGGTTCGGGGTGGCACCCTGATGCGCGCGGGGGCGCGCACGTGTGACCATTCGGGGCGTGGCAGCCCCCGGAACCGATCCCAGAGCCCTCGACGGCCCCTTCCCCGCTGACGGTGGATCAGGGGACGGCGGCGTCGAACGCCCGCCGTACCGGCGGCTCTACCGCAGCCGGCACGGCCGGATCCTCGGCGGCGTCGCGCACGGCCTCGCGGTCCACCTGGGGCTGCCGGTGGCCTGGGTGCGGGTCGCCTTCGTGCTGCTGTTCTTCGCCCAGGCCGTCGGGGTGCTGCTGTACGCGGCGTTCTGGTTCGTGGTGCCGATAGGGATCGGCGAGCCGGCCGGCGGCGGGCCGCGCTGGCTGTACGTCAACGGCCGCTTCGTGCCGGGCGACGCGGTGGTCGGCGGCGAGGAGCTGAGGAAGGGGAGGCCGGCCCGGCTCGGGCGGCTGCGCGAGCTGCTCCAGCGGACCTTCCACGGCGAGGCGGCGGTGGCCGCCGGAGCCCCCGCCGAGGAGCGGGCCGGCGCCGTCCCGCGCGGCGGGCTCGGCCAGGTCTTCGCGCTGCTCGGCCTGGTGGTCGGCATCATGGCGCTGCTCAGCGCGCTGAACATCCAGCCGGCCAAGCCGTACGTCTGGCCGCTGCTCACCATCGGGGTCGGCGTCGCGCTGGTCTGGCGGCAGGCCGACGACTCCCGCTGGCAGCGCTGGTTCGGGGTGGAGGGCACCCGGCGGCGGGCCGCGTACACCCGGATCGGCGCCGGGGTGCTGCTGGTGGTGGCCGGCATCGTGGCCTTCCTGATCCTGCAGGGCAGCGGCTCCACGCTGGCCTCCGTGCTGGAGGCCTCGCTGGCGGTGCTGGCCGGGGTGCTGGTGCTGGTCGGCCCGTACGCGCTGCGGATGTGGCAGGACCTGGGCGCCGAGCGGACCGCCCGGATCCGGGCCCAGGAGCGGGCCGAGATCGCCGCGCACGTGCACGACTCGGTGCTGCACACCCTCACCCTGATCCAGCGCAACGCCGACGACGCCAAGGAGGTGCTGCGCCTGGCCCGGGCGCAGGAGCGCGAGTTGAGGCTCTGGCTGTACCGCCCGGAGGCGGCCGCCGAGGCCGCGCCGGACACCCTGGCCGAGCGGATCCGCTCGGTGGTGGCCGAGGTCGAGGACCGGCACGGGGTCGCGGTCGAGCTGGTCTGCGTCGGCGACTGCCCGATGGACGAGCGGATCTCGGCACAGGTGCAGGCCGCGAGGGAGGCGATGGTCAACGCCGCCAAGTACGGTGGCGGTGGGCCGGTCCAGGTCTACGCCGAGGTGGAGGGGCGGACGGTGTCGGTCTTCGTCCGTGACCACGGCCCCGGCTTCGACCCGGACGACGTGCCCGAGGACCGGATGGGCGTACGGGAGTCGATCATCGGCCGGATGAAGCGCAACGGCGGCACCGCGAAGGTGCGGCCCGCGCCCGACGGCGGGACCGAGGTCGAGCTGGAGATGGAGAGGGCAGATGACTGACGCAGTGTCGGCTACGGGGGCGGCGGAGCCGGAGCGGCGGGCCCGGGTGGTGCTGGTGGACGACCACCGGATGTTCCGCACCGGGGTCCGGGCCGAGATCGGCCGGACGGAGCTGACCGGCATCGACGTGGTGGGGGAGGCCGACGACGTCGAGTCGGCGGTCAAGGTGGTCGCCGAGACCAGGCCGGACGTGGTGCTGCTCGACGTCCACCTGCCCGGCGGCGGCGGGGTCGAGGTGCTGCGCCGCTCCGCGCCGGTGATGGCCGACCCGAACGGGGTCCGCTTCCTGGCGCTCTCCGTCTCGGACGCGGCCGAGGACGTGATCGGGGTCATCCGCGGCGGTGCCCGCGGCTACGTGACCAAGACCATCACCGGCACCGACCTGGTCAACGCGGTCTTCCGGATCGCCGACGGCGACGCGGTCTTCTCGCCCCGGCTGGCCGGCTTCGTGCTGGACGCCTTCGCCGCCACCGACACCCCGCCGGTCGACGAGGACCTGGACCGGCTGACCCAGCGCGAGCGCGAGGTGCTGCGGCTGATCGCCCGCGGCTACGCGTACAAGGAGATCGCCAAGCAGCTCTTCATCTCGGTGAAGACGGTGGAGTCGCACGTCTCGGCGGTGCTGCGCAAGCTCCAGTTGAGCAACCGTCACGAGCTGACCCGCTGGGCCACCGCGCGCCGGCTGGTCTGACGGGTACCCACCACCCGTTCGGGTGGACACGAACGGGCACTGCGGCACAAGGCCGGGTGCCCGTCCGTGTGCCACGGGAGGGTAAAGGCGGTGGGGGAGCGTCGGGACAGCGGGCCGCGGGTTGGTTAGGGTGAGACCGCTTTTCGGCCGTGCCCCCCGTCGGCCGCACCCTCACCCCCGAAGGTCCTCATGCTCACCTCTCCCTGGGCGGGCAGCCGCTCCGCACCCCTTGCCGAGCCCGTCGTGATCGCCGCCCCGGAGCGCCGCGGCGGACGGCTCCACGTGCTGGACGCGCTGCGGCTCATCGCCGCCGTCTCGGCGATGACCTGGCACTACGCCGGGTTCCAGCGGTTCAGCCCGATCTGGGGCGACACCACACCGGCCAAGGCGGTCCCGCTGCTCCACCCGTTCGCCGTGTACGGCTGGGTCGGCGTCGAGCTCTTCTTCCTGATCAGCGGCTTCGTGATCTGCATGTCCGTCTGGGGGCGCAGCGTCGGACAGTTCGTCACCTCGCGGGTGAGCCGGCTGTTCCCGGCCTACTGGGCCGGCGTACTGATGACCTCGGCGATGCTCTTCCTGGTCAAGCCGGTGTGGGACGAGGGCGCCCGGGACTGGGAGTTCACCGACATCCTGACCAATCTGACGATGATGCAGAACGGCATCGGCGGCCAGGACCTGGACGGCGTGTACTGGACGCTCTGGCTGGAGCTGCGGTTCTACGTGCTGATCGGCCTGCTGGCGCTCTGGGGGCTGACCTACCGCCGGGTGGTGGCCTTCTGCGGGGTGTGGACGCTGCTCTCGGTCTTCGCCACCAACAGCCCGATCCCGCTGATCGGGGTGATGACCTTCCCGCAGTACTCGCCGTACTTCATCTCCGGCGTCGCGATGTACCTGATGTACCGCTTCGGGCCCAACCTGCTGCTCTGGGGGCTGATCGGGCTCAACTGGCTGCTCGCGCAGAACCAGCTCCGCGGCGTGGTCGCCATCTACTCCTGGGACGCCAAGGAGCACGTCTCGTTCGGCGTCGCCTTCGCCCTGATCACGCTGGCCTTCCTGGCCATGATCGGGGTGGCGCTGGGCAAGTTCGACTGGGTGCGGTGGAAGTGGCTGACGGTGGCCGGCGCGCTGACCTACCCGGTCTACCTGCTGCACCAGCAGCTCGGCTGGTGGGTCATCCGCGAACTGCACGACCGGATGAACCCGTACCTGCTGCTGGCCGGGCTGATGGCCACCATGCTGCTGGTCGCCTGGCTGCTCCACCGGCTGGTCGAGCGGCCGCTGGGGAGCCTGCTGAAGCGGAAGATGGAGCAGGGCCTGCGACAGGTCAGGACCGCCTCCCAGCCGCCGGTCCGCCGGGGCTGACCGGGGCGGAGCAGCGGATGAGGGCGGGGTCCGACGGAACGGCGACTGCCGTTCCGTCGGACCCCGCCCTCGTGGTGCGCGGCGCGGCCGTCAGGCCGACGCGGTGCGGAAGACCAGGACCTTGGTGCCCCAGAAGCGGGCGGCGGTGGCCAGCACCATGCCGATCACGCTGCCGGAGACCAGGTCCGCCGTGGTGCTGGTGAAGCCCAGCAGGTAGTGCGAGGTGCCCAGGCAGGCGAGCTGGATCAGGGCGCCGGCCACGCTGACCACCAGGAACATCGCGGTCTCCCGGCCGACCTCGGCGGGGCTGCCGGCCCCGCTCCGCTCGCGGAAGGTCCAGTACTTGTTCCCGACGAAGGCCACCGCGGTGGAGGCCGTCAGCGAGACCACCCTGGCCGGGATGACTCCCATCGGGTCGTCCAGCAGCAGGAAGAGCACGACGTCGGTGACGTAGCCGAGGCCGCCCACCACACCGAACTTGATCAGCTCGGGCAGCAGGGCGCGGAGCCTCCCGGAGGGTGCCCCGGCGTGTGCCTGGGTCATCAGACGCCGACCACGGAGAGGCCGAAGAGGATCACCCAGAGGGCGCCCGTCACCAGCAGCGCGCGGTCCTTGAGGACCACGTCCTCCGGCGCACCGGCCGTACCGCGGTCCGCGAAGACGGCGTAGCGCAGCATCGCGAAGACGAACGGCACGATGGTGATCTGCTTCAGGCCCGGGTGGTCGCCGCTCGGCTCCAGCGCCCAGAGGCAGTAGCTGAGCACCGCGACGGCGGCCGCGGCCTGCCAGACGAAGCGCAGGTAGCCGGTGGTGTACTCGGCCAGCAGCTTGCGGGACTCGGCCGCCTGATCACCCATCAGCACCAGCTCGGAGTAGCGCTTGGCGGAGACCATGAACAGCGAGCCGAAGCCGGCGGTGATCAGGAACCACTGCGACAGCGGGATGCCGGAGGCCAGGCCGCCGATCATCGCGCGGAGCAGGAAGCCGGAGGTGACGAAGGCCAGGTCCACCACCAGGACGTGCTTGAGCCCGGTGCAGTACAGGAACTGCATCACCAGGTAGCAGCCGAGGGCGACGGCGGTCGGGCCGTTGCAGAGCAGCACCGCGCCGGTGATGGCGCCGCCGGCCAGCAGCACGGCGGCCAGGTACGCGACCGGGAGCGGGACGATGCCGGAGGCGATCGGGCGGTTCCGCTTCACGGGGTGGGCGCGGTCCGAGGCCACGTCCATCGCGTCGTTGAGGAAGTAGATCGCCGAGGCGGCGGCGCAGAACAGGCCGAAGACGATCGCGGTCTGCTTGATCACCTCGGCGTGGCCGAGCATGCCGGCGGCGCCGGGGGCCGCCACCACGAGGATGTTCTTGACCCACTGCCGGGGGCGGGCGTTGCGGATCAGCCCGCCGGGGAGCGCGCTCAGCTTGAACGGGCGGACCGCCCAGTCGTCGGCGACCGGGGCGGCCGCCTGGGCCGGGAGCACCGCCTCGACCGGCAGCGTGCTGGTCTCAGACATTGCTGGTGGTCCCCTTGGCGATCCAGTTCCGGCTGGCGCCGGCCACGGCCGCACCGAGGGCGGCGCCGCTCAGCACGTCGGACGGGTAGTGCACGCCGACGACCAGGCGGGAGAAGCAGACCGCGCCGGCCGCCGCGCCGACCACGGTGGTGGGCAGCAGCGGGGCGAAGGCGACGGCCGCGGCGGCGGAGGAGGTCGCGTGCGAGCTGGGGAAGCTGTGCTTGCCGGCCGTGGTGACCAGCGGCTCCATCCCGGGGCCGTTCGGCCGCGGACGGCGGACCACGCGCTTGATCGCCATGCTCGCCAGGTGGGCACCGGCCACCGCGCCGGTGGCCCGCAGCCAGCTGCCCCGGCGCTCACTGTCGACCACCGCACCGGCCAGGCCGAGGGCCAGCCAGCCGGCGGCGTGCTCACCGGCCCAGGACAGCGCGCGGCTGACGTCGACGGAGCGCTGGTCGCCGAAGCGGGCCCGCACCGCGCGGTAGACCCGGTGGTCGAACTCCGTGACTGCCTGCGGCAGTTCGGTCATGGAGGAACTCCTCGGAGAGAAAAGGTGAGCGGAAGGGGCGGATCAGGGGGCGGTGGCCCAGTTCCAGAAGAACCAGGTCGCGTACCACCCGGATGCGGCGCCGAGCGTGATCAGCAGGGTGTACCGGGTGGAGGCCCGGGTCTTGGCCAGCCCGGCGGCCACCGGAAGCAGCAGCGGGAAGAGCGGCATCAGGTAGCGCGGGATGATGGCCGGCCAGTGGTGCACCAGGAGGACCAGCGGGAGCGAGGCCAGCACGAAGGCGTTGAGCGCCAGCGGCAGCTTCTCGCGGAGCATGAAGAAGACCAGGGCGGGCAGGGCGATCAGCACCATGGTGGTGATGTAGTGCTGGAACTGCTGGGGCCACATCGTGGCGGTGGACTCCAGCACGTTGCGCCAGGTGGTGTCGCCCCAGTCGAAGGTCTCGCCCCAGGACTGGTCCTGGATCAGGAAGTAGGCGTTCGGCTTGTCGTAACGGACCGCCAGGTAGACCAGGTAGAAGAGCAGGCCGAGCGGCGCCAGCACCATGGCGGCGAGCGGGCGGAGCCCGTCCTTGCGCTTGATCAGGGCCCAGATCGCGGCCAGGCCGACCGCGCCGATCACGGCGGCCGAGGTCGGCCGGGAGAGCCCGGCGACGACGCAGATCAGACCGGCCAGCACCCAGCGGTGCCGGATCGCGGAGTACAGCGCCCAGACGGTGAGGGCGATGAACAGCGACTCGGTGTAGACCAGCCACTGCACGTGCGCGGTCGGGACCACGGCGAACAGACCGGCCATCATGATGCCGGTGGTGCGGTCGCGCAGGTGGGCGCCGACCTTGTACAGGCCCCAGGCGGCGAGCAGCGAGCTGACCCCGGAGACCAGCATCCCGGCGACGGTGGTGCTGACGCCCAGCCAGGAACCCCAGCGCATCAGCATCGGGTAGAGCGGGAAGAACGCCTGGCGGTTGACGCCGTAGACCAGCCGGCCGTCGTTGCCGTAGATCAGGTGGTCGCCGTAGCCGTGCAGCGCGATCTTCGTGTAGTGCACCGAGTCCCAGCGGTTCCCGATGTCCTTCAGCCAGTCCAGGTCCGCGTAGTTGGCCATGGCGAGGAAGACCAGGATGCCGAGCACCTTCAGCCCGACGTAGAGGCTGATCGCCGGTGCGGCGAGCCGGAGCTCGGTCACCAGCCGCTGCCGCCGGCCTACCGGGGGGGCGGCGTCGGGCGCACTGGTGGTCGGAGGTGAGGTGGCGAGCGTCATCGAGTGGGCTTCCTGGCCGGGGAGGCGGGCACGGGCAGCCGGACTGCGTGACGTGGAAGGGCCGGCGCAGTCGGGCACGAGGTGACTGTCAAGGCTCTCTGCCGTCCTCGGGACTGGGCCGCCCTACGCGCGAGGACTGTCCCCGCGCAACTTTAAACATACGATGAGACTTCTTATACGTTTTTCACCGCGCGTGCAACTTCCTTGCACGGAGTGCATATTGGCATAGCGCTGCATGCGACCTGGGCCACAGGTGGGGCAAACGGGGTTTCTTCACACTCCCGAGCGACGGTTAGGATGAGGCGGCCTGGGGGGTGCGCTGGGGGGTGCGTCCTTGGCGTTGGCCACTGAACTTGAGAAGCCGCCGTGACGGCAGCACGGCGCCGAAGGGCTCGTACCACATGACAGCCAGCCGCATGGAACCCGCCGTCGAGACGGAGTCCCAGAGCCGGAACGACGAGGCGCCCCCCTCGAACCGCCGCCCCGGCTCCGCCCTGGAGGAGCGCCTCACCCCGCTGTTGAACCGGACGGTCTGGCTCTGGCCGGCCCTCCTCACCCTCGTCCTGGGGATCCGGGGGAGCTGGCGGCCGCAGCCGTGGCGCGACGAGTTCGCGACCTGGAGCGCGGCCACCCGCAGCACCGGCGACCTGCTGGAACTGCTCCAGCACGTGGACGCCGTCTCCGGCGCCTACTACCTGCTGATGAACGGCTGGGTCAGCGTCTTCGGGGACTCCCCGACGATGCTCCGGCTGCCCTCCGCGCTGGCGCTCACCGGTGCGGCGGTCTTCGTCGCGCTGACGGGCCGTCGGCTGTTCGGCACGGCGAGCGGTCTGATCGCCGGTCTGCTGTTCGCGGTGCTGCCGACCGTCTCCCGGTACTCGCAGGAGGCCCGGTCCTACGCCTTCGTGGTGCTCGCGGTGGCGGCCGCCACCTTCTTCCTGTTCCGCGCGCTGGAGCGGCCGAGCTGGCAGCGCTGGCTGCCGTACGCGGTGTCGGTGGCGGCGGCCGGGCTGTTCCACATGGTCTCGCTGGTCTTCCTCTCCAGCCACGCCGTGGTGGTGGCGATGCACTGGTGGCGGGACCGCCGCAAGGGCCTGCTGTTCGGCTTCCCGGCCGCGGTGCTGGTCGGGCTGGTGCCGGTGATCCCGCTGGTGCTGCTCGGCACCGAGCAGTCCAAGCGGCAGATCGGCTGGCTGAGCGCGCCGGACCTGAACACCTTCGTCGACTACTGGCACAACATGTTCGGCTCGGCCCTGGTCAGCGCCGGCGTCCTGGCGCTGGCCGCGATCCCGGCCGGCTGGGCCAGGGGCCGCCGCCCCGCCTTCGAGATCGGGCTGATGGCGGCGCTGCCGATCCTGCTCACCTGGTTCATCTCGCAGGGCCAGACCGCGTACTTCTTCGACCGCTACCAGCTCTACACCGTCCCGGCCTGGGCGATCCTGGCCGGTGCCGGGCTCGGCAAGCTGAAGCCGCGCTTCCTCGGCGTGGTCGGCCTGGTGGTGGTCGCGCTGCTCGGCTGGCCGGACCAGGAGAAGCTGCGCACGGCGACGGCGCACGAGCACACCAACGGCAAGGCCGCCGCGAAGGTCATCGCCGACGGCTACCAGCCGGGCGACGGCTTCGCGCCGGTCCGCGGTGACAAGTCCTACGCGATGACCGACCTGGAGATCGACTACTACCTGCCGGACCGGGTCGAGCTCAAGGACGTCTTCGCGGCCAAGACCGCGCTGCAGAAGGACGACCTCTTCGCCGACCCCTGCCCCCAGCCGGCCTCCTGCCTGAACGGGGTCAACCGGGTCTGGGTGGTCACCCTGGGCGAGGGCGACGACCCGTACGCCAACCTGCCGAAGAACGAGGCAGAGGCGCTGCGCGCCGCCTACAAGGTCACCCAGGTGAAGCACGTCCGCGGGCTGACCGTCTCGCTCTCGGAACGCAAGTAGGAACACCGGCGGGACAACGGGTGAACTCCTCCGGCTCCGGCCGGCGGAGTTCACCACCCGGGCCCGTTCCGCTGGGTGCGTGCGGGAACTGACGGCATGATGGACCGCGTGTCCACCCAGTCCCGGCCGCTCCGACGTGCCAGCACCCAGACCCCCGGGCCCCGCGACGCCGCCGGCGCCGCCGGAGCCGCCGAACGCCGCCCGGGGTTCCGCGCCGCGCTGCGGTACGCCGCCCCGGCCCTGCTCGGCTACCTCGCGGTGCGGGCGGTCGGCGTGCTGGCGGTGGTGGTCTGGGGCACCCGGCGCGACACCGGCGGGCTGCACCGGCTCGCCACCATGTGGGACGCGTACTGGTACCAGGACCTCGCGCAGCACGGCTACGCCGGGTCCGTCCCGCTGCCCGGGCCGCACGGCGCGTACGAGGCCTACGCCTTCTTCCCGCTCTACCCGGCGCTGATCCGGCTCACCGACCTGCTCACCCCGTTCTCGGTCGAGCTCGCCGCGCTGCTGGTGGCCTGGGCCGCCTCGCTGGTCGCGGCCTGGGGGATCTTCGCGGTGGGCGCTCACCTGCACGGGCGCCGGACCGGGGTGCTGGCCGCGGTGCTCTGGGGCGTCCTCCCGCTGGCCGTGGTGGAGAGCGCGGCCTACTCCGAGCCGCTCTTCACCGCCTTCGCGGCCTGGGCGGTGTACGCGGCGGTGCGCCGCCGCTGGGTGCCGGCCGGCGCCCTCACCGTGCTGGCCGGGCTGACCAGGCCGACCGGGCTGGCCCTGGCCGCCGCCGTCTCCTGCGCCGCGCTCTGGGAGTTGCTGGCCCGCCGTGGCGGGTGGCGGGCGGCGCTGGGGGCGGTGCTCGCCCCGCTCGGGTTCTTCGGGTTCCTGGGCTGGGTCGGTGCGGTGAAGGGGAGCTGGGACGCCTACTTCCGGGTGCAGGACGCCTGGGAGTCGCACTTCGACTTCGGCCGCAGCACCTTCGAGAGCCTGCGGTCCATGCTGACCAGCAGCGGGCAGGTGTGGCTGGCCGAAGTGGTGGTGGCGGGGGTGCTCGCGGCGAGCGTGGTGCTCTTCGCGGTCTCGGTCGCCCAGCGGCAGCCGCCGGTGCTGCTGCTCTACAGCGCGGCGCTGCTGGTGCTGGCGCTCGGCGACGCGGCGTACTTCAACTCGCGGGCCCGCTTCCTGATCCCCGCCTTCGGGCTGCTGCTGCCTGCGGCGGCCGGACTGGCCCGGATCCGGAGCCGGACCTCGCTGGTGATGCTGCTCGGGGCGGCGGCGCTCTGCTCGGCCGTGTACGGCGGCTTCCTGGTCTTCGTCTACACCAACGCCTCGTAGCGCGGGCCGGCGGGCGCCGGTCCTTCCGGAATCCGGCGGGGCTGTCGGCGGGTGGTCATAGACTCGGAGGGCCATGAGTAGCCTCTTTGACGACCTTCCGCTCCCCGGTTTCGAGCTTCCGTCCGCCGCCGGGTCGCAGCAGTCCTCCGACGACGAGCCGCCGGCCGGCGAGTACGGGGAGGAGCCCCCGGGGTACGGGGAGGAGCCGCCGTACGAGGAGGCGATCCCGGCCGGGCTGTTCGAGACCGACCACGAGGCCGAGGCCGAGCGGGACGCCTGGTACCGCAACGGCGCGGCCCGGACGGTGGTCGACCCGGCCCAGCTGCTGGAGGGGATGAACGACCCGCAGCGGGACGCGGTGGTGCACGCCGGCTCCCCGCTGCTGATCGTGGCCGGCGCGGGGTCGGGCAAGACCCGGGTGCTGACGCACCGGATCGCTTACCTGCTGGGAGCCCGCGGCGTGCAGCCCGGCGAGATCCTGGCGATCACCTTCACCAACAAGGCCGCCGGCGAGATGCGCGAGCGGGTCGAGGCGCTGGTCGGGCCGCGGGCCAAGGCGATGTGGGTGTCGACCTTCCACAGCGCCTGCGTGCGGATCCTGCGCCGGGAGAGCAAGCTGCTCGGCTTCACCTCCAGCTTCTCGATCTACGACTCGGCCGACTCGCAGCGGCTGATGGCACTGGTCTGCCGGGACTTGGACCTGGACCCGAAGCAGTTCCCGCCGAAGTCCTTCACCGCGAAGATCAGCAACCTCAAGAACGAGCTGATCGACGAGGAGACCTACGCCGACCAGGCCGCCAACCCGATGGAGAAGAAGCTCGCCGAGGCGTACTTCCTCTACCAGCGGCGCCTGCGCGAGGCCAACGCGCTGGACTTCGACGACATCATCATGACCACGGTGAACCTGCTCCAGGCCTTCCCCGACGTGGCCGAGCACTACCGGCGGCGGTTCCGGCACATCCTGGTCGACGAGTACCAGGACACCAACCACGCCCAGTACATGCTGGTGCGGGAGCTGAGCGGCGGCTCGGTCTCGGCCGCGCCGAAGCGGACGGTGGACGGCGACTACGTGAACCCGGCGGAGGGCCGCCTCGCCGAGGTGCCGCCGGCCGAGCTCTGCGTGGTGGGTGACGCGGACCAGTCGATCTACGCCTTCCGCGGCGCGACCATCCGCAACATCCTCCAGTTCGAGGAGGACTACCCGAACGCCACCACCATCCTGCTGGAGCAGAACTACCGCTCCACCCAGACCATCCTGACCGCGGCCAACGCGGTCATCGAGCGGAACACCAACCGCCGCAAGAAGAACCTCTGGACCGCCGGGGACGACGGCGAGAAGGTGGTCGGCTACGTCGCCGACGACGAGCACGGCGAGGCCCAGTTCATCGCCGACGAGATCGACCGGCTGACCGACGCGGGCGACGCCCGCCCCGGCGACGTGGCGATCTTCTACCGGACCAACGCCCAGTCCCGCGTCTTCGAGGAGGTGTTCATCCGGGTCGGCCTGCCGTACAAGGTGGTCGGCGGGGTGCGCTTCTACGAGCGCCGCGAGGTCCGGGACGTGCTGGCGTACCTGCGGGTGCTCTCCAACCCCGAGGACACCGTGCCGCTGCGCCGGATCCTCAACGTGCCCAAGCGCGGCATCGGCGAGCGGGCCGAGGCGATGATCGACGCGCTGGCCCAGCGCGAGCGGATCTCCTTCGCCCAGGCGCTGGTGCGGGTGGACGAGGCGTACGGCATGGCCGCGCGCTCGGCCAACGCGGTGAAGAAGTTCAACGACCTGCTGGCCGGGCTGCGCCAGGTGGTCGAGTCGGGCGCCGGCCCGGCGGCGGTGCTGGAGGCGGTGCTGGAGGAGACCGGCTACCTGGCCGAGCTGCAGGCCTCCACCGACCCGCAGGACGAGACCCGGGTGGAGAACCTCCAGGAGCTCGCCTCGGTGGCGCTCGAGTACGAGCAGGACCCGGGCGAGCGGCCGGAGAACGACGACGAGGGCGCCCCGCCGGTGGGCTCGCTGGCGGACTTCCTGGAGCGGGTCGCGCTGGTCGCCGACTCCGACCAGATCCCCGACGAGGAGGACGGCGCGGGCGTCATCACGATGATGACCCTGCACACCGCCAAGGGCCTGGAGTTCCCGGTGGTCTTCCTGACCGGCATGGAGGACGGGATCTTCCCGCACATGCGGGCGCTCAACCAGGTCAAGGAGCTGGAGGAGGAGCGGCGGCTGGCCTACGTCGGCCTGACCCGGGCCCGGCAGCGGCTCTACCTGACCCGCTCGGTGCTGCGCAGCGCCTGGGGCCAGCCCTCGTACAACCCGGCCTCGCGCTTCCTGGAGGAGATCCCGGAGACGCTGGTGGAGTGGAAGCGGACGGGCGCCTCGGCGGTGCCGGCCTCGCGCGGCTTCTCCTCCTCCGGTGGCTCGGGCGGCTTCGGCGGGCGCAAGTCCGGTGGGGCGGCGGCGAGTTCACCGAAGGCGGGCTGGGGGCAGTCGGCCCGGCGGGTGACCGAGAAGGAGGTCGTGGCGCTGGCGGTCGGCGACCGGGTGACGCACGACTCCTTCGGGCTGGGCACCGTGGTGGCCACCTCCGGGGTCGGCGACAAGGCGCAGGCGACGGTGGACTTCGGCGGCGCCGGGCGCAAGCAGCTGCTGCTGCGCTACGCCCCGGTGGAGAAGCTCTAGGGGCCGGCTCCGCCTCCTAGGGGGCGGATAGGGGTCCGGCCGGCCGGGTAGGTCGTTAGGGTCGGTCGGACCCACCCCGGGGCTGTGATTTTCCCCTCCCTTGGGGAGGGGCCTCCGCCAACCGGGGCGGGTGGCGTACCCTCCCCTCAGGTTCAGTTATCGGTGGTTAACCGGAGGCAGTGATGGGTGTGTCAGGGCCGATCCGCGTGGTGGTCGCCAAGCCCGGTCTCGACGGGCACGACCGGGGCGCGAAGGTCATCGCCCGGGCGCTGCGCGACGCCGGCATGGAGGTCATCTACACCGGGCTGCACCAGACGCCCGAGCAGGTGGTGGACACCGCGATCCAGGAGGACGCGGACGGGATCGGGCTGTCGATCCTCTCCGGCGCCCACATGACGCTCTGCGCCCGGGTGATCGAGCTCCTCAAGGAGCGCGACGCGGCCGACATCAAGGTGTTCTGCGGCGGGATCATCCCGGACGAGGACATCGTCGAGCTCAAGCGGATGGGTGTGGCCGACATCTTCACCCCGGGCACCCCCACCCGCGACGTGGTGGCCTGGGTGGCGGCGAACCTGCGTGCCGCGGGCTGAGCCTGACGGATCGTGAGGGCCCCGGAGGCTTGCCTCCGGGGCCCTTCGCCGTGCTCAGGGGGTGGTGAGCTCGTCGAGCATGGCGGCGCGGAAGCGGAGCGTCTCGGCGAGCCGGGTGAGGGTGTCGGCCCAGGCCGAGTTCGGCGTGGCGGCGGCGGCCAGGGCGGCCACGGCCGGGGCGGTGGCCGGGGAGAGGGCCCGCTCGGTCATGCCCAGCACACCGCTGTGGCTCCACGGGTACGAGCCGGAGGCGGCGGCCCGCTCCAGGGCGGCGACCACGGCGGTGCTCAGCGGCGGGGTCCACGGGGTGGCGCAGGCGCCGAGCAGTTGGAAGGCCTCGCCCAGGCCGTGGGTCTCGATGAACGCGGCCGTCCAGGCGGCCCGCTCCTCCTCGGGCAGCACGCCGAGCAGGCGGGAGGGCACGCCGGTCGCCTGCGCGGCCCTGGTGGCGCTGGTGGCTCGGCCGTTCTGGCCGGCCGGGCGGGGCTTCGCGCGGTCGCGGCCGGCGCGGCGGGCCAGGGTGGTGGCGGGGCGCGGCGGGGGGCCGAGCAGGGCGCGCGCCCAGTCGGCGTCCTGCTGGCGGACCGCGGCCCGGGCCCAGGCCTCGTGGAGGTCCTCCCGCCAGTCGTCCGCCTCCTCCTCGGTGACCGGCAGCAGGAGCAGCTGATCCGGCGTCAGGCCGGTGTCGTCGGTCCAGAGCGCGAGCGGTGCGGCCGCCAGCACCTCGCCGAACCACCAGGCCCGCTGCCCGCGCCCGGTGGGTGACTTGGGCGCTATGCCGTCGCGCTGCATCCCGGCGTCGCACTCGACGGGCGGCCGGACGGCCAGCCGGTGGGCGTCGGCCCCGGCGGTGAGCTCGGGGCGGACGGCGGCGCGGGCGCGCCCGGCCATCCGGGTGGCCAGGGCCGAGCCCGGCAGGGTGGAGAGCAGTTCGGCGGCGGTGGCCCGGACGTTCTTGCTCCGGTCGGCCAGGGCGGCCTCCAGGAAGGCCTCGTCGGCGAGCGAGAGGCCCTCGTGCAGGGCGTCCAGGAAGAGCAGCCGGTCCTCGGCGCGCTCGGTGGCCCAGGTGGATTCGAGCAGGGTGAGCGCGGCGGCCGGGTCGCTGCCGCGCAGCCGGGAGATCAACCCGACCCGCTCGGCGAACAGGCCCTCCTGCCAGAGCCGCTCGTCCGGCTCGGGGGCGAGCTCCTCGGTGACGGTGCGGCCGACGTACTTCCACTCCTGGTTCCGCTCCGCCAGCCAGCGGCCCAGCGGGCCGGTCAGCGCGACCACGTCCGGGCGCAGCTCGCTGCGGGCACGGGCCGCGTCCAGCAGGGCGGGGACGGCGGCGGCCGGGGCGCGGTAGCCGTGCCCGCGGGCGGCGGTGAGCCACTGCGGCAGCAGCTCGCCGAGGTTGGCCGTGCCGTGGCCGCCGCCGTGCGGCCCGTGGCCGCTGAGCAGGACGGCCAGCTGGCGGGCGGCGGACGGCGAGGGCTCGGGGCGCGGGTCGGGCGCGGCGGCCGCGGGCACCGGGACGGCCGGATCGGCCAGCGCTCCGGCCCGGCGGCGGACGGTGGCCACGGCGGCCAGGTCGAGCAGCGCGGTGGCCGGGTCGCTCCGGTCCACCGGCAGGGGGTCGGGGCCGGCGGGGAGCGGGCGGCGGTCGGTGCCGAGCAGGGCGGTGGTGGTCAGCTCCTGCCAGAGGTCGGTGGTCATCTGACCCTCCGTCGGTTCGGGAAGTCGGGTGTACGTGGCGGTGGGCCGGGCGCGAGGGGCGTAGGCGGATACCCCCGGCGCGCGAGGGACGTACGTGGTTACTCCGGGGGCGCGGGGCTCTGCTGACGTGCGGCTCCGCCGCGGGGGCGCGAGTTCGGAAGGCGGACCAGTGTGAGGTCGGGGCAGGCGAGCCAGTTGCAGGTGTTGCCGTTCTCCCGCGCGCAGTTCCTCGCGCCCCTGAGGCGCTGCCCTGCCGGCCCTCGCTGCCGTTCCGGCCGCTGGCCGCCCCCTCACTGCGTGAGCCCCGTCGGGACTCCGTCCGGGGACCAGGCGGTGACGGGGGCGAAGCCGCGGTGGCCGTACTCGCCGAAGACGGTGAGCGGGTGCCCGGCGGAGAGGGCGGCGAGGCGCCAGAGCGCGGGCTCGGGGCAGCTGCCGGGCCGGACGGGGACGCTGTGGTGACCGTCCGTCAGCCGCCAGCCCTCGGGGCCGAGCACCGGCACCACCTCGGCCAGCACGGCCGGCCAGGAGGCCACCCAGGGGTCGTCGGCGACGGCCCGGCCGTACGCGGCGACGGCCTCGCCCGGGCCGGTGCCGGCGGGTGCCGGGAGCTCCGGCTCGGGTGCGCCGTGCCGGGTGCCGAGCACGGCCCGGAGCGGGCGGACGCCGGGGTGGTAGGCGAGCTCGGCCTCCAGCAGGTGGCCGGTGGGGAGGGCGAGCTCGGGGGAGCGGCCGGGGGCGCCGAAGGAGAGCAGCAGGGCGTGGCGGCCGGTCTTGGCGCCGCGCAGCCAGGTGCGGCGGGTGGTGAGCCGGTCGTCGGCGGTGTCGCGGCTGCCGAGCACCAGCCAGCGGTCCCGGACCGTCGGCCCGGCGAGCAGCTCGGCGGTGTCCACCGGGACGCCGACCCGGGCGCGGACGGTGGCGGCCAGCGGCTCCGGCAGCTCCTCGGTGCGGCCGACGGCGCCCGCCAGCAGGTGCAGCAGGGCGTACTCGGAGAGCCGGTCGGCCGTCGGCGCGTACGCCAACTCCCGTACCTGGGTGGCCAGCCGGGGCGCCTGGGCGTCGACCATCCGGGCCGCCACCTCCTCCCAGCCGCCGGGCCGCTCCTCGGCCAGGCCGTGCCGGACGCGGTCGGCCAGCCGGAGCCTGAGCTCGGCGGCCCCGGCCGAGATCCGCCCGGCCCGGCGGGCCGCGCGGCGGGCGGCGGCGGCCGGATCGGCGGGGGCGGCGGGCGGTGCGGCGCGGCGCGCGGCGGCCTGCTCGCGCCCGTCCAGCCACTCGCCCGCCCAGTCCGGCGGCTCGGCCTCGGTGACCGCCTCCGGGCTGCCGCTCCAGAGCAGCAGCAGGCCGAGGGCGTGCTTGCAGGGGAACTTGCGGCTCGGGCAGCTGCACTTGTAGGCGGGCGTGCCGAGCTCGACCACGGTGCGGTAGGGCGTGGAGCCGCTGCCCCTGCACTGGCCCCAGACCGCGCCGCGCCCGAGGCCGGTGCCGGACCACGGGGCGGGGGAGCCGAGCTTGCCGGCGGCCTTGCGGGAGGGCTGGTCGGGGGCGAGGGAGAGGACGTGTTCGGTGGTCCATCGATCCATGGGGACGACGCTAGGGCGGGGCACTGACAGCCGTTCACTCGAACTGGTGATCTGTCAGTTCGACTGCCCCGACTGTCAGTCCGAGGGTGCATCGTTGTCCTCGCAGGGCGACGGGCCGAGGTCCGCCCGCCGTCCGCCCGCGCTGGTAGCTGCCCATGTGAAGACGCCTCTGCACCCAGCACGTCCCCCTCCGTTCCCTTGCCACAGCTCTGCCCTGAGGCCGATCCAGAGGAGCTTTTGATGACTGCTCAGACCGCTGAGGTGCTCCGCGCGCACGCCGAGGACGCCTTCGCCGCCGAGCTGGCCGCGCTCGCCGCCCAGGACGACCGGCCGCGCCCCGAGCGCTGGCGCCTCTCGCCCTGGGCGGTGGCCACCTACCTGCTCGGCGGCACGCTGCCCGACGGCACCGTGATCACCCCCAAGTACGTCGGCCCGCGCCGCACCGTCGAGGTCGCGGTCACCACGCTGGCCACCGACCGGGCGCTGCTGCTGCTGGGCGTCCCCGGCACCGCCAAGACCTGGGTCTCCGAGCACCTGGCCGCCGCGATCAGCGGGGACTCCACCCTGCTGGTGCAGGGCACCGCCGGCACCCCCGAGGAGGCCGTCCGGTACGGGTGGAACTACGCGCAGCTGCTCGCCCACGGGCCCAGCCGGGACGCGCTGGTGCCCTCGCCGGTGATGCGGGCGATGGCGCACGGGCAGATCGCCCGGGTCGAGGAGCTCACCCGCATCCCGGCCGACGTGCAGGACAGCCTGATCACCATCCTCTCCGAGAAGACCCTGCCCATACCGGAGTTGGGCGCCGAGCAGCAGGCGGTCCGCGGCTTCAACCTGATCGCCACCGCCAACGACCGCGACCGGGGGGTGAACGAGCTGTCCAGCGCCCTGCGCCGCCGGTTCAACACCGTGGTCCTCCCGCTGCCCGGCTCGCTGGAGGAGGAGGTCGAGATCGTCAGCCGTCGGGTCGCCCAGCTCGGCCGCTCGCTCGACCTGCCGCAACTCCCGGACGGGGCGGCCGAGATCCGCCGGGTGGTGACGGTCTTCCGCGAGCTGCGGGCCGGCGTCACCGCCGACGGCCGGACGAAGGTGAAGACCCCCAGCGGCACCCTCTCCACCGCCGAGGCCATCTCGGTGGTGACCAACGGCCTGGCGCTGGCCACCCACTTCGGGGACGGCGCGCTGCGCGCGGGGGACGTGGTGCCGGGCGTGGCCGGGGCGGTGCTGCGCGATCCGGGCGCCGACACGGTGGTCTGGCAGGAGTACCTGGAGGGCGTGCTGCGCGAGCGGGACGGCTGGAAGGACTTCTACCGCGCAGCCCGGGAGAACGCGCACTGAGCGGGGGCGGGTCGGCGGAACGGGCGGGAAGCGAACGAGGGGAGTACGGAATGAGCGCGGCAGCGGAGGTCACCCTGCTCGGCGTCCGCCACCACGGGCCGGGCTCGGCCCGGGCGGTGGGGGCCGCCCTGGAGCGGCTGCGGCCGGACGTGGTGCTGATCGAGGGCCCGCCGGAGGCCGACGCCGTGGTCGGGCTGGCGGCCGAGGAGGGCATGGTGCCGCCGGTCGCGCTGCTCGCGCACGCGGCTGACGACCCGTCACGGGCGGCGTTCTGGCCGTTCGCGTCCTTCTCCCCGGAGTGGGTGGCGATCCGGTACGCGACCGGGCGCGGCGTCCCGGTCTCCTTCATCGACCTGCCGGCCGGGTACGGGCTGGCGCCCGCCCCCGATCCGGCTCCCGAAGCCGCTCCCGGCCCCGCGGCCGACGCTGCGGGAACCGAGCACGGGCCGTCCGCCGTGGAGACCGTCGACGCCCCGGACGGCCCGGGAGTGCCGGGGGGCACTTCCGCGCCGTCCGCGGGCGCGGGGACGGAGTCTGACGACGCGTCGGGCTTCGATCCGATCGGGGCCCTCGCGGCGGCGGCCGGGCACGCCGACCCGGAGGCCTGGTGGGAGGACGTGATCGAGCACCGCCTCCCCGGCAGCGGCCCCGGAGCGGATCCACTGGCCCCGTTCCAGGCCGTCGCCGAGGCGATGACGGCGCTGCGCGAGCGCTACCCGGCCGGGCGCCGGGACGAGCTGCGCGAGGCGTACATGCGGCAGGCGCTCCGGGCCGCCAAGCGGGCCGGGCACGGGCGCATCGTCGTGGTCTGCGGCGCCTGGCACGTCCCGGCGCTGGCCACCCTGCCGACGGTCGCGCACGACCGGGCCCTGCTGGCCACCCTGCCGAAGAAGGTCAGGACGGAGGTCACCTGGGTGCCGTGGACGCACCGCAGGCTCTCCCAGCACACCGGCTACGGTGCCGGGATCGACTCGCCCGGCTGGTACCACCACCTCTTCACCGCCGGAGCCGACGCCCCGTCAGGAGGGACCGCCCCGGCCGACGGTGCGGCGGTCGGCGGCGGGGCGACCGACGCCGGTTCTCGGGCGTTGGCGCTCTGGACGACCAGGGCGGCCGAGCTGCTCCGGGCCGAGGACCACCCGGTCTCCTCCGCGCACGTGATCGAGGCCGTCCGGCTGGCCGAGACGCTCGCCGTGCTGCGCGGCCGTCCGCTGCCCGGGCTGCCGGAGACGCTGGACGCGATCCTCTCCGTGCTGTGCGACGGCTCCGAGGTCGCGCTGGAGCTGGTCCGCGAGCGGCTGGTGATCGGCGACGCGCTCGGTGAAGTCCCGGACGGCGCACCGACGGTGCCGCTCCAGCGGGACCTCGCCCGCCTGCAGCGCAGCCTGCGGCTTAAGCCGGAGCCCGAGCCGCGCGAGCTCGCCCTCGACCTGCGGAAGGAGAACGACGCGGCCCGCTCCCTGCTGCTGCACCGGCTGCGGTTGATCGGGATCCGCTGGGGGCAGCGGACGCAGGACGCCGTCCGCGCCACTGGCACCTTCCGGGAGAGCTGGCGGCTGCACTGGCAGCCGGAGTTCGCGGTGGACATCGCGGTGGCGGCCCAGTGGGGCACCACCGTGGAGGCGGCCGCCACCGGCCGGGCGGTCGAGCTGGCGGCGGGGGCCGACGGCCTGCCGCAGCTCACCCGGCTGGTTGAGGACTGCCTGCTGGCCGGGCTGCCGGCCGCCCTGCCGCCGGTGATGCGGGCGTTGGCGGACCGGGCGGCGCTCGACACCGACGTGGCCCAACTCGCCGAGGCACTGCCCGCGTTGGTCCGCGCCCTGCGCTACGGCGACGTCCGGGGCACCGACGGCTCCGCGCTGGCCGCGGTGGCGCACGGCCTGGCCGACCGGATCTGCGTCGGCCTGCCCCCGGCCTGCGTGGGGCTCGACGCGGAGCAGGCGGCGGTGCTGCGTGGCCACGTCGAGGGTGTCCACGCGGCCGTCGCGCTGCTCACGGCGGACGCGGCAGGCGGGGCGGGTGAGGCCGTCGACGCGGTCCCGGGCGGTCGCCCGGCCGGTGCGGCCGGTGCGGGCGGCGCGGGCGCCGGGGAGGACGCCTCCGGGGGCGTACCGGTCGCGCCGGGCGGATCGCTGGCCGACCGGTGGGCCGGTGCGCTGCGGTCGCTGGCCCGCCGTCAGCCCGGGGCGCCGGCGGGCGTGGGTGGCACCGCCGGGCCGGGTGCGGCGGGCGCGGTGCCCGGCCTGCTGCGAGGGCGTGCGGTGCGGCTGTTGCTGGACGGCGGCCGGATCGACTCGGCGGAGGCCGGGCAGCAGCTCGGCCTGGTGCTCTCGCACGCCAACCCACCGGCGGACACCGCCGGTTGGGTGGAGGGGTTCCTGGCCGGCAGCGGCGTCCTGCTGCTGCACGACCCGGAGCTGCTGGCCCTGCTGGACGGCTGGCTGAGCACCGTTCCGGACGAGGTGTTCACCGATGTGCTGCCGCTGCTGCGCCGGACCTTCGCCGCCCTGGAGGCCGGGGTCCGCCGCACGGTCGGCGAGCAGGTCGCGGCAGGCCGGCTCGGTGCCGCGGCCGGCCTGGTCGGCCCGGCCGGTACGCCGGTCGTCGAGGAGCTGGACGGTGAGCGGGCCGAGGCGGCGCTGCCCGTGCTCCGCCTCCTCCTCGGCCTGGCGCAGCCCGCCGGGGCCGAGGCCGGGCCCGGGGCGTCGGCCGGCACGGCGACCTCCGGCACCAGCAGCGGCACCGGCTCCGCCGGCGCGGCCGTCGGCACCGCGGACGCGGCACCCCACCCCCGGATCCCCCGTCAGACCGACCGCAGGAGCGCCTGATGACGACCACTCGGCCCACTGGACAGCTGGCGCCGGAGCAGTTGCCGCAGCAGACGGAGCAGGCCCGCCAGGAGCGGCTGCGCCGCTGGCGGCTGGTGCTCGGCGGCGAGGCCGACGGCACCGGCCGCACCCTGGCCGGCCGGGACGCGGCGATGGACGGCGCGCTCGCCGCGCTCTACCGGGGAGCGGACGAGGGCGGCGCCCGCCCCCGCACCACGGGCCCCCGTTCGGCCGGCCTCGGCGGCTCGGCCCCGCAGGTGGCCCGCTGGCTGGGTGACATCCGGGAGTACTTCCCGACCTCCGTGGTCCAGGTGATGCAGCAGGACGCGATCACCCGGCTGGGGCTCGAACGGCTGCTGCTGGAGCCGGAGATGCTGGAGGCCGTCGAGCCGGACGTGCACCTGGTCTCCACCCTGCTCTCCCTCAAGCACGCCCTGCCGGAGACCACCAGGGAGACGGCCCGGGCCGTGGTCGCCCGGGTGGTGGCGGACTTGGAGCGCAGGCTCGCCGACCGGACCCGGGCCACCCTCGGCGGTGCGCTCGACCGCAGCGCCCGGGTCGCCCGTCCGCGCCACCGGGACATCGACTGGGGCCGCACCATCCGGGCCAACCTCGCCAACTACCTCCCCGAGCACCGCACCGTGGTGCCGGAGCGGCTGGTCGGCTACGCCAGGGCGCAGCGCTCGGTGAAGAAGGAGGTGATCCTCTGCGTGGACCAGTCCGGCTCGATGGCCCCGTCCGTGGTCCACTCGGCGGTCTTCGGCGCGGTGCTCTCCTCGATGAAGACGCTCGCCACCCGGCTGGTGGTCTTCGACACCTCGGTGGTGGACCTCACCGAGCAGCTCACCGATCCGGTGGACGTCCTGTTCGCCACCCAGCTCGGCGGCGGCACCGACATCAACCGGGCGCTGGCGTACTGCCAGTCCCGGATCACCCGCCCCGCCGACACGGTGGTGGTGCTGATCAGCGACCTCTACGAGGGCGGCATCAGGGACGAGATGCTCAAGCGGGTGGCCGCGATGAAGGCGGCCGGGGTGCAGTTCGTCGCGCTGCTCGCGCTCTCCGACGAGGGGGCGCCCGCGTACGACCACGCGCACGCCGCCGCGCTGGCCGCGCTCGGCTGTCCGGCCTTCGCCTGCACGCCGGACGCCTTCCCCGAGATCATGGCGGCGGCCGTCGAGCGCCGGCCGCTGCCGGTCCCGCAGACCTGACGGACGGCCCTGCGGAGGGAAGGGGCAACTGACGGAGTGTCCGAACGATTCACCCGGACGAGCGGTGACGGATCGGTGCTCACGGCGCGCCCCGACCACCGGTGAGCTGCGCGGGCGGCGCGCCCGGGGCGGCCGGTTGTGACGGTTCTCACCAAAGCGGAGCGGGCCCCGGGCGAAACACGCCGGTCGGACGGGGATAACCTGCCATGCGGACGTGACGCGCGTGTTGATTGACGTGTGCGCCCGTGGCTGTGTGGGCCGCAAGGCTGTCTCTGCGTACCCGCCCAGCCTCGACGACCCGCAGCGAAGATCCTGCCGTGGCACGCTCGTAGAGACACAATCCGCGACCACGAACAAGGACAAACACGTGGACCTGTTCGAGTACCAGGCGAGGGACCTCTTCGCCAAGCACGGTGTGCCCGTGCTTGACGGCGATGTCATCGAGACCGCCGCAGACGCTGCCGCCATCGCGGAGCGCTTCGGCGGCCGCGCCGTCGTCAAGGCTCAGGTGAAGGTGGGTGGCCGAGGCAAGGCCGGTGGCGTGAAGCTCGCCTCCGACCCGGCCGACGCCGTCGCCAAGGCCGAGGCGATCCTCGGTATGGACATCAAGGGCCACACCGTCAACAAGGTGATGCTGGCTCAGACGGCGGACATCAAGGAGGAGTACTACGTCTCCTTCCTGCTGGACCGCACCAACCGCACCTTCCTGGCCATGGCCAGCGTCGAGGGCGGCGTGGAGATCGAGGTCGTCGCCGAGGAGAACCCCGACGCGCTCGCCAAGATCCCGGTCGACGCCAACGAGGGCTGCACCCCGGAGAAGGCCGCCGAGATCGTCGCCGCGGCCAAGTTCCCGGCCGAGATCGCCGACCAGGTCGCCGACGTGCTGGTGAAGCTCTGGAAGGTCTTCATCGCCGAGGACGCCCTCCTCGTCGAGGTCAACCCGCTGATCAAGTCCGGTGACGGCAAGATCATCGCGCTCGACGGCAAGGTCTCGCTGGACGAGAACGCCGAGTTCCGTCAGCCGCACCACGAGGAGCTCGAGGACAAGGCCGCGGCCAACCCCCTCGAGGCTGCCGCCAAGGCCAAGGGCCTGAACTACGTCAAGCTCGACGGCCAGGTCGGCATCATCGGCAACGGCGCGGGCCTCGTCATGAGCACCCTCGACGTGGTCGCCTACGCCGGTGAGAACCACGGTGGCGTCAAGCCCGCCAACTTCCTCGACATCGGTGGCGGCGCCTCCGCCGAGGTGATGGCGAACGGCCTGGAGATCATCCTGGGCGACGCCGACGTCAAGTCGGTCTTCGTCAACGTCTTCGGCGGCATCACCGCGTGCGACGCGGTCGCCAACGGCATCGTGCAGGCGCTGGCCCTGCTCGAGGAGAAGGGCGAGGCGGTCACCAAGCCGCTGGTCGTCCGCCTCGACGGCAACAACGCCGAGCTGGGTCGCAAGATCCTGACCGACGCCAACCACCCGCTGGTGCAGCAGGTGGACACCATGGACGGTGCGGCCGACCGCGCCGCCGAGCTGGCCAACAAGTAAGGAAGGGGACTGAATCATGGCTATCTTCCTCACCAAGGACAGCAAGGTCATCGTCCAGGGCATGACCGGCTCCGAGGGCATGAAGCACACCCGTCGGATGCTCGCCTCCGGCACCCAGATCGTCGGTGGCGTGAACCCGCGCAAGGCCGGCACCACCGTTGACGTCGACGGCACCGAGGTGCCCGTCTTCGGCTCCGTCGCGGACGCCATCGCGGCCACCGGCGCCGACGTCACCGTGATCTTCGTTCCGCCGAAGTTCACCAAGGACGCCGTGGTCGAGGCGATCGACGCCGAGATCGGCCTCGCGGTCGTCATCACCGAGGGCGTTCCGGTGCACGACACCGCCGCGTTCTGGGCCTACGCCGGTTCCAAGGGCAACAAGACCCGGATCATCGGCCCGAACTGCCCCGGCCTGATCTCCCCCGGGCAGTCCAACGCGGGCATCATCCCGGCCGACATCACCCAGGCCGGCAAGATCGGCCTGGTCTCGAAGTCGGGCACCCTGACCTACCAGCTCATGTACGAGCTGCGGGACATCGGCTTCACCTCGGCCGTCGGCATCGGTGGCGACCCGGTCATCGGCACCACCCACATCGACGCGCTCAAGGCGTTCCAGGACGACCCGGACACCGAGCTGATCGTGATGATCGGTGAGATCGGCGGCGACGCCGAGGAGCGTGCCGCGGCCTTCATCGCCGAGTACGTCACCAAGCCGGTCGTCGGCTACGTCGCGGGCTTCACCGCCCCCGAGGGCAAGACCATGGGCCACGCCGGCGCCATCGTCTCCGGCTCCTCCGGCACCGCCCAGGCGAAGAAGGAGGCCCTCGAGGCCGCCGGTGTCAAGGTCGGCAAGACGCCGTCCGAGACCGCCCGCCTGGCCCGTGAGCTGATCGCCAAGTAAGGCTCACCGCACGGCAGTACGGCAACACCGAAGGACCCGCGCCCCCCGGCGCGGGTCCTTCGGCGTTCGTGGCGGGACGGCTGCCCTGCAGGTGCAGCGGTCCGCGGGGGCACCGACTTACTGCCAGGTCATGTCGTACTGGACGACGACCGGGACGGTGCCGGAGGCGGTGGCCGCAGCGGCCGGGGCGCTCTGGGCGGCCAGGGCGGGGACGACGACGGCGAGGGCGAGGGCGACGACCGCGGCGGCCTCGGCGATGTGGGTGCGCAGCATGGCGAGTCCTTCGGAGAGAAGTGGGGTGTGGAGTGGCTCCGGAGTCCTGCGTCCCGCGGTGACGCTTCCGGCCTCCGGGCCGGCCGGTGGGGTGTCCCTTCCGGCGATCACTACTCTCGTCGCAGGTCAGGGCCGATGGAAGGGATCTCCGGTGGACGGAAAGGTCCTTGGACCGTTCCGTCCACCGAGGCCGTAACCGGCCAGTCCGAGCTCCACGGCGGGTGCGATCAGCGGGGCGGCCGCGCGGCCCGTCCCCCAGCCCAGCAGCGCGGGGTGGAGGTGCACCGCGCGGTCCATCAGCACGGCGGCCCGCCGCTCGGCCTGGTGCAGGTCATCGGCGATGAGGAAGAGCCCGACCACGGGGTGCGGCACCACCCGGCCGTGCACCACGACGTGCTCCAGGCAGTCCTCGGGCCGGGCGGTCGCGCGGATCAGTTCGGCCGTCTCCGTGGGGAGTTGGGCGCCCTGCGCGGATTGCCGGAGTTCGACGTGGATGAGGTACATGAGCCGACTGTGCCAATGCCTGAATCGGCTGAACAGGGGTGAAAGCTGGACGGTCTGGGCCGTGGCCCGAAGCGTCCAAACCCGGTCGTCACTTGACGGAGTCTCGTGTAATGATCCTTCGAACACTTTGTAAGAAGAGTGATTTAGGTGGGGGAAATGCTCACGACTCTCGGGTTGGACACGACCTCGGAAGCGGTCTACCGAGCCATGCTGATGCACCCGCAGGAGGGCGTGGCCGGTCTGGCGGAGGTCACCGGCCTGGCCGAGGCGGACGTGCGGGCAGCGCTGGACGTGCTCAGTGAGCTCGCCCTGGTACGGCCGTCCTACGAACAGAGCGGGGCAATGCGCGCGGTCTCGCCGGACGTCGGGATGGAGATCCTGATGACCCGCCAGCAGGCCGAGCTGGCCGCCCAGCAGCTGCGGATCGAGGCCTCCCGGGCAGCCGCCGCCCAGCTGATCGCCGAGTACTCGGACATGCGGCCGACCACCGCGCACCCGGGCGTGGAGCAGTTGGTCGGGCTGGACGCCATCCGGGGCAGGCTCTCCTCCCTCACCCGGGAGGTCAAGGACGAGGTGATGACCTTCGCCCCGGACGGTGCGCACACCCGGGAGAGCATGGAGGCGTCCCGGCCGCTCAACCAGGACCTGCTGGACCGGGGCGTCCGGATGCGCACCGTCTACCTGGAGAGCTGCCGCAACAACCAGCCGACCGTGGAGCACGTCGAGTGGATCTCCGCGCGCGGCGGCCAGGTCCGGCTGGCACCCTCGCTGCCGACCCGGATGATCATCACCGACCGGACCACCGTGGTGATCCCGGTGAACGGCGAGGACAGCGCCGCCGCCGCCGTGGTGCTCACCGGGCACGGGACGGTGACCGCGCTCTGCGCGCTGTTCGAGAACGTCTGGTCCAGCGCCCAGCCGCTCGGCACCTCCAGCACCCCGGACGTCCACGGGCTCACCCCGCAGGAGGCCACCGCGATCCGGCTGCTGGCCGAGGGCTTCACCGACGAGGCGATCGGCAAGCGGCTCGGCGTCTCGCAGCGGACCGCCCGGCGGACCGCCACCGATCTGATGGAGCGTCTGGGCGCCCGCAGCCGTTTCGAGGCCGGGGTCAAGGCCGTCCAGCACGGCTGGCTGCCCAGCCGGCCCTGACCGCCGGGCCCTGACTGCCCGGCCATGCGTGCCCGGCCGAGCCCAGCCCAGCCCGGGCCGACCGGCCCGGTTCGGCGCGGGCCGGTTCCGGCCACCGCCGGTGACCCGCCGTCAGGCGGGTGGCAGCTCGAAGCGGAGCGGGGCGTGGCCGGGCCCGGTGGACCCGCCGGGCCCGGCAGCCGGGCAGAGCCGCAGCGGCGGGCAGGGCACGGCGGGGACCGGTACCGGGACCGGCGGCACCAGCGGTACGGCCGATGCCGCCGCCGACGGAGCCTGAGCCGCCGACGGAGCAGGAGCCGGGGGCAGCACCGCCTCGGCCAGCGGTCCGAGGCCCTCGGCCGTAGCGGCACCCGCAGCGGCACCTGGCGTGGCACCCCCAGCCGCGGCCGGAGCCGGTTCGGGCGCCGGCCCCAGCGGCAGTGAGCTGCCCGGGGTCGGGCCGCACCAGTGGCTGAGCAGGCCCGGCCAGACCGTGACGTCCGACCGGACGGGCCCCGCGCTGCCGCTGTCGGCGGTGGAGCAGACCGACGGGGGCGCGAGTGCGGGCTCCCGGAAGAGGGCTGACGGACCGTTGCCCGCCAGGGTGGCCAGCATCGTCGCCGTCATGCCCAGCGTGACGACTCCGGCGGCGGCCGTCAGCAGCCCGGACCGCAGCCGGCCCCGTGCCCGGAGCAGTCCGGGGGAGGGGGCCTTGGCCGCGGGGCAGCCGTGGACCGCGGCCCGGTGCAGCAGCTCGCCCAGGTGGTCGCCGAAGCCCTCCGCCGTCGGGTCCGGCCCCACCAGGGCCGGTACCGAGGCGGCCATCGCCGCCCGCGCGCTGAGCACCCGCCCGGCCGCCGCCGCGTTACTCGACTCGACCTCGGCCGCCACCTGTTCGGCGCTCAGTCCGAGCGCGTCGTGGAGGACCAGGGCCCGCAGTTGAGGGCGGGTCAGCCGGCCGAGCGCCTTGAGCAGGTCGCGGTCGCGCGGGGTGAGGCCGTCCGGCTCCGGAGCCGCCGCGTCCGGCAGCGGGTGCACCCGGATCCGGCGCCTCGGCAGCCGCCGCGGGTGGGCTCGGCGCGGGCCGCCGCGGTGCCACGGCGCCTGCGCGGCCTCGAAGGCGTACGCGCGGGCCCAGGCCTCCGGATCCGGCAGCGCCCCCACCTCCCGCCAGCGCCGGCCGGCCGCCGAGAGGGCCAGGTGCACCGCGTGCAGGGCGCGGTGGCGGCAGGCGGTGAGCAGGAAGGTCTGCTGCACCAGGCGGACGTGGGTGAGCGCGCAGAACTGCTCGAACCCCTCCGGGCGCGGCTCCGTCACGGCGCCCGGCAGGCCGCCTGCGACGGGCACGGGTGCCGGGGCGGGCTCCGGGGTGGGCTCCGGCGCGCTCCCGGTCCCGGTCTCCGGCTCGGCAGCGGCGTCACCGCCGGCACCGTCACCGCTACCGCCACCGTCGACGTCAGCGGCGGCGGCGGGAGCCGGGGCGAGCCGGGCGGCGACGGCGACGGCCTCCGCCCGGGTGTGCACGCCGAGCTTGCGCATCGCCCGGTGCAGGTGGGTGCGCGCTGTGCCGGTGGAGACGCCGAGGGCCTCGGCGATGGTCCTGGTGTCCCGGCCGGAGGCCAGCAGGGCGAGGGCCTGGGCCTCACGCGGCGTCAGCAGGCGGAGCAGCCGGTCCGGGTCGGCCTGCGGACGGGCGGGTGCCGGGGAGGTCACCGCGCCCCCCGGGGCGGGCGGTCGGGCTGGCGTCGAGCCGGGACTGGGCACATGAAGTGATAATCCGGGACACGGCGGAGCTTTGCCTCTTCACGGGGCACAACGGGTGATCTTGGGAGCATGAGGCCCATGACGCAGCTGATGGGCCGTCCGATCCTGGGCCTGCCGGGCGAACTGGGAGTCCGCCCCTTCCTCGCCGACCTGCTGGCCGGAGTCCGCACCGCGCTGCTCACCCTGGCCCTGGTGGCCGTGCCGGTGCTGGCCCTCTGGGTGGTCACCCCGTACGCGGACGACACCGCCGCCGGGGCCGGGCGGGTGGCGGGCGCGCTCTGGCTGCTCGGACACGGGGCACCGCTCGCCCGCGGTCCGGCGGGCGTTCCGCTGACCCTCACCCCGCTGCTGCCCACCGTGGTCACGGCCGTGCTGCTGGTCCGTACGGGGCAGCGCCTGGGGCGGCGCGAGCGCCTGCACTGGCGCGCGCCGTTGGCCGTGTGCGCCGGGTACCTGACGGTGGCCCTGGCCGCGGTGGCCCACTGCTCGGGGGAGGGGGAGCTGCGGGCCCGCCCGCTTCCCGATCTGGCGGCGGTCGCGCTCCTGGTGGCCGTCTCGCTCGGGGTCGGGGTCGGCTCGGTGGACGGCCGGCTGCGGCTGCCCGCCCGCCTCGTGCTTCCGGAGCGGTGGACGGACCGGGTGCCGGCCATGGCCAGGCCCACGGGCGGTGGGCCCGCCGTGCTGCGGGCCGCCGGGGCGGGCGTGCTCGGCCTGGTCGGGGCGGGCGCGGCGGTGTTCGGCGGGACGGTGCTGCTCGGGCTGGGTGCGGCGGGACGGTCGGCGGCGGACTTCGGCGGCGGGCCCGCGACGGTCGGCGGGCTGGCGCTGGCCTGCGCGCTGCTGGTGCCCAACGCCGTGCTCTGGGCGGCGGGCTACGCACTCGGGCCCGGTTTCGCGGTCGGAACGGGAACGGTGGTCGCGCCGCTCGGGGCCCGGGTCGGCGAGGTGCCGGACTTCCCGCTGTTCGCGCTGCTGCCGGAGAGCGGGGCGGCGGGGTGGTGGCCGGCGGTCTGCGTCCTGCCGCTGCTGGCCGGGCTGGTCCCGGCGGCTCTGCTCGGCCGGGCGGCGCTGCGGGGGGAGTGGCACCCGGTGGCCACCGCCCTGGCCGCGCTGGGCAGTTCGCTGCTGGCCGGAGCCTCCGCAGGGCTGGCCGCCTGGGCCGCGGGCGGTGCGCTGGCCGCCGACCGGATGGCCCGCCTCGGCCCCGTCCCCTGGCAGTCGGCCGTCGCCACCCTCGCCTGGCTGGCCGCCGTCACCGTCCCCGGCGCCCTCCTCACCCGGGTCTGGCCCGCCCTGACCACCCGTCACCTCTCCCGGGCCCGCCGCGCCACCCACGCGGCGCTCGTCCGCCTCTCCGAGCTCGGCTCCCGCAGCTCCGACGACTGACCACGACCCGCAGCGGCCGTGCCGGACCCGCCTCCGTGCCGGACCTACTGCGGGTGCCGGACCTACCGCGGACCCGCCTCCGTGCCGGACCTACCGCCGCGTCGGACCCGCCTCCCCGCTGACCCGCAGCGGCCGCGCCGCGTCTACCGCCCCGGGTTGTAGAGGTTGACGACGATGCTCGGGGCGAGGTCGTCGCAGCTGTCCACGGCCTGGGAGGTCAGGGCGCTGCTGACGCAGTTCACGTAGTCCTGGTAGTAGAGCGTGACGCCCAGCGAGGCCAGCACGAACAGGACGGTGACGCCGCCCGTGACGAGGCCGCCGACCGCGGCGGGGGTCTGCGGGCGGACGGGCTGCGGGCCGGCGGCCGAAGGGGTGGCCGTGGCGTCGGGGTTGGCGCGCTGCTTGGTGCGCAGGGTGCTGATGCCCCAGTAGGCGGCCAGCGCCCCGAGCAGCAGGGCGACGTAGGGAATGCCGAGCACCACGCAGAAGAGGCCGCCCATGCCGGCCATCAGCGCGTGCCGGGAGCGGCGCTGGATCGGGTCGTTGGGGTCGAACTTCGGCTGCGGCGGAGCCGGCGGCGGGGTGCCCCAGCCGTTGCCCCGGTGGCCGGGGCTCCACGGGTGCGGCGGCGGGACCAGGCCGCGGTCGTCCCCGCCCTCACCCGGACCGGAGGAGCCGGAGCCGTCGGGCGGGGTGGAGGAGCCGGGCGGCGGGGTGCGCGGCTGCCAGGGCCGGTCGGGGGCATTCGCCGGCGGCGGCGCGAACGGGTTGCGCTCGCCGGTGTCGTCTCCGCTGCTCATCTGTCAGCCAAATCCTTCGTCGTGGTGGTCGGGCCGGGGGTGGGACGGGGGCGGACCCGGGAGGGCCGGGTCAATGATCCCGCAGGGGTGTGCGGGAGTCACACGGGTGTGGCCGATCCGCGTGCCGCGAGATCCCCGTCTCAACTACGCGCGTAGCGTTGCCGGGCGGTTACGAGGGCCCTCCGACCAGCCGTTATCGTGGTGACGGTCGAGGTCCGGGCAAGGTTCCCGGCCCGATCAGGCGCCGCCCGTAGTGGCCCCACCGACGGTGGACGTACCAGCGGGCACCCGACCGACGGAGATTCGCGCAGTGGCCGCTGCTTCCGCCCAGTCCACCCCGACCGACGCCGTGCAGACCTTCCCGCCGCGTACCCCGGGCCCCGCCCGCCTCGTGGTGCTGGTCTCCGGTTCGGGCACCAACCTCCAGGCGCTGATCGACGCCGTGACCCCCGCCTACGGCGCGGAGATCGTCGCCGTCGGAGCGGACCGGGACGGCATCGCGGGTCTGGAGCGCGCCGAGAAGGCGGGCATCCCGTCCTTCGTGCAGCGGATCAAGGACCACCCGGACCGGGCCGCCTGGGACGCGGCGCTGACCGCGGCGGTGGCCGCGTACGCGCCGGACCTGGTGGTCACCGCCGGGTTCATGAAGATCCTCGGCCCGGAGTTCGTGGCCGCCTTCGCCGGACGGATCGTCAACACCCACCCCGCGCTGCTGCCCGCCTTCCCGGGCGCGCACGGTGTCACCGACGCGCTCGCGTACGGCGTGAAGGTGACCGGCTGCACGGTCCACCTGGTGGACGGCGGCGTGGACACCGGCCCGATCATCGCCCAGGGTGTGGTCGAGGTCGAGGAGACCGACCACGCCGACGGCGGGGAAGCACTGCACGAGCGCATCAAGACTGTCGAGCGCCAGCTGCTCGTCGACGTCGTGGGCCGCCTGGCCCGCGAGGGTCACCGCATCGAGGACCGAAAGGTATGGATTCCGGCATGAGTGCCAGCTCCACCACGCCCCCCGTCTCGGAGGACGTCCGCCCGATCCGCCGCGCGCTGATCAGCGTGTACGACAAGACCGGTCTGGAGGAGCTGGCCCAGGGCCTGCACGCCGCCGGGGTCACCATCGTCTCCACCGGCTCCACCGCGGGCCGGATCGCCGCGGCCGGCGTGCCGGTCACCGAGGTCTCCGAGCTGACCGGCTTCCCGGAGTGCCTGGACGGCCGGGTCAAGACCCTGCACCCCCGGGTGCACGCCGGCGTGCTCGCCGACCTGCGGCTGGAGTCGCACCGTGCGCAGCTGGCCGAGCTGGAGATCGAGCCCTTCGACCTGGTCGTGGTGAACCTCTACCCGTTCACCGCCACCGTGGCCTCCGGCGCCACCCCGGACGAGTGCGTCGAGCAGATCGACATCGGCGGTCCGTCGATGGTCCGCGCGGCCGCCAAGAACCACCCCTCGGTGGCCGTGGTGGTCGACCCGGCCCGCTACGCGGACGTGCTGACGGCGGTTCAGGGCGGCGGCTTCGACCTGCTGACCCGCAAGCGCCTGGCCGGTGCCGCGTTCGCGCACACCGCCGCCTACGACGTCGCGGTGGCCTCCTGGTTCGAGGGCTCGGGCTACACCGAGAACACCGAGAGCTTCCCGGCCTTCCTGGGCGCGACGTACGAGCGCGAGAACGTGCTCCGCTACGGCGAGAACCCGCACCAGCAGGCGGCGCTGTACAGCGACGGCACCGGCGGCCTGGCCGGCGCCGAGCAGCTGCACGGCAAGGAGATGTCGTACAACAACTACGTGGACACCGACGCCGCCCGCCGGGCCGCGTACGACCACGCCGAGCCGGCCGTCGCGATCATCAAGCACGCCAACCCCTGCGGCATCGGCACCGGCGCGGACGTCGCCGAGGCGCACCGCAAGGCGCACGCCTGTGACCCGCTCTCCGCCTTCGGCGGCGTGATCGCGGTGAACCGTCCGGTCACCGTCGAGCTGGCCGAGCAGATCGCCGAGATCTTCACCGAGGTCGTCGTCGCCCCGGCGTACGAGGACGGCGCCGTCGAGGTGCTGGCCCGGAAGAAGAGCATCCGGGTGCTGCGCGCTCCCGAGGCCCCGGCCAACGCGGTCGAGGTCCGGCCGATCTCCGGCGGCGCCCTGCTGCAGCAGGTCGACCGGGTGGACGCGGCCGGTGACGACCCGTCGACCTGGACGCTGGCCACCGGCGAGGCGCTCTCCGAGGGCGAGCTGGCCGAGCTGGCCTTCGCCTGGCGGGCCTGCCGGGCCGTCAAGTCCAACGCGATCCTGCTGGCCAAGGGCGGCGCCTCGGTCGGCGTCGGCATGGGCCAGGTCAACCGGGTCGACTCGGCCAAGCTCGCGGTCGAGCGGGCCGGCGAGCGGGCGCAGGGCTCGTACGCCGCCTCGGACGCGTTCTTCCCGTTCCCGGACGGCCTCCAGGTGCTGCTGGACGGCGGCGTCAAGGCCGTGGTCCAGCCCGGCGGTTCGGTCCGCGACGACGAGGTGATCGCGGCTGCGAAGGCGGCCGGCGTGACGATGTACCTGACCGGGACCCGGCACTTCTTCCACTGAGCCCCGGCTCGCCGGGCCGGCCTGGCCGGTGACGCGAAGCGGCCCCGCACACCGTGAGGTGTGCGGGGCCGCTGCGTGACGTGACGTCAGTTGGCCTTGACGACCACGGTGCCGATGATCTTGTCCGCGAAGGTCTGCTTCTTCGCGTCCCACAGCGGCCACAGGAAGCCGATGCAGCAGACGTAGTCGAGGATGTGCAGCGCCTCGCGGCCGAAGGCGGCGCCGAAGCTGAGCTTCTGGCCGTCCGACTCGCGGACCATGCGGATGTTGACGGCCTTCTGGCCCAGCGACTGCCCCATGGAGCTCTTCATCCAGGCCAGCACGGCCCAGATGAGTATGGTGAAGAGGAAGTTGAAGGCGTAGTACGCGCCGCCGCCACCGCTGGTCTCGAAGGTGCCGGTGGCCGCGTTGTACTCGGTCTTCGGCTGGATCGCGAACAGGATGATGCCGGGGATCAGGCCGATCACGAGGCTGTCGATGATGCGGGCGACCACGCGGCTGCCCCAGCCCGCGTAGAAGTTCTGCACGTTGCCCGCGTTCGGGTAGCCGCCGCCGGGCTGGCCGTAGCCGGCCTGCGGCTGCTGCGGGTAGCCGTAGCCGGGCTGGCCGGCCGGGGGCTGCTGCGGGTAGCCGTAGCCGGGCTGGCCCTGCGGGGCGCCCTGCTGCGGGTAGCCGTAGCCCTGCGGGGGCTGCTGGCCGTACGGGTTGTTCGGGTCGGGCGGGTAGCTCATCAATGCCTCCGTGGGCGGGATGGTGAGGTTGGGACGGGAACAGGAGAACCCTGGGACGGACGGGCAGTTGACGTGCCGACCGGGTGGGAGATTAGCGGAACGGAGTGACACGGTGGAGGTCACTTTCCGTCAGAAGGCCTTGCGATTACGGCAGCAGGAAGTCGTAACGGTGCAACTGCCAGAGCCAGGACACCGTTAAAGCGGTACCGATCAGGACATTCCGGTGACGGTTCGACAGCCCCCACCACCAGCGCCCCGGGCCGAGCGGTGCCAGCAGCAGGCCGAGGCCGGCCACCACCGTCACCGGGTTGGCCAGCAGGGCGGCGGCGAGGTCGCCGTGCCCCGCCTCGATGAAGACCGTGGTGGAGCCGCAGCCCGGGCAGGGGATCCCGGTGAAGCGGCGCAGCGGGCAGAGCACGCCGGGGTCGTGCGCGTCGTGCAGCAGCGCGACCGTCAGCGCGGCCACCGCCGCCCCGGCCGCGCGCACCGCGACCCGCAGCGCGCCGCCGCGCGGCGTGCCCGCCGTGCCCGCCCAGCGGGTCGTCAACTGCTGTATCACGGGACGTAGTTCTCGGCCACGGTCTCGTAGAAGACCAGTCCGGCGATGCCGATCAGCAGGCCGAGGGCGGAGAGGACGATGCCGCCGATCGCCTGCGTGCGGCCGATGCCGGTGCGCTGGGAGCGGTTGAGGCCGGCGATGCCCAGGCCCAGGCCGACCGGGCCGAGCAGCGCGCCGTAGAAGCAGATGACGATGGAGGCGAAGCCCAGCGCCAGCGCGGCGTTGGCCATGCCGTTCGGTTCCGCCACCGGGCCCACCGGGGCCATCGGGCCCATCGGGTAGCCGGGCTGGGGCTGCTGGTGCTGCTGCGGGTACCCCGGGGCGGGGTACGCCTGGTGCGGGTGCGGCTGCTGCCCGTACCCGCCGTACGGATCAGGCGGCGGCTGCTGGTACGGATTGCTCACTGCTGCGGTCCCCCCGTGTGTCACGTCCCCTCATCGTGGTTGGGGCGTGCCCGCCGTGTCCAGCGGTGCTCACCGTCCGTTCCGAAATGTGGCGCAACCGCAACCCGGGTGGCACGCGCCGGGGCACCGTCTCCGATCCGGGAGAATGGCGTCATGACTGCCCAGATTCTCGATGGCAAGGCCACTGCGGCCGCGATCAAGTCCGAACTCGCCGTCCGCGTGGCGGCCCTCAAGGAGCGGGGCGTCGTGCCCGGCCTCGGCACCCTGCTGGTCGGCGACGACCCGGGCAGCCGCTGGTACGTCAACGGCAAGCACCGCGACTGCGCCGAGGTCGGCATCGCCTCGATCCAGCGCGAGCTGCCCGCCGACGCCACCCAGCAGCAGGTCGAGGACGTGGTCCGCGAGCTCAACGCCGACCCGTCCTGCACCGGCTACATCGTCCAACTCCCGCTCCCCAAGGGCCTGGACCCGAACCCGGTGCTGGAGCTGATGGACCCGGCCAAGGACGCCGACGGCCTGCACCCGACCTCGCTCGGCCGCCTCGCCCTCGGCATCGACGGCCCGCTGCCCTGCACCCCGTACGGGATCATCGAGCTGCTCCGCCGCCACAAGGTGGAGATCGACGGCGCCGAGGTGGTCGTGGTCGGCCGCGGCGTCACCGTCGGCCGCTCGATCGGGCTGCTGCTCACCCGCCGCTCCGAGAACGCCACCGTGACGCTCTGTCACACCGGCACCCGGGACCTCTCCAAGCACCTGAAGCAGGCCGACATCATCGTCGCGGCCGCCGGCGTCGGCCACCTGATCAAGGCTCAGGACGTCAAGCCGGGCGCCGCGGTGCTCGACGTGGGCGTCAGCCGGGACGGCGAGGGCAAGATCCAGGGCGACGTGGAGCCCGGCGTGGCCGAGGTGGCCGGCTGGATCTCCCCGAACCCGGGCGGCGTCGGCCCGATGACCCGCGCCATGCTGCTCAACAACATCGTGGTGGCGGCCGAGCGCGCCGCGAACGGCTGACCCCGGTGGCGTCCATGCCGGGCCGGTCGCGACGGCGGCCGGTGAAGACCACGGGCACCCTCCCGCCCGAGGGCTCGGCCGCGGCGCTGGACCGCAGCCATCCGCTGCCGGTCCGGCAGTGGCCGATAACGCTGGTGCTCGGCCTGGCCGTGGTCGGCCTGGGCGTCACCTGGTTCGGCGACTTCAAGTACGGGCTGCTGCTGACCGGGGCCGCGCTGCTGGTCGGCGCCGCGCTGCGGCTGGTGCTGCCCGAGGTCGGCATGCTGGCGGTGCGCAGCCGCTTCACCGACGTCACCGTGCTGGGCTTCCTCGGCGCCGTGATCGTGCTGCTCACGCTGATCGCCCAGCCCGACCCGTGGCTGCGGCTCTCGGTGCTGGACAACATGGGGCACCTCATCGGCCGCCAACGCCGCTGAACCCGACGGCCCCCGCCCCGGCGGGGGCCGTCGTGCGCGGTCGCGGTGCGCGGAGCCGTGCGTGCCCGTTGTGACGTATCAGCCAGTGCCGTGCTCACGCCGGGCAGCGGGCTTGCGATAACCTGACGCCCGGATCTCTCGATGTCGAGAGATCGTCCTCGGCTCCAGCGCGGGCGCGCGGTGGGGCGTGGCACCCTGGCGATCGCTGGAGTAGACAGAAAATGACTCGCACCCCCGTCAACGTCACCGTCACCGGCGCGGCCGGCCAGATCGGCTACGCGCTGCTCTTCCGCATCGCCTCGGGCCACCTGCTCGGCGCCGACGTCCCGGTCAACCTGCGCCTGCTGGAGATCCCGCAGGGCGTCAAGGCCGCCGAGGGCACCGCGATGGAGCTCGACGACTGCGCGTTCCCGCTGCTGCGCGACATCACCATCACCGACCAGCCGTCGGTCGCCTTCGACGGTGCCAACGTGGCCCTCCTGGTCGGCGCCCGCCCGCGCACCGCCGGCATGGAGCGCGGCGACCTGCTGCAGGCCAACGGTGGCATCTTCGGCCCGCAGGGCAAGGCCATCAACGACAACGCCGCCGACGACATCAAGGTCCTGGTGGTCGGTAACCCGGCCAACACCAACGCCCTGATCGCCCAGCGCAACGCCCCGGACGTCCCGGCCGACCGCTTCACCGCGATGACCCGCCTGGACCACAACCGCGCCGTCGCCCAGCTCGCCAAGAAGCTCGGCGTCACCGTGAACGACATCCAGCGCCTGACCATCTGGGGCAACCACTCGGCCACCCAGTACCCGGACATCTTCCACGCGCTGGTCAACGGCAAGAACGCCGCCGAGGCCGTCAACGACGAGGCCTGGCTGGCCGACGAGTTCATCCCGACCGTCGCCAAGCGCGGCGCGGCCATCATCGAGGCCCGTGGCGCCTCCTCGGCCGCCTCGGCCGCCAACGCCGCCATCGACCACGTGTACACCTGGGTCAACGGCACCAAGGACGGCGACTGGACCTCGATGGGCATCGTCTCCGACGGCTCCTACGGCGTCGAGCCGGGCATCATCTCCTCCTTCCCGGTCACCGCGAAGGACGGCAAGTACGAGATCGTCCAGGGCCTGGAGATCTCCGAGTTCTCCCGCAAGCGGATCGACGCCTCGGTCGCCGAGCTGGTCGAGGAGCGCGACGCGGTGCAGGCCCTCGGCCTGATCTGAGCCCCGCTCACCCCGACGGCCGGGTCGCCCCTCGCGGGGCGGCCCGGCCGTCGCGCGTTCCGTATGCTGCCTGCCGTGACCCTCGCCCTGCTCCTGCTCCTTCCGGCGGCCGCCCTGATCGGCGAGCTGCTCCGCCCCTTCGCCCGGCTGCTCGGCTACGTCCGGGGGCTGCGCGGCGAGCAGCCGGGGCCCAGCTCGGAGGAGCTCCGCGACCTGGTCGCGGCCAGCACCGAACTCGGCCACGACGAGCGGGAGTTGATCGCCGACGTGTTCGCCGCCGGGGAGCGGCGGCTGAGCGAGGTGATGGTGCCGCGCACCGAGGTCACCTTCCTGGACGCCGACCGGCCGCTGGCCGAGGTCCGCGAGCAGGCCAGCCGGGCCCCGCACTCCCGCTACCCCGTCACCGAGGGCTCCTACGACGCCGTGGCGGGCTTCGTGCACGTCCGGGACCTCTACGGAGCGCGCGGCGAGCAGGCGCTCCTGGTCCGGGAGTTGACCCGCCCGGTGCGGCTGTTCCCGGCCACCAAGCGGGTGCTGGAGGCGATGAGCGAGATGCGCCGCGAGGGCCACCACCTGGCCATCGTGGTGGACGAGTACGGCGGCACCGCCGGGATCGTCACCCTGGAGGACCTGGTCGAGGAGGTCATCGGGGAGATCCGGGACGAGTACGACGCCCTGGACACCACGGCGACCCGGCGGCTGGCCGGCGGCGGGATGGAGCTGGACGGTCTGCTCAACCTCGCCGACTTCGCCGCCGAGACCGGCGTCACCCTTCCGGAGGGTCCCTACGAGACCGTCGCCGGATACCTGGTCAGCGAGCTCGGCAGGCTCCCCGGCGCCGGCGACCAGGTGGCCACCGGGGCCGGGCTGCGGCTCGCGGTGGCCAAGCTGGACGGCCGCCGGATCGAACGGATCAGGGTGAGCGCGGTCACAGTGTCCGAGGCCGTGGGGGCGGATGTTTCCTGAGCGGTCGGTGAAGCTGGAACAATGGCGCCCATGGTCAACGCAGCGGTCACCGGTCCGGCCACGGACCGTCCTCGGGTCCTCTCCGGCATCCAGCCCACCTCGGGCTCCTTCCACCTGGGCAACTACCTCGGCGCGGTGCGCCAGTGGGTGGACCTCCAGGAGGCCAACGACGCCTTCTACATGGTGGTCGACCTGCACGCGATCACCGTGCCGCAGGACCCGGCGACACTGCGCGAGAACACCCGGATCTCCGCCGCCCAGCTGCTCGGCGCCGGGCTCGACCCGGAGCGCTGCACCCTCTTCGTCCAGTCCCACGTGCCCGAGCACGCGCAGCTCGGCTGGGTGATGAACTGCCTGACCGGCTTCGGCGAGGCCAGCCGGATGACCCAGTTCAAGGACAAGTCCTCCAAGCAGGGCGCCGACGGCACCACGGTCGGCCTGTTCACCTACCCCATCCTGCAGATCGCCGACATCCTGCTCTACCAGGCCGACGCCGTCCCGGTCGGCGAGGACCAGCGCCAGCACATCGAGCTGACCCGCGACCTCGCCGAGCGCTTCAACACCCGGTACGCGCCCACCTTCACCGTGCCGAAGCCGTACATCCTCAAGGAGACGGCGAAGATCCAGGACCTGCAGGACCCGACCGCCAAGATGAGCAAGTCGGCCGCCTCGCCCAAGGGCCTGGTGAACCTGCTGGACGACCCCAAGGTCAGCTCGAAGAAGTTCAAGAGCGCCGTCACCGACACCGACACCGTGGTGACCTACGACGAGGAGAACAAGGCCGGCGTCTCCAACCTGCTGCGCATCCACTCCGCGCTCAGCGGGCAGTCGATCGAGCAGCTGGTCGCCCACTTCGAGGGCAAGATGTACGGCGCGCTCAAGACCGAGCTGGCCGAGCTGTTCGCGGACTGGGTCACCCCGTTCCAGGCCCGCACCCGCACCTACCTGGACGACCCGGCCGAGCTGGACCGCGTGCTGGGCCTGGGCGCCGAGAAGGCCCGCGAGGTGGCCTCGCAGACCCTGGCCACCGTCTACGACCGCATGGGCTTCCTGCCCCCCAAGCGCTGACGGACACCCACCCGATGGACACCCGGACCACGCCCGATGGTGACGAGCTCCCCGAGGAGCTCGTCACCATCGGCGTGGCCGTGCACGTCCCGGAGCCCTACGGCACCGCGATCCAGGACGCCCGGGCCGCGCTCGGCGACCCGGCCGCCCGCTCCATACCCACCCACGTCACCCTGCTGCCGCCGACCGAGATAGCCGTGGCCCGGCTGGCCGAGGTCGAGGCCCACCTGCACGAGGTGGCCGCCGGGCACCGGCCGTTCCGGATGCTGCTCCAGGGCAGCGGCTCCTTCCGCCCGGTCTCGCCGGTGGTCTTCGTCAAGGTCGAGGAGGGCGCCCAGGAGTGCCGCGGCCTGGAGGCCGCCGTCCGCTCCGGCCCGCTGGCCCGCGAGCTCGCCTTCCCGTACCACCCGCACGTCACCGTCGCCCACGGCCTGGCCGAGCCGGGCCTGGACGAGGCGCAGGCCAAGGTCCGCTCCTTCCACGCCCGGTTCGCGGTGACCGGCTTCGCGATCTCCCGCTTCGGCGCCGACGAGGTCTGGCGCCCCTGGCGCAGCTACGCCTTCGGCACCGCGTCCGGCCGGGGCTGAGCGGGGCCCACCGGGGCTGAGCGGGGCCGAGCGGGGCCGAGCGGGGGTGGACCGGCGCCCGGGGCCGAGCCGCCGTCAGCCCGGGCCGGCCCCGAGGGCCAGCATCCGGTCCACCACCCGGGCCGCCGCCCCGCCGTCGTCCAGCCGGCAGTGCACCGCCCGGAAGCGCTCGTACGCGGCGGCCTGACGCTCCGTCGGCCCCCGCCCGTCGGCCAGCGCGCGCAGCTCGGCCACCACCTCCGCCGAACTCGGCAGCAGCGGCCCCGGGGCCTCGGCCTCCAGGTCGAAGTAGAAGCCGCGCAGGGTGTCCCGGTAGTGCTCCAGGTCGTAGGTGAAGAAGACCACCGGCCGGCCGGTGACGGCGAAGTCGAACACGATCGAGGAGTAGTCCGTCACCAGCACGTCGGCGGCCAGCAGCAGGTCCTGCGGGTCGGGGTAGTCGCCGACGTCGTACAGGAAGCCGTCCCCGGCGCCGGGCAGCGGCTCCGCCACGTGCGAGTGCGGGCGCACCAGCAGCACGTGGTCCCGGCCGAGCGCGGCCCGGGCGGCGGCCACGTCCAGCCGCAGGCCGAGCCGGAAGCCGTCGCCGTCGGCCCGCTGCTGGTCCTCCCGCCAGGTCGGCGCGTACAGCACCACCCGCTTGCCCGGGGGGAGGCCGAGGCGGCGGCGGAGGCCCGCCGGGTCCGCGCCGGCGGCCAGCACGTCGTTGCGCGGGTAGCCGCTCTCCAGCAGCTCGCCCCCGTACCGGAAGGCCCGCCGCAGGATCGGGGTGGCGAAGGCGCTGGGGGAGACCAGCAGGCTCCACTGCGGCACCTCGCGCTCCAGCGCGGCCAGGTAACCGGCGTCGGCCAGCCAGGGGTTGGCGACGTCGTGCGCGATCCGCTTGAGCAGCGAGCCGTGCCAGGTCTGCACCACCACCTGGCCGGGGCGGCGCTCCAGGAAGGGCGGGAAGTGCGTGTTCCCCACCAGGTAGCGGGAGGTGGCCAGCGCCTCGTACCACTCGGGGCCGTGGGCCCGCACCGGCCGGACCCCGGCGGGCACCTCGGCCCGGGCGTCGTCCACCACCCAGAGATGGTCCAACGGCAGCCCGCGGCGGGCGAGTTCGGCGTGCACGGCGCGCGGCGAGTCGGCGTAGCCGCGGCCGCCGAAGACGTCGTAGAGCACCGCCTCGCGCAGCGGCCGGCGGCGGGCGGCCGGGTACGCCGAGGTGCGCAGCCGGTGCTGCGCGTACGCGCTGCGCTCGGCCGGGGCGAGCACCGGGGTGGAGTCCAGGATCAGGGTGTCGTGCCAGCGGCCGCGCAGCCGCACCCGCTTGTCCCCGCCGGCCGGGAAGCCGGCCGCCGGGCCGAGCCGCACCTCGGCGGGCAGGGCGGCCAGGGCGGGGCCGGTGAGCTGGAGCGGGCGTTCGGCCGAGCGGTCGCCGAGCGGCCGCAGCCGCAGCTCCCAGATGCCGCGCCGCAGCGGCCGCCGGGCCCGGTCCGAGCCGGTCACGGCGCAGGGCACGGTGAGCCGGGTGCCGCGCTCGACCGGCACCAGGACCTCGCCGGTGCCGTTGCCGTGCCGCAGCACCAGCTCCAGCGGGCCGTCGCCGGGCAGTTCGGTGCGCACGGCGAGCCGGAAGCCGTCCTCGGCCGGGGTCACCGCGTCCACCAGCACGGCGCCCGGCTGGAGGCGGAACTGCGGGTAGCCGTCGGCGAGTTGCTTGACCGTCAGGGCGCCGCCGGCCGGGTGGGCCAGCAGCAGCCCGCCGGGCACGGCGCGGTCGTCCAGCACCGGCCGCTCGGTGGAGCCGTCCGGCCGCAGCAGCTCGCCGTCCCAGTGCTCGGTGTCCCAGTGCTCGCCGTCCCGGTGCTCGGTGTCGGCGCCGCCGCCCGGGGCGAGCGCCTCGAAGGGCAGCCGGACGGTGAACTCCCGGCCGTCCGGGCTGACGGGGTGCCGGCTCTCGCCGCCGCCCTCACGGTGGCGCAGCCGGTAGACGGTGCCCTCGGGCACGTCGTGCGCCCAGCCGGAGAGCTCCAGGCCGCCGTCCACCGCGCGCAGCCCGGTGAGGCGGCTCCAGACCCGGTGCAGCTTCAGGGTGAGACCGCGCTCGGTGAAGAGCACCAGCAGTCGGACGTCGCGGTCCACCCAGTGCGCGGGCGGGTACTCGCCCGAGCCGCACCAGTACGGGCCGGGCGAGCCCTGGGCGCGGCGCAGCCCGGTCAGGCCCAGCGCGACCGGCAGCACCACCTCGACCAGCCACTCGGCGTCCGGCCAGCCGCCGTCCGGCTCGTGCGCCCGGGCCGGGTCGCGCAGCCGGGCCGGGTCGAGCTCCGCGACGAAGGCCGCCCAGTCGTGGTTGAACTCCTCCTGGCCGCTCTCCTCGGTGACCTCGGGGCAGTGGAGCTGACGCGTCCTCAGCCGGACCGGCTCGTGCCCGGGCCGGGTGAGGTGCACCGCGGTCCGCGCGCTCAGGTGCCGCGTGGTGTCCCGGTCCCCGGGGTGGGCGGAGCAGGTCAGCTCCAGCCGGCCGTCGGTCCAGCGGACCTCGCGCAGCCCGTACGAGGGAGGTACGGGCGGGTGCTCCGCGGCCGGCTCGGGACGGCGCTGGGCGACGACGCCGACGGTGCGGAGAACGGACAAGGGGGCGCCTTCCGGCAGGCGGGACGAGGGAAGATCCCATCCCATACCGGTCGAAACCCGCAGGTCAACCGGGGTCGGCCCGGGCCGACCCCGATTCACCCGGGGCGGTGGAAAGCGTCGAACCCGCCTTCGACCACGGTCGAAGGCGGGTTCGAGGTGACGGCGGGTCAGCCCTTGAGCAGGGCGTCCACCACCCGGGCGGCGGCCTTGCCGTCGTCCAGGTCGCAGTACTTCTGCTTGAAGGTCGCGTAGGCGTCCGCGTACTCGGCGGCCACCGCGTCCACCCTGCCCAGGGCCTCTACCAGCGCCTCGGAGGTCGCCAGCAGCGGGCCCGGGGCCTCGGCCTCGAAGTCGAAGCTGAAGCCGCGCAGGTTGTCCCGGTAGTGCTCCAGGTCGTGGGTGAAGAAGAGCACCGGGCGGCCGGTGTTCACGAAGTCCACCGTCGCCGAGCTGTAGTCCGTCACCAGGACGTCGGCGATCAGCAGCAGGTCGGCCGTGTCGGGGTAGGTGGAGACGTCCCAGACGTAGCCGTTCCCGGCGCCCGGGACCTGACCGCACATCACCGCGTGGGTGCGCACCAGCAGCACCTGGTCCTCGCCGAGCGCCGCCCGGGCGGCGTCCAGGTCGACCCGCAGGTCCGGCTGGTAGCCGCCCTGCGGGCGGCGCCGGTCCTCGCGGAAGGTGGGCGCGTAGAGCACCACCTTCTTGCCCTCGGGCAGGCCGAGCCGCTCGCGGACCCGCTCGGCGGTCTTCTCCCGGTCGCTGGAGAGCAGCACGTCGTTGCGCGGGTAGCCGGTCTCCAGGATCGGGCCCTGGAAGCGGAAGGCGCGGCGCATCACCCCGGTGGAGAAGGTGTTCGGCGAGACCAGCATGCTCCACTGCGCGACGTCGCGGTCGAGCTCCTTGAGGTAGTTGGCGTCCGTGAACCAGACCTTCTCGAAGTCGTGGCCGATCCGCTTGACCGGGGTGCCCTGCCAGGTCTGCAGGACCACCTGGCCGGGGCGCCGGACGAAGAAGTCGGGCATGTGCGTGCTGGTCACCACGTACTTCGCGGTGGCCAGGGCCTCGAACCACTCGGGGCTCCACTGCCGGACGGGCTCGGCGGTGGACGGCAGGTCGGCCTGGAGGTCGTCGTTGGTCCACAGGTGGCGCAGCGCGGCGCCCCGGTGCACCAGCTCCTCGTGGATCGCCCGCGGCGAGTCCGCGTAGTGGCTGCCGAAGCCCACGTTGTAGAGCACGGTGTCGGTCAGCGGGGAGAGCTGGGCCCGGGCGAAGGCGTTGCGCTGCTGCCGCTGCCGGTAGCCGCTGCGCTCCTCCGGGAGCAGGTCGGGGTGCGACTCCAGCGAGAGGTGGTCGTAGACGCGGCGCTCCAGCACCACCCGGCGGCCGCGCGCCTCGATCTCCAACGGGAACGAGTCGTGCGACTCCTTGGCCAGTATGACGCTGGGCCAGAGGCCGCCGGTGGCCCCGGCCGGGCGGAAGAAGACCTCCCAGGTGCCCTTGTGCAGCGGCACCTCGCCCGCGAAGGAGGCGGTCGGCACGGCCGGCAGGGTGGCGCGGAACCGGCCGTCGGTGATCTCGACGGGGTAGGCGTGCTCCTCCTCGCGCCAGTGGTGACGGAGCACCAGCTCGTACCGGTGGGTGCCGGCCAGCGGCAGGCGGCCGCTGAGCAGGAAGCCCTCCGCCTCCGGGGCCGGGGCGATGCCGTCCACCACCGGCTGGAGCACCTGGTCGGCGAACTGCAGGTGCCCGCCCGGCGAGGACTTGGAGTGGAAGGCCCGGGCGTCGCCCTCGTAGGGCACCTCGATGTGCTCGAACGGAGCCCGGTCGTCCAGCACTATCGGCGTGACGAGCTTGCCGCCGAGGTGGATGTCACAGCTCCAGCGGTCCCGCGTCCGCTCCTCCGCGGCCGGGTCCAGCGCGTCCCAGGCCTCGCGGACCTGGGCCAGCTCGGAGATCGGGAAGACGGCCGTGAACCCGACCTGGTCGCCGACCGGGGCGGAGAGCTCGAGCGGGACGAACAGCTCGCGGTCCGACTCGGTGTGCAGCAGCCGCAGGCGGGCCTGCGCCAGGTCGGCGCCGGCCGTCACCCGGCCGGTCATGGTGATGGTGCCGTCCAGCTCACTGACCGTCAGGACCCGGGCCCGGACCTTCTCCACCTTCAGGTAGAGGTGGCCCTGGTTCAGCCACGGCACGATCCGGACGTCCTGGTCGACCCAGTGCGAGGGCGGGTTCTCGGCGCTGTCCGCCCAGCCGCCGGAGATCCGGCCCTTGTAGACGCCGCCCTTGCCGATCCCGGCGATCAGCACCCGCCACTGGCCCTCCTTCCACTGACCCCGGTGCTTGAGCCGCTTGGGGTCGACGGCGACGGAGAAGCCGGCCCAGTCGCAGCTGTACAGGTCGTGGGAGGAGGAGGCGGTGGCCTCCGGGCTGTAGGCGGTCTTGGTGGGCACCGCCAGCACCCGGCGGCCCTTGGCCTCGCGCAGGACCAGCACCTTGACCATGTCGTGCCGGTTCTCGGCGCCCAGGTGCTCGGGGAAGGCGTGGCCGGTCAGCCGGAACTTCCCGTCCTCCCAGGCGGTCTCGTACAGCCGGCTGCGCATCACCAGCGCGTTGTCCAGGCGCAGCACGTCGGCGGGCACGCTGCGGCGGCCGCCGCGCAGGAACGGGTAGTCGGCGTACGGGCGGAGCAGGCCGCGGGCCGGGGCGGCGCCGTTGCTGTCCTTCTCGAACTCCATCTGGTCGATGAACTCGGACATCCGGTTCGCCACCGTCAGGTGGTACTTCAGGCGCAGCGGCGCGCGCAGCTTGCGGACCTGCTCCGGGCCGATCGCCCGGAGCAGCCGGGAGACGTGCACCTGGTAGGCCTCGCGGTACGGCTCGTCGCCGTCCAGCACCGACCAGAAGAACATCGGGATCTCCTCGACGAGGTTGTTCTCGTCGTAGGAGCGCAGGTACTCCTTGAACTCCGGCTCGGGCCGGGCCTGCAGCCAGGCGCGGACCAGCTCCATCGACTTGACCCGGTCGATCAGGCCCTTGGGGTTGAAGCGCATCTGGGTGATCGACATCTCGCCGACCTCGCGCTCGCGCCAGTGGTAGATCGGCTCGGAGAGCACGTCCACGCTCTTGGCGAGGTAGTGGTGCGGGACGCTGACCGGGGCGTCCTCGTAGAGGATGCCCTCGGGGTAGAGCACGCCGGCCGCGTCGAAGAAGGAGCGGCGGTAGACCTTGTTCCACGCGGTGCGGTCGGTGACCAGCGCCGGGATCTCGGTGATGTGGGTCTTGAGCCTGGTCTCCCGGAACGGCTTGACGTGCCCGCCGGACTGGTAGTAGCCGACGGCGCGGAAGCGCAGCACGTTGCCGGTGGCGAAGTCGGAGCCGGTCTCGTCCAGCGTGCCGATCATCAGCTCGTAGGCGCTGGGCGGCAGGGTGTCGTCGCTGTCGACGAAGTTGAGGAACTCGCCGTCCGGGTCGATGTGGCGGTACCCGGTGTTGCGGGCCGCGCCGAGGCCCTTGTTCTCCTGGCGGACCAGGCGGAAGCGGGAGTCCTTGGCGGCGTACGCGTCCGCGATGGCGGCGCTGCCGTCCTTGGAGCCGTCGTCCACCATCACGCACTCGAAGTCCGTGAAGGTCTGGGCGGCGATGGAGTCCAGGCACTCCTCGAGGTAGCGCTCGACGTTGTAGATCGGGACGACGACGGAGAGGCGGGGGGCCATCGGCTGCGCGGGCCTTTCATCGGGGACGTGCGAGCGGTGGGTGTCCGGGGACGGACGCCCACCGGGCACACAGCTTCGGCGCGATTCTACCGTCCGGCCGTGCGACCCCCGGCTGTGCGGGCCGCGCCGCGGTCGTCAACCTCGCGCCCGGCGTCCCACCCGAACGGGAGGGTCACCCGGACGGCCCCGGGTCGTTGCTCCGGTCAGGCCGCCCACGGCGGTCCACCGCAGTGTCGTGAGGAGCAGTCGATGAGCACCGTCACCCTGGCCGAACCGGCCCGCCTCGAGGACGTCCCGGGGTGGTTCTGGGAGGAGGACCGGCACTCCTTCGAGTGGCTGCTGACCCGGCAGGAGCGCATCGGCCAGCACGGGGACCTGCTGGAGCTGGGCGCCTACCTGGGCCGCAGCGCCATCGTGATGGGTCGTTACCTGCAGTCGGGTGAGCGGTTCACGGTCTGTGACCTGTTCGACTCCGAGGCTCCGGACGAGGACAACACGGCCGAGATGGCGATGTCGTACCGGAAGACCCTGACCCGTCGGGCGTTCGAGGTCAACTACCTGGCCTTCCACGAGGAGCTGCCGGAGGTGGTGCAGGCGCCGACCTCGGTGCTGGCCGACGGCCGGATCCCGGCGGGCAGCTGCCGCTTCGTCCACGTGGACGCCTCGCACCTGTACGAGCACGTGGCCGGTGACATCCAGGTGGCCAGGGCCGCGCTCGCCCCCGACGGCCTGCTGGTGCTGGACGACTACCGGTCCGAGCACTGCCCGGGCGTGGGCGCGGCGATCTGGGAGGCGGTCTTCGACCACGGCCTCAAGCCGGCGCTGCTGACGGAGTGCAAGTTCTACGGCACCTGGGGCGATCCGACCGCGCTCCAGGAGGAGCTGCTGGCCGTCGGCGGCGGGGCCGAGGGCTGCTGGCTGAACGTGGACACCATCGGCGGCCACCGGGTGCTGCGGCTCGACGGCAAGCCCACCCGGCCGACCGCCTTCCCCCGGCCCCGCAACGCGCCGCCCGCCCCCGACCCGAAGGCCGTCGAGGCCGCCGCCGCGGCCGAGGCCGCCGCCGCCTCGGCGCTGCGGGCCGCACAGGACCTGGCCGAGCGCCGTGCCCGGGCCGCCGCCGCCCGCCGGCCGGCGGCGGTGGCCCGGCAGATGGCGGCCGACCTGCTCCCGCCGGTGGTCGCGGCGGCGATCCGCCGGGCCCGGCACCGGGGCTGACCGGACTGACTGGCAGGCCGGACCGACGGGGCGTCGGACGGAGCGCTTCCGCGCGGATCGGCCGCCGGGCCGGTATACAGGGACCCGGCCCGGACCGACCGGGGGCGGAGCAGGGCGAGGTGACGGCGTGGACTTCCTGACCAGACTCCCGGTGGTCGGCCCGCTGGTGGCCCGGGTGCTGCGCAGCCGCCCCTGGCTGGCGTACGCGCACATGAACGAGGTGCAGGGCAACCGGCTGGCCGGGGCCGTCACCTTCTTCGGCTTCCTGGCCCTCTTCCCGCTGCTCACGGTGGCCTTCGCGATCGCGGTGAAGACCCTCTCGGACAGCCGGGTGCGGCAGCTCCAGGACGACATCGCCGAGCAGCTGCCCGGCCTCTCCGACGCGCTGGACCTGCCCGCCCTGGTGGCCAACGCCAACGCCGTCGGGGTGATCAGCGGGGTGCTGCTGCTGATCTCCGGCCTCGGCTGGGTGGAGACCATGCGCGGCTCCGTCCGGGAGATCTGGCGGCTGCCCCAGGAGGACGGCAACCCGGTGCTGCGCAAGCTCTGGGACTGCGCCGTGCTGCTCGGCCTCGGTCTGGTGACGGCCGTCTCCTTGGGTGCCTCGGCGGTGGCCACCACGCTGGCCCGGCGGGCCGCCGACTGGCTCGAACTGGACGGCGTGGGCTGGCTGTTGACGGCGGTCGGGTTCGTGATCGCGGTCGGCGCCGACTTCGTCCTGTTCAGCTACCTGCTCGGACCCTTCCCCCGGATCACCGACCACCTGGAGCGGCGGGCCCTGGTCACCGGGGCGCTGATCGGCGCGGTCGGGTTCGAGCTGCTCAAGCTGCTGCTCTCGTCCTACCTCGGCTCGGTGGCCGGCAAGAGCCTGTACGGGGCCTTCGGCGTGCCGGTCGCCCTGCTGCTCTGGATCAACTTCGTCTCCCGGCTGCTGATGTACTGCGCCTCCTGGACGGCGCTGGCCGACCCGGAGGCGGCCCGGGCCCGGACCAGGGAGCGGGCCCGGGCCCTGCTGGAGTCGGCCGAGCCGGCCCCGGCCGCCGAAACCCCCTGAACGCCCCCTGCCGGAACCGCCGGGATGTGGCTAGGATCACCGCCACGCTCGCCCTGCCACCACGTGGGCGAGAACCACCTGCAGCGGAACCCCCGTCCGCGGCAACCCCCTGGAGACCCCCGTGATCAGCGCCGATCCAAGCTCCACCACCCGTGCCGACGACCCGGCCGACCTGCCCGGACTCCCCCCGCCACCCACCCGTCTGGAGGACGTGCCCGGCTGGTTCTGGCACGCCGACCAGCAGCTGTTCGGCTGGCTGCTGGAGCGTCAGACCGCCTCCGGCCTCAAGGGCGACCTGCTGGAGCTCGGCAGCTACCTGGGCCGCAGCGCGATCCTGATGGGTCGTTACCTGCAGTCGGGTGAGCGGTTCACGGTCTGTGACCTGTTCGACTCCGAGGCTCCGGACGAGGACAACACGGCCGAGATGGCGATGTCGTACCGGAAGACCCTGACCCGTCGGGCGTTCGAGGTCAACTACCTGGCCTTCCACGAGGAGCTGCCGGAGGTGGTGCAGGCGCCGACCTCGGTGCTGGCCGACGGCCGGATCCCGGCGGGGAGCTGCCGCTTCGTCCACGTGGACGCCTCGCACCTGTACGAGCACGTGGCCGGTGACATCCAGGTGGCCAGGGCCGCGCTCGCCCCCGACGGCCTGGTGGTGCTGGACGACTACCGCTCGCCGCACACCCCGGGCGTCTCGGCGGCGGTCTGGGAGGCGGTCTACGTGCACGGCCTCAAGCCGGTCTGCCTGACCCCGGAGAAGTTCTACGGCACCTGGGGCGACCAGGCGGCGCTCACCGCGACGCTGCTGGAACGCGACTGGCGGGCCGAGGGCTTCCGCCTCGACGAGGAGCACATCAACGGCCTCGTGGTGCACCGGCTCGCCTGGGACGACGCCCCGACCGCGGCGTCGGCCGGCGGCCGGCGCTCCACCGCCCGGCGGTTGGCGCTCGACCTGCTCCCGCCGATGGTCACCCGCGCCGTCCGGCGCGCGCTGCACTGACCCGCCGGCACCACCACCAACCGGCCCCCGCCGCCCCGGCGAGCACCACCAAGCCGGCGGTCACCCACCCGGGGCCCCCGCCCGACCCGGCGGGGGCCCCGGCCCGCTCCACCGGCGCGGGCTGCGGCGGCTGGTCCGGCCCCTGCGCCGCGGCCGGCCCCGCCGCCGCCCCGCCGCCGACCAGCTGCCCGACCGGCGTCACCTTCCCGGCGGCCGCGAAGCCCCAGTCGAGCAGCGCGGCGGTCTCCTCGTACACCCGCTGGTAGTCGGCCGGGTGCATCACCGTCACCAGCAGGGTCCGGCCGCCGCGTTCGGCGGCGCCGGTGAAGGTGGCGCCGGCGTTGGTGGTGTAGCCGTTCTTCACCCCGAACAGGCCCGGGTACTTGCCCAGCAGCCGGTCGGTGTTGGCGATCCCGAAGGAGCCGCGCTGCCCGGTCGCCTTGTCCACCGCGCCGGGGAACTGGGCGTCCCGGGTGGAGCAGTACGCCCGGAACTCCGGATTGCGCAGCCCCGCGCGGGCGAACAGGGTCAGGTCGTAGGCCGAGGAGAGCTGGCCGTCCATGTCGTAGCCGTCCGGCGTGACCACCGAGGTGTCCAGCGCCTGCAGCTCCTTCGCCCGGGCCCGCATCTGGTCCACCGTCACCTCGATGCCGCCGTTCATGTGCGCCAGCACCCGCACCGCGTCGTTGCCGGAGCTCAGGAAGACCCCGCGCCAGAGGTCCTCCACCCGGTAGTCGAGGTTCTCCTTGATCCCCACCAGGCTGCTGCCGTGGCCCGAGCCCAGCAGCTCGGCGTCGGTGACCCGGTGCACGGCGTTGCGGTCCAGCTTCGGCAGCACCGTGTCGGCGAACAGCATCTTCAGGGTGGAGGCCGGGGGCAGCCGCCAGTGCGGGTTGTTCGAGGCCAGCACCTCACCGCTGCCGGCGTCCGCCACCAGCCAGGACTGCCCGGTCAGCCCGGTCGGCAGGGCCGGCGCCCCGGCCTGCGGCGCGACCTGCACGCCCGTGCGCCCGAGCAGCTCCCCACCCACCGCGGACATCCCCGGCGGCGGCTCCTGCCAGGGCAGTGCGGCGGTGCAGCAGAGCGCGGCGAGGGCCAGCGCGGCCAGGCGGTACGTGGACTGACGGACGTTCGGCACCCGCGGAACGTACCCGCCCCGGCCCCCCTCCGGCCCACCACGCCGTCCGCCTCCCCCGAACGGGCACCCGGCGCTGGGCCGTCCGGCCCACTCCGCATACTGGATGCGACCCCCCGAAAGGACGCCCCCGTCATGAAGCTCGGCCGCCTCGCCTCCTGGTTCCTCACCGCCTTCGGCGTCTGGTCCCTGTTCATCTGGACCACCTTCGTCAAGAACCTCTGGAAGGACTCCGGCGGCCAGGCCTTCGTCAACGGCGACCACTCCCAGCCCACCGCCTTCTTCTGGGTCCACCTCCTGCTCGCCGTCACCTCCCTCCTCCTCGGCCTCGCCATCGGCACCCTCGGCGTCCGCAGCCTCCGCGCCCTGCGCCGGGGGTAATTGCTTTGCCGCTGTCGTAGGCCACTGCCAGGATCTCCGCCGGGTGCGCGCACGACGCACCCCGCCGCTTCCGGGGGGATCCTCAGCATGTCCATTTCCCGACGGACCCTTGCCGTCGCCACCGTCCTGGCCGCCGCCTTCCCGGCCCCGGCCGCGGTGGCCGCCGACCACGACACCGTCACCGCCGCCTGCACCGCCGACCGGCTCAACTCGCCCACCCCGACCCTGACCGGCACCACCACCGGCACGGCCGCCCGCTTCGGCCTGTGGGACGTGACGACCGACCGGAAGCTGGTGGACCGTCAGATCGACGCCACCGACGGCAAGCTGGCCGTCACCACCGACGCACTCACCGACGGGCACCGCTACGAGTGGCGCTTCTGGCCGCAGGGCGGCGGCAAGCCCACCGCCAAGTGCGCCTTCGGCGTCGACACCACCCCGCCCGGCACCCCGACGGTGAGCTCCACCGACTTCCCGGCCTCCGGGAGCGGGCAGACGGCGCAGAAGTACGCCGGCCAGTACGGCACCTTCACCCTCCGGAGCACGGACGCCGTCTGCTTCCAGTTCACGCTCCGCACGCCGAGCGTCGGGTGGAACTGCCAGAGCCCCGGCGTCAGTGCCGGACCGACCGTCGAGGTCCGGCCGACGCAGTGGGGCACCAACGTGCTCACCGTGCAGGCCATGGACGCGGCGGGCAACGTCTCGCAGTCGGCCACCTACACCTTCTACGCCCCCTCGAACCCGAACCCGGTCAGCGCTCCGGGCGATGTGGACGGCGACGCGGTGGCGGACATCCTGCTGCCGGACACCGCGGGCAACCTCCAGGTGATCAGCACCGCCGGCACCGGCACCACCCCGACCTCGGTCGTCCCCGCCTTCCAGGCCCCGGACGGCCGGGGGTGGGACGGCTTCGAGCTGGTCAGCCGGGGCTACGACAACCACGAGCCGGTGGCCGACCTGCTGGCCACCGGCAGGGGCGGTTCCTACCTCGGTGTCTACCGCAACACGGACTTCGGCGAGTTCGCGCAGGGCGCCACGCTGATCACCGGTACCCGTCCGGCGGTCCGCCCCGAGGGCGTCGCGGCGGACTGGAGCGCCACCACCCAGCTGATCGGTCTCGGCAAGCTCGGTGCCCGCACCAGTTCCTCGCTGCTCGCGGTGGAGGGCGACGACCTGGTGCTGTTGACCGACCCGGGCATCATGTACCGCTACCGCACCGTCAAGAAGCTGAGCAGTGGCGGTGCCTGGGCCGGCCGGCAGCTGATCGAGGGCGCCACCGCGGCCGACGGTTCGCTGACGCTGCGGGCCCGGGAGCTGAGCACCGGTCAGCTCCGCGCGTACGCGGTGCCGAAGGCGGCCGACGGGACGTACGACTTCTCGGCCCTCGCCGACCCGGCGAACGGCACGGTGGTCGGCTCCTTCCCGGTCGCGCAGTACCCGACCCTGGAGAGCACGGCGGACGGCAACCTCTACGCCGTCACCGCCGACCGCCACCTGCTGGTGTTCGACGGCACCACCGCCCCCAGGGACCGCGGCCTGCTGAAGTAGGCGGAATCACGCCTGAGGGCCCGCCCGGAAAACCGGACGGGCCCTCAGGCGTAGGCGGGCGGAGCCTAGAAGCGGCGGGTGACCAGCGCCCGCTTCACTTCCTGGATCGCCTTGGTGACCTCGATGCCACGGGGGCAGGCCTCGGAGCAGTTGAAGGTGGTGCGGCAGCGCCACACGCCCTCACGGTCGTTGAGGATCTCCAGGCGCTGCTCGGCACCCTCGTCGCGCGAGTCGAAGATGAAGCGGTGCGCGTTGACGATGGCGGCCGGGCCGAAGTACTGGCCGTCGTTCCAGAAGACCGGGCAGGACGAGGTGCACGCGGCGCACAGGATGCACTTGGTGGTGTCGTCGAAGCGCTCGCGGTCCTCGGCGGACTGCAGGCGCTCCCGGGTCGGGTCGTTCCCCTTGGTGATGAGGAACGGCATGACGTCCTTGTACGCCTGGAAGAACGGGTCCATGTCCACGATGAGGTCCTTGAGGACCGCGAGGCCCTTGATGGCCTCGATCGTGATCGGCTTCTCCGGGTTGACGTCCTTGATCAGGGTCTTGCACGCCAGCCGGTTGCGGCCGTTGATCCGCATGGCGTCGGAGCCGCAGATGCCGTGCGCGCAGGAACGGCGGTAGGTGAGGGTGCCGTCCTGCTCCCACTTGACCTTGTTGAGGGCGTCCAGGACGCGCTCCTTCGGGTCCATCTCCAGCTGGTAGTCGACCCACACCGGGTCCGGCAGCTCCTCCGGGTTGAACCGGCGGATCCGCAGGGTGACGGTGATCAGCTTGGTGCCGCCGGCCTCGGCCGCGTCCAGGGCGGCGGAGTGCTTCTCCACGGTCGGAGTGCTCATCAGTACTTACGCTCCATCGGCTGGTAGCGGGTCGTGACGACCGGCTTGTAGTCCAGGCGGATCGAGGTGCTGCCGTCAGCGGCGACCTCGCGGTAGGCCATGGTGTGCTGCATGAACTTCTCGTCGTCGCGGGTCGGGAAGTCCTCGCGGTAGTGACCGCCGCGGGACTCCTCGCGGGCCAGCGCGGAGACGGCCAGCACCTCGGCCAGGTCGAGCAGGTTGCCCAGCTCGATGGCCTCCAGGAGGTCGGTGTTGTACCGCATGCCCTTGTCCTGGATGGCGACGTGCTTGAAGCGCTCGCGCAGCGCGGCGACGTCGGCCACGGCCTGCTTCAGGGTCTCGCCGGTGCGGTAGACCATGGCGTTGGTGTCCATGGTCTCCTGCAGCTCCTTGCGGATCTGCGCGACCGACTCGGTGCCCTCGGACTCGCGGAGCTGGTCGACCATGTCCTGGACGAACTGGCCCGGGTTCTCCGGGAGCTCGACGTAGTCGTGGTTCGAGGCGTACTCGGCGGCGGCGATGCCCGCGCGGCGGCCGAACACGTTGATGTCCAGCAGCGAGTTGGTGCCCAGGCGGTTGGCGCCGTGCACCGAGACGCAGGCGACCTCGCCGGCGGCGTAGAGGCCGGGGACGACGTCGGTGTTGTTCGACAGCACCTCGCCCTCGACGTTGGTCGGGATGCCGCCCATGGCGTAGTGCGCGGTGGGCTGGATCGGGATCGGGTCCGTGTAGGGCTCGATGCCGAGGTAGGTCCGCGCGAACTCGGTGATGTCCGGGAGCTTGGCGTCCAGCTGCTCCGGCGGAAGGTGCGTCAGGTCCAGGTAGACGTGGTCGCCGTCGGGGCCGCAGCCGCGGCCCTCGCGGATCTCGGTGTAGATCGCGCGCGAGCAGACGTCACGGGACGCGAGGTCCTTCATGACCGGGGCGTAGCGCTCCATGAAGCGCTCGCCGTCCTTGTTGCGGAGGATGCCGCCCTCGCCGCGGGCGCCCTCGGTGAGCAGGATGCCCATCCGCCAGATGCCGGTCGGGTGGAACTGGAAGAACTCCATGTCCTCCAGCGGCAGGCCCCGGCGCCACGCGACGGCCTGGCCGTCACCGGTCAGGGTGTGCGCGTTCGAGGTGACCTTGAACATCTTGCCGGTGCCGCCGGAGGCGAACACCACGGCCTTGGCCTGGAAGACGTGGATCTCGCCGGTGGCCAGCTCGTAGGCGACCACGCCGGAGGTCTTGCCGTCGACGATCAGCAGGTCGAGGACGTAGAACTCGTTGAAGAACTCGACGCCGTGCTTGACGCAGTTCTGGAACAGCGTCTGGAGGATCATGTGACCGGTGCGGTCGGCCGCGTAGCAGGAGCGGCGGACGGGCGCCTCACCGTGGTTGCGGGAGTGACCGCCGAAGCGGCGCTGGTCGATCCGGCCCTGCTCGGTGCGGGAGAAGGGGAGGCCCATCTTCTCCAGGTCGAGGACGGCGTCGATGGCCTCCTTGCACATGATCTCGGCGGCGTCCTGGTCGACCAGGTAGTCACCACCCTTGACCGTGTCGAAGGTGTGCCACTCCCAGTTGTCCTCCTCGACGTTGGCGAGGGCGGCGCACATGCCGCCCTGGGCCGCGCCGGTGTGGGACCGGGTGGGGTAGAGCTTGGTCAGCACCGCGGTGCGGCTGCGCTGGGTCGACTCGATGGCCGCGCGCATGCCCGCGCCACCGGCGCCGACGATGACGGTGTCGTACTTGTGAATCTGCATCAGGTCTTCGTCGCCTCTGGCCGGCCGATTAGATGTTCGGGTCGAAGGTGAAGATCACCAGGGTGCCGAGCAGGACCGTGAACACGGTCGCGGCGCCCATCAGCGTCTTCAGCCACAGCCTGGTGGAGTCCTTCTCCGCGTAGTCGTTGATGACCGTGCGCATGCCGTTGCTGCCGTGCAGCATGGCGAGCCAGAGCATCAACAGGTCCCAGCCCTGCCAGAACGGCGAGGCCCAGCGGCCGGCGACGAAGGCGAAGTTGATCTTCGAAACGCCGCCGTCGAGCACCAGCATGATCAGCAGGTGACCGAGGATCAGGACGACCAGCAGGACACCCGACAGGCGCATGAACAGCCAGGCGAGCATCTCGAAGTTGGTGCGGGTACGCCGAGGGGTCTTCTTGGTACGCGCACGGGCGGGCTCGACGACGAAGGCGTCGGCCGGGTTGCCGGTGCCCAGGCCCTGGCCGGTGTGGGCCTGGAGCGAGGGGACCACCAGGGTCTCGTTGGTCTCAGCCATCGCCGATCACTTCCCGAACCAGGAGAGGAGGGTGTGCTCGAGGATGCGGTAGAACGACGCCGCCAGGAGCACGACCCAGACGCCGACCACGGTCCAGAGCATCTGCTTCTGGTACTTGGGGCCCTTGGACCAGAAGTCCACCGCGACGACCCGGAGACCGTTCAGCGCGTGGAACAGGATGGCGGCCGTCAGGCCGTACTCCATCAGGTTGACCAACGGGGTCTTGTAGGTCGCGATGACGGTGTCGTACGACTCGGGCGACACCCGAACCAACGCGGTGTCGAGGACATGGGCGAACAGGAAGAAGAAGATGAGGACGCCGGTGACTCGATGAGCCACCCAGCTCCACATGCCTTCCCGGCCGCGGTACAGCGTTCCAGCCGGCACGGAAAAACCCTCCGGAAGCGGATCGGGGGCTCGGCCGGCTTCGGTGTCGGTCAGCCCGGCCGGTACGGTCCTCCGGCCGCCAGCATCCTATCGACGCCGTGCGGTGAACCGCCTCCGGGGGTGTCAGGTGTGATCCATCAGGCACGCACGGCCTAATCCGGCCTACTCCCGACGGCCCTGTCCGAGCGCCGCGGGCCCGCCCCGGGAGTGTCGCGGGGCGGGCCCGCGGGCCGGTGTTGACGGCGGCTCAGGCGCCGACCAGGTGCTCCAGCCGGGTCAGAGCGATCCGTCGGAGCTCCTCGGCGGCGACCAGGCGCTCCTCGTCCGGCTCGTTGGCGAGCCTGGTGCGGACGGAGGTGAGGACGGTGTCGAGCATCTCCTCGGGGTCGATGCCGTCCAGGCAGACCACGAAGACGTGGCCGTACCGGGCCTCGTACGCGGCGTGCGCGGCCCGCAGGGCGGTGTGCGCCGCCTGGCTCCCGGGGGCCCGCATGCCGAGCAGGGGCTGCGGCATCCAGCTCTCGTCGGCGAGGGCCTCGGCGAGGTCGGCCGGACGCAGGTCGTAGGAGGCCTCGCTGGCGGCGGCCAGCAGGGACTCTATGTCGGGGTACGGGCGGTGGGCGGTGAGCCGCAGTGCCCAGCGGTGGCTTCCGCAACAGGCCAGCAGGGCCTCCTCGGCTGCGCCGGGGTCGGCCTCGTTGAAGCGGTGAAGCCCGAGCAGGGACGGCACCAGCAGCGGCTCGTCGAGCTGCTGCGGCGGGATGTCGCTGGCCAGCGGGTCCTCCTCGTGAGGGCGGGAAGGGGGGATGCTCCAGAGACGAAACGTAGGTGCTCAGCGGCCCTTGACAGGACCGGACTGCCGGGCCGGAGGGCTGGCGTCCCGTGGACCGCCCGGGCAGCGGCACCACGGTAGTTGAGGGTTCGTCAGTTGAGGAGAGGTCGCGTCGAATTCACTCGATCGAGCTATCAAGTCGTAACGTTGTCATGCTCGTTGAGGGGAGCCGCCGGCGCCCGCCCGGCGCCGGCGGCCCCCCTGAGCAGGCCGTCCGCGGTTCAGGACGTCCGGTGCACCTTGTGGTTGGCCGCCTGGGCGCGGGGCCGGACCACCAGCAGGTCGATGTTGACGTGCGAGGGGCGGGTGACCGCCCAGGACACGGTGTCGGCGATGTCCTCGGAGGTGAGCGGTTCCGCCACGCCGGCGTACACCGCCGCCGCCTTGGACTCGTCGCCCCGGAAGCGGGTGACCGCGAAGCCCTCGGACTTCACCATGCCGGGGGCGATCTCGATCACCCGGATCGGCTCGCCGTTCAGCTCCAGCCGCAGGGTCGCGGCGATGGTGTGCGCGGCGTGCTTGGCGGCCACGTAGCCGCCGCCGCCCTCGTACGCGGTCAGCGCGGCGGTCGAGCTGAGCACCAGCACCGTGCCGTCGCCGCTCGCCCGCAGCGCGGGCAGCAGCGCCTGGGTCACGTGCAGCACGCCGAGCACGTTCACCTCGTACATGGCCAGCCAGTCGGCCGGGTCGCCGGCCTCCACCGTCTCGGCGCCGATCGCGCCGCCCGCGTTGTTCACCAGCACGTCCACCGGGCCGACCTCGGCGGCGAAGGCGTCCACCTGCGCCCGGTCGGTCACGTCCACGGTGTACGCGCGGCCGCCGATCTCCTTGGCCAGCGCCTCGATCCGCTCGGTCCGGCGGGCGGTCACCACCACCTCGAAGCCGTCCGCCGCGAGCCGCCGGGCCGTCGCCGCGCCGATGCCGCTGCTGGCGCCGGTGACCACGGCCACCTTCCGTTCGGTCATGTCCCACTCCCTGCTGGTCCGGTCGTCTGCCGGTTCGATCATTCCAAAGGGTGACGGCCCGCCGCTCGGTGGATCAGGGGGTGGATAGGGGGTGCGCCCCCTTGGGGTAGGAGGGGCTGGTGCGCCACGGTTGCACCAGCCCGCGTCCGCACCGCCCGTGTCCGCACCGCCCCGTGTCCGCAGCGCCCGCGTCCCGACCCCCGGAGGTAACCCGTGGCAGACCGTCACACCGAGTCCGGCATCCCGATCCGGCCGGTCTACGGCCCCGAGGCCCTCGACGGGTGGGACCCGCAGGAGCGCCTCGGCGAGCCCGGCCGCTACCCCTTCACCCGCGGCGTCTACCCGACCATGTACACCGGGAAGCCGTGGACCATGCGGCAGTACGCCGGCTTCGGCACCGCCGCCGAGTCCAACGCCCGCTACCGCCAGCTGATCGCCAACGGCACCACCGGCCTCTCGGTCGCCTTCGACCTGCCGACCCAGATGGGCTACGACTCGGACGCCCCGCTCGCGGCCGGCGAGGTCGGCAAGGTGGGCGTGGCGGTCGACTCGGTCGAGGACATGGCGGTGCTGTTCCGCGGCATCCCGCTGGGCGAGGTCTCCACCTCGATGACCATCAACGCCCCCGCCTCCGTGCTCCTGCTGCTCTACCGGCTGGTCGGCGAGAGCCAGGGGGTGGCCCCCGCCGCGCTCACCGGCACGATCCAGAACGACGTGCTGAAGGAGTACATCGCCCGGGGCACCTACATCTTCCCGCCCAAGCCCAGCCTGCGGCTGGTGGCGGACGTGTTCCGCTACTGCCGGGCCGAGGTCCCGCGCTGGAACACCATCTCCATCTCCGGCTACCACATGGCCGAGGCGGGGGCCGATCCCGCGCAGGAGATCGCCTTCACCCTGGCCAACGGGATCGAGTACGTCCGCACCGCGATCGCGGCCGGGATGGAGGTGGACGACTTCGCCCCCCGGCTCTCCTTCTTCTTCGTGGCCCGCACCACGCTGCTGGAGGAGGTGGCCAAGTTCCGCGCCGCGCGCCGGATCTGGGCCCGCGTCATGCGCGAGGAGTTCGGCGCCAGCAACCCCAAGTCGCTGATGCTGCGCTTCCACACCCAGACCGCCGGGGTCCAACTCACCGCCCAGCAGCCGGAGGTGAACCTGGTCCGGGTCTCGGTGCAGGCGCTGGCCGCGGTCTTCGGCGGCACCCAGTCGCTGCACACCAACAGCTTCGACGAGGCCATCGCGCTGCCCACCGAGAAGGCCGCCCGGCTGGCCCTGCGCACCCAGCAGGTCCTGGCGTACGAGAGCGACGTCACGGCCACCGTCGACCCGTTCGCCGGGTCCTACGTGGTGGAGTCGCTGACCGACGAGGTGGAGGCGGCGGCGCTCCAACTGATGGGCCGCATCGAGGACATGGGCGGTGCGGTGGCCGCCATCGAGCGCGGGTTCCAGAAGGGCGAGATCGAGCGCACCGCCTACCGGGTGCAGCAGGAGACCGACGCGGGGGAGCGCACCGTGGTCGGGGTGAACCGCTTCCAGCTGGACGCCGAGGAGCCCTACCAGCCGCTCCGGGTGGACCCGGCGATCGAGGCCGAGCAGGCCGCCCGGCTGGCCAAGCTCCGTGCGGAGCGCGACGGTTTGGCGGTGCAGCGCGGGCTGACGGCACTCCGGAAGGCGGCCGAGGGGACCGGGAACGTGCTGTACCCGATGCGGGAGGCGCTGGCCGCGCGGGCCACCGTCGGAGAGGTGAGCGACGCGCTGCGCGAGGTCTGGGGCACGTACACGCCGTCCGAGCGGTTCTAGCGGGCCGAGGGGACCGAGGGGGCCTGGCGCCTGAGGGTCGGTCAGGCGCCGTGTCCCGTGCCGGGGTCGGTCGTTGCACAGGGCAGTGATCACCGGGAAGGCGGAAACGGTATGTCATACCCACCTGTGCGGCCGGTATGCACCCATCCGGGGACCGATCTGACGGAAGTCGGGCCAAAAGCCGTTCACCGGCCTAGTCTTGTTGAGGTGAACGATCCTCAGCCCGGCGCCCGGGCCACCCTCACGCCTGCCCGTCCCGGCTCCGATCTGCGTGCGCGGGTACGGGCCTACCAGGCGGAGTTGATCGCCTTCCGGCGCGACCTGCACCGGCACCCGGAGCTGGGCCGGCAGGAGTTCCGCACCACCCGGCTGCTCCGCGAGCGGCTGCTCGCCGCCGGGCTGACGCCGAAGGTGCTCCCGGGCGGCACGGGCATGACGGTGGACATCGTGCCGCCGGGCACCAAGTCGGGCACCCCGTTCCTGGCGTTCCGCGCGGACATCGACGCGCTGCCGATCGACGACGCGAAGACCGAGGCCCCGTACCGCTCCACCCTGCCGGGGCGGGCGCACGCCTGCGGCCACGACGTGCACACCTCGGTGGTGCTGGGCACCGCGCTGGTGCTCGCCCAGGCGGCCCGCACCGGTGAGCTGACCCAGCCGGTCCGGCTGGTCTTCCAGCCGGCCGAGGAGGTCATGCCGGGCGGGGCGCTGGACGTGATCGAGGCCGGCGGGATGAAGGACGTCGGGCGGATCTTCGCGGTGCACTGCGACCCCAAGGTCCAGGTCGGCCGGGTCGGGCTCAAGGTCGGGGCGATCACCTCCGCCTGCGACCGGCTCACCCTCCACCTGGACGGCCCCGGCGGTCACACCGCCCGCCCGCACCTGACCACCGACCTGGTCACCGCGGTCGCCCGGCTGGCCGCCGACCTGCCGCCGGCGCTCTCCCGCCGGATGGACCCGCGCTGGGGCGTCAGCCTGGTCTGGGGCCGGATCGCCTCCGGCTCGGCGCCCAACGTCATCCCCCAGCACGCCGAGCTGGAGGGAACCGTCCGCTGCCTGGAGCTGGCCGGCTGGCGCGAGGCCCCCGACGCGCTGGAGGAGCTGACCGGCCGGCTGGCCGAGACCTACCGCGCCAAGTGGACCTTGGACTACCACCGCGGCGTGCCCCCCGTCGTGAACGAGCAGACCTCGATCGCCCAGCTGGAGGCCGCCATGAACGGCCGCTTCGCCGCGGGGAACGGCCCCGTCGTCGAGGACACCGAGCAGAGCCTCGGCGGCGAGGACTTCTCCTGGTACCTCGAGCACGCCCCCGGCGCCCTGGCCCGGCTCGGCGTCCGCGCCCCGCACGAGACCACCGTCCGCGACCTCCACCAGGGCCGCTTCGACGTGGACGAACGCTCCATCGCGGTCGGGGTCGAGCTCTTCTGCGCGCTGGCCCTGGAGTACGGGCGAGTCTGAGACGGGGGTCACCTCGGCGGCGTAGAGTGGCCGCTTCACTACCATCGAGTAGTGACACGAGGGTGCGTCGAGCGTGGTCATTTGTCCGTTTCGTCCGGACATAGGACCACGTTTTGATAACAACCCGAATGCTCGTCGGAGCCGTGACACAACCGTGTTCTACGCGCGTTACGGTGGCGCTCGACCACGCCAAACGGGTGTGTGAGAAGGAGATACTCCCTTGCGCCGTTCCATGAAGCTCGCCGCGGTTGTGCTCACGGGTTCCCTGGGCATCGCCTCGCTCGCCGCTTGCGGCGCAAAGAGCACCGACAACAACACCACCAACAGCGCCGGTGCCGGCACCTCCGGCATCAAGGTCGGCATGGCCTACGACATCGGCGGCCGTGGCGACCAGTCGTTCAACGACTCCGCCGCCCGTGGCCTGGACAAGGCCAAGTCGGACCTCGGCGTCGCGGTCACCGAGGCCGAGGCCAAGACCGGTGAGGCGGAGGCCGACAAGGAGACCCGCCTGAAGAGCCTGGTCTCCTCCGGCTACAACCCGGTCATCGCCGTCGGCTTCGTCTACCAGGCCGCCGTCGAGAAGGTCGCCAAGGACAACCCGAACGTCAAGTTCGCGATCATCGACTCGGGCTCCGCCACCCAGCCGAGCAACGTCACCTCGCTGACCTTCTCCGAGCAGGAGGGCTCCTACCTGGCCGGCGTCGCCGCCGCCTCGAAGAGCCAGGCCAAGCACATCGGCTTCATCGGTGGCGTGCAGTCCGAGCTGATCAAGAAGTTCGAGGCCGGCTACATCGCGGGCGCCAAGTCCGTCACCCCGGACATCAAGGTCGAGACCACCTACCTCACCACCCCGCCGGACTTCTCGGGCTTCAACGACCCGGGCAAGGGCAAGGACGCCGCCCAGGGCCAGCTCGACAAGGGCGCGGACGTCATCTACTCCGCCGCCGGCTCCTCCGGCAACGGCGCCATCGAGGCCGTCTTCAACGCCAAGAAGTGGGCCATCGGCGTCGACTCGGACCAGGCCGCCCAGCCCGCCCTGGCCAAGTACAAGGACCGCATCCTCACCTCGATGGTGAAGAACGTCGACACCGCGGTGTTCTCCTACGTCAAGTCGATCAAGGACGGTTCGCCGCTCACCGGCACCAAGAACTTCGACCTGAAGGAGAAGGGCGTCTCGCTGGCCACCACCGGCGGCTTCATCAACGACATCCAGGCGAAGCTGGACGCGGCCACCGCGCAGATCACCTCGGGTGCCACGAAGATCCCGACCACCGTCGGCTGACACCCCCTCAGCCTGCCGCCGGTCCACGCGTCCGGCGCGCATGATTGAGCATCAGGGTGGGGCCCGGCGGGGCGCGCGAACGCGCTCTGCCGGGCCCCGTCCCGTTCCACCCGCACGTACGCGCGCCCCCGCCCGCGTACGCACGCCATCTCCAGCGCAACGACGCGCCCTGTGACCACCAGGAGATCGCCATCACCGCTTCCGACCCCGCCCCGACCCCCCAGGGCGGCAACCCCAGCGCGGGGACGGCGTCACCGGCCGTCGAACTGCGCGGCATCACCAAGCGCTTCCCGGGCGTCGTGGCCAACCACGACATCGACATCACCGTGGCCCGCGGCACCGTGCACGCCCTGATGGGCGAGAACGGCGCGGGCAAGTCGACCCTGATGAAGATCCTCTACGGCATGCAGAAGCCGGACGAGGGCACCATCGCCATCAACGGCGAGCAGGTCGAGTTCAACACTCCCGGCGACGCCATCGCGCGCGGCATCGGCATGGTCCACCAGCACTTCATGCTGGCCGACAACCTGACGGTGTGGGAGAACGTGGTCCTGGGCGGCGAGAAGCTGCACGGGATAGGAGCCAAGGCC
>NZ_BAAAYB010000088.1:0-15938 GCF_039535905.1 Kitasatospora albolonga | reverse complement strand
CCTGAGAGGGCCCGCTACACGCCGACGTACACGCCCTGGAGGGACCCGACCAGCAGGACCACCACCCCGCCCAGGGCGGCGAGGCCGCAGGCGGACAGGCCCAGCGCGAAGGCGGCCTCCCGGGCGGTGCTGCGCCCCTGACCGGCGGACGACCACCTCCGAGGGGTCCCCGGGGGCGTAGGCGACCTCCAGGGTGGCGGAGGCGCTCTTGGCCCACAGGGAGCGGCTCACGCCGTCGGTGTCCGTGTACGCGTACGTCCACGGCTGGTCGGGCAGCCGCTCGGCCTCGACGGTGATGCCGTGGCGGAGCAGGTACCGCTGACGGTGCGCCAGCCAGAGCCCGCCGAGGCCGACCGCCGTCATCGCCACGCCCAAGGCGCCGCACAGCAGGCTCATCACACCGAGCACGATCCCGGTGAGCCCGCCCGTGGCGATGCCGGTGACGGCGGACACGGCCGTCACCACGAGGCCGAGCAGGAGCGCCCAGCGCTTGAGCAGGCGGATCCGCCGCTGCGGCCGCGTCTCGGCCACGGTGCTGGTGACGACGACGGCCTCCTCGTCGGGTGTGCTCGGGCAGCGCTGCGGTCACCGCCGCGGCGAAGACCGCGGCGGCGGCGCTGCTCACCCCCGGCGACCCGGTGCACGGCGGCCCCGGCGGCCAGCTCGACGCTCACCGACCGGTCCTCCGCGCGCACCCGGCGGACCGCCGCCAAGGGATCCGCAGCTGCGCGTGGCGGGCGGGTCAGGACCAGGGCCTCGCCGTCGAGACGCAGCACGGCGCCCTGGCTTCCCCGCAGGACGGGTATCGGTGACGTGATCGACATGATCGTGATCGTAGGAGCGGACGGGGAGGGGCGGAAGTCCACGGGGTGCACGGGCCTGGCTCCCGTGTTCCGGGGTCTCCGGGGTACCGTCTTCCGACCAGAATGGAAGCGCGTGCACAGCAGAGAGGTGGTGCGCAGGTGGCACTGCCCGTCGAACAGGAACGCCCCGTGGCGGAAACCGAGCCCGAGACCCCGGTCCAGCGGAGGCTGATCCGGCTGCCGGACCTGCGCCGGACCGGCCTGGCCGTGGCCGCCGGGCTGCTGCTCGCGCTGGCCTTCCCGCCGTACGGCCTGTGGCCGCTGTCGCTGGTCGGCGTCGCCGCCCTGTCGCTGCTCACCCGTGGGCGGACGGCCCGTCAGGGGGCGTGGACGGGCTTCGCGTTCGGCCTGCCGTTCTTCCTGCTGCTGCTCGGCTGGCTGCGGGTGATCGGCTGGGACGCCACCGTCGGACTCTCCGTCATCGAGGCGCTGTTCATGGCCGCCCTGGGCTCGGGCCTGGCCGCCACCTCCCGCCTGCGCGGCTGGCCGCTCTGGGCGGCCTGCCTCTGGGTCGCCCAGGAGTGGGCCCGGGACCGGATACCGCTGGGCGGCTTCCCCTGGGGCCGGCTGGCCTTCGCCAACACCGCCAGCCCGTTCACTCCGCTCGCGGCGCTGGGCGGCGCCCCGCTGGTGACCTTCGCCGTCGCGCTGAGCGGCGCCCTGCTGGCCTGGGCCGCGCTCCGGCTGCGCCGCGGTGCCCGGCCCGCCGCGGCGGCGGGCGTGGCGGGCGCGGTGGCCGCGCTGCTGGCCGGGTACCTGGTGCCCGTCCCGACCGCCGCCGACGACACCCTCAAGGTCGCGGTGATCCAGGGCGACGTGCCGAGCCCCGGCATGCACTTCCTGGGCCGCCCGATGACGGTGCTGAACAACCACGCCCGGGCCACCGAGAAGCTCGCCGCCGACATCGCGGCCGGCAAGGCGGAGAAGCCCGACGTGGTCATCTGGCCGGAGAACTCCTCCGACCTCGACCCGTTCTCCGAGCCGCTCGCGTACGCCCGGATCGACGAGGCCGTGAAGGCGATCGGCGTGCCCGTCCTGGTCGGCACCCTGGTCGACGGCCCGGACGCCCAGCACGTGCAGAACCAGGGCATCGTCTGGGACCCGAAGACCGGCCCCGGTGCCTCGTACACCAAGCAGCACCCGGTGCCGTTCGGCGAGTACGTGCCCTTCCGTGACCAGCTGTCCAAGGTGATCACCCGGCTGCAGATGGTCGCCCGCGACTTCTACCCGGGCACGAAGAACGGCGTCATGGACCTCGGCCCGGCCCGGATCGGCGACGTGATCTGCTTCGAGGTCGCCTACGACGGCATCGTCCGCGACACCGTCAACGAGGGCGGCCGGGTACTGGTCGTGCAGACCAACAACGCCACCTACTCGGAGACCGGCCAGCCCCAGCAGCAGCTGGCGATGTCCCGCCTGCGGGCGGTCGAGCACGGCCGCGCGGTGCTGATCGCCGCCACCAACGGCATCAGCGCGATCATCGCCCCCGACGGCACGGTGGTGCAGGAGAGCAGGCTGATGACCGCCGCCGAGCTCAGCGCGGTGGTGCCGCTGCGGGACGGCAGGACGGTCGCGGACCGGGTCGGTGCCGGGCCCGAGTGGGTGCTGGCGCTGACCGGCCTCGGCGCCTGCGCGCTGGTCGCGCTGGGGGCGCTGCGCCGGCGGAGGGGCTCCGGAACACCGACCGGTTCCTGACCGTTGTCCCAGGTGGCGCCCGGGGTGCGGGCCGGAGAAGCCGGCCCGGTCCAGAGCCGGGTGCCACGACGGAGTGGATCAGAACCGTGAGCCAGCACGTACCCCCGGCCCCCTCTGCCCCGCCGCGCAGCCGTGTGCGCCGGGTGCTGCCGCTGCTGATCGCCGCCTGGCTGGTGCTGGAGATCTGGCTGCTGACCGTGGTCGCCTCGGCGACCAGCTGGTTCGCCGTGATCCTGCTGCTGGCCGGCGGCGCCTTCCTCGGCGGCTGGCTGATCAAGCGCGCCGGGATGAAGGCGATCTCGGCCGCGATCGAGCAGAGCAGGTCCCCGCAGTCCGCCCAGCCGCAGACCGGCACCAGCATGACCGTGCTGGCCGGGACGCTGCTGATCCTGCCGGGCTTCCTCTCCGACGTGCTCGGCCTCTCGCTGCTCTTCCCGCCCACCAGGGCGCTCTGGCGCTCGCTGGGCCGCCGCCTGGCGGGCAGGGCGCTGCGCTCCACCTCCCCGGTCGGTGCGGACCGCCTGGCGGACGCCGTGCGCCTGCAGGAGCAGCTGCGCATCCACCGCCCCGACGGCAAGGTCATCCAGGGCGAGGTGGTCGACCCGGCCACCGGCCCGGCCAAGGGGCCGGACACCGACTACCGTCCCCCGATCGCCGGCTGAGGGACGAGCTCGGAAACACCGAGGGGCCCGGGCTTCCTGATCGGAAGCTCGGGCCCCTTCGGTGCTACGGGGTACTGCACGGGTACTACGGGGTCAGGCGCTCTTGCGGGTGTCCCGCGGGTGCACCGCGAGGTTCATCCCACCGGAGCGGAGGACGGCCAGGCGCTCTGCCAGGACCTCCTCGAGCTCCTCGCGCGTCCGACGCTCCATCAGCATGTCCCAATGGGTACGCGTCGGCTTGGTCTTCTTCTCCTCCGGCTCATCACCGTCGAGCAGCATGGCCTCCTGGCCACAGAACCGGCATTCCCAGGCCGAGGGGATCTCCGCCTCGACGGAGAAGGGAACCTCGAACCGGTGTCCGTTCTGACATGCGTACTCGACGGTCTGGCGGGGAGCCAGGTCGATTCCACGGTCGGTCTCGTAGCTGGTCGCCCCGAGTCGCGTGCCGCGGAGAGCTCGCTCGCTCATGAAATCGTGCCTCCCGGGCTTCTGGCCCACAGGACTAGTGGTCTGTCATCGTCGTTCGGTCAACGCTCGGCCACCGACGAAGATTCCCGTTCCGGGGCGTGCGTCGCCTGTCGTGCCGCCACTGTTTGTACCCATCGTCGCCCGATTTGTCACATCTGAACGTATTTATCACCCAGTGTGCCGTCATCGTTGCGCAGAGTTGTCCAGTTGGTCGCGGCCAGACAGCTTAGCGGTTACGGATTCACCACACGGGACGGGGGCGGATCGCGGGCGGTTCCTTCGGCATGTCGGGCACTGCGGGGGCGGGTCCGTCGGTGGCGGAGGACGTCGCCGGGGCCTTCACCAGCGGGTCGGCGGCCGCCTCGGTGCGGGTGTCGCGGTGGGGGAGCAGGGCGATCACCGCCTCGCGCTGCGCGGTGGGGGCCTCCTCGTCCAGCGGGTCCACCGTGGCCGGCACCTGGAGGCGGACGGGGGCGGCGGTGCCGAGGCGGGCGTAGCCGCGGCCGGGCTCGGTGCGGCCGGCCGCCGGGGTGATGTCCAGCGCGGTGGCGAGGGCGGCGGAGGCGGTCTCGGCGGTGGTCTGGCCGAGCACCACCCGGGCCCGGGTGGTGGCCCGGGCGGTCGGGGAGATCCGCTCGTACGCCGTCAGGTCCTCGGCGATCACCACGGTGACCCGGGCCGCCCGGCCGTGCCGCAGCGGCAGCTCCAGCAGCTCCTGCGGGTCCGGGCGGCCCTCGGCGTGGGCCAGCTCGGTGAGCTCCGTGGGGTGGTCGAGCAGCAGCCAGAGCGGGCGGGTGACGTCCTCGGGGACGGCCACCCCGTGGTGGCGGGCCGCGTTGAGGGCGGAGAGGCGGCGCTCGGTCTCGTTGGCGGCCCACTCCAGGGCTGCCAGGGTGCCGCGCAGGCTGGTCTCCACGGTGTGCACGCCGGGGCGGTTGACCAGGCAGGCGTGCTCGCCGGTGCCCGCGCCGTCGATCACCATCAGGTCGCCGTGGCGCAGCGCCTGGAGGGCGATCGAGCGCAGCAGGGTGGAGGTGCCGGAGCCGGCCGTGCCGAGGGCCAGCAGGTGCGGCTCGCCGGCCCGCGGGCCGGTGCGCCAGATCACCGGGGGCTGCTGCGCGGTGGCGCCGCCCTGGGTGACCGGGATGGTGCGCTGGCTGTCGTGGCCGTCGGTGAAGCCGAGCACGATCTCGCCGGGAGCGGTGACGAAGGGCTGGGCCCAGACGTCGGTGGGCAGCGGGGCCAGGGCGCTCACCCGCAGCCGGTTGGACTCCTCGTCCCAGTCGAAGCGGTACTCGCGGCCGCGGCCGGCCTTGCCCTGGATCACCTGCTCGATCCGGGCCCGGGCGGAGGGCTCGGTGTCGGTGAACCAGGCGGGGTAGGCGAGGTCCAGGGTGGACAGGCGGCCCTCCCCGTCGAACTCCCAGCCGCTGAAGGCCGCCTTGTGGCTGCCCTCGGCGGAGTACAGCGGGCTCGGGTCGTCCAGGCCGGCCAGGTACGGGGTCAGCGCGGCGTAGAGGGCCGCCAGCTTGAGGTCGCCGGCGTCCGGGGCGGGCGCCGCGGGGGCGGCCTTGGGGGAGCGTCCGTACCAGGCGGCGCTGGCCATCACGGCGATCAGGGCGAACAGCGGGCCGCGCGGGATCAGGAAGACGCCGAGCACGGCGGCGGCGGTCAGGAAGAGCGTCGGGCCGCGCTTCTCCTTGGGGGTGGCGGCCCAGCGGGCCTTGGCCCAGTCGGAGTGGTGGCGCAGGCCGCGGCCGAGCACGGTGAGCGGGGCGAACATGTCGGCGGCGTGGTCGCCGGCGGTGCGGGCCAGGTCGCGGCCTCGGCTGAGGTGGCGGGTGACGGACATTCGGCGGGACTCTCCGGGGACGGGGGAAGGGGACGGGAAGACGCTTCAGGCCCGGGGCGGTGGGGATCCGCACCCGGGCCGAACGGAGACCGGACCGTCAGAACTTGATGCCGCCGAGCAGGCTCGCGAGGCTCGCGCCGCCGGCCTGGATGCTCGGGGCGATCGAAGAGCCCGCGATGTAGAAACCGAGGAGTGCGCAGACGATCGCGTGCGAGACCTTGAGCCCGTCTCGGCGGAAGAACAGGAATGCGATGGTGCCGAACAGGACGATGCCGGAGATGGAGAGAATCACGCGACGGCTCCTCGGTCTGGGGACGACGGGACACACAGGAATTCGGCGTAACCGAAAGTGTCCTTATCGTGACAAAAAGTAATAGATGATGGAACGTGGCAAATGGGTGGTTTCCCGGAGAACCCCGACGTAGGGCGTACACGAGCGGCGAAATTCGCCCGAACGGCTGCCCCTACCGTCCGTGCGCGTGTCGTCCGCTACGGTGCGTACGGCACCACCGACCCCGATCCGAGAGAGGCCCCGTCAATGTCAGACTCCGCCGACGCTCCCAAGACCCCGGACGCCGAGGTCATCGCACTCGCCGGCAAGCTCTTCGACGCCGCCCGCCAGGGCGACACCGCACTGCTCGGCGCCTACCTGGACGCCGGGGCCCCGGCCGACCTGTCGAACGACCGCGGTGACTCCCTGGTGATGCTGGCCGCGTACCACGGCCACGCCGACACCGTCCGGGTCCTGCTCGGGCACGGCGCCGATCCGGACCGGGTCAACGACCGGGGCCAGACGCCGCTCGCGGGCGCCGTCTTCAAGGGCGAGGCCGCGGTGATCGACGCGCTGCTGGAGGGGAACGCCGACCCCAGGGCGGGCGCCCCGACCGCCGTCGAGACGGCCCGGATGTTCGGCAAGGACGATCTGGTGGCCCGGTTCGAAGGCCGCTGATCACGTCCGGACGGTGAGGCCGTAGGCTTGGCGGCCATGGAGATCCGCACCACCGGTTTCGCGCACCCCGACGCCGCCAAGCTCTCGGCCGAGGTCCAGCAGGAGTACGTCCAGCGGTACGGCGAGGGCGACCTGACGGTCATCCACCCCGAGCACTTCGACCCGCCGGCCGGGCTCTTCGTGGTGGGCTACCTGGACGGCGTGCCGGTCGCCTGCGGCGGCTTCCGGGTCAAGCAGGCCGGGCCGGACGACGTCCGGGACGGCGACGGCGAGCTGAAGCGGATGTACGTCTCGGCCTCCGCCCGCGGCCGGGGCCTGTCCCGGGCGGTGCTGCGGCACCTGGAGGCCGAGGCGCTGGCCGCCGGTCTGACCAGGCTGATCCTGGAGACCGGCACCGAGCAGCCGGAGGCGATCGGGCTGTACGAGTCCGAGGGCTACCGGCCGATCACCAAGTACGGCTACTACCGCGACCACCCGGAGAGCCTCTGCTACGGCAAGGAGCTCGTCCCGGCCGTCGCCTGACGGGCCGTCACCCGGCGGTCCTCAGCGGCCGTCCAGCCGCTCCAGGAACCGGCGGGTCTCGGCGGCGATCGGGTGGTGCGGGCCGTAGTGCCGCTCGGCGCCGAGCAGCACCTGGAGCAGCGTCGTCCGGGCCTCGGCGTCGGCACCGGTCTGCAGCTGCAGCCGGGCGATGCGGTGGCGGGCGTCCAGGGCGGGCGCCGCATCGGTGGCCGCGAGCCGGTCCAGCCCGGGGAGCGCGGCGCGGTACTCGGCGAGTGCGCCCGCGTGGTCGCCGAGGCGGTCCAAGCACTGCGCCGCCTCGGCCCGCAGGTGCGCGGTCCGCGGATCGTCCGGGCCGTTCCCGGTGACGGACTCCTCGATCAGCAGCCGGAGTTCGGGGAGCGCCGTGCCGAACATCCCGGCCTCCAGCAGCGTCGCGGCGTACTGCCTGCGCAGCATCAGGACGACGGCCGAGTGCGGGCCGTGGGTCTCCACCGCGACGGGCAGGGCCCGGCCGAGCGGGCCGACCGCGTCCGAGAGCCGTCCGGCGTCCAGCAGCCGTCTGGCCTCCTCGACGGCGGCGGCCACGTCCGTCTCCGGGGTGTCCGCCGCACGCGGGGCCGTCACGGGCGGTGCGGGCGGTACGGGCGTCGGACGGTCGGTCCAGGGGGCGTACGGCCGGCGGAAGGGCCGGGTCGGGTCCGTCGGTGGTCCTCCGCCGGAGGCGGCCGCCGGGCCTTCGGCCGGCCTCGGGAGCAGGGGTTCGAGCGCTCGGTACACCGCCGTCGCGTCGGCCGGCCGGTCGCGCGGGTCCTTGGCGAGCAGGTGGAGGACCAGCGCCTCGAGCGGCTCGGGAACCTCCGGCCTGATCGTGCGCAGCGGGGCCGGCGGCTCGTGGAGGTGCTGGTGCAGCAGGCCGAGCGGGGCGGTGCGGGTGAACGGGACGCTGCCGCTCAGCAGTTCGTGCAGGATCACGCCGAGCGAGTAGAGGTCGGTGCGCGGGCCGACCGGATCGCCGATGGCCTGCTCCGGAGCCGTGTACGCCGGGCTGCCGAGGTGCGTCCCGGTGAGGGTGAGCCGGGAGGCGTCGCTGTCCAGGACGGTGGCGAGGCCGAGGTCCAGCAGGACCACGGTGCCGTCGGTGCGGACCATCACGTTGCGCGGCTTGAGGTCGCGGTGCACGGCCGGCAGCGCGTGCACGGCGGCCAGCACCGAGCAGAGCTGGGCCGCCACGGCGACCGCCCAGGGCCAGGGGTACGGGTCCTGCTCGGCCAGGTGGTCGGCCAGGTCCGACCCGCGGACGTACTGCATCACCAGGCAGAGGTCGTCCCCGTCGTGCGCGACGTCGTGCACGGTGACCAGGCCCGGGTGGTCGATCCGGGCGGTGACACGGCACTCGCGGGCGAACCGGCGCCGTAGGTCCCCGGCGTGCTCGGAACCGGTGATCCGGTCCGGCCGGAGGAGTTTGACGGCGACCCGGCGGTCGAGGGTGTGGTCGTGCGCCGTCCACACCTGGCCCATGCCGCCCTGGCCGATCAGGGTGGTCAACTCGTAGCGTCCGCTGATCAGACGGGCCCTCACGGAGCGTCCTGCTGCTTCAGGTAGGCGCTGAGTTCGTCAAGTCCGGAGCGGACTTGGTCGACCCGCCGCTGGTTCGGCACGGCCGGGAGGGCGTAGCCGGTCACGGGTGGCAGCACGGCGGCGTGCGGCGCGGGCAGCGCGTGGCCGTACCAGACGGGCGGGTTGCCGGGCACCGCCGGGGGAGGCGGAGCCTGACGACGGGTCAGACCGACCGCGGCGGTGTAGGCCGACACGAGGGCCGCCTGGCTGAGCAGGATCAGCATGGCGATCGCGACAGAGGTGTCGTCCGACCTGCCGATCAGGAACCCGCTGCCCAGGACCACGGCGAGCGAGGCGCAGAAGAGCAGCCAGTCGCGGAGCCGCCGGTGGACCAGGGCCGGGACCAGCAACGGCAACCACGCGAGGAAGCCGAGGCTGCAGACCGCGATCAGGGCCAGGGCCGCCCGCAGGAGCACGAGCCACACCCGTACCGCACTGCCGGGCGTCGGCGGGGCCGGGGCCGTCGGGGTCGGGCCGTACATGGCGGGACTCCTCCGGCGCTGTGGGTGGGGGCTGGCTGTCTGCCGGAGGGCAGCTTACAGATCGCTCCGGGGTCCGTCTGCCGGTCTAACGAGGCGCCAGGCTCCCGTCGGTGAGGCCGTCGTAGAGGCCCTGGACGAGCTGCTCGCCCAGCCCGGCCGCCGTCCGGTACGCCGCCTCGAAGTCGGCCAGGGCGCGGAACCGCTCGCCGTACAGCCGCTGGTCGGACAGGGGCAGCCGCGGCACCTGGAGGCGGCGCACGTCCAGCCGGACGGCGGACGAGGTGAAACTGCTGGCCTGCTGGTTGTTGGCGGTGCCGCGTACGAAGCCGGACAGGAACCACGGGTCCAGGACGGCGGCATCGGGCCTCAGCAGGTGCACGTTGCGCCCGAGGGCGGCCCCGGCGGTGGCCGGGCCGACGACCCGGGTGACCGTGCCGCGGCCGAGAACCGGTACCAGGACGTCCCCGACCCGGAGGAGCACCGCCTCCTCGGCCGCGCCCTCGGGCGGGGCGCCGGACGGCGGTCCGCCGGTCAGCACGTCGTGCTCGGTCAGGATCGGCGGGCCGCCGCCCTGGCCGCCCCCGGGGCCGCCGGTGAGGACCACCAGGGCACCGCTGCGGGCGAGTTCACCGATGCTGGTCATCGCCCAGCGGCCGGGCCGGGTGGCCGGCCCGGCCTTCGGCGCCAGGTCGGTGGCGCTCCGCAGGGCCGCGGTGAGTTGCTGGTGGAGCCCGGCCAGGGCGGCCCGGCCGGGCTCGACCGCCCGGGCCGGCAGGTGGCGGGCCGGGGTCACGTCCACGTCGTCGTCGAGCAGGTCGACCAGCGGGACGGTGCGGCTGAGGCCGGGGCGCTCCGTGGTCGCGCCGTCCCGGTCGAACTCCTGCCAGGCCGTCAGCACCGCGCCGCGCAACTCGGGCCAGGGCAGCCGGTCCTGGCCGTCCGGGCGGTCCGCGACGTTCACCACCAGCAGCTGCTGCGGCTGGGGCGCGTGGGCCGCCGGGCGGCGCAGCACCCACAGGTGCAGCGGGATGCCGAACGGCGGGGCCGCACCGGCGGGCAGGGCGACCACGGCGCGCAGGGCGCCGCGCCGCAGCAGGTCGGCCCGGATGCGGCGGCCCGAGCGGCGGGAGGCCGCCGCCGGGGGCATCAGCAGGACGGCGGGGGCGCCGTCGTCCAGGTGGCCGAGGGCGTGCTGGACCCAGGCCAGTTCGGACTCGGTCCTGGGCGGCAGGCCGTACTCCCAGCGGGGGTCGTAGGCGAGCTCCTCGTGGCCCCAGGAGCGCTCGTTGAACGGGGGGTGGCAGAGCACCGCGTCGGCCCGCAGGCCCGGGTGGGCGTCGGTGCGCAGGCTGTCGCCGACCCGGATCCGGACGGGCGCGTCGGTGTGCAGGGCGAGCCGCAGTGCGGTGAGCGCGGCGAGGTCGGGGTCGGACTCCTGGCCGGTCACGGTGGAGCCGGGTCCGGTGGCCAGCAGCAGGCCGCCGAAGCCGCAGGCGGGGTCCAGGACCAGCCCGGCGCGGCCGGCCAGCGCGGCCATCAGCTCGGACAGCGGTGCGGGGGTGAGGGTGTACTGGCGCGGCCCGGCCTCCAGGTGACGGCCCATCAGGAACTCGTACGCCTGACGGGCCCCGGTCTCCTCGGCCAGCTCCGCGCACCCGCGCACCAGCGGCAGACGGTCCGTCAGCCCAGGCCCGTCCGGGACGGCGACGGGGTGGTCCTCGCCGAGGCGAGCGCGCAGGGCCTCGGCGAGCGCGGAGGGCAGCTCGCGGGCCAGCTCGGCGTCGTCGGTGGCGATCAGCCGCTGCCAGGCGGCGGGGTGCTCGCGCAGCAGCAGGACGGCGCCGATCAGGCGCAGCGCGGTGGCCGCCCCGGCCGGGTCCTGCTCGACCTGCTGCCAGAGCCGCTCGCGCAGCGGGACCTGGTCGACCTTGCCCTGGTCGCGCAGCCAGCGTTCGACCTCGGCCAGGTCGAAGACCGGGCTGGTGTCGGTGCCGCCGACCGGCTTGGGGAAGTCGCCGTGCCGCCGCCGCCAGTTGCTCACCGCGGCTCGGCCGACGCCGGCGAAGCGGGCGATTCCGGCGGCGGTGACCTCGGTCCTGTTCTCCGTCACTGAGCGGGCCCTTCCGTGGCGGCGTGCTGGTGCGCTCGCATCCTACAACCTTCCTCACGGCGTGAACGGCTGTTGACGCGGTTCACAGTGCATGCTGTGATTGGCGCGCCACTCACCTGGTCCCGTCCGCCCGAAAGGTGCCCACCCCTCATGTCGCAGTTCCTCCGCAGATCCGCCGTCCTCACCTGCGGCGCCGGTCTGGTCCTCGGTCTCGTCGCCTGCCAGCCGAAGGGCGACATCCAGACCGGTGGTGCGTCCCCTGCGGCCACCGCGAGCGCGTCGTCCTCGCCGAGCCCCCGCAAGTCCACCGGCACCGAGGGGCTGCCCAACGGCGCCCAGCTCGCCGCGATGCTGCTGCCTGCCGAGGCGCTGCCGACGCTCAAGCTCAACCCCGACAGCGTCCGCAGCACCGGCACCGGCTTCAATCCGCCGATCTCCCCGACCGCCGTCCCCCAGGACCAGGTCTGCAAGGCCTTCGACGGCTCGGCCTGGAGCAACGTGGCCGGGTACAGCTACGCGTCCTTCGCGCAGAACGACTACACCGACGAGTCGCAGGACATGTTCGCCCAGGAGCTGGAGACGTACCGGGGCGACGACGCCCGGGTGGTGATGGGCAAGCTCCGGGAGGCCCTGACCGCCTGCCACGGCTACGTCTCGGAGCAGGACGGCGTGAAGCACAAGGTCACCATCGAGCTGAAGGAGCTGCCCGGCGTCGGGGACGAGGCCGTCCAGGCCGTCCGCACCGCGCCGACCTGGACCGGCGGCGCCACCCTGGTGGCCGCCCGGGTCGGCAGCGTCGTGGTGACCACCTACTACAACGACCAGCGCAACACCGGGTCCGCCGGCATCGACCTGACCAAGGCCCTGGTCAAGAACGTGACCGCCGCGCGCTGACCGCGCCGCCCGGCGGTCGGCCACCGAACGGCGGCGGGCCCGGCACCACGAGGGGTGTGCCGGGCCCGCCGCTCCCACGGGGCCGCCGTCAGGCGGACTCCCCGGCGAACAGCCGGGCCAGGGCGACGGCGACGGGCTCCGCGTACCCCTCCGGCAGCCGCTCGGCGGCCCAGGCGGCGGCCAGCGCCCGGAAGTCCGCGAGGTCCCGCTCCACCCCGGCCAGCAGCCGCTCCAGCTCGCCGTGCGTGAGCTCGATGACCGCGCTCGCCGGGTCCTCGGCGTCGACGGTGAGCCGGACCGAGCGACCGTTGCCGTCCGCATGCGGGCTCAACGGCGGGTGCCCGTACCAGAGTTCGCCACCCTGCGGGACGGCGTACCAGTCCCGCCACGACTCCAGACCGTCGCAGCAGGCCGGGTTGAACACCACGCCGGTGCCGGTGTCGGTGACCTGCAGCCCGCCGAAGGCCACCAGGTCCTCCGGGGTCAGCAGGCCCTGGAGGAGGGCGGTCGCGGACGCGAACGCCCGGTCGTCGTCCTCGCCGTCGTGGGAGCGGATCCGGTTGGCGGAGGCGATCGCCAGCACGGCCGTGCCGACCTCGGCCGGCGTCAGGCCGCCGTGCAGGGGCTGGAAGGAGAAGTCGGGAACCACGGAGACCGGCCAGAGGGCGAAGTCCGCCGAACCGTTGACTTCCACCACGGGCTTCATCACGATCATCCCGGCAGTGTTCCGTACCCGAAGCCGGGGCCGCACCCGGTTTGCCGCGGGGGCCCGTTGACGAGGAGAGTCCGTGCAGCCGATCACCGACCGTCCGATCCGCTGGGGGATCCTGGCCACCGGTGGGATCGCCGCCGCCTTCGCCGAGGACCTGGCAGCGGTGGAGGGGGCCGTGGCGCACGCCGTCGCCTCGCGCACCGAGTCCGCGGCGCGGGAGTTCGCCGGGCGGTACGGCATCCCCCGTGCGTACGGGAGCTGGCGTGAGCTGGCCGCCGACCCCGAGGTGGACGTGGTGTACGTGGCCACCCCGCACTCCGCGCACCACGAGGCCACCGCGCTGCTGCTGGAGGCCGGCAAGGCCGTGCTGTGCGAGAAGCCGTTCACGCTGAACAGCGGCCAGAGCGCCGAGCTGATCGCCACCGCGCGCAAGCGCGAGCTGTTCCTGATGGAGGCGATGTGGACCTACCTCAACCCCGCCGTGCGCCGGCTCGTCGAGCTGGTGGAGGACGGCGCGATCGGTGAAGTCCGGTCCGTCCAGGCCGAGTTCTCCTTCGCGGGCCCGACCGACCCGGGCCACCGGCTCTGGGATCCGGCGCTCGGCGGCGGCGCCCTGCTCGACCTCGGCGTCTACCCCGTCTCCTTCGCCCAACTCCTGCTCGGCGAACCGGAGTCGGTGCAGGCCCGGGCCTCGCTCAGCGACCGCGGCGTGGACGCCAACACCGCCGTGCTGCTCGGCCACCCGGGCGGCGCCACCGCGCTGCTGCACTGCTCCCTGGTCGCCCAGAGCGGCCAGCGCGCCGCCGTCCACGGCACCGGGGGCTGGATCGAGCTGGAGCGGGACTTCTTCCACGCCGCCGGCTTCACCCTGCACCGCGAGGGCCGCGACCCCGAGCCGTACCGGGCCGCCCCGAGCACCGGCCACGGCTACGGGCCGGAGGCCGCCGAGGTGGTCCGCTGCCTGCGGGCGGGGCTCACCGAGTCCCCCTACGTGCCGCTGGACTCGACGCTCGCGGTGATGCGCACCCTGGACGCCGTCCGCGAACGGATCGGCGTGCGCTACCCGGGCGAGTGAGCCCCCGCCCGGGCAGCCGCCCGCTGCCCTGACCAGGCGTCAGGGCAGCAGGGTGCGCCAGTAGGACCAGAACCGCTCCAGCACCAGCATCGCCAGGACGGTGTACCAGAGCAGCGGCACCGTCCAGTGGTAGCGCCCCACCACCCGGCGCAGCCACGCCGAGTTGTGCAGCGAGAGATACCAGGCGAGCGGTGCCACCACCGCCCAGACCACCAGGCAGTACGGGCAGAGCGCGCCGATCTCGTACAGCGCCTGGTCGGCCAGCCAGAGCACGAAGCCGACCCCGGCCAGACTGCCGAGCTGGAGGCCGGTCCAGTACCAGCGGCGGTAGGTGGCGCCCGCGAACAACCCCGCGCCGGTGGCCAGCACGACCGCGAAGGCGGCCAGGCCGAACAGCGAGTTGGGGACGCCGAAGGCGCTGGCCTGGTCGGTGCGCATGACCGAGCCGCAGCTGATCACCGGGTTGATGTTGCAGCTGGGCACGTAGGCCGGGTCCTGGAGCAGCCGCAGCTTGTCGACCGTCAGGACGCCCGAGGCGGCCAGGCCGAGGGCGCCGCAGACGGTGAGCAGCCAGGCCACCCGGCGGTCGGCCGAGGCGGCGGGGACCGGGGTGGCGGGGACCGGGGCGGTGGGGACCGGGGCGGTGGGGACCGGGGCGGTGGTGGCGGCGGTCACGGTGTGCCCACGCTCTGGCGGACCAGCGCGGCGAAGGCGTCGCCGGTGATGATCTGGTTGTTCGGGAAGACGTTCAGCGGCTTGTCGTCGAGCAGGACGGTGGGGGTGCCGCGCACGCCGCTGGCGTTGAAGGCCTTCGCCACCTTGGCGGCCCAGGGCAGGTAGGTGCCCTCCTGGACGGCCTTGACGAAGGCGTCGGTCTTCAGGCCCGGCACCTTCCCGGCCAGGTCGAGGATGGTGTTGACGTCACCGAAGCCGTCCTTGCGCTCGTCCGGCTGGTTGGCGTAGAGCACGTCGTGGAAGGCCTTGAACTTGTCCGGGCCCTCGTTGAGCGCGGCCCCGGCGGCGGCCAGCGCGGTCTTGGAGCCCTTGCCGCCGAGGTTGTCGTCGAGGAAGGCGGCGAGGTGGAACTCGATCTTGTAGGTGCCCTCGTCGGCCAGCTGCTGGATGGTCTTCCCGGCGCTGGTCTCCAGCTTCTCGCAGATCGGGCAGCGGAAGTCCTCGTAGACCTTGAGGGTGTGCGGGGCGTCGGCCTTGCCGTAGGTGACCACGGTGGAGTCCGGGCCGGTGGCGTTGGCCGGGACCACCAGTGCGGTCGGGGCGGCGACGGAGGCGGAGGCGGGTTCGGCGGTGGTGCGGGTGGCGGAGACCACGGCGACGGTGGCGCCGGCGAGGGCGAGCACGGCGACCACGGCGCCGGCCGTGGCGAGGCGGCGCCGGACGGTGGCGCGGCGGGTCTCCGCCTCGCGGGCCTCGGCGAGGCGCTCGCGGGCGGCGCCGGTCTTCGGGGTGTTCTTCGGGGTGTTCTTCTGGGTGGTCATGACGGTCCGTCAACTCCTGGGGCGCGGGCAGGCCGGGACACGGCCGTGCCGTCGGTGGGGTGAGCCGCCGGAGGGTCGGACCAGCAGGGGTGCGGGTGACGCGCTCCGTCAGCGGGCGAGGGCGAACTCGCGCGCCGGGGGCCCGCGCCGGGGCGCCGGGGTGAGGACCACGCCTTCACGCCGGGGGAGCAGGACGTCCGCGCGGAGCGGGGGCGTGAGCGCCCGCTCGGGAAGCGGAAGGGGGGCGAGCAGCATCGCCCGCAGCGGCGGCGGCAGCAGCCCCGCCAGCAGCCGCAGCGCCTCGGCCAGGCCGGTCAGCGCCGCCTCGCCCAGCCGCAGCCAGCAGGCGGCGGCCAGCGCCAGCGCCAGGTGCACCAGCAGCACCAGCGCCTGCGCGCTGGTGGCGGCGGAGCCCGGAGCGTCGGTGAACAGCGGCCCGTTCAGCGAACCGCCGCCGCAGACCAGCAGGTCCACACTGCGCGCCGGGGCGGCACAGGCGTCCTGCCCGAGGTTGAAGGCCCGCGTTGAGCAGCAGCTCGACCGGCACCATCACGGCCAC
>NZ_BAAAYB010000087.1:0-26254 GCF_039535905.1 Kitasatospora albolonga | reverse complement strand
GGAGAGGCGGAGCGGGGTGGGGCCGTCGACGGTCAGGTGCCAGTCCGCGGGGACGGTGGTGGTGCCGGCCTGGGCGGCGGTGCGGTTGACGGGCAGGCCCTGCGGGCCGAGGTCGGGGCGGCGCGGGGCGAGCAGGTCGAGGCCGCGCAGCCAGGGGACGGTCTGTCCGGCGGTGGTGAGGGTGACGGCGGTGACCGAGGCGGCGACGGTGCCCAGGAAGGCGCGGCGGCCGGGCAGCGGCAGGCGCGGACGCCACCAGTGCTCGGTGATGGTGGCGGCCTTGGCGGCGACGTGCAGCAGCAGGGCGCCGGTGATGGTCCAGCCGAGCCAGAAGTGGGTCTGCCGGAACGGGAACGGCCACGGGTACCACTGAAGCGTGTTGAGCAGCCCGGTGAACAGCTCCAGCAGGGTGGCCGCGACCAGGACGGCGATGGCCGCGCGCTCCAGCAGGTGCAGGACGCTGCGCGCCGGCGGCCACTCGAAGAGCCTCGGGTAGACCGTCCAGAGCTTGGCGCCCAGCAGCGGGATCGCGGCGGTCCCGGCGATCACGTGCAGGCCCTGGGTGACCCGGTAGCCGTCCACCGGACGGCTCGTCAGCAGGGCGCGCAGCCAACCGGGCGGCTCCTGGAGGCCGTGGCTGAGCAGACCGGTCAGGAAGCAGAGCACGATCGCCGCCCCGAGCCAGCGGCCGAGGACCACCGCCGTGCGCGGTTCGTGCAGGCGGGAGCGGAAGGTGCCCTCGCGCAGCGGGCCGATCCGCAGGGCGTCCGGGGGTGGCGGCAGGGGGAGGTCGAACCGGCGGGAGGAGCCGTCGGTGGTGGTGTCCTTCATGCCTTCATCAGAGCGCCGATCGGGGCGGTTCGAGCGGTGCGACATGCTTACGGAAGTCGTACGGCGGCCTGCGGCTCCCGGCTGCGGCCTTGCCGCGGTGGCACGCTGACGGGGTGTCCGACACCACGCGCCCTGACCACCCCGACTGCCCCGACCGTTCTGCCGTCTGGCCCGCCGTCCTCGCCCTGGCGGCCCTGGTCGCCGCCTGGCCGCCACCGTGACGTGGTGGCGGGACCTCGGTGACCGCTCTGTAAAAAACTGCTGTAGTCGTGCCCTCGACGCGGCGCTCTTCGCACTTGCTCGTGCTGCTGCGCTGCGGCGGGTGCCGCCGGGGGCGGTCCCGGCCCTGGTGCTGAGCGGGCAGCGTCGCAGTGCGCGGCGCGGGCTGCTGGCGCCGCCCCGCACCAGCGACGACGCTACCGCTACCTGTGGGACGGACGGGTGCAGGCCGCCGGGCACTCCCCGTACGCGTACGCCCCGACGCGCCGGAGCTGGCCGGACTGCGGGCGCGGGCGCCCGAGCTCTTCCCCGCCGGGCGGCGACTGCGCGGGCTGGGACGAGCGGCGGACCTCGGCGGCGGGTGCAGCAAGGTCAACCGCCCGGCCGTGCACACCATCTACCCGCCGGTCGCCGAGGGCTGGTTCGCCGGACTGTACGCCCTCGGCGGGCGGTACGGCGTGCGGGCCGCCCAGCGGGCGGGGCGCTGCTGGCGGTGGCGACCACCGTGCGCTGCTGCTTGACGCCTCCGTGCGGTTCGGGCGGGCCCGGCCCGGCGGGCCGCGCTCTCTGGGGTGGTGTCCGGAGGTGGCGGTGTGGGCGGTCACGACGCGCACGTGACACGCTCGGCGCGCTGCTGATGGTGGCCGGCCTGGCGGGTGCGGCCCGGGGCCGCAGGGTGATCGGGGCGCGCTGCTGGGCTGTCCGTCGCGAACAAGCTGGTGCCCGCGCTGGCCCTGCCGGGGCGCTGTCCGGAGTGTTCGCCCGGCGGCCGCGCGTCGGGGACTGGTGCTGCGGCGGCCGCGCTGGCCGCTGCGGCGACTCGCCTACCTGCCGTACGTCGTGGCCTCGGGGCCGGGGGTGCTCGGGTACTGCCGTGATACCTGAAGGAGGAGGGCTACCAGCAGACGGTTTCGCCCGCTTCGGTCTGGTCAGGCTGGTCGTGCCCGATCAACTGCCCCGGTGGCCGGAGGGTGGTGATCCTGGCGGTGGTGGGGTGGGTGCTGTTCCGGGCGATCCGGGGCGGCCGTGGAGCGGGGCGCTGTCGGTGACCGGGGCGGCGCTGCTGGTGGTCGCTCCGGCGTACCCCTGGTACGGGCTGCTGGTGGTGGCGCTGGTCGCGCTGGACGGGCGCTGGGAGTGGCTGGCCCCGTCCCCGGCCGCCGCCCAGGTGCTCTACCTGGCGGGGGCTCAGGCGCAGCAACCCGCTTACGGAGCAGCGCTGTTGGCGGTGCTGGCCGGTGCGGCGGCGCGGCGCCGCGCGCGGGTCGGTCCTGTCACCGAGTGACGAAGCGGTGGCGGTCCCGGACAGCTCCGGCGCAGGGCGGTGAAGCGGTGCCGGTCCCGGTCAGCTCCGGCGCAGGGCGGTGAAGCGGCGGCCGTCGGCCGTCCAGCGCTCGGTCTCGGTCAGGCCGGCCGGGCGGCGCGCAGCGGGCGAGGGCGTCCGCTCCCAGCCGGGCCCAGCGGAACGGCGGGCCGGTCCGGCCGTCGCCGTCCTCGATCCGCACCACGAGCCGCTCGTCGGTCTCGACGGGCGCCACCTCGGCCAGCAACAGGCCACCAGGGCGCAGCAGTTGGGATATCCGGAGCAGCAGGGCGGACGTGATCGCCGCCGATCCCCAGGTTGCCGTCGGCCAGCAGCACCGCACCCCAGCGGCCCTCGCCGGGCAGCCGGTCGAAGACCGAGCGGCACAGGGCGCTGCCGCCCAGACCGCGGGTGCGGGTGACGGCCGCCTCGGTCAGGTCGACGCCGAGGGCCGGCACGCCGGTGGCGAGCAGCTCGGCGACCAGGCGCCCCGGGCCGCAGCCCACGTCCAGGGCCGGGCCGCCGTGGAGCCGGCAGCGCTCCAGCAGCGTCCGGTCGGCGCGGTCGGGCGGCGCACACCAGCGCTCCACCTCCAGCGGATGGCGGGAGCCGTCCTCGCAGCGCAGCCAGAGCGGGCCGCGGCCGGCCCGGATCGCCCGGGTGAACGGGTCGTCGATCCACGGGCGGACCGGATCCCCGCAGGTGGTGGTCACCGCTGCGCCCCGCGCGGTGGCGATGCCGGCCAGCCGGGCGGCGAAGCGGGTGCCCGGTGCGGCGGCGGCGACCTCGGCGGCGCTCGCCGCGTCGTCCACGTCGGTGAGCCGGGGCAACCGGCCCACGCGCAGCCCGGCCGCGTCCAGCCGGGCCAGCAGGGCCTCGCCGGTGCGCGGGGTGGACATCGGGACGCCCAGCAGGAGTTGACGGGCGAGCGGTGCAGTGGGCCGGGCCAGGCCGAGCGCCCAGAAGCCGCCGTCGGCGGCCCGGGCCGTACCAGGCGTCGGCGCCCGCACGCGCGCCGGGGGCCAGCGGGGCGGCCAGGCTCGCGGCGTCCAGCTGGGGGGTGTCCATGCCGACCAGCAGAGCGGGGGCACCGGGCCGGGCGTGCCCGAAGGCCGCCGCCAGCCGCTCGTCCAGCCCGCCGCCGCTCTGGCGCACCACCCGCCACCCGGTCGGCAGCCAGCGGCCCGGCTCCCCGTCCAGGGCCAGGATCCGCTCCCCGGCGGGCACGGTGGAGAGGGTGGCCAGCGTGTCGGCCAGCGCCGCCTCGGCCAACTCGGCGGCCTGCTCGGGGGTGTAGGCCGGGGTCAGGCGGGTCTTGACCCGGCCCGGCACCGGAGCCTTGGCGATCACCAGGAGGGTCGGCGGCGGTGCGGCGAGGACGGCCCGCATGTCGCGGACCGCCTGCCGGGTGCCGCGCACCGTCCCGGTCACCTTCGAACGCCCGGACCGGGGACGGTAGTCCACCTCGGTCTCGGCGATCCGCATGCCGGCCAGCGCGGCGGACAGCACCATCTCCAGCGGGTAGCCGGAGCGCCGGTCCGCCAGCCCCAGGGCCAGCAGCCGCTCCCGCCGGGCGGCGCGCATCGGGCCCAGGTCGTGCAGCGGCGCACCGGTGCGGGCCCGCAGCCGCCGGGCCAGCGCGGCGTTGGCCAGCCGGGCGTGCGGCGGCCAGGCTCCCCGGACGGTCGGCCGTCGGCGGCCGAGCACCAGGTCGGCGGTGCCGGCCAGCACCGGGTCCACCACCCGGGGCAGCTGGCGCGGGTCCAACGAACCGTCACAGTCCAGGAAGCACACCACCTCGGCCGTCGCGGCCGAGAGCCCGGCGTGGCAGGCGGCGCCGAAGCCGCGGCGCGCCGCGTGCACCACGGTGGCGCCGAGGCCGGCGGCGATCGCGGCCGAACCGTCGGTGGAGCCGTTGTCCACCACGATCGGCCGCCAGCCGTCGGGGATCCGGCCCAGGACCCAGGGCAGCGCGGCGGCCTCGTCCAGACAGGGCAGCACCACGTCGACGGGGGCGGGGAGGGAGGGAGTGGTCACCCGTTTCACGCTAGTGCCGGACGGGGCGCCCGGCCCGGTACGACGTCCTTACGGAAGTGCTACGCGGTGCCCGCCCGTCGCTCGGGCCGTCGCCCGCGGAGCCGGTCGGCGCCTAGGCTCGCCCCGTGACCCTGCCTGCCCCCACCGCCCGGATCCTCGTGGTCGACGACGACCCGACGGTCGCCGAGGTCGTCACCGGCTACCTGCTGCGCGCGGGTTTTCCAGGTCGACCGGGCCGCCGACGGACCCTCCGCCCTCGCGGCCGCCGCCGCCCACCGGCCCGACCTGGTCGTCCTCGACCTGATGCTGCCCGGCATCGACGGGCTGGAGGTCTGCCGGCGGCTGCGCGAGCGGCCCGACGGCGCCGGACTGCCCGTCGTCATGCTCACCGCCAAGGGCGACGAGGCCGACCGGGTGCTCGGCCTGGAGCTCGGCGCGGACGACTACGTGACCAAACCGTTCAGCCCCCGGGAGCTGACCCTGCGGGTCCAGTCGGTCCTGCGGCGGGGCCCCGCCCGCGCCCCGCAGCCCGCCGTGCTCAGTGCGGGCGACCTGCTGCTCGACCCCGTCGGCCGCCGCAGCTTCCGCGCGGGCCGCGAACTCTCGCTCACGCTGCGGGAGTTCGACCTGCTGGAGTTCCTGCTGCGGCACCCCGGGACGGCCTTCTCCCGGGAGGAGCTGATGCGGGAGGTCTGGGGCTGGGAGTTCGGCGACCGCTCCACCGTCACCGTCCACATCCGCCGGCTGCGCGAGAAGATCGAGGACGACCCCGCCGCGCCCGAGCTCATCACCACCGTGTGGAGCGTCGGCTACCGCTTCGACCCGACAGGGAGCTGACCCGCCGTCATGAACGACCTCCTGCTCATCGCCGCCTACGCGGCCCTCGGCGCGGGCGCCGCCGGCCTGCTGGGCTGGCCCGCCGTCCGGGCGCTGCGCCGGCGTTCGGTGGCGCTGTCGCTGTCCGCCGTCGCCGTGGTCACGGTGCTGGCCATGGCCTCCGGCACCACCGCCGTCGCCCAGGCGATGTTCCTCTCCGAGCACGACCTCGGCGTGGTGATGACGGTGCTGGCGATAGGGGCGGTGGTCTCGCTGATCGCCGCCGCGGTGCTCGGCCGGCAGGCCGTCAGCGGCAGCCGGGCGCTGGCCCTGGCCGCCCGCACCGTCGGCAGCGACGGCGGCTTCACCGCGCCCGACCAGCCGCTGAGCGCGGAACTCGCCCAGCTGAGCGCCGAGTTGGCGGCGACCAGTGCGCGGCTGGCCGAGTCGCGCAAGCGCGAGCAGACCCTGGAGGCCTCCCGGCGGGAACTGATCGCCTGGATCTCGCACGACCTGCGCACCCCACTGGCCGGCCTGCGGGCCATGGCCGAGGCCCTGGAGGACGGAGTGGCCGAGGACCCGGCCCGCTACCACGGCCGGATCGCGACCGAGGTCGACCGGCTCACCGGTATGGTCGACGACCTGTTCGAACTCTCCCGGCTGCAGACCGGCGCCCTGCACCTCACCCCCGCCCGGATCTCCTGCTTCGACCTGGTCGGCGACGCCCTGGCCGGCGCGGACCCGCTCGCGCGGGAGCGCGGCGTGCGGCTGCTCGGCGGGCAGGTCGACCCCGCCCCGGTGGAGGTCGACAGCCGCGAGGTCTCCCGGGCGCTGGGCAACCTGCTGGTCAACGCGATCCGCGCCACGCCCGCGGACGGTGTGGTCGCCGTGACCGCCAGCCGGCAGGACGGCGAGGTGGTGCTGGCCGTCACCGACGGCTGCGGCGGCATCCCGGAGGAGGACCTGCCCCGGGTCTTCGAGACCGGCTGGCGCGGCGGCAGCGCCCGCACCCCGCACCCGCTCGGCACCACCGACGGGGCCGAACGCCTCGGCGGGGGCGCGGGGTTGGGCCTGGCCATCGTCCGCGGCATCGCCGAGGCCCACGCCGGGAGCGCCAGTGTCTCCAACGTGGACGGCGGCTGCCGCTTCGAGATCCGCCTCCCCACGGCCCACCGGCCGGCCTGACCGGCCCGCGCCCTGGCCTGCGGCCCGGGGCGGTTGCGGACCTGCGGTGTGACGGGCCGTCGGGTGTGCGTGGCGTCGCTGCTCGCAGGTGGGGGATCGCCGCCCTGGGCCGGAACCGGCCTGCGGTGCGGGTGGTGCGGCGGGTCGCGGCCCCTGAGAGGACCGTGGCGGGGTGTCGCCCTTCGGCCCCGGCCGTCCGTGGGCTCCGGCTCGGCCGGGGCCGGTCTGTGGGGCGACGGGCCGCCCGGGTGGCGGCCGGGGTGGGGCGGCCGGTCGTCGGCTGTCCGGTGCCGGTGGCCGGGCTGGGCCGTGCGGGTCAGGTGGTGGTGGCCCGGGCGGCGGGGCGTTGGGGGGCGGTGGCGAACTCGGTCATCCCTTCGGTGAAGCCGATCAGCGGCCGCCAGGACGTCTCCTGTCGCAGGCGGCTGGAGTCGGCGGTGACGTGCCGTACGTCGCCGAGGCGGTAGTGCCCGGTCACCACCGGGGCGGGGCCGCCGGTCGCCGCGGCGAGGGCCGCCGCCATCTCCCCGACGGTGTGCGGTTCACCGCTGCCCACGTTGTAGGCCCGGGCGGTGCCGTCCGGACGGCCGGTCACCGCCCGGAGGGCTGCGGCGTTGGCCCCGGCCACGTCCGACACGTGCACGAAGTCCCGCCGCTGGCCGCCGTCCTCGTACACCAGCGGTGCCTCGCCCCGGGCCAGCGCGGAGCGGAAGAGCGAGGCGACCCCCGCGTACGGGGTGTCGCGCGGCATCCCGGGCCCGTAGACGTTGTGGTACCGGAGCGTCAGGACCCGCCCGCCGCAGGCCCGGGCCCAGGCGGAGGTGAGGTGTTCCTGGGCGAGCTTGGTGGCGGCGTAGACGTTGCGCGGGTCGGTCGGCGCGTCCTCGGTGACCAGGCCCGGCCGCAGCTGTGCGCCGCAGACCGGACAGGGCGGCTCGAACCGTCCGTCCTCCAGGTCCGCGACCCGCCGCGGGGCCGGGGCGACGCCGCCGTGCTCGGGGCAGTCGTAGCGCCCCTCGCCGTACACCACCATCGATCCGGCGAGCACCAGGTCCCGGACGCCGAGCCGGGCCATCGCGGCCAGCAGCACGGCCGTCCCGAGGTCGTTGCAGCCGGCGTACTCGGGGGCGTCCTCCAGGTCCACCCCGAGGCCGACCATCGCCGCCTGGTGGCAGACCGCCGTCACCCCGTCCAGGGCCCGCTCCACCACCGCCCGGTCGCGGACGTCACCGTGGATGAACTCCTCGACACCGTCGGGAAGTTCGGGCCTGTGGTCGGGCGAGCCGTGCACGGCGGGGAGCAGGGCGTCCAGCACCCGCACCCGGTGGCCCTCGGCCACCAGCCGGGCGGCCGCGGCCGACCCGATGAACCCGGCGCCGCCGGTCAGCAGAATGTCCATGCCCGGACGCTACGCCCGCCGTCCGCACCTCCGGTGCATCCCGGCCGGGTCGTCAGCGAGCCGTAAGAACTCGCGCCGCCGGCCCCTGACGGATCGTCACCGCGTCCGGGTCAGGCGGCCATCAGGGCCGGGCGCGGCCGGGCGCTCGCGGCCTGCCGGACCAGCTCCAGGAAGGCCGCGGCCGCGGGCGCGAGCCGTCCGGTTCCGTTCCAGACGGCCTGGACGTGGGCGGTGGTGCCCGGCAGCCAGGGCACGACGGTGGCTCCGGCGGCCCCGGGGGCCTCGGTGACGGCGCGCTCCGGGAGCATCGTCACCCCGAGCCCCGCGCAGGCCAGGCCGATCGCGCCCCGGGCCGAACCGGCCTCCATGGTGGGCGGCTCGATCCCGTACCGGGCGCGCAGGTGCCGCAGCAGGCCGTCGTGGCTGGCGCAGGCGGGGTCGACCACCAGGACGTGCTCGACGGCCGGTTGGTGGCCGGGGCCGCCCGGCAGGGGCTCGCCGACGGGCACCAGGGGCAGTTCGAAGAGGGTCTGGCGGCTGATGCCGGCGGGGCCGGCGGGCTGGTCGGCGGGGTCGGCGACCAGAGTGAGCCCGATGTCGGCCTGGGCCGGTGGTGACGGCCTCGTCGACGTCGGCGGCGCTGGTGGCCCGGAGCGCGAGGGTCACCCCGGGGTGGCGCCGGCGGCAGTCGCGGACGAGGTCACCGATCTCGTACTCCATCAGCAGCGGCGTGGAGGCGACGGTGACGGTGCCGGTGGGGCCGGCGCCGGGTCTCAGCTCGCTGTGCATCTCGTCGACGGCGGCGAAGAGCCGGTCGGCGAACTCCTTGGTCGTCCGGCCGGCGGGAGTGAGCTGGACGCCGCTCGGCGTGCGGACGAAGAGCTGGGCGCCGAACCGGGTCTCCAAGGTGCGGATCTGCGTCGTCACATTGGACTGCGAACAGCCGAGGCGTTTTGCCGTGAGAGTGAGGCTGCCGGATTCGGCGGCGTCCCGGAACGTTCTGAGTTGACGGAAGGTGAAATCCATGGAACGGCCCCCCAGGCGCACGGCGTGTGAATTCGCGAGCACGGAACGGGCCGACCCCGGCCTAATGGCTGTGAGGGTCGGCCTCCGTTAGATCGTGGCACGGGGAAGGCGCCGTTCGCAATCCGCGAAGGGGGCGGATCATGACGGAGTATCAGGCCGGTTCCGGAAATCGGGAATCCGGCCTGCTCCGTGCACGGTCAGCCGTTCCGCTTGGTGCGCTCGTAGTGCCGGGCGGCCCGCGCCCGGTTGCCGCAGGTCGGCGAGCACCATTCGCGGCGGGGGTGGTCCTTGACGAAGTACAGGACGCAGCCGGGGGCGTCGCAGGCGGTGACCTTGGGCATGTCGGGCCCGGAGAACAGGTCGACGGTCTGCTGGGCGACCTCGGTGAGGGCGGCGCCGATCGGATCGGAGGTGGAGTGGGTGGTGGCGGTCGGGGCGCTGTCGCCCCAGCTCAGCTCGCGCCAGCGCGGTGCGGTGCGGACCTGCCGGTTGACGGTGTCGATGGCCTCCTGCGGGGGGCGGGTCCGGTGGGCGGCGGCGTCGGTGAGCAGGCGGACGGCGTCGCGCAGCCGGCGAGTGGCGTCCAGTTCGGTCGCGTTGACCACGAGCAGGTCGCGGTCGGGGACGGCTTCGGTGAACCGTGCGCGGTTGTCCCGTAGCCAGGCGGCGACGTGGTCGGTGGTCTGCAGCCCGTCCACGAAGCGGCCGCGGACCGCGTAGGTGGCGTTGGCCAGTTCGATGGGCAGGGGCTCGCCCAGCAGGGGCGCCCCTCCGCTCTCAAGGTCGTCGACTCTCATGGTTCTAACGGTAACCCCGACTTGCATCCGTGAGAAGCCTGTGCCACTGTTCTCACGGCAGCAGGCGCTGCCAACCGTTAGAAAACTTGTCCACCGCGTCTTGAGGAGTCCACCGTGTCGAACCTTCCGATCATCGAGCCCGCCGACGCCCAGGGTGCCGCCGCCGACCTGCTCGGCGCCGTGCAGAAGGCGCTCGGGGTGACCCCGAACATGACCAAGGTGATGGCCAACAGCCCCGCGGTCCTCAAGGCCTACCTCGAGTTCTCCGGCGCGCTGGGCGGCGGCTCGCTCTCGGCGGCCGTCCGCGAGGCGATCGCCCTGGTGGTGGCGCAGGAGAACAGCTGCGACTACTGCCTGTCGGCCCACACCTACATCGCCACCAACCTGGCCGGCCTGGACGAGACCGCCGCCGCGGACGCCCGTCGGGCCAAGGCCGCGGACCCGCGCACCGAGGCCGTCCTCAAGCTGTCGGTCGCGATCCTGCACACCAAGGGCGACCTGGACGACGCCGACCTGAAGGCCGCCCGCAGCGCCGGTCTGACGGACGGTGAGATCGCCGAGGTCATCGCCAACGTCTCGCTGAACGTCTTCACCAACTACTTCAACAAGGCCGCCGGCGTGGCCATCGACTGGCCGGTCGTCAGCCACCTCGGCTGAGCCCGTGCCGCACGGCGCCCACGGACACCGATTTCCCCCGTGCGGTGTCCGTGGGTTCCGGATAGAAATACCTGACCGAAAGGCCCTGCGCATTCTTGCGCAGGGCCTTTCGGTTTTTCCGGTGGTGGGGGCATCGAATCCACCGATCCCTGATATAGGGATACACGGCCTTCCATCCGTCGGTGCGACGGATAACGTTGTTGTTGTCAGGAGGGCAGCCGGGGAAAGAGACCGGCGGAATGCCAAGCCTCATATCGATGGATCGGATTGGAATCGGAATGTCGAAGGTCAGCATCTCCCGCCGCGGCCGCAAGGCCCTGGTCACCCTTGTCGCCATCGGCGCCCTGGTCGCGATGGTCCCCTCCCAGGCCCTCGCCGAGGTCGACGGTGCGGACGAGAAGGTCCACTCGGTCGAGTCCGTCCCGGACGCGGTCGCCAACAAGCTCGGCCCGGACCACGTGCTGTTCTGGGAGCGTGCCATGCTCCAGGCCACCCGCGAGGCCGGCGGCATCGCCGGCCCGATCACCCGGGCCGGCGCGGTGATGAACATCGCGATCTACGACACCGTCAACTCCATCTACAAGGTCGGTAACCCCTACCTGACCTACACCCCGGAGCTGCGCCGCAAGTACGGTGCGCTGGACTCGGCGATCGACTACGCCGCCTACACCGCCCTCAAGGCGTCCTTCCCGACGGTGAACCTGGACGACGACCTGCTGGCCGCGCGCAGCCTGACCTCCTCCGGCTCGGCCGCCGACGTGGCGCTGGGCAAGTACTGGGGCACCAAGAACGCCCAGGCGTTGATCGACTTCCGTGCCAACGACGGTTCTGCGGACACCACCCCCTACGTGCCGCGTCTGGAGCCCGGCCACTGGCGGCCCACCACCCCCGGTGCTGCAGCCGGCGGCCCGAACTGGGGCCACGTCAAGCCGTGGGTGATGGAGCGCTCCGACCAGTTCCGCCCGGCCAAGCCGGGCGGCTTCGAGACCGCCGAGACCCTGCTCCCCTCCAGCATCTACGCCGACGCGCTGAACGAGGTCAAGGAGCTCGGCGCCTGGAACTCGACCACCCGCACCGCCGACCAGACGCAGATCGCCCGCTTCTGGGCCAACGACCTGAACGGCACCTACAAGCCGACCGGCCAGCAGTACGACCACACCCTGGTGGTCCTCAACAAGTACAAGCCGAACGCGAGTTCCTTCTACACCGCCAAGCTCTTCGGCACCCTGTCCATCGCCCTGGCCGACGCGGCGATCGTCGCTTGGGACGCCAAGTGGGACTCCGACTTCGACCTGTGGCGCCCGCAGTCGGCGGTGCAGCTCGCCGACAACGACTACAACCCCAACACCGTCGGTGACCCGAACTGGCTCCCGCTGTCCTCGGACGCCGCGGGCAACCACTTCTCCCCGCCGTTCCCGGCCTACCAGTCCGGCCACTCCACCTTCGGTGCGACCTGGGCCCAGATCATGCAGGGCTGGTGGGGCACCGACGTGATGCCGTACGAGGGCACCACGGACGACCCGAACGCCAAGGGCGTCACCCGCCACATCAGCTCCTTCAGCTCCGCCGCGGCCGAGAACGCCATCAGCCGCGTCTACAACGGCGTGCACTACCGCTTCGACACCGTCACCGGTGTCGCCGGCGGCACCAAGGTCGGCGGCTACGTCTGGAACGCCCACCGCCTCGGCTGACCCCAGCTCCCCTCGGAATCCCGTGCCCGGTCACTTCGGTGGCCGGGCACGGCCGCGTTCGGGGTCCGGCGGCCCCAGGTGGCTACGGAGAGTGATGTACGGTGAGCCCGACGTGACCCGGCGGAGGAACTGGAGCGGACCATGAACGACACGGGCGGCACCCCCTGGCGGGAGCGATCGGTCATCGTGACGGGCGGCACGCGCGGCATCGGGCGGGGGATCGCCGAGCAGTTCGCCCGTAGGGGTGCGGCGGTCCTGCTCACAGGCCGCGACCGGGAGGCCGCACGGGAGGTCGCCGGGGCTCTGGTCCGCTCCACCGGCGGACGGGTGGTCGGCGCCGGCGCGGACCTGCGCGACCCGGCGGCGATGGAGGAGGTGGCGGCCCTGGCGGAGCGCCTGCACGGGCACGTGGACGTGCTGTGCGCCAACGCCGGGATCTTCCCCGAGAAGCCGCTGCGCGAGATGACGGCCGCCGACGTCGACGAGGTCCTCGCCGTCAACCTGCGCGGCTCCATCCTCTCCGTGCGTGCCTGTCTGCCCGCGATGGAGCGCGCCGGGCACGGCCGGGTCGTGCTCACCTCCTCGATCACCGGCCCCACCACCGGCTACGCGGGCTGGTCCCACTACGGCGCCAGCAAGGCCGGCCAGCTCGGCTTCCTGCGCGGCGCGGCCCTGGAGCTGGCCCCGCTGCGCATCACCGTCAACGCGGTGCTCCCGGGCAACGTCCGCACCGAGGGCCTGGAGGCGCTCGGCGAGGACTACCTGCGACGGATGGCGGCCGCCGTCCCGCTCGGCCGGCTGGGCTCGCCGGCCGACGTCGCCCACGCGGTCTGCTTCCTCGCCTCGGACGAGGCCGCCTTCATCACCGGTCAGACCCTGACCGTCGACGGCGGCCAGACCGTCCCCGAGTCGCTGGAGGCCTTCGCTCCGGCGGCGGTCTCCGGCTAGTTCCGCGAGAACGCGCTCTCCCCGGACCTCCCTTGACGGCGCGTCAGGAGGCCCGGAGCTCGCGCTCCAGGGCGGCCAGGGCGAAGGCGTCGGGGGAGGTCTGCTGCCAGCGCGGGCGGCCGAACATGATGTCGGCGGAGATGCCGTTCAGCATGGCGACGGCGCGGACGGTGAAGTCGGCCGGGTCGACGGGGGCGAATTCGCCGCGTGCCTGGCCCTCGCGGACCACGGCCTCCAGGCGGGCGTCCCAGGTGTCGGAGAGCTCGGTGAGCAGCAGGCGGCTCGCGTCGTCGTGGCGGCGGGCGAACATGTGGGTCCACAGGCCGTAGCGCTCGTCCCCCTGTCCGCGGGGGAGGTAGTAGCGGACGAAGTGGGCCAGCTTCTCGGTGGCGGTGGCGGCCCCGGCGGCCGCCTCCTCGAAGCGGGCGCCGAGGTCGGCCTCGCTCCAGGCCAGCACCTCCAGCAGCAGCCGGTCCTTGCGGCCGAAGTGGTAGAGGATGTGGCCGGTGCTCATGCTGGCCCGGGCCGCGATGTCGGCCATCCGCACCCCGGCGGGGCCCTTCTCCGCGATGGCGCCGATGGCGGCCCGCATCGCCTTCCCCCGCGCCTCGTCGCCGCTCGGCTGGCGCTTCCTCTCGACCATGGCCCATCCCCGGTTCCGTCGTCCTAGACCGTTAGTCTAGACTGAAAATCTAGTCAGTGACCCGACCTGCCAGGAGAGACCCGCAATGACGCGCGGATTCGATGTTGTGGAAGCCGGTATCGCCAGCCTGCGCGCGGCGCTGGAGAAGGGCGAGACCACCGCGGTCGAGCTGCTGGACGCGTACCTCGCGCGGATCGAGGCGTACGACCGCCCCGGCACCGCCACCGCGCTCAACTCCATGGTGGTGATGAACCCGCGGGCCCGCGCCGAGGCCGAGGCCTCCGACGCCCGCCGCGCCCGGGGCGAGCTGCTCGGCCCGCTGGACGGCATCCCGTACACCGCCAAGGACAGCTACCTCGCCGAGGGCCTGACGGCTGCCGCCGGCTCGCCCGCCTTCGAGCACCTGGTCGCCCAGCGCGACGCGTTCGCGATCGAGCGGCTGCGGGCGGGCGGCGCCGTGCTGATCGGCCTGACCAACATGCCGCCGATGGCCAACGGCGGCATGCAGCGCGGGGTCTACGGCCGCGCCGAGAGCCCGTACAACGCCGAGTGGCTGACCAGCGCCTACGGCTCCGGCTCCTCCAACGGCTCCGGCACCGCGACCGCCGCCTCCTTCGGCGCCTTCGGCCTCGGCGAGGAGACCTGGTCCTCCGGCCGCGCGCCCGCCTCCAGCAACGCCCTGTGCGCCTACACGCCCAGCCGCGGCGTCATCTCGGTGCGCGGCAACTGGCCGCTGGTGCCGACCATGGACGTCGTCGTCCCGCACACCCGCACCATGGCCGACCTGTTCGAGCTGCTCGACGTGGTCGTGGCCGACGACGCGGAGACCCGCGGCGACCTGTGGCGCGCCCAGCCCTGGATCGAGCTGCCGGCCGCCTCCGAGGTCCGCCCGGCCTCCTACCCCGCGCTCGCCCCCGCCGACGCCGCGGCCGCGCGCGCCGCGCTGGCCGGCAAGCGGGTCGGCGTGCCGAAGATGTACGTCAACGCCGACCCGGAGGCCGGCACCAACCCGGAGGGCGGCATCGGCGGCCAGACCGGTCAGCGGGTGGACACCCGCGCCTCGGTGATCGCCCTGTGGGAGGCCGCCCGCCGCGACCTGGAGGAGGCCGGCGCCGAGGTGGTCGAGGTCGACTTCCCGGTGGTGTCCAACTACGAGGCGGACCGTCCGGGCGCGCCCTCGCTGTTCACCCGCGGCTTCGTCACCCGGGACTTCCTCAAGGTCGAGATCGAGGACCTCTCCGCCTGGGCCTGGGACGACTTCCTGCGCGCCAACGGCGACCCGGCGCTGCCGAGCATCGCCGAGGTGGACGCCGACCGGATCTGGCCCAAGCACCAGGGCGAACTGCCGGACCGCTACGCCGGGTTCGACGACACCATCGGCGACTACCCGCGCTTCGTGGCGGAGCGTCCCTACGCCTCCTTCACCGACATGCCACACGTGGAGCAGGGCCTGCGCGGCCTGGAGGAGACCCGCCGGGTCGACCTGGAGCAGTGGATGGACGGGCTCGGCCTGGACGCGGTGGTGTTCCCCGCGCTGGCCGATGTCGGCCCGGCCGACATGGACGTGAACGAGGCCTCGGCCGAGCTCGGCTGGCGCAACGGCGTCTGGGTCGCCAACGGCAACCTGGTGCCCCGTCACCTCGGCATCCCCACCGTCACCGTGCCGATGGGCACCATGGCCGACACCGGCATGCCGGTCGGCCTGACCTTCGCGGGCCGCGCCTACGACGACAACGCCCTGCTGGCCCTCGGGGCGGCCTTCGAGGCGACGGGCGAGCGGCGGACGGAGCCGGGGCGCACCCCGCGCCTGTCGGCCTGACACCCGGGCGTGGTGGTTCCGGCGGCGGGGTGACGTCCCTTCAGGGGCGCACCCCGCCGCCTGCCGTTCGGGCGGCTTCCCGGCGGATCCGGCCACGGAGCGTCGTCGGCGGGTGGTATGACGGTGCGGAGCCTGGAGGTGGTCCGTCATGACCCGGTACTGCGTCGATCCCGTTCGGCACGAGCTGATCGCCACCTGGGGGAGCGGGGAGGGGGACTTGGCCGCCCGGGTCTCCGCCGTCCCGGCCGGCACCGGCCTGGCCGGGCTGTCCCGGCTGGCGAGCGTGCTGACGCAGTTCTCCGCCGCGGCCTGGCACACCTACACCCACCCGGCCGGCGCCGCGCACTCCCTGGAGCCGGGGACGGAGGGCTGGCGGCGCGAGCGCGAGCGCGAGGCCTTCGAGGAGGTGGCCCGGGCGGTGGAGGACCCGCACCTGCCGCACGGCGGCTCGATCACCGTCTCCTCCAGTCCGCTGGTGGAGAACGCCAACCGGATCGGCCGGGCCCTGCTGGCGCTCGCCGTACCGGAGTTGACCGAGGCGGTCCGGGCCGAGGTGCGGGCCGAGCTGGCCGCCGTGGAGGCGGCCGAGCTGGGGGCCCTCTCCGGCCGGGCCCAGCAGGCCGTGCTGCTCTCCCGGGAGGACGCCTCGCCGGTCCAAGTGGCCGCCGCCGACCGGCTGTTGGAGGACAACCCGTTCGGCCCGGCCGCACTCTTCTCCGAGGTGGACCCGACGGCGGCGGCGGTGGCGGCCGCCCACTGGCTGGCCGCCGCGGCCGAGGCGGCCGCCGCCGTCTCGGGCCACCCGGCCACCGAGGTGGTCCGCGAGGCGGACGCGGTCGAGTCCCTGCCGTACGAGACGCCGACGCTGGTGCTGGAGCTGATCGAGGCCGGCGCGTCCCCGTACGACGTCGTCACCGGCCTGGTGCGCCACGCCCTGCGGGTGGCCGACGGGGTGCTGCCCGATCCGGCGGCCTTCCGCGAACAGCTGGAGGAGGCCGAGGAGTTGCTCGCCGCCTACGCCGAGGAGGACGAGGACGAGGACGGCGACGGCCCCGACCTGCGGCTGACCCCGCTGGACCCGAAGCGGCCCGCGCGCGACCTGCTGGAGGACCTGCTCACCGGCATCCAGGGCTGCTGGCTGCTGCACGACGAGTACGCGGAGCCGCTGGACGGAGGGGCGGAGGAGGGCGCGGAGGGAGAGGAGGAGGCCGAGGCCCGGCAGAACGGCTCCCGGGAGGCCTTCGCCGCGCTGGTGCGGGCCGTCGCCGCACAGCACCACGATCGGCTGGTCTGACCCGGCAGGGCGGCAGCCTTGCATGGCCTATCGAAAATCGATAGATTCCCATCGTTGATCGATGGAGGGATGGGTCATGGGACGATTCACCGTGCGTGCGCTGCGCGCCGTGCTCGGGGTGGTGTTCACCGGCACGGTGCTGCTCCAGGTGCTGATGGTGTGGACGCTGGTGAGCGGCAGCGATCCGGAGGACGGGACGATGCCGTTGGCCGCGCTGCGGGTGATCGTGGTGCTGGGGATGCTGGCCGCTCAGGTCGCGCTCCATGCCGTCTGGCGGCTGGTGGCGATGGTGCGGCGCGGCACCGTCTTCTCGCACGCCGCCTTCGGTCACGTGAACCGGGTGATCGGCTCGATCGTGGCCGTCGCCCTGCTCTGGTTCGTGGTCACCGGGATCAACGCGCCGGGGCAGCGGGAGGACCCGGGGGTCACCGTGATCATGGCCGGCATCGGCCTGGCGATCCTCGGGGTGGCGCTGGTGGTGCTCGTGCTGCGGATGCTGCTCGACCAGGCGACGCAGCTGCGCGCCGAGCTCGACGAGGTGATCTGATGCCGATCGTGGTCGACATCGACGTGATGCTGGCCCGCCGGAAGATGTCGGTGGGCGAGCTCGCGGACCGGGTCGGGATCACCCCCGCCAACCTGGCGGTGCTCAAGAACGGCCGCGCCAAGGCCGTCCGCTTCGCGACGCTGGCCGCGCTCTGCGAGGCGCTCGGCTGCCAGCCGGGCGACCTGCTGCGCTGGGAGTCCGACGAGGAGGCCCTCGGCGGGTGACGACGGGCCGCGAACGCGGGACGGCGGGGGCGGGGTCACCGGTTTCGGTCCCGCCCCCGCCCCTGCCGTTCCGGGCGGGTCAGATCACGTGCACCTGCTGCGCCTGCGGGCCCCGCTGTCCCTGGCCGACCTCGAACTCGACCCGCTGTCCCTCCTCGAGGCTCCGGTAGCCGGCTCCCTGGATCTCGGAGAAGTGCACGAAGACGTCCGGCCCGCCGCCGTCCTGCTCGATGAAGCCGAACCCCTTCTCCGCGTTGAACCACTTGACGGTGCCCTGTGCCATGCCTCGTGCCCTTCTCTGGTCGCCCACGCCGGATCGCCGTGGTCGGCGACGATCATCCCCGGGCGCGCGGAGCGGAAACCGCAGGCGCGGGCGTCGACCCGTACGGGTGAGTCGCCGCCCGTAGAGGTGATCCCGGCGGTGCGGGCGGTCGAGCCTGCGGGGGCGCGGGCCTGCGGCGGGTGAGGATGGCGGCGACCGGGAGGAGCGAGCGGATGACGATCGGCCGACGGGGGTTCCTGACCGCGCTGGGGCTGGGCGGCGGGATGGTGGCGACGGGCGGGCGGGCGGCCTGGGCCGCGCCCGGGGGAGACCGCGCGGAACCGCCGGACTGGGCCGCGCTCAAGGACCGGCTGGACGGACGGCTGCTGCTGCCCTCCGACCAGGGTTACGCGGTGGCCCGGCTCGGCTACAACGAACTGAACGACCGTCAGTACCCGGCCGCCGTCGCCTCCTGCACCTCGGCGCAGGACGTCCAGTGGTGCCTGGACGCCGCCCGGGGCCACGGCGTGCCGATCGCCGCCCGCAGCGGCGGCCACAGCTACCTCGGCTACAGCGTGCCCGCCGACGGCCTGGTGATGGACCTGCGCCCGATGGCCCGGGTCGAGGTCGGCGCCGACGGCACCGCCCGGGTCGGAGCCGGTGCCCGGCTGATCGAGGTCTACGCGGCCCTGGCGGCGGCCGGCCGGCTGCTCCCGGCCGGCTCCTGCCCGACCGTCGGGGTCAGCGGGCTCACCCTCGGCGGCGGCATCGGCGTGCTGGCCCGCAAGTACGGGCTCACCTGCGACCGTCTGGTGGGCGCGGAGCTGGTGACGGCGGACTCCCGGGTGCTCACGGTCTCGGAGGAGTGCGAGCCGGACCTCTACTGGGCGCTGCGCGGCGGCGGAGGCGGCAACTTCGGCGTGGTCACCTCCTTCACCTTCCGCACCGCCCCCCGCGCCCGAGCTCACCGTCTTCGCGCTCCGCTTCCCGGCCGGCTCGGCGGCCGAGCTGGTGGGTGCCTGGCAGCAGTGGATCGCCGAGGCCCCGCCCGAGCTCTGGTCCAACTGCGTGGTCTCCGGCGGCACCCCGCCCACCGCCCGTGCGGGCGGCTGCTACGTCGGCTCACCGGCCGAACTCTCCCCGCTGCTGGACGACTTGGTCGCGCGCGTCGGCGTGCCGCCGACCACCCGCACCGCCCAGGCCAAGAGCTACCTCGACGCGATGAAGTACATGGCCGGCTGCGCCAACGACACCATCGCCCAGTGCCACCCCGTCTCCGAGGGTGGCCGCCTGCCCCGAGCCTCCTTCGTCGCGGTCTCCCGGATGCTCGACTCCGCGGTCGACGCCGGCCGCCTGGTCGCGCTGCTCGAAGGCCGCACCGGCCTGGACCTCCTGCTGGACTCCCTCGGCGGAGCCGTGGCCGAACTCGCCCCCGGCGCAACGGCGTTCCCGCACCGCTCGGCGCTGGCCTCCGCCCAGGTGTACGCGAGCGCCACCCGTGCGAACCAGCAGCAGGTCACCGCCTCGGTCGACGCCGTCCGCGACGGCCTGGCCGCCCTCGGGGCCACCGGTGCCTACGTCAACTACATCGACGCGACCCTCCCCGACTGGGGCACCGCCTACTACGGCGCCAACCTCCCCCACCTGAAGGCGGTTTCGAGCACCTACGACCCGGACGGGGTCTTCGCCTTCCCGCAGTCCGTCTCCCGGGCCTGAGGCCGAAGCGGAGGAAAGGCCGGAGGCCGGGCCCGGGGGTCGGTCCCCGGGCCCGGCCTCCGGCCGGTCGGCTGACGGTTCAGCAGCTGACGGCCGGCCGGTCCCGCACCACCAGGTCGGTGCGGCCGGGGGTGGAGTCGGTCCAGAGCACCCGGGTGCCCCGGTCGGCGGCGGGCATGTACTGGCCGGCCCGGTTGCAGGACAGGCGCTGCGGGGTGCCGCCGGTGACGGGGAACTGCCAGAGCTTGGGCAGGTCGCTGTTGAGGATCTTGCGGGTCCTCGGGGTCACGAAGTCGTAGGCGAAGGTGACGGCCTGGTCGGAGGCGGTCAACTCGTCGATCCGGCGCGGATCGGAGGAGCTGCCGGTCACCAGGTCGGTCACGCCGGAGCCGTCCGTGGCGGCGGAGCGGATCGAGGTGCCGCGGCTGCGGTCGCTCGGCGTCTCCAGCCAGAGCAGCCGGTCCGAGGTGAAGAGGGTGTGGGAGACCTCCGTCTCCTGGGCACCGTCGGCGCCGCCCAGGACGTAGCGGGCGACCACCTTGCCGGTGGCCAGGGAGCGGACGGTCTGGGCCCGCAGGGTGCGCCCGTTCTCCTCCCAGCGGTCGGTGAAGGCGAGCAGGTCGCCGCGGAGGGCTGGGGCCTCCGCGGCGTGACCGTCGGGCAGCTCGACCGGCGCGGCCGCCGCTCCGTCGGCGGAGAGCCAGAGTCGGGTGCGGCCGGTGGAGAAGTCCAGTGCGGTGAAGGCGACGTGGCGGCCGGAGACCCGGACCTTGGTGACCATCGCGTCGGTGGCGGTGTGCACGGTGCGGAGGGTGCCGCCGTCGAGGGGCCGGACCACCACCGACCAGGAGGGCCTGCCGGAGTCGGTCGGGCGCTGGACGACCCAGGCCGCCGAGGTGCCGTCGGTGGCGGGGGCGAGGTGCGAGGCGCGGTCCCCGGCCGGGCTGAGCAGGACCGGCTCGGCGGAGCTGCCGACCCTGCCGGTGAGCACGCCCATGAAACCGCCCCGGTCGGTGGGCATCACCCAGCGCCCGCCGGCCACGTCCACCCGGTTCTCGGTGCCGCCGACGAGCGAGTCGAGCACGGTGCGGCTGTCCATGCCGATCCGCCGCTCCCAGCCGTCCTTGATCCCGTGGGCGTCGAACGCGGCCGTCACCGAACGGAGTTGGGCCTTGGTCAGGCCGAGCGAGCGGCCGGCCGCGAGCACCGCGTTCCGGGTGTCGACGAAGCTGTCCAGCGGGGTGAGGTACTCGGTGACCGTCCGGTACACCAGCCGGTCGGCGAGCAGCGGGTCCAGGGTGCGCCGGATGTCCCAGAGGGCGCCCGCCGACGATGTCCGCGTTGTCGTGCACGCTCTCCTGGGTGAAGCTCTCCGGGAAGCCGACGTAGTCGTTCACCGTGCTGCGGCCGAGGTCGAAGCGTCGCGTCGCGCAGGCCTCCGGGGTGCCGGTGCGGCAGAGCGTCTCGCCGAGCAGCGCGGCCTGCGGGTCGGTCATCGGGATGCCCCGGGCGGTGACCTCCACCGCGTTGCCGAAGTAGTCGGCGAGGGCCTCGTCGAGGGCGCCCGACTGGCCCCGCTGGACCAGCTTGGCGGTGCTCCCGATCACGCCGTGCGTCATCTCGTGGCCGGAGACGTCGAGCGCGGTGGCGAACGGGAGGTACTTGGCGTTGCCGCCGCCGTAGGTCATCCGCCCGCTGCCCCAGAAGGCGTTGGCCAGGCTGCTGCCGTCCCAGTCGGTCACGTTCACCACGGCGTCGATCGGGCCGCCGGCGCCGTCGATGCCGTTGCGGCCGAGCCGGTCGTGGAAGAAGTCGTACACGGCGGCGGCGTTGCGCTGCGCCTCGGCGGCGCCGGTGGCGGCCGTCGAGGCCGGGAAGTCGGGGGTCGGCGAGGTCACGGGCAGGACGTCCGCGGGCAGCTTGGTGGGAAGGTCATCCGCCGCCCGGCCGCCGGCGTCGTAGACGGTGAGCCGGGCGGGGCGGGTGAGGTCGATCAACTGGTAGCTGCCGTCGGGCAGTCGGGCGATGTTCACCGGGACGGGGCGGCCGTGCACGTCCGGCGCGGTGCCGACGGCGGGGGTGAGACCGGGTGAGGGGGCCGGTGCGGCGGTTGCCGGGGCGCCGGAGCCGCTCCGGGAGGCCACCGAGAGGGCGACCGCGCCGGTGGCGGCGTCCACGTAGACCTCGCGGGCCCTGCCCTCCCAGACCGCCCGGTCGCTGCCGTGCAGGGTGAAGTGCCGGACCAGCCGGCCGCCGCCACCGGGCAGCACGACCTGGCCCCGGTCCTCGGCGGTGAGCCCCGTCCGGGCCGGGCCGGCCTCGACCGAGGCGAGCGCCAGTCCGCGCAGCACCTCGTCGGGGGCGCCCTGGACGGCCGAGGCGGTCAGGCCGGTGAAGTACTTGCCGCCGGCCGACTCGACGCGCTGCGCGGCGCCCTCCCCGGTCAGGTGCACCAGGTAGGCGGAGCCGAAGACCGGCAGACCGGCGTGCCGCTGCTCGAACCTGACGGTCCGCCGGCCGTCCGCCGGACGCTCCACGGCGGTGACGACCAGCTGCGCCGGGTCGACGCGGTAGCGGTCCCGGTGGGCGGCCAGGTAGGCCCGGGCCGCCTCGGCCGGGTCGGCACCCGGGGCCGCCTCCTCCAGCCCGGTGACCAGCTGGGGCGCCTCGGTGCCGGTGCCGGCCACCAGCGCGGGCACCGGGTCGGTGTCGGCGCTGACGGTGATCGGCAGCCCCTCGGCCGGCGCTCCGGCGAACGCCGGCGGTACGCCGACGCCGATGCCCAGCGCGGCGGCGATGGCGGTGCCGAGCAGTTTGGGCGTACGGGAACGGTGGTGCACGGGTGTCCTCCCTCGGGTCGACGGCGGTGCCGGTCGCGGACCGGCCGTGCCTTGCGATGAACATAGGTCATTTTTCTTCATATGTCGATGGACTGCATATGTAGTCCGCCGTGAAGCCCGCCGGCTTCCACCAGGTGGATGCGGCGCGACAGTTGACGGCACGTCTGGAAGGCTGGGCGGATGGGTTTCCCGGGGGAGGCGCCGGTGCTGACCGGTGCGCACGTGAGCTTGGAACCGCTGACGCGGCGTCACGCGGCCGATCTGGCCCAGGCGGTGACGGAGGAGCGCGGCTCCTACGGCTACACCTGGGTGCCGACGGCGGACGGGGTGGAGGACTACATCGACACCCAACTCGCCCGCGCCGCAGCCGGGAAGCTGGTGCCGTTCGCCCAGGTGCGGCTCTCCACCGGCCGGGCGGTCGGGGCCACGGCCTTCTGGGACCCTCGGCCCTGGCCGTCGGGCGAGGGCCTGCGGGCCGTCGAGGTCGGCTTCAGCTGGCTCGCGGCCTCCGCCCAGGGCAGCGGGGTGAACCGGGAGTCCAAGTACCTGCTGTTCCGGCACGCCTTCGAGGAGTGGGGCGTGGCCCGGGTCGACCTCAAGACCGACGCGCGCAACGCCCGGTCGCGGGCGGCGATCGCCTCGGTCGGCGCGCGGTTCGAGGGCGTCCTGCGGAACTGGTCCGCCTCGTGGGCCCCGGGGGAGGAGGGCCGTCTGCGCGACTCGGCGATGTACTCGGTGACCGCGGAGGAGTGGCCGTCGTGCCGGGCCGCCCTGGAACGGCGGCTGGCCGCGGTCCGGGCATGACCGAACGGCCCTCCCCCGTACGGGGAAGGGCCGTTCACGCGGGTTCAGAGCGCGGCGAGCGCCTCGGTGCGGGTGACCGTCCGGCCCAGGGCGCCGTACTCGTGCAGGTCGCCGAAGACCTCGATGCGGAGGGACTGGTCGAGCCCCCCGACCGGGACGGGGTCGAAGCCGGCGGCCGTGATCAGGGCCGCGACCACCGTTCCCGCCGTCGCGTCGTCGGTGGCGTAGAAGCCGACGGCGCGCTCCGGGGTGCGGTGGGCGGCCGCGGCCAGGGTGTCGGCGGAGAGGGTGCCGAAGGCCTTGACCAGGCGGGCGCCCGGCGGGGTGAGGGCGGCCAGCAGGAGGCCGGCCGACTCCTCGGGGCCGATGGTCTTGGCGAAGCCGCCGTGGCCGTCGGGGGCGATCGGGTTGGAGGGGTCGACCAGGATCTTGCCGGAGAGCCGCTCGCCGTAGTGGGCGAAGAGCTCCCGGGTGGTGTCGAGCCAGACCGCGAAGACGATCACGTCGGCCTGCTCGACGGCCTGGTCGACCGTCAGCGGGGTGACCAGGGGACCGAGTTCGGCGGCCAGGTCCTGGGTGGTGGCGAGGTCGGTGCCCGCCAGCAGGACGGGCGAGCCGCCCGCGACGAGGTCGGCGGCCAGGCGGCGGCCGATGTTCCCGGTACCGATGACGGCGGTGGTCATGGGGGTGTTCCTAACGCGAGGGGTGGAGCCACCGGCGCAGCGCGCGGGTGACCAGGGGGAGGCAGACGTAGGTCATCAGCAGGCTGAAGAGCACGGCGAAGACCGCTGACCTGGCCGCCTGCGGGAGACCGGTCAGACGCGGCGTCAGGAACGCCGCGGCGAGCAGGGAGATCGGGAAGACGGCGATGGCGGAGACCACCGCCGTCTTCCAGCGGGGCGGTTCCACGGCGTGGTCAGCTCCGCGGGGCCGCGTGGACCAGGTGCTTGACCTCCTGGAACTCCTCCAGGCCGCGGACCCCGTTGAGCCGCCCGAGGCCGCTCTGCTTGAAGCCGCCCTCCTCGAACATGTCGTGCACCACGGCCCAGGTGTTGGTCCACACCGTGCCGGCCTTGAGCTCGCGCTGGACCCGCAGCGGCCGGTCCACGTCCCGGGTCCAGACCGAGGCGGCCAGGCCGAACTCGGTGGCGTTGGCCCGGGCGACGGCCTGCTCCTCGGTGTCGAAGACCTCGAAGGTGGCGACCGGCCCGAAGACCTCGCGCTGGACGATCGGGGCGTCCAGCGCGGCGACCTCGACCAGCGAGGGGGAGAGGAAGGCGCCGTCGCGCTCGCCCCGCACCAGCACCGTCGCGTACTCCGAGGCCTCGTCCACCATCCGCTCGACCCGCCGCGCGTTGGCCTCGTCGATCATCGGGCCCATCTCGCTGGCCGGATCGTCCCCGGGGCCGACCTTCACCGCCCGCAGTGCGTCGGACATCCGGCGGCGCAGCTCGTCGGCGATGCCGCGCTGCGCCAGGATCCGGCTGCCGGTCATGCAGAACTGACCGGTGAAGGTGGTGACGGCCTTGGTGAGCACCGGCACGACGTCGTCCAGGTCGGCGTCGTCGAAGACCAGCATCGGGCTCTTGCCGCCGAGTTCGAGCGAGAGCGGCTTCAGGGTGGGGGCGGCGGCGGCCATGATGATCCGTCCGACCACGGTGGAGCCGGTGTAGCTGAGCACGTCCACCTCGGGGGAGGAGACCAGCAGGGGCGCGCCGTCGTTGCCGGATTCGGTGAAGACGTTCACCACCCCGGCGGGCAGGCTCGCGGTCTCCGCGATCACCTCGCTGAGCAGCCCGTTGACCAGGCCGGTCTGGCCGGGCAGCTTCATCACCACGGTGCAGCCGGCTGCCAGGGCCGGGGCGAAGGAGCGGACGGCCAGCACCACCGGGGAGTTCCAGGGGGCGATGACGGCGGCGACCCCGGCCGGCTCGCGCAGGGTCATCGAGTACAGGCCCGGCCGGACCTCGGCCGCGCTGCCGTGGTCGCTGAGCGCGAGCGAGGCGTAGTAGCGCAGCTTGGGGACGGTGAGGTCGATCTCGAAGGCGGCCTCGGCCAGGACCTTGCCGTTCTCGCGCGCCAGCAGGGTGATGAACTCCTCGCGCCGGGCGGCGAGCCGGTCGGCCAGCTCGAACAGGGCGCGGGCGCGCAGCTGCCGGTCCCGGGCCCAGTCGGTGGTGTCGAAGGCGGTGCGGGCGGCGGTGATCGCGGCCCGGGCCTCCTCGGCGCCGCCGTCGGCGAAGGTGCCGAGCGCCTTGCCGGTGGCCGGGTTGAACGACTCGGTGCGGCGGGCGGAGTCGGTCCACTCGCCGTTGATCAGGTGTCGGGCGTGGTGCACGGGAGTCCTCAGGAGGTGTGGGAGTGACGTTCGGTCAGTTCGGTCAGCAGGACGAGCTCGGCCAGCAGTGCGCGGAGCAGGCTGTCGGTGAAGTCGTCGTGCACGAAGGAGCCGTCGGCGGCGAACCGCCGGTGCGACTCGAAGACGGTGACCTCGGGGTGGGCCACCACGCGGCTCTGGGTGCGGTGCAGGATCTGACGCAGCACCAGCTGGCCCCGGGCGGTGCCGAACCGGGACGGCGAGGCGCCCAGGATCGCGGTCGGCTTGTCCCGCAGCACCGGCGTCTGGTGCTCCTCGGACGGGCGGGAGAGCCAGTCCAGGGCGTTCACCAGCACGCCGGGGATCGCGGAGTTGTACTCGGGGGTGGCGATGAGCAGGCCGTCGGCGGCCTTCACGCGCTGCCGCAGCTCGGCGACGGCGGCCGGGGCCGGGCCCTCCTCCAGGTCCTGGCCGAAGAACGGCAGGGCGCCGAGGCCGGGGTGCAGCTCGACGGTGACGCCCGCCGGGGCGAGGGCCTGCAGGGCGCGCAGCAGGCCGGTGTTGTGCGAGGAGTGCCGCAGGCTGCCGGAGAGGGCGAGGAAGTGCTTGTCCGTCACGGTGGTTCCTTCGTCGCTTCGAGGGGTCGCGGGCCCCGGGGCGGGGCCCGCGACGGGGGTCAGCGGGTGCTGCGGTACGCGTCGCGGACGGCGTCCGCGACGGCCCCGGGGTGACTGACCATCAGGGCGTGCGAGCTGGCGACCTCGGTGGTGCGGGCCTTGGCCCGGGCCGCCATGGTGCGCTGGAGCGCGGGCGGCAGGGCGTGGTCGTTCCTGGCCACCAGCACCCAGGTCGGGACGGTCTTCCAGCCGGCCTGCTTCA
>NZ_BAAAYB010000086.1:0-87879 GCF_039535905.1 Kitasatospora albolonga | reverse complement strand
CGGCCGCTCGCAGCTCCGAACGTCCCGCGTCAGGGCCAGCCGGTCCAAGGCCGCCCGCGACCTGCTCGCCCTCTCCTACCACCGCACCCACGGCCTGGACGTGGTGGTCACCCGCTCCTCCAACACCTACGGGCCGTACCAGTTCCCGGAGAAGCTGATCCCGCTCTCGCCACCGAGCTGCTGGACGGCCGGACCGTCCCGCTCTACGGCGACGGCGGTCACGTCCGGGACTGGCTGCACGTGGACGACCACTGCCCGGGGGCATCGAACTGGCGCTGGCCCGCGGCCGGGCCGGCCGGGTCTACCACCTGGGCGGGGGAACCGAGTTGACCAACCGTGAGCTCACCGGCCTGCTGCTGGCCGCACCGGCCGCGGTTGGGAGGCGGTCCGCCGCGCCCCCGACCGCAAGGGCCACGACCGGCGGTACCTCGCTGGACGGCGCCCGGGCCCGCGCCGAGCTCGGCTACCAGCCGCGGGTGGAGTTCCGGGCCGGCCTGGCCGACACCGTCCGCTGGTACCGCGAGCACCGCGACTGGTGGCAGCCGCTGCGGGTCGGAGACCGAACTGTCGTACAGCGGGCCTGAGTTGGAGCCCGCGGGGGGCGCGTGGTGCGGATCACGCGCTGCTCCGATTGGCATCCGACCTGCCGATTGTGGCAGGATGTCCTAGTTGGCTCGGTTGAGTTGCCCGATGCTGCGCGCCTCCCGCCGGGAGGACTGGAAGCGAGTCCCAGGTACTCGTCGTTCCCGTGATGGCCGTTCATATTCCACGTGCTGTATGTGGGCGTAGTGGTGTGTAGTCGACACCGCGGCACGCTGCGGGGCGGACGTACGGGAATCTTCCGGGAAGCGTGGGCAGGGCCTCGACCCGGCGCCTGGCGGGTGCAAGACCTCGCCGACCCCGATGTACCGAGACCGAGAAGGCGTGACCTTCCCGGTTTCTTGCAAGCGAGAGGGCGACACGCCCGAGCGCGGGGGTCGGAGAAGGTAACCACCCGGGGGCGCCCACCGGACCAAGCCACCCGGCCGAATCCGGCTGCAGAAGCAACAGACGACACAAAGGACTACTGAGTAGCCATGGCGGGACAGAAGATCCGCATCCGGCTCAAGGCCTACGACCACGAGGTGATTGACTCCTCGGCGAAGAAGATCGTCGAGACCGTCATTCGCACTGGTGCGCAGGTCGCGGGCCCGGTGCCGCTGCCCACTGAGAAGAACGTTTACTGCGTCATCCGCTCGCCCGCACAAGTACAAGGACTCGCGCGAGCACTTCGAGATGCGCACTCACAAGCGTCTGATCGACATCCTCGACCCGACCCCGAAGACCGTTGACTCGCTGATGCGCCTCGACCTTCCGGCCGGCGTCGACATCGAGATCAAGCTCTGAGAGGCGCGACGAAGATGGCAAAGCAGATTAAGGGCATCCTGGGCGAGAAGCTCGGCATGACCCAGGTCTGGGACGAGAACAACCGGATCGTTCCGGTGACCGTCGTCAAGGCCGGGCCCCAATGTCGTGACCCAGGTCCACACCGCTGACGGGGCGACTTCACCGTGCTCACGCCACAACGTGGCCGCCGCCAACACCGACCCGGCCGGCACGGTGAAGCTGCTCAACGACTCGGGCGCCCAGATCGTCGCCCTGGAGGAGCTGGCCGCCGACGGCGTCCGCACCTACAGCAAGGGCCTGGCCGCGGCGTACCCGTACCACGTGGTGGAGGGCACCGTCGGACTCTGGTCCAAGTACCCGATCTCCGACACCCGGGTGGTGGACATCAAGATCGGCTGGACCAGGGCCTTCCGCTCCACCGTGACGACCCCTCAGGGCCCGCTCGCCGTCTACGTCGCCCACCTGCCCTCGGTCCGGCTGAAGTTCGACAGCGGCTTCACCGCCGGGCGGCGGGACGTCAGCGCACAGGCGCTCGGTGACGCGATCGAGGCCGAGCCGGTGAAGAAGGTGCTGCTGCTCGGCGACCTCAACGGCACCATGAACGACCGCTCGCTCGCCCCCGTCACCTCCCAGATGCGCTCCGCCCAGGGCGCGGCCGGGGACGGCTTCGGCTTCAGCTGGCCCTCCGGCTTCCCGATGGCGCGGATCGACCAGATCCTCAGCAAGGGCGGCCTCACCCCGACCGACTCCTGGGTGCTCCCGGCCGACGGCAGCGACCACCGGGCGATCGCGGCCGAGTACCGGTACTGAGGAACCCTTCCGCACCGCGGCGGCGTCTGATCCCTCATAACGCTGACATAACGTCACAAGGGGGATGAATGACTCAGGTGGACACCCGCGCACCCGTGCGGGCCAGGAAGGCCCCGCAGCCGTCGTCCCCGCCCGCGCGGCGGAAGAACCGCTGGCGGCGGGGGCGGATCCTGGCCGGGCTGGCGGTGCTGACGGCGCTGGTGACGGCCGGGCACTCGCTGTTGCCCGACGGCGGCAACCTCGGCGGCTTCGTCGAGACCTTCCTGCCGTGGAGCGGCCTGCTGGTGCTCGCGCTGCTGCTCGGCGCGCTGCTGCGCCGCTCGGCCACCGCGCTGGTGGCGACGGCGCTGCCCGGGGCGGTCTGGCTGGCGATGTACGGCGGGGCGCTGGCGGACGGCAGCAGCGGGAAGGGCGACCTGACGGTGGTGAGCCACAACGTGGCGGCCGCCAACGTGGACTACGCCGGCACGCTGAAGGTCCTGAAGGACTCGGGCGCCGACCTGATCGCCCTCCAGGAGATGGAGTCGGCCGCCCTCGGCGAGTACCGGCGGGGCCTGGCCTCCGCCTACCCCTACTACCTGGGCGGCTCGACCACCGACGGCCTGTGGTCCAAGTACCCGATCGTGCCGGGCGGGTTCGTCGAGAAGGACGGCATCCAGCACATCGGCACGGCGGCCCGTGCGGTGGTGGAGACGCCCAAGGGGCGGGTGGCGGTCTACTACGGCCACCTGGACTCCGTCCGGGTCACCCCGCGCAGCGGCTTCGGTGCCGACCCGCGGAACGAGAGCGTCAAGGCGCTGAGCGCCGCCCTGCGGAGCGAGCCGGAGGAGAGGGTGCTGCTGATGGGCGACCTGAACGGGAGTCTGACGGACCGTGCGTTCGACCCGCTCACCGAGCAGCTGACGTCGGCTCAGGAGACGGCCGGCCAGGGCTTCGGCTTCACCTTCCCGGCGGCCTTCCCGATGGTCCGGATCGACCACGTGCTCAGCGGGGGGAAGCTGACCGCCACCGACTCCTGGCTGCTGCCGAGGAGCGGCAGCGACCACCGGGCGGTGGCCGCCTCGTTCAAGCTGTGAGGGCCGTTCCGGTGGCGGCGAGGAGAGCGGACGGACTAGTTCATTGGAAGATGAGAAGGAAGCCCGTCCATGGCCTCGCCGCCGCGGCCACGCTAGCAGTCAGGCGGGGATCAGATCACGCAGGTTTTCCGGCGTGACGACGGTGGAGTCCGGGTGCAGGCCCTCGGGCCGCTCCAGCCCGACGAAGGTGACCGGCCCGTCCGGGACGGTGGCGCCGTCCCAGAGGGTGGTGGTCACCGCGTCCATCAGTCCGGTGAGGTGGCGCACCGTCAGGTACCGCCGCTCCACCGCGCCGCGCACCAGGGTGGCCACCGAGACCCGGTTGCCCTCGACCTGGTTGGCGTGCGGGCGGCCCTTGAGGTGCAGGTGCAGCCACTTCGCCCACCAGGTGCCGTCCGGATCGCGCAGGAAGACCAGCGGCAGGGCGACCCGGCCGGGGCCGCGCAGCTCGGACTTCATCCGGACGGTGCGCGCCTCGAAGGGCCGGCCCTGCTGCTCGGCCTCGCGCAGCATGTAGCCGAAGAACGACTCCTTGACCTGCTCGAAGCCCTCGCCGTCGTAGATGTTCACCTGCGGCACGATGTACGTGCCGCGCACCGCGCCGAGGCGGAGGTTGATGAACTCCGAGGCGCCGTCCCTGGCGTCCGTGACGTCGCCCGAGTGCTCGCCCTCCAGGCTCGTCAGCTCGGTGTACGAGAGCCAGCCCAGGGTGCCGTACTTCTCGTCCAGCAGCAGCGCCGACAGGTCGAAGTCGGTGCTGGTCCGGGCCTGGTGCCAGTACACGAAGAAGCGCAGCAACTCGCCCTCGACCCTGGAGACCGACCCCCGGGGCAGCACGCCGACCCCGCTGGAGGTCGCCTTGCCACCGAGCGGCACCGCGACGTCCAGCACGGCCGGGTCGAGCAGCAGGTGAGCGGGGTGCGGGAGCCGTCGGCGGGTCTCCCGGTCCAGCAGCGCCGCGAGCCGGTCCCCGGCCGTCTCCGGCAGCCCGGGGCGGTGGTCGTCGGCGACCCAGGCGCGGCCCAGGCGGTTGGTGAACACCCGCTTGGCCCGGTCGGGCCGGGTCCGGTTCAGCAGGTGCTCCCGGAGCGAGAGCAGGACCCGGCCGGAGACCTGCGGTGCGGCCCGCTCGGCGGCGGCCAGCACGGCCTCGCGCTCCTCCTCGTCGGGGCAGGCGGTCAGCAGGTGGTCCAGCGCCCGGAAGAGCCGGCCGGGTGCGGCCGTGGCCAGCAGGCGGGCCGCCCCGCCGGCGTCGCCGTCGGCGAGCAGCGCCTCGGTCCGGCCGTTCAGGGTCGGGGCCCGCTCCTCGCCGCGCGCGACCGCGAACACCCGGGCGGCGTGCGGCCACCGGGGGTACTCGTGCGGGTGGAGCCGCTCACCCAGGCGCTTGAACTGCTCACGGTGCGGGTGCACGTCCGCCAGCTTGGCGGGCTCGGCCGCCACCACCGCGTCCAGCCCGGCCAGCAGGGCGCGGCGCACCGGGCGGCGCAGCCCGCGCAGCCGGGTGGGTTCGGTGAGGGTCGGGTCTCCGTCGGAGAGCACGCAGGCCAGCCGGAGCACGTCGGTGACGGTGTCCAGCTCCAGGGCCGAACCCGCGTGCAGGCGGGCCCGGTTGACCACTGCCCGGTTCTCCCGGACCGGGATGGCGTCGGGCTGGGGCCCGTCGGTGCAGAGCGGGGCGAGCACGGCGAGGTCGCGCAGCCCGTCCGGGCCGAGCGGGGTGGTGCTGCCGGCCAGGGCCAGGTAGAGCGCCGTCCGTTCGTCGCGGAGCGGCCCGCCGAGGTGCAGGACGGTCACCCGGTCGGTGGCCCCCGCGATCAACTCGGCGTGCTTGGCGAGGAGTTCCTCGTAGCGGTGCCGGTACCTGCCGTAGTCCGGGAGGTCCAGCAGGTTGACCGACCCGACGCCGAGCCGCTGGAGCAGACGCCCGCCGTCCTCCTCCAGGGCCCGGGACAGGCAGAACGCCCAGAACTCCGCCGTGTCCGGCACGTTCGCCGGGAAGTCGACGAAGTAGCTGTTGTGCCGGACGTGGTCGCCGACCAGGCCGCGGACGGTGGCCAGGGTGCGGGCCCCGGTGCCGGCCACCGCCTCCGCGTCCAGCTGCGCCAGGTGCCCGAACAGCTCGGCCGACAGCTTGAAGCCGACCGAGAGCAGCGCCGCGTCCAACTGCCCCGTGACGGTGGCCCCTTGGCCCAGCGGGCCGGTGGGGACGGGGATGCGGTGGGTGTTCCGGAGGACCAGGGCTTCGAGCTGCTCGGACATCCGTGCATGCTCGCAGAGCCCCGGCCGCCCCCGCACCCCGGTTTCGCCCGTCGCTCCCGCTCTCAGCCCTGGCGCCAGCGGTTGGTGACGGGCAGCCGGCGGTCGCGGCCGAAGCCCTTGGGGGAGACCTTCGGGCCCGGCGGGTACTGGCGCCGCTTGTACTCGGCGGTGTCGACCAGCCGGACGATCCGGTCCACCACGGCCGGGTCGTACCCCCGCGCGACGATCGCGTCCCGCCCCTGGTCGCCCTCCACGTAGAGGTCGAGCACGGCGTCCAGCAGCTCGTAGTCGGGGAGCGAGTCGGTGTCCACCTGGTCCGGCCGCAGCTCGGCGGAGGGCGGCTTGGCGATGGTGTTCTCCGGGATCGGCGGCTGCTCGCCGCGTTCGAGCGCCGCCGCGTTGCGCCACTGGGCGAGGCGGAAGACCAGGGTCTTGTAGACGTCCTTGATCGGCCCGTACGCGCCGACCGAGTCGCCGTAGAGGGTCGAGTAGCCGACCGCCAGCTCGCTCTTGTTGCCCGGCGCGAGGACGAGGTGGCCCTCCTGGTTGGAGACCGCCATCAGCAGGGTGCCGCGCAGGCGGGACTGGAGGTTCTCCTCCGCCAGCCCGGTCAGCTCGGTGGCGGCGGTGTAGGCGTCGAACATCGGGGCGATCGAGATCGTGCGCAGGTGCAGCCCGGTGCGGCGGGCCAGCTCGGCGGCGTCGTCGCGGGAGTGCTGCGAGGAGTACCGGCTCGGCATCGAGACGCCGTGCACGTTCTCCCCGCCGAGCGCGTCGGTGGCGATCGCCGCCACCAGTGCGGAGTCGATCCCGCCGGAGACCCCGATCAGCACCGAGCGGAAGCCGTTCTTGCGGACGTACGCCCGGGTGCCCTCGACCAGCGCCTGGTACACCTCGGCCTCGTCGCCGAGCCGGGGTGCGGGCGTCTGACGCCCCGTCGGTTTCCGGTCCTCGGGGGTGCCGCCGAGGTCGGTGCGGGCCAGGCGCAGGCCGTCGTTCAGCAGCAGACCGTCGGTGGCGTCGGTGGCCGCCGGGAGCTCCAGGTCGGCGAGCAGCAGGTGCTCCTCGAACTGCGGTGCGCGGGACAGGACTTCGCCCTGCGCGTCGACGACGAGGGAGTCCCCGTCGAAGACCAGCTCGTCCTGGGCGCCGACCATGTTCACGTACGCCAGCGTGCAGCCGGCCTCCCGCGCGCGCTTGCGGACCAGGGCGAGGCGGGTGTCGTCCTTCTCCCGCTCGTACGGCGACCCGTTCAGGACGAGCAGCAGCCCCGCCCCGGCCTCCCGCGCCGCCTGGACGCGGCCGCCGTCCTGCCAGATGTCCTCGCAGATGGCGAGGGCCACGTCCACCCCGTGCAGGCGCAGGACCGGCAGCTGGTCGCCGGGGACGAAGTAGCGGTGCTCGTCGAAGACCCCGTAGTTGGGGAGGTGGTGCTTGGCGAAGCGGCCCTTCACCTCGCCGCGGTGCAGCACCGCCGCACAGTTCTGCGGCGACCCGGCGGGGCGCCCGCGCCACGCCTCGGTGGACCGCCCCAGGTATCCGACCACCACGGGCAGCTCCCCGAGCCCTTCCTCGGCCAGCGTCCCGGCCAGCCGGGCGAGCGCCTCCCGCGAAGCGTTGACGAACGACCCGCGCAACGCCAGGTCCTCCACCGGATACCCCGTCACCACCATCTCCGGGAACGCCACCAGCTGAGCCCCGCCCTCGGCGGCCCGCCTGGCCCAGCGCACCACCTCCTCGCAGTTGCGCTCGATGTCACCGACCCAGGGGTCGGTCTGGCAGAGGGCGATACGCAGATTCGGCATGACCCCACCTTATCGTCTAACTGACGCTATGTCTGCTGTGGTCCTCGCCACGGTGCAGGATGGGTGGGTCGGGCGGAGGAGGCTGGGATGGTTTCGCAGGAGCACCACGATCCGGAGAGCGGTCCACTCATGGGGGACGAGGTGTCCTTCGCCGAGTACCTGCTGCGAACGGGACCCGTGCTCGACGACGCCTTCGCAGACGAGATGGACAGGATCGTCGCCGAGCGCGGCCTCCCGCGGCCGGTGGACCTCGGGGAATCGCCGGAGTGACGGCGCGCCCCGGATCCGACGCATCCCGGGCTGGACTCCGGACGAAGATCCGACATGATGGGGGCATTCGTTGCCGGGCCGCTACGGGCGGACGACCGGGCGTAACACGGACGTAAAGAGCAGAGGTGAGACTGTCCCCATGGGCAAGCAGCAGGAGTTCGTGCTTCGTACGCTCGAAGAGCGTGACATCCGTTTCGTCCGGCTGTGGTTCACCGACGTGCTCGGGTTCCTCAAGTCGGTCGCCGTGGCGCCGGCCGAGCTGGAGCAGGCCTTCGAGGAGGGGATCGGCTTCGACGGCTCGGCGATCGAGGGCTTCGCCCGGGTCTACGAGTCCGACATGATCGCCAAGCCGGACCCGACCACGTTCCAGATCCTGCCGTGGCGCTCGGAGACTCCCGGCACCGCCCGGATGTTCTGCGACATCATGATGCCGGACGGCTCGCCCTCGTACGCCGACCCGCGGTACGTGCTGAAGCGCACCCTGGAGAAGGCCTCCAGCCTCGGCTTCACCTTCTACACCCACCCCGAGATCGAGTTCTTCCTCCTCAAGGACCTCCCCGGCGACGGCACCCCGCCGATCCCCGCCGACCAGTCCGGCTACTTCGACCACACCCCGCGCGGTGTCGGCCACGACTTCCGCCGACAGGCCATCACCATGCTGGAGTCGATGGGCATCTCGGTGGAGTTCTCCCACCACGAGGGCGCCCCCGGCCAGCAGGAGATCGACCTCCGGTACGCGGACGCGCTCTCCACGGCCGACAACATCATGACCTTCCGCCTGGTCATGAAGGAGGTCGCGCTGGAGCAGGGCGTGCACGCCAGCTTCATGCCGAAGCCGTTCTCGCAGCACCCCGGCTCCGGGATGCACACGCACGTCTCCCTCTTCGAGGGCGACCGGAACGCCTTCCACGAGTCCGGCGCGGAGTACCAACTCTCCAAGGTGGGGCGCTCGTTCATCGCGGGCCTGCTGAAGCACGCGGCGGAGACCGCCGCCGTCACCAACCAGTGGGTCAACTCCTACAAGCGCATCTGGGGCGGTTCGCAGCGCACGGCCGGTGCGGGCGGCGAGGCGCCGTCGTACATCTGCTGGGGCCACAACAACCGCTCCGCGCTGATCCGGGTGCCGATGTACAAGCCCGGCAAGCAGGGCTCGACGCGGATCGAGGTCCGCTCGCTGGACACCGGGTGCAACCCGTACCTGGCGTACGCGGTGACCCTGGCCGCCGGCCTCAAGGGCATCGAGGAGGGCTACGAGCTTCCTCCGGGCGCCGACGACGACGTCTGGGCGCTGACGGACGCGGAGCGGCGGGCGCTCGGGATCCAGCCGATGCCGCAGAACCTCGGCGAGGCCATCGACCTGATGCAGCGCAGCGAGCTCGTGGCGGAGACGCTGGGCGAGCACGTCTTCGACTTCTTCCTGCGCAACAAGCGCCAGGAGTGGGAGGAGTACCGCTCCGAGGTCACCCCCTTCGAGCTCCGCAAGAACCTCCAGGTGCTCTGACCTCGCGTCAGGCCTGAGCTTCGGCCCGTTCCCCGGCGGCGAAACGCCGCAGGGGAACGGGCCGAAGTGCTGTGAGCCGTGGGGGTCAGCTGTTGTTGATCAGGTCGATGAGTTGCTTGATGCCCTCGCCGCCGAGGGCGGCGATGGCGATGCGGACGGGGTGGTACCAGGGGAGGCCGTCGAGCCACTGCTTGAAGGCGGGGTAGCCCTTGGCGGCGGCGGACTTGGCGCCGGACCAGAGCTTGCCGCCGGCCTTCTTGAGGGCGGCCAGGGCGGCCTTGGCGGCGGAGGAGGCGGCGCCGCGCTGGAGCTCCGGGGTGGCGTTGCCGTCGGCGACGGCCCGGAGCAGGGTGCGGTCGGTGGCGTCGAGGTGCGGGCGCAGCTCGGGGGAGGCCAGGACGGCCCGGGCCTGAGGTGCCGTCAGGGTGACGGGGGCGGTGGAGGCGGCCGACGTGCGGGTGTGGTCGGCGGCGTTGGCGGCCGGGGCGGCGACGCCGATGGCGACGGCGGCCAGGGCCGTGGCGGCCGCGATCCGTAGGTGACGGGTCTTCATGCGGGGTTTCTCGTTCCCTCGGGTCGGTCAGGTCTGGGTGAGCCAGAACAGGGAGCCGAGCAGGACGTACAGGACGGGCACGACCACCCCGCCGACGCCCGGGGGGCGCCTGCGGAGGGCGAACCAGCCGTGTGCGAGCGCGGTCGCGGCCGCGCCGACGGCGTAGAGGATCCACCCCGGGGCGTTGTCGTCCGGCAGCAGGTGGAAGGTGATCCAGCCGGCGAGCACCGGGAGGACTGCGGCTCCCCAGACGGTGTCGGCGTGCTTCTGCGAAGGCGTCTTGTCCATGCTCAACTCCTGTTCCTCAGAAGGGGATCAGCCGATCTGCTTGGCGAGCCAGTCGATGACCTCCAGCTGGACCGCGCCCGGCAGGGCCTTGAGGGTCCACTTCAGCGGGTTGAGGTTGGAGAGGCTGTCGACCCACTTGCGGTAGGCGTCGGCGCCGTTCTTGGCGGCGCGGATGCCGGCCTTGAACAGCGAGCCCGACTTCTTGAGCAGCGCCTTGATGGCCTCGGCCTTCGGGCTGCCGTACTGGACCTGCTGGTTCTGGAGGTTCCGCAGCTCGGTGAGCTCGGCCGCGGTGAGGCCGGCCTCACCGTTGGTGGCAGCGGCCGGGCTCTGCTGGATCAGGGTGATCAGGCGGGCGGTGTCGGCCTGCTGGAGGGCGACGGCGGTGGCCGGGGCGCGGTGGGCCTCGGCGGCGTTGGCGGCCGGGGCGGCGACGCCGAGGGCGACGGCCGCGAGGGCAGAGGCGGCGGCCAGACGGATGTGCTTGCGGTTCACGTAAACTCCGTAGGTGCGTCAAGCGGGGAGGGCGTGCGGGATCGCGGGCGAGGCGTGGAAACTTGGCCCGCCCCCGCTGCCCTCTTCCCCCTGTTTCTTTTTCTCGGTCCCCCGGAATCCGGCCGCTCGGCCGTTTCCGGGAAGTCTTCGGGGGACGGTCAGGCGTCCCGTCGCCGGTAGGCGAAGGCGCCGGCCAGTGCCGTCGCGGCGGTGAATGCGAGGAACACCGACAGTCCGGCGGCCGGGGAGAGTTCGCTGCCCAACAGGGCCCGGGTGAAGCCGTCCTGGGGCGCCTCGTCGGAGGTGCCGGCCATCGCGGCGCGGGCGGCGGCGAACGGGAGCCACCCGCCCAGCCCGTCCGCGTCGAGCAGCCGCCCCAGCAGCGCGCCGACCAGCCGTTCGCCGAGCAGCGGCCAGCCCACCAGGAGCAGGACGGTGGCCGCACGGTTGCGGACGATCGCGGCGGTCGAGGCCGCCAGCACGGGCCAGCAGGCCATCACCAGCAGGTAGCGGAGCACGGCCGGGACGCAGGCCGCCCAGTCCGGCTGGGCGGTGCCGCGCAGGGCGAGGGTGGTCGCGGCGGCCGCCGCCGCGAGCAGGGCGAGTGCCGCCGCGGTCGCCGCGCAGACGGCGGCGCCGACCAGGAGCTTGGCCGCGAACGCGGTGCCGCGCGAGGCGGCCACCAGCCAGGTGGTCCGGGCCGCGCCCCGGGCGAGGTCGGAGCCGACCGGGCCGGTGCCGAAGGCGATCAACAGCAGTGCGAGCAGAGGAAGTTGCATGGCGACGGGCTGCCACTGGAGTGCGTCGGCGGCGAGGGCGGGGGTGGGGGCGTCGGTGAAGCCCAGGTCCACGCCGTTGCCGATGCCGAGCACCAGGGCGACGGCGAGCACCACCCAGGTGGAGCGCAGCCCCGCCAGGTGGCGGTACTCGTAGGCGGTGGCACGGCGGAGCGCCGCCCCCCTCGAGACGGCCGGGGGCGGGGTGATCGTGGTGCTCATCGGATCCGGAACTCCTCGTCGGCCACGGAGAGGTAGAAGTCTTCGAGGGTGGGGCGGCGCTCGTCGAGCCAGGAGAGGGCGATGCCGTGACGGGCCGCCAGCTCGCCGACCTGGAAGCGGTCCAGGCCCTCGACGCCCAGCCGGGTGCCGGTCGGGTCCGCGCCGTCCTGCGGGCGCACCCGGGCGCCGGCCTCGGTGGCCAGTTCGGCGAGGCGGGCGGCCCGCGGGCTCTCGACGGTGACGAACCCCGAGGCGCGCGCGGTGAGTTCGCCGACGGCTCCGGTGGCCACCACCCGGCCGTGGGCGAGCACCACGACCCGGTCGGCCGTCTGCTCCATCTCGCCCAGCAGGTGACTGGAGATCAGGACCGCCTTCCCCGAGCGGGCGAGGTCGCGCACGAAGCCGCGCAGCCAGGTCAGGGAGTGCGGGTCCAGGCCGTTGGCCGGCTCGTCCAGGACCAGCACGGCCGGGTCGCCGAGCAGGGCCTGGGCGATGCCGACCCGTTGCGCCATGCCGAGCGAGAGCGCCTTGAGGCGCAGGCCCGCGGCCTCCGACAGACCGACCAGGGACAGGACTTCGTCCACCCGCGGGGTCGCGACGCCGATCCCGGCGGCGACCGCGCGCAGGTGGGTGCGCACGGTGTGGGAGGGGTGCCCGGCGACGCCGCCGAGGACGGCGCCGACGATCCGGGCGGGGGCGCGGTGGGCCCCGAGGGGCTTGCCGAAGTAGAGGGTGCGGCCCGGACCGGTGGCCAGGCCGAGCATCAGGCGGATGGCCGTGGTCTTGCCCGAGCCGTTGGCGCCGAGGAAGCCGGTGACCGTCCCGGCCGGGAGGTCCAGTGACACGTCGTCGAGGACGGTCCGGCGGCCGAAGCGCTTCCCCAGCCCCTGGGCGGAGACCAGGATCTCCGGTCCGTCGCTCCGATCGTGCGCTTGCACGTCCCCATACCCCCTCATTGCCCGGACTTTACCCATCGGATCGGGAAGAGTCCGGGATTCATGCCGATATCCCCGCCCCCCGACGTCGAAATCCTGTCAGCCGTAAATGCCCGGACGCATAATCCCTGAGGACGAGAAGACGGGTCGTTTGCCCCCCACCCGGCGTGGATCCCCCGGTCGGATGACGGGTGAGGGGACGTCAGCCTGCCGGGGGTCAGCCGAAGATCCGCTCGTAGAGGGAGTGCAGCCCCGTGCCGATGCCGAGAAGGACCACCAGCGCGAGGAAGAAGGCGAGCGGGAAGAGGGTGAGCTGGGCGACGGCGGGCCAGGCGGGGAGGGTGCCGTCGGTGGGGGAGAGGAGGTGGTAGGCGGTCCAGCCGATCGGCCAGAGGGCCAGGACGGCGAGGGCCAGGCGGCTGTCGACGTCCAGGGAGGCGTGCGCCGGGTCGGGTCGGACGGGGCGGGGCCGCGGGGCCGGGGCGTCGACGGGGGTCGGCAGTGGTGGCCGGACCGTTCCCCAGTACGAGCCGTGGCGGTCCGGGACGATCAGTGCGGTGTGGAAGGCGCGGGGTGACCCGGTGCCGGAGCGGAGCTCGGGCCACAGGCCCAGCCAGGCGAGGCCCTGTGGTGGGCGGTCGCCGAGGTAGAGCAGGTGCCCGGTGCTGCCGGCCAGGTCGAGGTGCAGGCACTCCTCGGTGGTGGTGGGAGCGCCGTCGACGTTGCGGTCGATCTCCTCCTCGGGCAGGTCGCGGGTGACGGTCTTCCCGGTGACCCGGATGCGGTGCCACTGCGGGCCGGTCGCGTAGAACTCCTCGATCCGCTCCACGGCCCGGCTCCCGCCGAGCCCGGTCCAGGACGCGCCCGAGATCACGGTGCCGAGCAGCACGATCCCGATCCAGACCCGGACGGCCGTCCGCTCGATCGGCGCGGGTTCGGTGGCCTCGTCGAGTGCCGGGGCGGCCAGGGGCGCCTGGCCCGGGGCGGTGAGCAGGCGGACCCGGTGGTCGACCTCGACGCCGGCCAGCGACCTGGACTGCGCCGTGCCGAACGGTTCCCCGGGGGTGCTGGCGACCGGCGCGAACCGGTAGTCCTGGTCGGAGCGGTAGGCGGGCAGGCGGTCGCCGTTCTCCTCCGGCGGGAGGAGCACGTACTCGCCCCACTGCGCCCCCGCCGCCACCAACTCGGCCTGACGGGCCGAGACTTCGGGGTGCGCGCCGCTGAACGGCACGAACAGGGCGGGTACCAGCGCCACCAGCGGCAGTGCCACGGCGAAGTACCAGGGAGCCCGTCGTCGTTCGACGGCGTTCGCCGCGGTCTGGACGGCCACCAGGTCGGCGGCGGTCGGCGGCGCCGTGGCCTCGGCCACCTCGGGGAACACGTCGCTCCTGGGCGCCAGACTGCCCGCGACCAGCCAGAGCAGGCCGCACAGCACGCCCAGGCCGAGCAGGGTGAGCGGGAGCGTCCGGACGCCGGGGCGCCACGGCTCCAGCAGGATCGCCACCAGGTAGGCGAGGAAGGCGAGGTGGGTGACGGCTCCGGTGGCACGGGTCCAGACGGTGGGGCTGCGGAGTCCGGTGCGCTCCTGGTGCTCGGGCGGCGGCTCGGTGGTGGCCGCGTCCCTGGGCGTGCCGCTCTGGTCAGCCGTCATGACCCGTGCTCCCCCGTGCCGGTCGTCGGTCCGTCCGGGCGAGGATACGGACCGGGGGTGGAGGTGGCCAGGCGGTGGAGGTGAACGGATGGTCAAGAACGGTGTGCGGCAGGTCAGTTGTCGTGGCCGAGGAGGCGGCGGACGAGGCCGTGGACGGCGGTGCCGAGGGTGAGGAGGCCGGTCAGGACGATGGCGCCGACGGACGGGACGAGGAGGAGTTGGCCGAGCCGGGTCAGCACGGGCAGCGGGCCGTCGCCGGGGAAGAGCAGCTGGTAGGCGCTCCAGGCGGTGGGCCAGGCGGCCAGGTAGGCGGTGGCCAGCAGGCGGAGTTCGCGGTTGACCGGGGCGAGTCGGGTTCGTGACCGGTGAACTGGGCTTCCCACGAGGGTGATTGCGGCGGCGAGGAGGGCGAGGCCGAGGCAGACCCGGGCGGCGGTGGGGCCGAACGGGGCGAAGAGGGAGAGGGCCGCGCCGACCGAGAGTCCGGCGACCACCGCGTGGCGCGCGGCGCGCGGCCAGGGCGAGCGGGGGGAGGGGACGGGGGAGGGGGCGGCCGGGGCGAACCAGCTTGCGGCCACCCAGGAGGCGGTGGCTGCGGCGCCGGCGGCGAGGAGGGCGAGCGGGAGCGGGCGGACCGAGGGCTGCCAGGGCGTCAGGGCGGCCGAGAGCAGGTGGCCGAGGGTGGCCAGGGCGGCGAGCGCACCGGTGGCCCTGGTCCAGACGGTCGGGAGCCGGTGCGCGGGGGCGGGGTCGCGGGTGGGCTCGACGGCGGGGACGGGCGGCGGGGGCGGAGGCGCGTCCGCCGGGGTGGTGGCGGGTGGTGCGTCCGCCGCGGGGCCGCCCGGGACGGCGTCCCGGGGTGTGTCCTGATGGCCCGTCACGGTCACCGCACCCCCGTCCTGATCAGTCCGTTCGGGTGAGGGTACGGGCTGCTGGGGCGGCGCGGATAGCCCGGCCGGGTGAGGAGTTGACGGGTGGTCAGTGCGAGGTTGCGGTCGTCCCCCCTGATGGCGGTACGTGACGGGAATGTTGCGGAGAGTTGTGTTCCGATGGGTGGCGTCAACCCCAGAACGTCGGCGGGGGTGCGCCTCGCGCCCGGCCGCCTGAACCGAGAGGTACCCATGCCCTCCACCGTCAGCCGTGCCACCGGGAAGCGCCGCACCGCGCGCCGACTCGCCATCGCCAGCGCGGCCCTGGTCGCCGTCGCCGGCCAGATGATGACCCTGCCGTCCGCCGACGCGCGCGGCTCCGGCGACGGGCGCCGCTCCCCCGGGCACGGTGACACGATCGAGCAGAACGTCCTGCCGATGAAGACCCGCTTCGACGGCCTGTTCCACGGTTCGATCACCCGGATCAGCAACTCGCTGATGACCTGCGACGAGACCAAGCCGCCGGTCGACCCGAACCAGCCGCCCTGCGAGCAGGCCCGGACGGGCGAGGGCTCGCGTCCGATCAACAACAACTACCACATGAAGTACATCAACATCGATCCCGGTTCGATCGGTCCGGAGGGCGACGAGATCTACTCCGCCAGCTCCGCCGACCTGAACCTGATCGAGGGCTCCAAGGTCAAGTACGCCCGCCTGTACTGGGGCGGCACCCGGGGCATCGACGACGTGGTGCTGCCGCAGAGCCAGATCGACGAGGTCTACCTCAAGCTCCCGGGCGACGCGCAGTACACCAACATCGAGAACCAGCAGCCGAGCATCGGCTACATCACCACCGAGGCCGAGAGCAGCTACCAGGCCTCGGCCGACATCACCGACATGGTGAAGAAGCACGGCAACGGCACCTACACCGTGGCCAACATGGACTCCGTGGTGAAGCCGCACAGCTGGGGCGGCTGGACGATCGTGGTGGCCTACGAGAACGACTGCAAGCCGCTGCGCCACATCCACCTCTGGGACGGCTTCGTCCCCGAGCTGCCGAACAGCCCGGAGATCAGCCTCAAGCTCGACGGCCTGGTCACCCCGGCGACCGGCCCGATCCAGGCCAAGCTCGGCTACGTGGTCTACGACGGTGACCTCAAGTGGACCGGCGACACCTTCTACGCCAAGTCCACCAACGGCCCGAAGACCGAGTTCACCGACCAGAACCACTTCTCCAAGGACGCGTTCAACTCCACCATCGAGGAGCTGACGCCGGCCGACCAGTTCGTCCGGGTGCCGTACAACCGGAACAACTTCGGCTACGACTCCAACCGGTGGGACATCTCGAAGATCCTGCGCAACGGCGACACGGACATCACCGCCACCGTCGACACCGACGAGGACGGCTACAACCTGGGCGTCTTCTACGCCTACGTGAACATGGACGAGTCGCAGGAGGGCCTGGCCCCGAAGGACTGACCCGTCAGACCGCGCTCCGCTGCCGCGCCTTCGCCGAATCCCGGCGGGGGCGCGGCAGTCGCACGACCGGGCCCGCGCGCAGGGCCCGCTCCAACGGCCGTTCCACGTACCGGAAGAGGGCCGCGGCCAGCGCCAGCGAGCCGCCCGCCAGCAGCAGCCAGACGCCGAGCAGCACCGCGGTCCCGTCCGGGCGGCCGTACGCCGCGAGCCAGCAGCGGAAGCCGATCTCGTGCACCAGGTACCAGGCGAAGGACCACTCGCCGAGCCGGACCAGCGGCCGCTGCCCGAAGGCCCGCCGGCCGTTCAGGTCGGCCTGCGCGGCGGCCGCGATCAGCGCGGCGAAGAGCGGCGCGGCGAGCAACTGCGAGGCGCACCACGGTCCGTACCAGCGCTGGTCCGGCACGGCCAGGTGCCAGGGGACCAGCGCGGCGTGGAAGGCGAGCACCGCCAGCCCGGCCGGGAGCAGCGGCACCCGGGGTGCGGTGCCCCGGCGGAGTGCCAGGCCGAGCACCACCCCGAGCAGGAACTGCGGCGTCCGGGTGAGCGGCAGGTAGTCCAGCAGCCAACTGCGCAGCGCCGTATCGTCCACCGCCGCACCGGCGAACCAGAGCAGCGGGCCGCTCAGCAGACACGCCACCGCCACCGCCCGCAGCCGGCGCCCCGTCAGCAGCGCGAGCAGGAACGGGAGGAGCAGGTAGAACCAGGCCTCGTCCCCGAGCGACCAGCTCGCCGGGTTCCCGCCCTTGGCCGTGGCCGGCAGCCAGGCGTGCAGCAGCGGCAGCGACCAGAGCGCGGCACCCACCGGCACGGCGGCGCCGATCGCCGCGTAGGCGGCCAGCGAGAGCGCGGTGCTGAGCGCGTGCAGCGGCCAGATCCGGGCCAGCCGGCGGCGCAGGAAGACGTGCACCGGCACCCGGGCCCCGTCGTACGTCCAGGCCAGCACCGCACCGGAGAGCACGAAGAAGAAGGTCACCCCGCTGCGCCCGTACCAGACCAGCGGACTGATCAGCGGAAGCTCGCCCAGCTGGCGGGAGAGGTGGTAGAGCACCACCAGCAGGGCGGCCCAGAACCGCAGGCCGGTGAGGGAGGGGAGACGGGAGGGCGGACGGGAAGGCGGACGGGAGGGCGGACGCACACCGGGCCCAACGCCACCGGCGGCACGGAGGTTGCTCCCGGAGGCGGGCGGGCCTGACGCCGCGCCAGCTGACGCACCGTCGTCCGGGTCACCGGGGCCGGGAGCCCGTACGCTCGTCCCAGGTGCGAACAGGGAGGCGGGCCGCAGTGGCGGAGCGGAGCAGTCGGCTGGAAGTACGGCTGGTGCGGCGTGGGTTCTCCGATCCGGACGCGGCCGTCCGGCTGCTGGCGGGGCCGGGGCTGGGTGGTCCGGGCCTGGACGGGCTGGCCGAGGACCCGGTGCTGCTGGACGCGCTCGGCGGGACCGCCGACCCGGACCTGGCGCTGCTCGGCCTGGCCCGGCTGCTGGAGGCGCTCGACGGGCCCGAGCGGCAGACCCTGCGGGACACCCTGACCAGCTCCAAGCCGTTGCGCGACCGGCTGCTCTCGGTGCTCGGCGCCTCCGCCGCGCTCGGCGACCACCTGGCCCGGCACCCGCGCGACTGGCACGCCCTGGTCACCTTCGAACTGCGCGACGTGCACCCGGCGAGGGAGGACTTCCAGCACGTGCTGCGCCAGCGGGTGCGCGCCGCCGACGCCCCGCCCGCCGACGCGCTGCGCGCCGCCTACCGCCGCTGCCTGCTGGCCATCGCCGCCCGCGACCTGAGCGGCACCGCCGACCTGCCGCAGACCGGAGCCGAGCTGGCCGACCTGGCCGGGGCCACCCTGCAGACGGCACTGGAGATCGCCGAGGAGGAGGACCCGGAGGCGGCCGGGCAGTGCCGGCTCGCGGTGATCGGGATGGGCAAGTGCGGCGGCCGGGAGCTCAACTACGTCTCGGACGTGGACGTGATCTTCGTGGCCGAGGCCCGCGACGGGGTCGAGGAGCACCGGGCCCTGCAGTCCGCCACCCGGCTGGCCGCCCGGCTGATGCGGCTGTGCTCCGACACCACCGGCGAGGGCACCATCTGGCCGGTGGACGCCAACCTCCGTCCCGAGGGGCGCAACGGTCCGCTGGTGCGCACCCTGGCCAGCCACCTGGCGTACTACCAGCGCTGGGCCAAGACCTGGGAGTTCCAGGCCCTGCTGAAGGCCCGTCCGGTGGCCGGGGACACCGAGCTCGGCGCCGCCTACGCCGAGGCCACCGCCCCGCTGGTCTGGCAGGCCGCCGAGCGGGAGAACTTCGTCGCCGACGTCCAGCAGATGCGCCGCCGGGTGGTGGATGCCATCCCCGCCACCGAACTGGACCGGCAGCTCAAGCTCGGCCCCGGCGGCCTGCGCGACGTCGAGTTCGCCGTCCAGCTGCTCCAGCTGGTGCACGGCCGCACCGACCCCGGGGTGCACAGCCCCAACACCCTCCAGGCCCTGGATCAGCTGAGCGCCGGCGGCTACGTCGGCCGGGCCGACGCCGCGTCGCTGGACGCCGCGTACCGCTTCCTGCGCGCCATGGAGCACCGCATCCAGCTGCACCGGCTGCGCCGCACCCACCTGATGCCCACCGACCCGGCCGACCTGCGGCGCCTGGCCCGTTCGCTGGCCCCGCAGATCAACGACGACACCAACGCGGACGCGGTCGCCGCGCTCCAACGGGAGTGGCGGCGGCACGCGGTGGAGGTCCGGCGGCTGCACGAGAAGCTGTTCTACCGCCCGCTGCTGGACGCCGTCGCCGAGCTGCCCGCCGGGGCGACCGGCCTCTCGCCGACCGCCGCCAAGGCCCGGCTGGAGGCGCTCGGCTACGCCGACCCGGCCGCCGCGCTGCGCCACCTGACCGCACTGGCCTCCGGGGTCAGCCGCAAGGCGGCGATCCAGCGCACCCTGCTGCCGGTGCTGCTCGGCTGGTTCGCCGACTCGGCCGACCCGGACGCCGGGCTGCTGAACTTCCGTCAGGTCTCCGACGCGCTCGGCCGCACCCCCTGGTACCTGCGGCTGCTGCGGGACGAGAGCGCCGCCGCCGAGCAGCTGGCCCGGGTGCTCTCGGCCGGGCGGCTCGCCCCGGACCTGCTGCTGCGGGCCCCCGAGGCGGTCGCCATGCTGGGCGACCCGAACGGGCTGGCGCCGCGCGGGCGCCCCGCCCTGGAGGCGGAGGTGCTGGCCGCCGTCGGCCGGGCCGGCAGCGCCGCGGCGGGCGTCGCGGCGGCCCGGTCGGTCCGGCGGCGGGAGCTGTTCCGGACGGCGGCGGCCGATGTGCTCGGCCGCTTCGGGGACGATCCCGGCGAGGCGGTCGACGCGGCCGGGGAGGCGCTCACCGCGCTCAACGCGGCCACCCTCCAGGGCGCCCTGCGGGCCTGCACCGCCGAGTGGGAGGCGGCCAACGGCGAGCTGCCGACCAGGCTGGCGGTGATCGCGATGGGCCGCTTCGGCGGCCGCGAGATGGGCTACGGCTCCGACGCCGACGTGCTCTTCGTCCACGAGCCCCGGCTCGGCGCGCTGGAGCACGACGCGGCGAAGGCCGCCCAGACCGTCGTCCACCAGCTGCGCACCCTGCTCGGCGCCCCCTCCACCGAGCCGCCGCTGCTGGTCGACGCCGATCTGCGCCCGGAGGGCCGGCAGGGCCCGCTGGTGCGCACGCTGGCCTCGTACGAGGCGTACTACCGGCGCTGGTCGCACGTCTGGGAGGCCCAGGCGCTGCTGCGGGCCGAGCCGGTGGCGGGCGACGCGGAGCTGGGCGAGCGGTTCCGGGCGCTGATCGACCCGCTGCGCTACCCGGGCGGCGGCGTGCCGGAGAAGGATCTGCTGGAGATCCGCCGGATCAAGGCCCGGATCGAGGCCGAGCGGCTGCCGCGCGGGGCCGACCCGACCACCCACACCAAGATCGGCCGGGGCGGCCTGGCGGACGTCGAGTGGACGGTGCAGCTGCTCCAGCTGCTCCACGGCCACCGCGTCCCCGCCCTGCGCACCACCCGGACCAGGGCCGCCCTGGCGGCGGCCGAGGCGGCCGGGCTGCTGGCCGCCGAGGACGCGGCGGTGCTGGACGCCGCCTGGGTGCTGGCCTCCCGGGTGCGCGGCGCGGTGATGCTGGTCCGCGGCCGCCCGGGCGACAGCTTCCCCGCCGACGCCCGCGAACTCGCCGGGGTGGCACGCTACCTCGGCTACGGCAGCGGCCACACCGGCGAGCTGGTCGACGACTACCGCCGCACCACGCGAAGGGCCCGCTCCGTCGTCGAGCGCCTGTTCTACGGCTGATCGACGGGGGCGGGCCCTCGGGGTGGTGCTGGGTCAGGCGGCGGCCTTCTCGGTCCAGTCGGCGGGGACGGTGACCGGGGTGTCGTCCTCGGGTTCGCCCGGGATGCGGGGGAGCTGGTAGGCCCAGACGTGGTAGACCACGCGGGCGGCGGCGAAGCCGGCCGCCAGGCAGAGGATGCCGCCGACGGCGTCCATCCAGAAGTGGTTGGCGGTGGAGACGATCACCAGCAGGGTGACCGCCGGGTAGAGCAGGCCGAGCAGCCGGACCCAGAGCGGGCGGGCCAGGAAGAAGATCGTCAGCCCGCACCAGAGCGACCAGCCGATGTGCATCGAGGGCATCGCCGCGTACTGGTTGGAGACGTTCGCCGCCGCGCCGGAGGCCATCGAGCCCCAGGTGTCGTGCACCTTGACGGTGTCGATGAAGTCACCGCCGGTCATCAGGCGGGGCGGGGCGAGCGGGAAGAAGTAGAAGCCGATCAGGGCCAGCCCGGTGGTCAGGAAGAGCACCGTGCGGGTCGCCGCGTAGCGGCCCGGGTGGGAGCGGTAGAGCCAGACCAGCACGCCGATGGTCACGATGAAGTGCAGCGTGGCGTAGTAGTAGTTCATCCCGACGATCAGCCAGGTGACCGAGTCGACCGCGTGGTTGACCGTGCGTTCGACCGCGATGCCGAGGCTCTGCTCCAGGTCCCAGATCCACGAGGCGTGCTTCTGCGCGGTCGCCTCCTGCTCGGGCACCGCGTTGCGGACCAGCGAGTAGATCCAGTAACTGATGCCGATCAGGGCGAGCTCGAACCAGAGCCGGGGCCGGGCGGGGGAGCGGCGCTGCCCCCGGATGCGGCTGCGCAGCGCGGCGCCGGTGGACTGGGCGGCCAGGGTGGCTCCGTCCGGCTGGTGGCTCGTACGGGCCTCGCCAGGGACGGAACCTGCCCGGGCCGCGGCCGGTGCGCTCGTGGCGTCGGCGGTGCGGATCTCGGTCGGTTCCCCCATGGACGAGAAGTCTGCCAGACGTGCTGTGGCTGCCTGCTCATCCTGCGGTAGTGGATTCTTCACCGCCCGTCCCCCTTCGGGGGTAGGGGGTCGGGTACCGGAGGCTGACATGGAGTCCATTGTGGCCCCTTCGGGTACGGCCGGTCGACGTGGCCCCCCGGGCTGCGGCCCGCCGAGGCAACGGTTCGGTCAAGACTGCTCCTGCAACGATTTCTGCATCTTGCTGAAACATTTTGCAATCGCTAGCGTCCAGCCACCCACTCGACGACGAGCCGCCTCAAGGGAGCCCAGCTGTGGCCGAAGTCCAGCCCCGCCGCCCACGGAGCACGACCCCCTACAAGCGACCCGGCCGGACGGCCGTGCTGATCGCCGCCTCGCTGCTGGCCACCGGGCTGGGGGCCGCCCCGCTCGCGGTGGCCGCTCCGGCGCCGGCCGCGCCGCCCTCGGACCGGGCGATGGCCGAGCGCGCCGACCGGCACGACCTGACGCGGGAGCAGTTCTACTTCGTCCTGCCCGACCGCTTCGCCAACGGCGACCGCGGCAACGACACCGGCGGCATCCCCGGCGACCGGATGGCCAACGGCCTGGACCCGGCGGACAAGGGCTTCTACCACGGCGGTGACCTCAAGGGCCTGATCGAGAAGCTGGACTACGTCCAGGACCTGGGCACCACCGCGATCTGGATGGCCCCGCTGTTCGAGAACCGACCGGTGCAGGGCACCGGGGCGGACGCCTCGGCCGGCTACCACGGCTACTGGATCACCGACTTCACCAAGGTCGACCCCCACTTCGGGACCAACGACCAGCTCAAGGAGCTGATCGCCAAGGCGCACGCCCGGGGCATCAAGGTCTTCTTCGACGTCATCACCAACCACACCGCCGACGTGGTCGACTTCAAGGAGCAGAAGTACGACTACCGCTCGGCCGGCGCCTACCCGACCCTGGACGCCGACGGCCGCCCGGTGGACGAGACCGCGATCGCCGACGCGGCCGCCCAGTGGCCGAGGACCACCGCCGACTCCTTCCCCTACAGCCCGGTCTTCCGCACCGAGGCCGACAAGCGGGCCAAGACCCCGAACTGGCTGAACGACCCCGCGCTCTACCACAACCGGGGCAACTCGACCTTCGTCGGCGAGTCCGCCACCGAGGGCGACTTCTCCGGCCTGGACGACCTGGACACCCAGAACCCCCGGGTGGTCAAGGGCATGCAGGACATCTACAAGACCTGGGTGAAGGAGACCGGGGTCGACGGCTTCCGGATCGACACCGTCAAGCACGTCAACACGGCCTTCTGGTCCCAGTGGGCCCCCGAACTCAAGGGCTACGCGGCCAAGCTGGGCAACGACGACTTCTTCATGTTCGGCGAGGTCTACTCCGGCGACCCGGCGGTGACCGCCCCGTACGTCACCAAGGGCAAGCTGCAGGCCACCCTGGACTTCGGCTTCCAGGAGAGCGCCCGCCGGTACGTCTCGCAGGGCGGCTCGGCCCGGGTGCTCTCCGAGCTGTACGCGCAGGACTACCGCTACACCACCGCCGACACCAACGCCTACGGCCTGCCGACCTTCCTCGGCAACCACGACATGGGCCGCTTCGGCAGCTTCCTGCAGGCCGACAACCAGGGCGCGAGCCCCGAACTGCTGCTCCGCAAGGACCGGTTGGCCAACGAGCTGATGTTCCTGACCCGGGGTCAGCCGGTGGTCTACTACGGCGACGAGCAGGGCTTCACCGGCGCGGGCGGGGACAAGGACGCCCGGCACGACATGTTCGCCTCGAAGACCGCCTCCTACAACGCGGACGAGGTGATCGGCGGCAGCAAGGGCCCGGCCGACCGGTACGGCACCGGCGGTGCGCTCTACCGGGGCATCGCCGACCTGGCCCGACTGCGCAGGCAGCACCCGGCCTTGGCGGACGGCGCGCAGATAGAGCGGTACGCCGCGGACGGGGCCGGGGTGTACGCCTTCTCCCGGATCGACGCCAAGGAGCAGGTCGAGTACCTGGTCGCGGTCAACAACGCGGCCGAGCCGAAGACCGTCACGCTGGACACCTTCTCGGCCGGCACCGACTTCGAGCAGCTCTACCCGGCGGCGGGGCAGAAGCTCACCAGCGGGGCCGACCGCAAGGTGACGGTCACCGTCCCGGCGTACTCCTCGGTGGTGCACAAGGCCGCCAAGAAGCTGGCGAAGAGCACCGCCGCGCCCCAACTCACGCTGCGCGCACCGGAGAACGGCTCGACCGGCACGGTGACCGTCGGCGCCGAGGTGCCGGGCGGCGGGTTCAACCGGGTGTCGTTCGCCGCGCAGATCGGCAACGGGCCCTGGCAGCAGCTGGGTTCGGCGGACAACGGGACGTACAAGGCCACCCAGGACCTGACCGGGGTGGCCCCCGGCACGGTGGTCCGGTACAAGGCCGTGGTCCGCGACGGCAGCGGCAACCTGCGCTCCGCGACCGCGAGCTTCACCACCGGCACCCCCGCCCCGAAGCCGGTGCCGAGCGCCACCTCGCGCCCGTACGCGGTCGTGCACTACCAGCGGAAGAACGCCGACTACGACGGCTGGAACATGTACGCCTGGGGCGACCTGGCGGACGGCGAGTCGACCCAGTGGCCGGCCGGGCACGCCTTCAGCGGGCGGGACGGCTACGGGGCCTTCGCCTACGTGAAGTTGAAGAGCGGCGCGGCCGACGTCGGCTTCGTGGTGGAGAACAACGGCACCAAGGACACCGACGGCGACCGGCACGTCGACCTCGGCACCACCGGTGAGGTCTGGGTCAAGGAGGGCGATCCGAAGGTCTACACGAGCAACCCGGACCCGGCCGTGCCCGTCCCGGCGAACACCGCCGTCATCCACTACCAGCGGGCCGACGGGAACTACGACGGCTGGGGCCTGCACGACTGGACCGGCGCGGCCAGCCCCACCGACTGGGGCAACCCGCTGATGCCCGCCCGCAAGGACTCCTACGGCGCCGTCTTCGAGGTGCCGCTGGCCCCCGGGGCGACCAGCCTGAGCTACATCCTGCACCGGGGCAACGACAAGGACCTGCCCAACGACCAGTCGCTGGACTTCGCCACCAGCGGCCGCGAGGTCTGGCTGATCGGCGGTCAGGAGGGCCACCTGCTGCCGCAGTCGGCCGGGGCCTCCTCGCAGCTGGACCTCTCCTCCGCGCGGGCCCAGTGGATCGACGCGAAGACGGTCGTGGTGCCCGCTAACTACGGCGCGGGCGACGCCGCGCTGAACGGCGGCACCAGCGCCCAGCTGATCTACGACCCGGCCGGCGGGATCACCGTCGACAAGGGGGTGCTCAGCAAGCCCGGGCAGTGGATCCGGCTCACCCCCGGCTCCCTGACGGCGGACCAGAAGAAGAAGTACCCGCACCTGGCCGGGTACCGCGCCTTCACCGTGGACGCCCGGGACGCCCGCCGCACCACCGAGGCGCTCCGCGGCCAGCTGCTCTTCACCGAGCACCTGCCGAACGGCGCCGCGCTGGCCGCCACCGGCGTGCAGATCCCCGGCGTGCTGGACGACCTGTACGCGGCCGGGGCCGCGAAGGCCCAACTCGGCCCGGTGTACCGGGAGGCCGGCGGCTGGGGCTGGTGGCGCGAGCGCCGGGTGACGCTGTCGCTCTGGGCGCCGACCGCCACCGAGGTCTCCGTCCAGCTCTTCGACGGGCCGAGCGGCGGCACCCCGAGGACGGTGCCGCTGCGCCGGGACGAGGCCACCGGCGTCTGGTCGCTGACCAGGGACGCCGGGGAGCTGGACGGCAGGTACTACCTGTACCAGGTGAAGGTCTGGGCGCCGAGCGTCGGCAAGGTGGTGACCAACCTGGTCACCGACCCGTACTCGGTGGCCCTCTCCACCGACTCCACCCGCTCCCTGGTGGCCGATCTGACGGCCCGTGACACCAAGCCGCGCGGCTGGGACCAGCACCGCGCCCCGCAGGCCGTGCCGCCGCAGAAGCAGCAGATCCAGGAGCTGCACGTACGGGACTTCTCGGCCACCGACAGCACCGTGCCGGCCGCCGAGCGCGGCACCTACAAGGCCTTCACCGAGTCGAAGTCGGCCGGGATGAAGCACCTGAAGGAGCTGGCCGCGGCGGGCGTCACCACCGTCCACCTGCTGCCCACCTTCGACATCGCCACCATCCGGGAGAACCGGGCCCAGCAGCAGCTGCCCGCCTGCGACCTGGCCGCGCTGCCGGCCGACGGCGAGCAGCAGCAGGAGTGCGTGGCGGCCGTCCAGGCGGGCGACGCCTACAACTGGGGCTACGACCCGCTGCACTACACGGTGCCGGAGGGCTCCTACGCCACCGACCCGAACGGCCTGGCGCGCACCGTGCAGTTCCGCGAGATGGTGCAGGCGATGCACGAGGCCGGGCTGCGGGTGGTGCTGGACGTGGTCTACAACCACACCGCCGCCTCCGGGCAGGCCGAGCACTCGGTGCTCGACAAGGTGGTGCCCGGCTACTACCAGCGGCTGAGCGACACGGGGAAGGTCACCACCGACTCCTGCTGCGCGGACACCGCGCCCGAGCACGCCATGATGAACAAGCTGGTGGTCGACTCGGTGGTGACCTGGGCCCGCGAGTACCGGGTGGACGGCTTCCGCTTCGACCTGATGGGCCTGGACCCCAAGCAGACCATGCTGGACGTCCGCTCCGCGCTGGACCGGCTGACGCTCCGCCAGGACGGGGTGGCGGGCAAGGACCTCTTCCTCTACGGCGAGGGCTGGAACTTCGGCGTGGTCGCCAACGACGCCCGCTTCGTCCAGGCCACCCAGCTGAACATGGCCGGAACCGGCATCGCCACCTTCAACGACCGGATCCGGGACGCCGCCCGCGGCGGCAACTTCATGCTCGACTCCGCGCCGCAGCAGGGCTTCGCCTCCGGGCTCTTCACCGACCCGAACGGCTCGGCGGCCAACGGCACCCCCGAGGAGCAGCGGGCCCGACTGCTGCGGCAGATGGACCAGGTGAAGGTCGGACTGACCGGGAACCTGGCGGGGTACTCCTTCACCGACAGCAGCGGACGGACCGTCACCGGTGCGGGCGTGGACTACAACGGCGCCCCGACCGGCTACGCGGCCGACCCAGGGGAGGCGCTGGAGTACCTCGACGCGCACGACAACGCGGACCTGTTCGACGCGCTGGCCTACAAGCTGCCCGTCACCACCGCGCCCGCCGACCGGGCCCGGATGCAGGCGCTCGGCCTCTCGCTCACCGCGCTGAGCCAGGGCCCGGGCTTCCTGCAGGCCGGCAGCGAGCGGCTGCGCTCCAAGTCGCTGGACGCCAACTCCTACGACTCCGGTGACTGGTTCAACGCGATCGAGTGGGACTGCGCCAAGGGCAACGGCTTCGGCCGGGGCCTGCCGATGGCGGCCGACAACAAGGCGATGTGGCCGGCGGCCAAGCAGCTGCTGGCCGACCCGAAGCTGCGGGTGGGCTGCAACGAGATCTCCTCGGCGGACGAGCAGTACCGGCAGTTCGTCCGGATCAAGCAGTCCTCGCCGCTGTTCGCCCTCGCCACCACGGCCGAGGTGCAGCGCCGCCTCTCCTTCCCGCTCTCCGGTACGGCCGGCGAGCAGCCGGGCGTGATCACCATGCACCTGGACGGCACCGGCCTGCCCGGCGCGGAGCGCGGCATCACCGTGGTGTTCAACGCGACCCCGGCCGAACAGCGCCAGACCGTGCCCGGGGCGGCGGGCAGCGCGCAGCGCCTGCACCGGGTGCAGGCGGACGGGGCCGATCCGGTGGTGAAGGGCGCCCGCTTCGAGCCGGCCACCGGGACCTTCACGGTGCCGGCCCGGACGGTGGCGGTCTTCGTCCAGGGCTGACGCCCTCACAGGGGTCCGTCCGTTCACAGGGACCCGTCCGTTCACAGCGGACGGGCCCGTTCACAGGCACGACATGTGGCTGATACGAGTCATCGTCAAGTCGCATGGCCGGAAATCGCCGTCCGGCGTCCCGGGGTGGTGACACCCGGGCGCCGGGCGGCGCTGTTTCGGGGTCCACGGAGGGCCGGCGCCGCCGACCGACCGACCGTCCGGACGGGTGGCGATCCTGCCGCTGTTCAGTGCGGATCTGCCGGATGCGAAGCGGTTCCGGAAGGCGACAAGCGTTTTCGCCAGCCCCTTGCGCACCACGGGAGTTGGCACCGGTGCGAGGCTCGTGTGCCTGGGTCGGATATCGGCCAATCCGTGACGTGCATCTGTCATTCACGGCGGGTTTGCTGCCACGATTCCCCCTGCCGCGGACGAGATGGCCCCAAGTCCCCAACCGACGCGGCGTTCCAGCGCAGGCAAGGCGCTACCAAGCACCACTCCTTTCAACGCACCGACCCGGGCGTCGCACAGGCAGCCCGGGGCCCCCGCTGTGCCGCAACCCCGCGGCCAGGTTCTCTCCACCGTCCGTGCACCCCGCGGGCGGTCGGAAAAGGAGTCCGCATGTCCCGCTACACCCACGCCCGGGTGACGATGGCCGCGCTCGCCGCGACCACCGCCCTGGTGGTGACCGCCCTGCCCACGATGGCGCAGGCGTCCCCGCAGGCCCCCTCCCAGGTCAACTCGATCGCGGCCGGCAAGGCCAGCCTCCTCGCCTCCGCCGACCAGCAGGGCGCCGGCCTGGTCCAGTCCCTCGGCCTCGGCGGCCAGGAGAAGCTGGTCGCCAAGGACGTCGTGGTCGACGCCGACGGCTCCCGCCACCTGCGCTACGAGCGCACCTTCGCGGGCCTCCCGGTGCTCGGTGGCGACCTGGTCGTCCACCAGACCGCCGGTGGCCTCACCAAGGGCGTGGACAAGGCGAGTTCGGAGGCGCTGACCGGCTTCAGCACCACCCCGAAGCTGGCCGCCCCGGCCGCCCAGTCCTCGGCGCTCGCCGCCGAGCAGGGCTCCAGCCTGGACACCGCTCCCCGCCTGGTCGTCTGGGCCGCCTCGGGCGCCCCGCGGCTGGCCTACGAGACCGTGGTCTCGGGCGTCGAGTCGGACGGCACCCCGTCCCGGATGCACGTGGTGACGGACGCCCAGACCGGCGCCCTGATCCAGAAGTACGAGGGCATCAAGAAGGGCACCGGCCAGGGCGTCTTCGTCGGCAACGTCACCATCGGCACCTCGCTGTCGGGTTCGACGTACCAGATGAAGGACACCGCGCGCGGTGGCCAGTACACCACCAACCTGAACAACGGGACCTCGGGGAACGGCACCCTGTTCACCAAGGCCACCGACGCCTGGGGCAACGGCCTCGCCTCCAACAAGGAGTCGGCCGCCGTCGACGCGCACTACGGCGCGGGCGCGACCTGGGACTACTACAAGAACACCTTCAACCGCAGCGGCATCCGCAACGACGGCGTCGGCGCCTTCAGCCGGGTCCACTACGGCAGCAACTACGTCAACGCCTTCTGGGACGACGGCTGCTTCTGCATGACCTACGGCGACGGCTCGGGCAACAACGCCCCGCTGACCGCGCTGGACGTGGCCGGCCACGAGATGACCCACGGCGTCACCTCCAACACCGCCAACCTCACCTACTCGGGCGAGTCCGGCGGTCTGAACGAGGCCACCTCGGACATCTTCGGCACCATGGTCGAGTGGTACGCCAACCTGCCCGCCGACCCGCCGGACTACCTGATCGGCGAGGAGATCAACATCAACGGGGACGGCACGCCGCTCCGTTACATGGACAAGCCCTCCAAGGACGGCTCCTCCAAGGACTCGTGGTACTCGGGCATCGGCAACGTGGACGTGCACTACTCGTCCGGCCCGGCCAACCACTTCTTCTACCTGCTGTCCGAGGGCAGCGGCGCGAAGGTCGTCAACAACGTCAGCTACAACAGCCCGACGGTGAACAACATCACCGTCGCCGGCATCGGCCGGGACAAGGCCGCGGCGATCTGGTACCGCGCGCTGACCGTCTACATGACCTCCAGCACCAACTACGCCCAGGCCCGCACCGCCACCGAGAACGCGGCCAAGGACCTGTACGGCGCCGGCTCGACCGAGCTCTACCAGGTCGGCATGGCGTGGGCCGGCGTCGCGGTCGGCCAGCCGCCGACCAACCCGGGCACCGTCACCGTGACCAGCCCCGGCAACCAGACCACCAAGGTCAACACCGCGGTGAACCTGCAGATCAACGCCAGCGGCGGCACCGCCCCGCTGACCTTCTCGGCCACCGGCCTGCCGGCCGGCCTGTCGATCTCCACCTCCGGGAAGATCACCGGCACCCCGACCACCGAGGGCACCTCGAACGTGACGGTCACCGCCACGGACGCCGCCAACAAGTCGGGCACGGCCAGCTTCACCTGGACCGTGAACAACGTCACCAGCACCTGCACCCCGGCGCAGCTGCTCGGAAACGCGGGCTTCGAGTCCGGCAACACCACCTGGACCACGACCTCGGGCGTGATCGACAGCGGCACCAGCAAGCCCGCCCGCACCGGCTCCTACAAGGCCTGGCTGAACGGCTACGGCTCCTCGCACACCGACAGCGCCTCGCAGACCGTCTCCATCCCGGCCGGCTGCAAGGCCACCCTCGGCTTCTACCTGCGCATCGACACCGCCGAGACCGGCACCACCCAGTACGACAAGCTCACCGTCTCGGTGAACGGCACCGCGCTGAAGACCTACTCCAACGTGGACGCCGTCTCCTCCTACCAGCTGCGCACCTTCGACCTCTCGGCCTACGCCGGCCAGAGCGTCACCCTGAAGTTCAACGGTGTCGAGGACGCGTCGCTCGCGACCAGCTTCCTGATCGACGACACCTCCATCGCCACCAGCTGACGCACCCTCAGCGGTAGTTGAGCCCCGGCCCGGCGGATCCCATCCGTCGGGCCGGGGTACTTCCGTGAGCATCCGGAAACGGCCCGGCAACACGAAACGCCCCCGAAACACGCACGTCCGCATCCGGAAATCCGGCCCGTCCAGACTCGGCTCCCATCCGGCGCGCAACCCCACCCCGGCGCGTCGAGGGACCCCGGGAAGGCCGCAGATGCTGCTCGCAGAGACCCCCGCCGGGCCGGACACCGGCGACACCGCCTGGCTGCTGGCCAGCACCGCGCTGGTGCTGCTGATGACGCCGGGCCTGGCGCTGTTCTACGGCGGCATGGTCCGCACCAAGAGCGCGCTCAACATGATCATGATGAGCCTGGTCTCGATCGCCACCGTCACGGTGGTCTGGCTGGTGGCCGGCTACTCGCTGGCCTTCGGCCCGGACCTCGGCGGGCTCGGCCTGATCGGCGGGCTCGACCACCTGGGGATGGCCGGGATCACCCCCGCCTCGCTCACCGGCAAGGTCCCCACCCTGCTGTTCGCCACCTTCCAGCTGACCTTCGCGATCGTCACCGCCGCGCTGATCTCCGGCGCGGTCGCGGACCGTGCCAAGTTCGGTGCCTGGGTGCTGTTCACGGTGGTCTGGACGCTGCTGGTCTACGTGCCGGTCGCGCACTGGGTGTTCGCCCCCGGCGGCTGGCTGCTCAGCAGGCTGGGCGTGCTGGACTTCGCCGGCGGCCTGGTGGTCGAGGTCAACTGCGGGGCCAGCGGCCTGGCCCTGGCCCTGGTGCTCGGCCCCCGGCTGGGATTCCGGAAGGAGGCCATGCGCCCGCACAACCTGCCGATGGTGGTGCTCGGCGCGGGCCTGCTCTGGTTCGGCTGGTTCGGCTTCAACGCGGGCTCGGCGCTCGGCGCCAACGGCACCGCCGCCGCCGTGCTGCTCAACACCCAGGCGGCCGGCTGCACCGGCCTGCTCGGCTGGCTGCTGGTGGAGAAGAAGAAGGACGGCCACGCCACCACCCTCGGTGCCGCCTCCGGGGCGGTGGCCGGACTGGTCGCCATCACCCCCTCCTGCGGGTCGGTGGACCTGCTCGGCGCGCTGGTGATCGGCGCGGTGGCCGGTGTGGTCTGCTGCTACGCCGTCAGCTGGAAGTTCCGCTTCGGCTACGACGACTCGCTGGACGTGGTGGGCGTGCACCTGGTGGCCGGGGTGATCGGCACCGTGCTGATCGGCGTCTTCGCCTCCGCGGTGATGACCGGCGGCCCGGCGGGCCTGCTGCACGGCGGCTTCGGGCAGCTCGGCAAGCAGCTGCTGGCCGTGCTGGTGGTCGGCGGCTACGCCTTCGCGGTGACGTACGGGATCGGCAAGGCGATCGACCGCGCCATCGGCTTCCGGGCCAGCGCCGAGCACGAACTCACCGGCCTGGACCTCGCCGTGCACGCCGAGACCGCGTACGATCACGGCGTCCTGGGCCACGGCAGCGCGACCGCCGCGACCCGGCCGGCCGCCACCCCCTCCGTCCTGAAGGCCCCTCAGTCATGAAGCTGATCACCGCCGTCGTCAAGCCCTTCAAGCTGGACGAGGTGAAGACCGCCCTGCAGTCGCACGGCGTGCACGGACTGACCGTCACCGAGGCCAGCGGCTACGGCCGCCAGCACGGTCACACCGAGGTCTACCGCGGCGCCGAGTACCGGATCGACCTGGTGCCCAAGGTGCGGATCGAGGTCGTGGTGGAGGACGAGGAGGCCGACCTGGTGGTGGACGCCATCGTCTCCGCCGCCCGCACCGGCAAGATCGGCGACGGCAAGGTCTGGGTCGTCCCGGTGGACGGCATCGTCCGCGTCCGGACCGGCGAGCGCGGCCCGGACGCGGTCTGAGGGTCCGTCAGCGGCGGCCGCTCGCTTCGGTGAGCCGCCGGGGCACCAGCTCCTGCCACTCCTGCGCGCCGGTCCAGGCCCAGAGCAGCTCGGTGGAGAACGGCACCGTGGACCGCGAGCCGACCGGGATGCCGTCGGAGCCCATGACGGCATTGCCGGTCACGATGGTGACGGCCATCCCGTCCAGCCGTTCGCGGCGGACCGTGAGCAGCCGGAGGCCGTCGCGGTAGTCGGCGTCCTCCACCAACTTCCGCTCCCCGGTGGGGAGCACCAGGCTGGTGCAGTCGGAGCCCCGGGCGCAGTCGAAGCGTTCGGCGGACGGCCGGGAGAGCGCGACCCGGACGTCGGCCCGGCCGCGGGTGTCCTGGTAGCGGACGCTGATCTCGTAGTAGCCGTCCACCGGGCGCCAGTTGGCCTTGGCCGGCCCGGTGCCCGGGGCGGACTCCGGCAGCAGGACGGCCGTCCCGGTGCTCGGCAGCATCCGGGACAGCACGGTGAACATCGCCTCCCGGGTGAGCGGCACGGTCGACTCGGGGTCGGCTGCGGTCGGTGTCGGTGTCGGCGACGCCGGCGCCGTCGGCTCCGTCAGGGGGCTGGCGGCCACGGTGGCCCGGGCCCCGCCCTCGTCGGGCCGCCAGAGGTTCGGGGTCGCCACCGTGACCAAGGTGGCCACGGCGAGCGCCGTGCCGGCGATCCGCAGCCGGCGGCGGCGCCGGAGCCGGATCCCGAGGCGTCGGCCCTCGGCCACCATGGTGGCGACCGGGGCGTCGATGAGGTGGACCGCGTCGAAGAGTTCGTCGAGTCCGGGGTCGTGCGGCATGTCGTCCGTGCTCCTGGTCATGAAGTGCTCCGTCACAGACTCAGCAGGAGTTCGCGGTCCGCCCCGAGGATGCCCCGGAGCTTGGCCAGCGAGCGGGTGGTGAGGGTCTTGACGGCGCCGGGCGAGCACCCGAGCAGCTCGGACACCGACTCCACGCTGTGGTCCTCCAGGTACCGGAGCACCACCACCGCCCGGTTGCGGGGCGGCAGTTGGGCCAGCGCGGCGACCAGGGTGACCCGCAGGTCGGACTCCTCGTTCCCGAGCGTCAGCTGCTCCGGCAGCTCGGCCGAGACCACCTCGGTGGAGCGCCGCAGGCGGCGCTGCGAGAGGTACATCCGCAGCAGCACCTTGCGTGCGTACGCGTCCAGCCCGGGCTCGTCGCGGCCGCGCCGCAGCCGCCCCCAGACGGTGAACATCTTGGCCAGGGTGATCTGCACCAGGTCCTGCGCCTGGTGCCAGTCCCCGCACATCAGGTACGCGATCTGGAACAGGCGCCTGCTCCTGGTACTCGCGAACTCCTCGAACTCCATGCCCCCGCCCGACCGTGGTTCCCGCTGACGTCATGGAACCTGACGCTTCGGAAGGGACAGAGGTATCACACGATTCGGTCAGGTGACCGATCCGTGTCCTCCGGGAGTCTTGACGCTCCTGGGCGGCGGCCATAAGTTCAGCGCGTTGCAAGTTTCCAGCAAGTTTCAACGAGCTTGCGCAAGAGGCTTCCCAGGCCTCCGAATCCCCCCAGGCTGCCCCACCCAGCCCCCTGGAGACACCGTGGTCACCACCTCCCCCCGCCGCGCCGTCGGCGCCCTCGGCGCGTCCGCCGCCCTGGTGCTCTCGCTCGGCACCGGACTCTCGCTCGCCCCCACCGCCCAGGCCACCCCGCCGGGCACCAAGGACGTCACCGCCACCCTCTTCGAGTGGCGCTTCGACTCCGTCGCCAAGGCCTGCACCGACACGCTCGGCCCCAAGGGCTACGGCTACGTCGAGGTCTCGCCGCCCCAGGAGCACATCCAGGGCGCGCAGTGGTGGACCTCCTACCAGCCCGTCAGCTACAAGATCGCCGGACGGCTGGGCGACCGCGCCCAGTTCCAGTCCATGGTGAACACCTGTCACGCCGCAGGCGTCAAGGTGATCGCCGACTCCGTGGTCAACCACATGTCGGCCGGCTCCGGCACCGGCACCGGCGGCACCAACTACACCAAGTACAACTACCCCGGTTTCTACCAGGACTGGGACTTCCACTCCTGCCGCACCGCGATCGGCAACAACTACGCCGACCGCTCCAACGTGCAGAACTGCGAGCTGGTCAACCTCTCCGACCTCAACACCGGCTCCGCGTACGTCCAGCAGACCATCGCCACCTACCTCAGCGACCTGCTCTCGCTCGGCGTGGACGGATTCCGGATCGACGCCGCCAAGCACATCGCCGCCGCCGACCTGGCCGGCATCAAGGCGAAGATGAGCAACCCGAACGCCTACTGGGTGAGCGAGGTCATCTACGGCGCGGGCGAGGCCGTGCAGCCCGGCGAGTACACCGGCGTCGGCGACGTGGACGAGTTCCGCTCCGCGACCTGGCTGAAGAGCGCCTTCAACGGCGGCCGGATCTCCGACCTCTCCGGCTGGGGCAACGGCCTGCTGGCGAGCTCCCAGGCCCGCACCTTCGTCGACAACTGGGACACCGAGCGCAACGGCTCCACCCTCAACTACACCTACGGCTCCGCCTACACCCTGGCCAACGTCTTCCTGCTGGCCCACCCGTACGGCTCGCCGAACGTCTACTCCGGGTACGCCTTCACCGACCACGACGCCGGCCCGCCGAACGGCGGCACCGTCAACTCCTGCTACACCGACGGCTGGAACTGCACCCACGCCTGGCGGCAGGTGGCCAACATGGTCGGGTTCCGCAACGCGGTCGCGGGCACCGGCATCGTCAACTGGTGGTCCAACGGCAACAACGCCATCGGCTTCGGCCGCGGCGACAAGGGCTACGTCGCGATCAACCGCGAGGGCGGCGCGCTGACCCAGACCTTCCAGACCTCGCTCCCGGCCGGCACCTACTGCGACGTCCAGCACGGCGACTTCGCGTCCGGCAGCTGCTCCGGGACCAGCTACGCGGTCGGCTCCGACGGGAAGTTCACCGCCACCGTCGGCGCGGGCGACGCCGTCGCCCTGCACGTCGGCGCCCGGACCTCCGCCACCGCCACCCCGACCCCGACCCCCACGCCTTCGCCCACGGCCGCCACCGCCGCCGCCTTCGCGGTGAACGCCACCACCGTCTACGGCCAGAACATCTACGTCGTCGGCAACACCACCGCCCTCGGCGGCTGGGACACCTCCAAGGCCCTGCTGCTCTCCTCCGCCGCCTACCCGGTCTGGAAGCTCAACGTCCCGATGGCAGCGGGTACCTCCTTCGAGTACAAGTACGTCCGCAAGGAGTCCAACGGCGCCGTCACCTGGGAGTCCGGCGCCAACCGCACCGCCACCGTCCCCACCAACGGCACCGTCACCCTGAACGACACCTGGCGCCCCTGACACCCTCCCCCGTACGGCCGGCCGCCCCACCCCCAGCGCACGGGGGAGGGGCGGCCGGTCCCGTTCCGGACGGTCCGTCAGCCGCGGCCGATGTAGGGCATGGTGGTGGCCATCACGGTGGCGAACTGGACGTTGGCCTCCAGGGGGAGGGCGGCCATGTGGCGGACGGTGCGGGCGACGTCGGCGACGGACATGGTGGGTTCGGGGGCGGTGCGGCCGTCCGCCTGGCGGACGCCGGTGGACATGGCGGCCGTCATGTCGGTGGCGGCGTTGCCGATGTCGATCTGGCCGCAGGCGATGCGGTGGGGGCGGCCCTCCAGGGAGAGGGACTTGGTGAGGCCGGTGACGGCGTGCTTCGTGGCGGTGTAGGCGACGGAGTACGGACGGGGGACGTGGGCGGAGATGGAGCCGTTGTTGATGATGCGTCCGCCCTGCGGGGTCTGGAGCTTCATCCGGCGGAAGGCGGCCTGGGCGCAGAGGAAGGCGCCGGTGAGGTTGAGGTCGACCACCGCGCGCCAGTCGGCGACCGCGAGGTCCTCGACGGGGGTGGGGGTGCCGAAGCTGCCGGCGTTGTTGAAGAGCAGGTCGACCCGGCCGTACGCGGAGACGGCGGCGTCGAACAGCGCGTCCACCGCGGCCGGGTCGGTGACGTCGGTGGGCACGGCCAGCGCGGGGGAGGCGGCCTCGGCGGCGACGGCGTCGAGCGCGTCGGCCCGTCGTCCGGCGAGGACCAGCCGCCAGCCGTGGGCGGCGAGTTCGAGGGCCACCGCGCGGCCGACCCCGCTGCCCGCTCCGGTGACGACGGCGACCTGATGGTCCATGGCTGGGCTCCCGGGATCGGTGGGGTCGGTGAGTCGGTGAGGGGACTCGATGATCGCGTACGGAGGGCGGGCGGGTCACTGGTCGGAGCGTCCAGCGGCGCGCCGCAGGAGGGGGGCGGGGCTTGGCGGGACGTACGGGGAGGTGACGCGCGCCACAGGGGCCGCGGGGGGTGATCGCTAGAGTGTCCGGGAGGAGGCAGGGAGAACAGTGGAGAAGCAGGACGGCCGGCCCATGCCCGCGGGCCTGGTGACGTCGGGGCAGCGCGCCGAGTTGATGCGGCAGGGCAACGCCTCCTCGGTGCTGCGCGCGGTGCTGGCGTACGGGCCGGTCTCGCGGGCCGAGATCGCCCGGCACACCGGGATCTCCGCACCGAGCGTGACCAAGCTGACCGCCGCCCTGATCGAGGCGCAGCTGCTCACCGAGCTGGCCCCGGTGGAGCCGACCCAGGGCCGCCCCCGGGTGCCGCTGGCGCTGGACGGCGACCACGTGGTGGCGCTCGGCCTGCACATCGGACTGCTGCGCACCACCTTCGGCCTGGTCGGCCCGGACGGCAGCGTGGTGGCCGAGCGCGAACTCCCGCACCACGAACTGCCGGACCTCTCCCCGGAGCGGATCGTCGAGCAGGCGGTCGCGGGCGTGGCGGCCTTCCTGAGGGACCGTCTCGGCGGCCGCCGCCTGGTCGGCACCGGCGTGACGGTCGGCGGTTGGGTGGACGGCGCGCGCGGCCTGGTGGTGGAGCACGGCCCGCTGGACTGGCACGGCGTCAGACTGCTGGAGCTGCTGGAGGGCCGGCTGCCCGGCCCGGTGGTGCTGGAGCAGACGGTGCGTGCGATCGCCCGGGCCGAGCTCTGGTTCGGCGCCGGCCGGGAGACCGACGACTTCGTGCTGGTGATGATCGGCAACGTGCTGGGCGCCGCGATCGTGGTGGACCGCACGGTGCACCGCGGTCCGGGCGCCGCGGCCGGGGCGATCGAGCACCTGCCCGCCACCGACGACCCGGACGCCCCGCGCTGCCCGGTCTGCGGGGCGAGCTGCCTGGTCGTCACCGCCTCGGACACCGCCCTGGTGGCCCGGGCCCGGGAGCTCGGGGTGCTGCCGAAGCGGCGACGGGCGGACGGCCCGGACGGCGGCGATTCGCTGGCCCTGGAGCGGCTGATCGCGCTGGCCCGCCCGGCCGGTTCGGGCAGCGGCGACGAGCGGGCGCAGGAGCTGCTGCGCACCCGGGCCCGCCGGGTGGGCCGCGCGGTGGCCGGGATCGTGGACCTGCTCAACCCGAGCAAGGTGGTGCTGGCGGGCGGCATCCTGGTGGCCGACGAGTACCTGGACGAGCTGCGCACCGAGGTCGGCCGCCGCAGCCACCGGGGCCTGGCGGTGGCCGACGACATCCTGCCGGCGGTGTTCGGCTCGCGGACGCTGGTGCGCTCCTCGGCGGTGCCGGTGCTGGAGCGGGTGATCACCGAGCCGTTCACCGCGCTCGGCCTGCTGCGCTCACAGCTCTGACCCGCCCCCGGGAGGGTGTGACCTTGCTCCCGCTTCCGCCGTGACCCCGGTCACGTCAACGCCGCCGACGGCGGGCCGGGTCGACGCCGCCACCGGGGCCGGGCCGTTCGAATGCGGTCGCATCCCCGCCGACCAGCGGGGGTGACCCCCGTCGAACGGCGGGAAGGCGGAGGTCGGGAGGGGAAGATCGCAACCGGCCCGCGCCGGGCCCGCGTCGTAGGATCACGGACGGCACACCTGCCCCGCCGGGAGCGGGTCGCCGACCAGGGTCGGCGTTCCGGGCACCTCCGCGGTGGCCGCAGGAGACGCCCGGCCCGGGCCCCGCACCGGGGACCTCGTCCGGAGACGCCCGGGCGATCGACCGCTCGGAGAAGAAGACCTTGTTCCTGAAGCCCGCCCGTTCCGTCCTGGCATCCGTCGGCGTCCTCGGACTGGCCCTCGGTCTGGCCGCCTGCGGCAGCACCCCGGCGCCGTCCGCCCAGGACGGCAAGGCCGGGGGCAAGGGGGGTTCCTCGGGCAGTCCGAGCGCGGGTCAGAGCAGCACCCCGCCGCCGAAGCCGAGCAAGGTGCTGATGCCGACCGGTCCGGCGGCCGACCTGAAGAAGGTCCGGGACACCTCGGCCGGGCCGATCATGCTGACCACGCTGACCGGCGCCAAGTCCGGTGTCAGCGGCAAGGTCTGGGTCTGGCTGCCGCCGGAGTACCAGGACCCCAAGTTCGCCAAGACCGGCTTCCCGGTGCTCACCCTGTACGCCGGCGGACAGAGCGCGGGCTACAACACCTGGACGGACAACCAGCTGCCGATCCAGGAGATCGGCGCGCAGCTCTCCAAGGAGGGCAAGGCGCACCCGTTCATCCTGGTGATGCCGGTGCAGAACCTCGACTCCAACGAGTCCAAGGCGCTGGAGTGCAGCGACATCCCGGGCCAGCCCAAGATGGGCACCTGGATGGCCCAGGACGTCCCGGACTTCGTGCGGGCCAACTTCCGCACCGTCAAGGGCCGGGACGGCTGGGGCCTGATGGGCGCCTCCACCGGCGCGTTCTGCAGCGCCAAGCTGGCGCTCCAGCACCCCGACGTGTTCAAGGCCGCCGTCCCGATCGACGGCTACTTCAACCCGGACTCCCCGCTCTGGAAGGGCCACGACACCGAGCGGCTGGCGAACAGCCCGGACCAGCTGGTCGCGGCCGGCAAGGCCGACGTGCGGCTGCTCGCCACGGCGGGCGGCGCCAACGCCTACGAGGTCAAGCTGGTGAAGAACTGGGTCGCCAAGGCGGCGGCGCCCGCCACCGTCGAGTACTACGAGCAGCCCGGGGGCAAGCACCTGACCTCGGACTTCAAGAAGATGATCCCGGTGACCCTGGAGTGGCTCTCCAAGAACCTCGCCGGGCCGCAGGGCGACGACTGAGCGCGGCGGGCGGGCCCGGGGGGCGGCTGAGTCCCCGTCAGGTCGCTGACCTGCACGTCAATCAGACATTGATTCGACTCTGATGAGCTGTCATCACCCTGGAGACCATGCCGGGGCGCCGTCGAGTGCGGCGCCCGACCGGCCCGGTCTCAGCCAGTCGTGAAGAGAGTGCCATGCCCAGCCACCTGCTGCCCGTCGAATCCCCGAAGGTCCCCGCCCAGGCGGGCGGGCCGCGTGAGACGCAGCCCGCCGTCGAGGCGATCCCGTTCGCCGGGCTGCGCCTGGTGCACGCCGCTCTCCGCCGCGACCTGGCCCGGATCCCCAACGCCCTGCGGCTGCTGCAGCCCGACGACACCGCCACCGCCGAGGCGATCCAGCGGCACTGGGACTTCCTGACCGCCATGCTCACCTGCCACCACGAGCAGCAGGACACCCGGCTGTGGCCGCTGCTGCGCCGCTTCGCGCCCGAACTGCGGCTGCTGCTCAACTGGTTGGAGTCCGACCACCACAACCTCGACCACTCCTTCACCCGGGTCACCACCCTGGTGCGGATCGCCACCCGGGACCCCGCCAGCAGCTGGTCGGTGGCCTACGCGGTGGAGGAGCTGGCCGCCCGGCTGGAGACCCACCTGCGGATCGAGGAGCGGCAGCTGCTGCCCCGGATGGACGGGATCTTCCCGGCCGGCTCCCGGATGGGCACCCTGCCGGAGCTGCTCGACCTGATCCGCGCCGCCGACGGCCCCGGCAGCTCGGACGCGCTGGCCTGGCTGCTGGAGGGCGTGGAGCCCGAGCAGGTGGACCGGCTGCTCGCCGACTGCGACGACACCACCGCCCGGCACTGGCCGCACTGGCGCGACACCTACGCCCGCTGCACCGACGAGCTGTGGGGCCCGCGCCCGTAGGGGCTCTCTCCTCGGTCCTGCGGCGCGGTGGCTTACGATGCGCGGATGTCGTTCGAGCCGTTGCTGATGAGCCGTCTGAAGGATGCCCGGCGGGTGCTGGTGGCCGGGGCCGGGGGTGGCTTCGACGTCTACGCCGGGCTGCCGCTCGCGCTGGAGCTGCGCGAGGCCGGGCACGAGGTGCACCTGGCGAGCCTCTCGTTCAGCCACCTCTACGGCCTGCCCGGCGAGGTCTGGCTGGAGCCCGAACTGGCCCGGATCACCCCGGACACCGCCTCGGCGGAACGGTACTTCCCCGAGCGCACGCTGGCCCGCTGGCTGCGGCTGCACGGACTCCCGGACACCGTCTGGGCCTTCGGCTCCGTCGGGGTCAAGCCGCTGCGCGCCGCGTACCGGGCCCTGGTGCGGCACCTGGAGATCGACGCGATCGTGCTGGTGGACGGGGGCACCGACATCCTGATGTGCGGCGACGAGGCCGGCCTCGGCACCCCCGAGGAGGACATGGCCAGCCTCGCCGCGGTGGCCGGGATGCCCGAGGTGGCGACCCGGCTGGTGGCCTGCCTGGGCTTCGGCGTCGACGCCTACCACGGCGTCAACCACTCCCTGGTGCTGGAGAACCTGGCCGCCCTGGACCGCGACGGCGGCTACCTCGGCGCCTTCTCCCTCACCCGGCAGAGCCGCTCCGGGCAGCTCTACCTGGACGCCGTCGAGCACGCCAGGGCCGCCTTCCCCGAGCACCCCAGCATCGTCCAGGGCTCGGTCGCGGCCGCCCTGCGCGGCGAGTTCGGCGACGTCCGCTTCACCGACCGCACCAACGGGACCGCGCTCTTCGTGAACCCGCTGATGTCGATGTACTTCACCGTCACGGTGGAGGCCCTGGCCGCCCGCAACCGCTACCTCGACCGGATCGAACGCACCGTGCTGATGCGTCAGATCAGCACCGTGATCGAGGAGTTCCGCGACGAGCTGCCCGCCCAGCGGCCGCCCCGGCAGTTCCCGCACTGAGGCCCGCGGCTCACCAGGGGACGGTCTCGCCGAGGTGGTCCAGGAAGCGCAGCCCCCGCGCGCCGCGGTGGCGTTCGACCGTCTCCACCACGCCCGGCACGCTCTCCTCCACGCTCAGCTCGGCCCCCGGCCCGCCCAGCTCCGTCCGCACCCAGCCCGGGTCCATCAGCAGGAAGGTCCTCGGGTCGTCGGCGTGCCGGGCGGCGTGACAGCGCATCAGCTGGTTGAGCGCGGACTTGCTGGCCCGGTAGAGGTCCTGACCGCCCCTGGTGTTGCGCGAGACGCTGCCCTGGTCGGAGGACATCACGCCGACGGTCCCGGTGGGCCGCACCAGCGGGCCGAGGACGTCCACGACCCGCATCGGGCTCAGTGCGTTGACCACCATGACCTCGGTGAACATCTCCGTCGGCACCTCGCCGATCGGCAGGTCGCCGCGGGCGACGGCGGCGTTGACGAAGAGCAGGTCCAGGGAGCGGCCGGCCGCGGTCAGGCGGTCGCGCAGGGCGGCGAGTTGCCCCTGGTCGGTCATCTCCAGCTCCTCGACGGTGAGCCGCCCGCCGGCCGTCCCGGCGAGCTCGTGCAGGCCGGTGCGGTGCTCGCCGCGCACCGTGCCGATCACCTCCCAGCCGCGGCGGAGGTACTCGGCGGCGATCCCGAGGCCGATGGTGCGGGAGGCGCCGACGATCAGTGCGGTCTGCTGTCCTGTGTCGTTCATGGCCCCAGTCTCCGAACGGCCGGGGCGGTGCGTCCAATACCCTTTGGAGCCCGTTGATACCGTGCGGGTATGGATCTCGACCTGCGCAAGCTCCGGTACTTCCGTGCGGTCGTGGAGCACGGGGGGTTCGGCCGGGCGGCACGGGAGCTGCACATCGCCCAGCCCGTGCTCAGCCGTCAGATCCGCGCACTGGAGCAGGAGTTGGGACAGCGGCTGTTCGACCGGACCACCCGGAGCGTGGAACCGACCGCGGCCGGGCGGCAGTTGTACGAGGAGGCCCGGCGGATCGGCGCCACGGTGGACCGGGCCCTGCGCCGGGTCGCGGAGGCCGCCCGGGGGGAGCACCGGCTGGTGGTCGGCTTCTCGGCCGGCCTGCGGGTCTCGGAGGCGATCCGGGAGTTCACGGCGCGACACCCGGAGGTGGCGGTCGACGTCCTGCCGCTGCCCTGGGCCGAACGCGACGCCCCGCTGCGCGACGGCCGCGCCCAGGTCGGCCACCTGCGCCGTCCGTTCGACGACACCGGTCTGCGGACCGTCCCGATCGGCGTGGAGACCAAGGTCGCCTGCCTCCCCGCCGCGCACCGGCTGGCGGGCCGCCGGTCCCTCACCCTGGCCGACCTGGACGGTGAACCGGTGCTGGACGCGAAGGCCCGGCGGACCGCCTCGCTGGAGGAGAAGTTCGAACTCATCGCCTCGGGCCAGGGCGTCGCCCTGATCCCGGTCAGCGTCGCCGCCTCCTACGTCCGCCCCGAGCTGGTCGTCCTGCCGGTCACCGACCACCCGCCGGTCGAGACCTGCCTGGCCGCACCGGTGGACGACCGTTCCGAGCTGGTGGCGGGCTTCCTGGAGATCGCCACCGCCGTCCTGCGCCGTCAGGCCTGATCCTTCCGGGCGGCCGCCAGGATCTTGACCGTGGTGTGGAAGAAGCGGGAAGTGCCCTGGCCTGCGTAGGACTTGGGGAAGGACTTGGCCGGATCTCCGGAAAGCCGCCCGTTCTTCAGGTGGAAGACGGTGAAGGCGGCACCCGGGGTGGCGGAGAGGATCTCCCAGCCGCCCTTGGGGTCCCGGACCGGGAACTCCAGGTCCTCCGGGAGCGGCTCGGAGAGGAAGACCACGCACAGCCGGACGTCCGGCGTCACCTCCACGGCGGCGAAGGGATCGGCCTCGACGACGGCCGCCACCTCGTCCACGGTGCGCAGCATCACCGGGACGGCGAAGCCCAGTTCGTCCTCCAGGTGCCGCTCGATCCGGCGGGTGAGGGCGGCGCGGTCGGTCCTCCCGGTGGTGAAGAAGACGTTCCCGCTCTGGATGTAGGTGCGGACGTCGGCCAGGCCCAGCTCGGCGAAGAGCGCGCGCAGCCGCTCCATCTTCACCGTCCGGCCGCCGACGTTGACCGCCCGGAGGAAGGCGACGTAGCTCTCTGTCATGCGGGCAGTGTCGCAGGCCGGAGCGTCCGCCGGGCGTTGGGACACTGTCGACCATGACGACCTGGCAGGATTTCGAGCAGGAGGCGCCCGACCTGGCGCCGGCGGTCCGGGCCCGCTTCGAGGCCAACCGGCACCACGTGCTGGCGACCCTCCGCAAGGACGGGGCGCCCCGGGTGAGCGGGACCGAAGTGCGGTTCGGCGGAGCCGATCTGACGATCGGTTCGATGTACGGCGCGGTGAAGGCCCTCGACCTCCAGCGGGACGGGCGCTTCGCCCTGCACAGCCACCCCGGCGACTCCAGCATGGCCGGCGGCGACGCCAAGGTCTCCGGCACCGCCCACGAGATCACCGACGAGGCCGAGCTCACCGCCTACCTCGCCGACCTCCCCGAGGCCGCCCCCGGCCCCTTCCACGCCTTCCGCCTCCACCCCACCTCCGTCGTCCTCACCGAGGTCGACGGCGACGAACTCCGCATCCGCATCTGGCAACCCGGTGCACCGGTACGGGAGATCCGCCGACGCTAGTGGTTACCCCAGGGGCGCGAGGAACTGCGCGAATCGGAAGGCGGCTCACCGGCAACTGAACCGCCGTCAGCCAGTTGCACGTGCTGCCTTTCCACGGCGCGCCCACGCGGCGGAGCCGCACATCAGCAGAGCCTCGCGCCCCCGGAGGCATCACCTCGGTACGACGGAGGCCAGGGCTTCGGGGGAGCGGGCGACCACCGCGTGGCCGTCGTCCGCGGTGATGATCGGCCGCTGGATCAGGATCGGGTGCTCCGCCATCGCCGCGATCCAGGCGGACCGGTCCGCCGGGGTGCGGCCCCACTGCTTCATGCCGAGCTCCTTGGCCACCGCCTCGTCGGTCCGGGTGATGTCCCACGGCTCCAGCGACAGCCGCTCCAGCACCTGCTCCAACTCGGCCGCGCTCGGCGGGTCCTCCAGGTACCGGCGGACGGTGTACTCCGCCCCGGCGGCGTCCAGCTCACTGATGGCGACGCGGCACTTGGTGCAGCGCGGGTTGATCCAGATCTCCATCCCCCCAACATACCGAGCGGCCCGCCGCGCCCCGGGAACTCGCCGACGCGGCCGCCGGTTGAGCCGTACAGACGGTCGAACCGGGGGAGGGACGTCCATGGACGGCGAACAGATCATCGGCGAACTGATGGGCCTGGAGGGGCGGGCCGATCCGTACCCGCTCTACCGGATGGCCCACGGCCTCGGGCCGGCCGCCGCCGCGGGCGAGAACGCGGTGCTGGTCTGCGGCCACCGCGAGGTCAACCAGGTGCTGCGCTCCACGGCCTTCCACGTGCCGGACGCGGTGCTGCGCGAGCGCTGGGAGGAGGGCTTCCTCGACCACAGCTCCAAGACCCTGTTCAGCCGCTCGATCCTGGAGACCAACGCCCCGCACCACAGCCGGATGCGCTCCCTGATCGCCTCGGTCTTCACGGCCCGCCGGGTGGCCGCCCTGGAGCCGGCCGTCCGGGCCGCGGTGACGGGGCTGCTGGACGAGCTGGCCGAGGCGGGGGCGGGCGGGGACCCGGTCGACTTCATGGACGCCTTCGCCTTCCGGCTGCCGGTGGGGGTGATCTGCGAGCTGCTGGGCGTGCCGGAGGAGGACCGCTACCGCTTCCGGCCGCTGGCCTCCGACCTGACGGCGGCACTGGAGCTGCTGGTCTCCGAGGAGGAGCTGACCGCCGCCGACCAGGCTGCGGACGAACTGTCCGGCTACTTCACCGAGTTGGCCGACCGTCGGGCCAAGGAGCCGACCGACGACCTGGTCAGCGCGCTGGTCCAGGTGGCCGCCGAGGACCCGGGCCGGATATCCGGGCGGGAGCTGCTGGCCAATCTGGTGCTGCTCCTGGTGGCCGGGTTCGAGACCACCACCAACCTGCTGGGCAACGGCCTTGCCCTGCTCTTCGACCACCCCGCCGAGCGCGAGGCGCTGCGCACCGGCGCCCTCGCCCCGGCCTCCTTCGTGGACGAGGTGCTGCGCTTCGACTCGCCCGTGCAGCTCACCTCGCGGATCTCGCTCAGCGACGAGCTGACCGCCGGCGGCGTGCCCACCCCGTACGGGACGGCCCTCTTCCTGCTGATCGGTGCGGCCAACCGGGACCCGTCCCGCTACGCCGAGCCGGACCGCTTCGACCCGTACCGCACCGACAGCCAGCCGCTCAGCTTCGGCGCCGGCGCCCACTTCTGCCTCGGCGCCCAACTCGCCCGCCAGGAGGCCGCGCTGGCGATGCCCGAGCTGCTGCGCCGCTTCCCCCGGCTGGCCCCGGCCGGGCCGCGCACCCGCACCGACCGCCTGGTCCTGCGCGGCTACCGCACCCAGCCGGTCACCCTCGGCTGAGGCCCCGGGTCCAAGGTCCCGGGCGGGTTGGTGACCTTCGGACGGTGTGGGCGGGCGGGGATGAAAATATCCTTCAGATGTGAGCGCATCGGAGAAGGAAACTTTCCCCCGCCCGCTGGCGGCCCGGATCAGTGAGCGGCAGGCGGAGATGACCCCGGCCATGGGCCGGGTCGCCGCGGCCGTGGCGGCGGACCCGGCCGGGTGCGCCCGCCTCAGCGTCACCGAGCTGGCCGGGCGCACCGGAACCAGCGAGGCCACCGTGGTCCGCACCGCGCGCCTGCTCGGCTACCCCGGCTACCGCGACCTGCGGCTGGCGCTGGCCGAGGACGCGGCCCGGCGCCCGGCCGGCGGGCCGGCGGTGACCGGGGACATCACGGTGGACGACCCGCCCGCCGAGGTGATCGCCAAGCTGGCCCGCGACGGGCGCCGTACGCTGGCCGACACCGTGGAACTCCTCGATCCGGCGCGGCTGGAGCGGGCCGTGACGGCCGTGGCCGCCGCCCGCCGCACCGAGGTCTACGGCATCGGCGCCTCCGGTCTGGTGGCGCAGGACCTGATGCAGAAGCTCCAGCGGATCGGCCTGATCGCCCAGGCCCACCTGGACCCGCACCTCGCGCTCACCACCGCCGTGCAGCTGCGCCCGGGGGACGTGGCCATCGCCGTCTCCGACTCCGGCTCCACCCAGGACGTCGTGGAGCCGCTGCGCCGCGCCGCCGGGAACGGCGCCTTCACCATCGCGCTCACCGCCCGCCCCGACTCGCCGGTGGCCCTGGCCGCCGATCTGGTGCTGGCCACCAGCAGCGGCTACGAGACCTCGCTGCGGCCCGCCGCGATGGCCTCCCGGCTCAGCCAGCTCTTCGTCGTGGACTGCCTCTGCATCGGGGTCGTCCAGCGCACCTACGCCACCGCGGCCCCCGCCCTGGCCGCCACCTACCAGGCCCTGGCGCCCCGCCACGGCCACGCCTCCCCGAAGAAAGGCCGCCCCTGATGACCAGTCAGCCCGCCACCGCCGCCGGGACCGCCGCGACCCCTGCCCCGTACGCCGAACTCCGCGCCCAGCTGGAGACCTTGGCCACCGAGGCGTTCCGCCCCGAACTGGCCGAGATCGACCGGCTCTCCACCCTGGAGATCGTCACCCTGATGAACGGCGAGGACCGCACCGTCGCGGAGGCGGTGGCCCGCCGGCTTCCGGAGATCGCCGCGGCGATCGACGCCACCGCCGGACGGATGGCCCGGGGCGGCCGGCTGGTCTACGCGGGAGCCGGGACGGCCGGGCGGATGGGTGTCCTGGACGCCAGCGAGTGCCCGCCCACCTTCAACACCGGTCCCGGCCAGGTGGTCGGCCTGATCGCCGGCGGCCGCCAGGCCATGGTCACCGCCGTCGAGGGCGCAGAGGACAGCGTGGAGCTCGCCGAAGCCGACCTGGCCGCCCTGGAGTTGACCCCCGACGACGTGGTGGTCGGCATCTCGGCCTCCGGCCGCACCCCCTACGCGGTGGGCGCCGTCGCGTACGCCCGCCGCCTGGGCGCGCTCACCATCGGGCTCTCCTGCAACGCCGACTCCGCGCTCGGAGCGGCCGCCGAACACCCCGTCGAGGTGGAGGTCGGCCCCGAATTCCTCAGTGGCTCCACCCGGTTGAAGTCCGGTACGGCCCAGAAGCTGGTGCTCAACCTGCTCTCCACCGTGACCATGATCCGGCTCGGCAAGACCTACGGGAACCTGATGGTGGACGTGCGGGCCTCCAACGAGAAGCTCCGCGCCCGCTGCCGCCGGATCGTCGCCCAGGCCACCGGCGCCGACGACGCCACCGTCGAGGCCGCCCTGACCGCCACCGACGGCGAGGTCAAGAACGCCATCCTGGTGGTCCTCGCCGACGTCGACGGCCCCACCGCCGCCCGCCTCCTCGACGAACACCACGGCCACCTGCGCGCAGCGCTGCTCGCGGTCTGACCCCGACCCACCTCAACACCCCCTTTCAGCAAGGTAGAAGCACCATGACGGACGACAAGAACCGCGCCACCGCCGCCGCGATACTTCCGCTGGTCGGAGGCCCCGGCAACATCACCTCCATCGCCCACTGCATGACCCGACTGCGCCTGGGGCTGCGTGACCGCTCCCTGGTCCAGGAGGCCGAACTCAAGGCGCTCCCGGCCGTGATGGGCACCGTCGAGGACGACACCTACCAGATCGTGCTCGGCCCGGGCACCGTCGCCAAGGTCACCCCCGAGCTGCAGAAGCTCGTGGACGCCGCTCCCAAGGCGCAGAGCGCCGAGCAGCTCGCCGACCGGGGCGCCGAGATCAAGGCGGCGCAGAAGGCGAAGAACGCCACCCCGGTGAAGCTGATGCTCCGCCGGATCGCCAACATCTTCGTGCCGCTGATCCCCGCCCTGATCGGCTGCGGCATCGTGGCCGGCCTCAACGGCCTGTTGGCCAACCTCGGTTGGGCCCCGGCCCTGGTGCCGGCCCTGGGTGCGATCGCCTCCGGCTTCATGTCGCTGATCGCCGTCTTCGTCGGCTACAACACCGCCAAGGAGTTCGGCGGCACACCGATCCTCGGCGGCGCGGTCGCCTCCGTCATCGTCTTCGCCGGCGTCGCCAAGGTCACCGTCTTCGGTGAGACGCTCTCGCCCGGCCAGGGCGGGGTGCTCGGGGCGCTGGGCGCCGCCCTGCTCGCCGTGTACATCGAGAAGTGGTGCCGCCGCTGGGTGCCCGAGGCACTGGACGTCCTGGTCACCCCGACCCTGACCGTGCTGCTCACCGGCCTGGTCACGCTCTACGGCCTGATGTTCCTGGCCGGTGAGGTCTCCACCGCCATCGGGTCGTTCGCCACCTGGCTGCTGGCCAGCGGCGGCGCCTTCGCCGGACTGGTCCTCGGCGGGCTCTTCCTCCCGCTGGTGATGCTCGGCCTGCACCAGGCGCTGATCCCGATCCACACCACCCTGATCGAGCAGCAGGGCTACACCGTGCTGCTCCCCATCCTGGCGATGGCCGGGGCGGGCCAGGTCGGCTGCGCGGTGGCGGTCTACCACCGCCTGCGCCGCAACCGCTCGATCCGCGCCACCATCAAGTCCGCCCTCCCGGCCGGCTTCCTGGGCGTCGGCGAGCCGCTGATCTACGGGGTCTCCCTCCCGCTCGGCCGCCCCTTCGTCACCGCCTGTGTCGGCGGCGCGGCCGGCGGCGCCTTCGTCGGACTCTTCAACCAGCTGGGCACCACGGTCGGTTCGACCGCCATCGGCCCCTCCGGCTGGGCGCTCTTCCCGCTCCTCCAGGGCGAGGGCAGCCTGGCCACCACCGTCGCCGTCTACGCCGGCGGGCTGCTCACCGGCTACCTGGTCGGCTTCCTCGCCACCTACTTCTTCGGCTTCACCGCGCAGATGCTCACCGAGCTCAACGCCGACCCCGAGGACACGGACGGCGAGCCGGAGTCGGTGCCGGACGCGGCGCCGGGCGCGGTGCCCGCAGCGGCCGGGGCCGGTCCCGAACGCACGCCCGTCGGGGTCTGACCGGCCCGAACCACCGTCCACCGCCCGGGAGTTGTGATCACCGGGCGGCGGACGGCCGCCGTCCGCGGATCATTCGCGGGCCGCCGCAGCGGCGGCCAGGAGGCCGCCGAGGCCGAGGGCGACCAGGAGGGCGATGAGGATCTTCCACGTCTTCGTCATGCCCTTCCCAACGGCCCGCCGGGCGCAGCGGAAACGTCTTGTCACCCGGGCAGCCGGTGGGCAGCCGGTGGGCGGTGGTCCGGGGAGGCGGCCCCCGGCGGTGGTCCGGGGACGGACGGTCCGTCAGACTGGCCCGATGCAGTCCGAGGAGTCCGCCCTGATCCCCGCGCCGGCCGGCGCCGCCGCCGAGCCGCCGGTGCTCCGCTGCCGCCGCTGCGGCCGTCCGCTGCACGACCCGGAGTCCCGCATCCTGCGCCTGGGCCCGGGCTGCCGGGGGCCGGAGGAGGGCACCAGGGTGGTACCGGGGGAGCAGGACTCGCTGCCGGGGCTCTGAGGCGGGCGTCCGCGGTCAGAGCGAGGCGACCAGGGCCGGGAGGTCCCGCATGTCGGTGAAGACCGTGGTGCCCGGGCCCTCCAGCCAGGCTGCCGGGGTCAGGCCGCCCGCGTAGCCGAGCGAGCGCATCCCCGCCGCCCGGGCCGCCTGCACGCCGTAGCGGCTGTCCTCGACCACCACGCAGGCGGCGGGGTCGACGCCGGAGCGCCGGGCCGCGTGCAGGAAGAGGTCGGGGGCGGGCTTGCCGTGGGCGACCTCGGTGGCGCTGAAGATCCGGCCCTCGAAGTACGGGTACAGGCCGGTGCGGCCGAGGGTGTGCCGCATCTTGGCGTGCTCCCCGCTGGAGGCCACGCAGCTCGGCAGGGTGAGCCCGGCGAGCGCCTCGGCGATCCCGTCCACCGGGAGCAGTCCGGTGTCGACCGCCGCCGCGTGCCGTTCGGCGAACAGCTTCCTCCACAGCGGCCCGGCCTCCGGCCCCAGCCGCTCGGCCCACTGCTCGGCGATCGAGGCGGAGGAGCGCCCGATGAAGCGCTCCACCACCTCCTGCTCGGTGAGCGGCCAGCCGAGTTCGGCCCCGAGCTCGACGTTCACCCGGACGGCGATCCGCTCGCTGTCCACCAGGACGCCGTCGCAGTCGAAGACCACCAGTTCGATCGCTCTGTTCATCCGCGCAGGATAGGAGGGCTGCGGCGGACGGCCTGACGGCGGGTCAGAGAATGCCGGATCGGAGACCGGTTCGTGTACGGTTCGCGTCTGCCCCCGCTACCCCCGCACACGTGAACGATGGACCAGCCGTGAACCCGTACGACCAGCCCGCCGCGCCCCGCAGCACCACCGACCGACTGCTGCGCGCGGGTGCCCTGGTGTTCCTGCCGCCGGTCGCCGCGATCTGGCTCTGGGACTCCCGCTGCCTGCACGTGGCGGCCAAGGTGGTGCTCACCGTCTGGTGCGTGCTGGCCTCGCTGTTCTGGATCGACGTGATCATCGGCCCCAACGACAAGAAGCCCGCCGCGAGTGCGGAGGCGTTCGTCACGGCGGGGGCGCGCCCCTAGGGGCTGTCTCCTTGATGGGGCCGGGTCCGCGCCGCCGGGGCACGCGCCCTCCTTGCCCGGCGACGGGCAGGAGGGGCCCTTCGCCGGCTTCTCGTCGGTCGCCGATGCTCCGCATGGACTCCCTCCTCGGCGCCGCCGAGGCACGCACCCCGACGACGCGGCCTGATCCGACCCCATCAAGGAGACAGCCCCTAGCCGCGCCGGTGGGTCCGGACGTGGCGCCGGGAGAGCTTGGCCAGCAGGAAGACCAGGCCGGCCGCGCAGGCCACCGCCGCCCAGCCCGGCAGCAGGATCGAGGCCGGCAGGAGCAGGCAGCCGGTGAGGCCCAGGCAGGGCAGGTACCAGCCGAGGACGCGGCGGATGCCGTCGCCGTAGCGCATCGAGATGGCGGCGTTGGCGGTGTAGAAGGCGAGCACCCCGCCGCAGAGCGCCCAGCGGGAGCCGGGCGGCAGCGCGTGGTCGGGCTCGGCGACGGCGGTGCCCAGGGCGGCGGCGATCACGGTGATGCCGGAGACCAGGACGAACGGCAGGTACATCACGGTGTCCCGCATGGCCCGGGTGGCGTGGCCGCTCTGAGCCCGGGTCAGGCCCTGCGCGGCGTTCTCGGTGCCCCAGGTGAAGAAGATCATGGCCAGCTCGGCGACCACCACGAAGGCGAGCAGCGCGGTGACCCCGGCCGCGAGCACGAAGTGCTCCTCCAGGGCCACCACCACCGTGAAGACGCTCTCGCCGAGCACGATCACCACGAACAGGCCGATCCGCTCGACCAGCAGCTCCACCGAGAGCCGGTCGTAGGGCCCGGTGCCGAGGCCGGTGCGGACCGCCAGCAGCACCACCTCCAGCACGATCGCCACGCCCCAGAGCACGAACCGCGCGGTGGAGGGCAGTGCGGCCGAGACCGCCCAGAGCGCGGCGGGCACCAGGCAGTAGAGCACCGGCCGCCAGAGCGGCAGCGGGTTGTCGGTGGCCCGGGCGTGGCCCCACCAGATCAGGAAGAGCACCAGCCGCACCCAGGCGGCGCCCAGGGCGTAGGCCCAGGCCCGTTCGTGCAGGCCCTCGGGGGAGGCCGCCGCCATCAGCCCGAGGGCGGGCATCGCGGCCAGCAGCATGGCCTGGATGCGCGGGCTGCCGGAGCCGAAGAGGTTGACGGTGACGGTCAGGTTGGCCCAGGCCCACCAGGCCGGGAAGAACAGCACCAGGAACTCCGCGAAGTCCCCCGGCCCCGGGTCCCCGTGCAGTCCGTGGGCCAGCACGCTGACCGTCACCACGAAGACCAGGTCGAAGAACAGCTCGAACCAGCCGGCCCGGGGCTCCTCGCCCTCCGCCGCCGTGTCCGCTCCCGGGGGCTGCGCCTGCGCCGCGTCGCTCACCCGACCACTGTGCGGCGGCCTCCGGCGGTGGCGGGGCGGGCGCGCCGGGGGCGGGGCCGGCGGTTGCCTCGGGCGGCTGAAGCCGACGGAGGGTCAGGTGTCGTGGTGGAATCCGGAATTCGGCGGCGCGGACGGGCCTCCGGCGGGAGGCTGTGACCATGACCACTGATACCACCGATACCACTGTGACCGCTGATGCTGCCGATGCCGCTGCTCCGACGGGTCCCCGTACGGGTGCGCAGCGCCGCAGCGACACCGAGCGCCGGCTGACCGCCGACGTGGACCTCTGGCTGGCCAGCGCCTCCCCGGACGGCGTCCCGTACCTGGTGCCGCTCTCCTTCGACTGGGACGGAACGGCCCTGCTGGTGGCCACCCCGGCCGGGAGCCCGACCGGGCGGAACCTCGCCGCCTCCGGAACCACCCGGCTGGCGCTCGGCCCGACCAGGGACGTCACGATGATCGAGGGTGCGGTCGAGCACCTGGAGATGGACGCCCTGCCAGTGCCGGAGCGGGAACGCTTCGCCGCCCGCACCGGGTTCGACCCGGCCGCCTCGGCCACCCGGTACCGCTGGTTCCGGATCACCCCGCGCCGCATCCAGGCCTGGCGGGAGGCGGACGAGCTCTCGGGTCGCGAACTGATGCGCGACGGCGAGTGGCTGGTCTGACCACCTCTCGGGCGCCGTCCCGTGGCGCTTCTCACACCGGGGTCGGGGGCGGTCCGCCGGCCTGTCGACCGAGGGGCGTTCCCGCAGGTCGGGCGGACCGTGCCGGGCGGACGCACAGCTGATGCCCACTCAGGAGTCGGACGGCGGGGGCCGCCGGTTCCCGAACGGCCGGGGTGACGCCCGTCACGTGCTCCGAACGGGCTGACGGAGCGTCGGTACCCCCGGGGCGAGGGCTCCGGACGGGGGTGAAGGGTGCGACGATGAGTCGGCCATGGAGTCGGGACGAGTCGTACGAGCGGGGCGGGCTGCGGTGTTCGCCGCCGCCTGCGTGCTGCTCGGCGCGGCCGGCCACGTGCTGATGTCCGGGGACACCGTCCCCGGGTGGGTGCTCGCCGCCGCCTTCGGGGCGGTCGGGGTGCTCGGCTGGCTGACGGCCCGTCGGGAACGCGGGCCGCTGCTGGTCACCGGACTCACGGTCGGCGTGCAGGCCGCGCTGCACCTGCTCTTCTCGCTCGGCCAGGCCACCGACCGGGGGGCGGTGGCCGCCGGGGCCGACGGGACGGCCGTGCAGTGGGCGCGGCTGCTGCTCTGCAACGGCCACCCGCTCTCGCCCGGCGAGGCCGTCCGGCTGGTCGAGGACGCCGGGCTGGACCTGGACGCGCTCGGCCCGCCGGTCGACGGACTCGCCGCCCTGGTGGTCCCGGCCGCGACGGCGGGCACCCACGCCCACGCCGCCGGTCACCTCGCGGGTGGCCACCTGCACGCCGCGGCCGCCCCGGCCGCCCACCAGATGACCGGCGGGGGCTTCGGCATGCTCGCCGCCCACCTGGTGGCCGCCCTGCTGCTCGGCCTCTGGCTGGCGGCGGGGGAACACGCGGTGTTCCGCCTCGGCCGGACCGTCGCGGCCTGGCTGTTCGCGCCCGTGCTGCTCCTGCTCCGGGCCTTCGCCCCGGCGACCCCGCCCCGTCCGCGCCGCCGCCCGGCCCCGGCACCGCGCCTGCGGCTGCTGCTGCTCGTCCACGCGATCACCTCTCGGGGCCCGCCGCCCGGGACCGCCGTCCTCTGACGGCCCGTCACCCCGGGGCCGCACCCGGCCGACGCCGCGCCCGTACGGGCCGTGGCGCCGCTGCCGCGTGCCCGTGCGCCGCGCCCGTCGGTGCGCCTCCGCATCCGTGGACGTGCGCATCCGCGCATCCGTGCACCCGTGTGCCCCCGGGCCGGTCCTGCGGCCGTCCGTGCCGCTTCCGACTCCGAGAAAGACCCACGGCGTTGAACCCTGTCCTGCCCACCTCCGCCTCGTCACCGACCGCCCCGTCACCGACCTTTCCGCGCGCGGCCGCCCGCCGCACCGGCCCCGACGACGCCACCGTCACCGGCTGGGCGCTGGCCGCCCGGGAGGGCGATCCGGCCGCCGTCGAACGGTTCGTCCGGGCCACCCGGATGGACGTCTGGCGGTACGTCGCCCACCTGAGCGGCGAACCCCAGGCTGCCGACGACCTCACCCAGGAGACCTTCCTCCGGGCACTGCGCAGCCTGCCCCGCTTCGAGGGCCGCTCCTCGGCGCGGACCTGGCTGCTCTCGATCGCCCGCCGGGCGGTGGTCGACCGCTTCCGGTTCGCCGCCGCCCGCCCCCGGCTGCTGGACACCGACGACTGGCAGGGCGCCGTCGAGCGGGCCCAGTACTGCGACCTGCCCGGCTTCGAGGAGGGCGTGGCGCTCTCCGAACTGCTGGCCGCGCTCCCCGCCGAGCGGCGGGAGGCCTTCGTGCTCACCGCCGTGCGCGGCCTCCCGTACGAGGAGGCGGCCCGGCTGACCGGCTGTCCGATCGGCACCGTCCGCTCGCGGGTGAACCGGGCCCGCGCCGCGCTGGTCCGCCAGCTCGCGGAGGCGGCCCGCGCGGACCTCGTCGGCTGCGCGGCCTGAGCGGTTCCCGGAACCACACGATGGGGGCACCGGGCGGCGTGTCCCGGTGCCCCCGCCCCCGTGCGTGCGTTGTCGTTGACGACCACCGGACCGGTCCACCGACCGGGTCCCGAACCCTCTGGAGGCCACCGCCATGTCCACCACCGCTGCCGCCGTCACCACCGTCCTCGCCGTCGGGGGCATGAGCTGCGGCCACTGCGAACGGACCGTCAGCGCCGCGCTCGCCGCCCTCCCCGGCGTCAGCGACGTCACCGCGGAGGCCAAGGCCGAGCGGGTCACCGTCGCCTCGGCGGCCGAACTCGACGAGGCGGCCGTCCGGGCGGCCGTCGAGACGGCGGGCTTCGAGTACAGCGGCCGGGTCTGACGCCTCGTCGGCCCGCCCGTCCGGCCCGCCTGTCCGATCCGCCGCCCCGGTGAACGGGCCCGACGGCGCGGGAACTCGGCCGGGCCCGGCCCCGACTGCTCCGGTGTGAACGCCAACGCCAACCCCACAGCGGTCGGGCCGGGTCTCCGGCCACGGTCCGCCCTCCTGGGCTTCGCCCTGCTCCTCGCCCTGGTCTTCACCGGGGCCCTCGCCGCCGGCCACGCGGCGGGCCCGCTCACCCCGGGGCCGCGCCCCGCCGGCGGCGGCCCGGGGCCGACGGACGGCGGGATGGACGGGATGCCCGGCATGGACGGAATGGACCACACCGCGGGCATGCCCGGCAGCGGGGCGGGGGCGGGCAGGTGAGCGCCGTTCCCCCGAGCGGCCTCTCGTCCGGTGCTCCGTCAGCCCGGGCCGCCGGGCCCGAGACGGTGACCGACCTGCTCGTGGGCGGGATGACCTGCGGGGCCTGTGTCGGCCGGGTGGAGAAGCGCCTGGCCCGGCTGCCGGGCGTGACCGCCGCCGTCAACCTCGCCACCGGCCGGGCCCGCGTCGTCCATCCCGAAGGCCTGCCCCCGGCCGAGCTGGTCGCGGCGGTGGAGGCCGGCGGGTACACCGCCTCCCTGGTGGACCCGGCCGGCGAGCGCCGTCGTGCCGAGGAGCCCTCGGCCGCCTCGCCCGAGGCCCGGGCCGAACGGATCCGACTGACCGTCACGGCGGTCCTCGCGCTGCCCGTCCTGCTGCTGTCGATGGTGCCCTCCTGGCAGTTCCCGGCCTGGCAGTGGCTCTGCTTCGCGCTCGCGCTGCCGGTGGTCACCTGGGGTTCGGCCGGGTTCCACCGGAGGGCCTGGCAGGGGCTGCGGCACGCCACCGCCACCATGGACACCCTGGTGAGCCTGGGCGTGACCGCCTCCTTCGCCTGGTCCGTGTACGCGCTCGGGTGGGGCGGGGCGGGCGATCCCGCGATGCGGATGCCGTTCTCGCTGACCGCCGGGGCCGGCGGCGGCGCCGCCCACGTCTACCTCGAAGCCGCCGTCGGCGTCCCGCTGTTCGTGCTGGCCGGCCGGCTGCTGGAGGGGAGTGCCCGGCGGCGCGGAGGTGCCGCGCTGCGGGCCCTGGCGGCGCTGGGCGCCCGGGAGGTCAGCCTGCGCGGACCGGACGGCGGCGAGCGTACCGTGGCGGCCGAACTGCTGCTCCCGGGGCAGGAGTTCACGGTCCGTCCGGGCGAAAGGGTGGCCACCGACGGGGTGGTGGTCGAGGGCGGATCCGCGCTCGACCTGAGCGTCCTGACGGGCGAGAGCGTTCCGGTCGAGGTGGGCCCCGGCGACCAGGCGCCCGGGGCGGCGCTGAACGTCGGCGGGCTTCTGGTGGTGCGGGCCACCGCCGTCGGGGCGGACACCCAACTGGCCCGGATCGCCGCCCTGGTGGCCGAGGCGCAGACCGGCAAGGCGAAGGCCCAGCGTCTGGCGGACGCGGTGGCCGAGGTGTTCGTGCCCGTGGTGCTGGCCCTCGCCGTCGCCGTGCTCGGCTTCTGGCTCGGCGCCGGGGCCGAGCCGCAGGCGGCGGTCACCGCCGCCGTCTCGGTGCTGGTGGTGGCCTGCCCGTGCGCCCTCGGCCTGGCCGTCCCGACGGCACTGCTGGCCGCCACCGGGCGCGGGGCCGAACTGGGCGTCCTGGTGCGCGGACCCGAGGCGCTGGAGAGCCTGCGCCGGGTGGACACCGTGGTGCTGGACAAGACCGGCACCCTGACCACCGGCCGGATGACCCTGGGCGGCGTGGCGGTGGCGCCGGGCGTGGACCCGGAGCGGGTGCTGCGGCTGGCGGGGGCGCTCGGGCGCGGGTCCGAACACCCGGTGGCCCGCGCCGTCGCGGAGGCGACCCGGCGGGGCGGTGGCGAACTCCCGCCGGTGGAGGGCTTTCTGGCCACCGCCGGGCTCGGCGTACGGGGCACGGTGGAGGGGCGCGAGGTCCGGATGGGCAGGCCGGACCGGGAGGTCGAGGACCCCGCCCTGGCGGCCGCCCTGGCCGCGGCCGACGCCGAGGGCCGCACCTCCGTGCTGGTCGAGCTGGACGGCCGCCCGGCGGCGGTGCTCGCGGTCGGCGACGCGCTGCGGGCGGGCAGTTGGCGGGCGGTGCACCGGCTGCGCGGGCTGGGGCTGGACGTGGTCCTGCTGACCGGCGACCGGCCGGGACCGGCCCGCGCGGTTGCCGAGGAGCTGGGCATCCGCACGGTGCACGCCGCCGCCACCCCGGCCGGGAAGGCCGAGGTGATCGGGCGACTCCGCTCCGCCGGGAGGACGGTGGCGATGGTCGGCGACGGCGTCAACGACGCGGCCGCGCTCGCCACCGCCGACCTCGGCATCGCGCTGGCCTCCGGCACGGACGCGGCGATCGGAGCGGCCGGGCTGACCCTGGTCCGGGGCGACGTGGAGACCCTGGTGACCGCCGTCCGGCTGGCCCGGCGGACCCGCAGCGCGATCCGGGCCAACCTCCTCTGGGCCTTCGGCTACAACGCGGTGCTGCTGCCGCTCGCCGCCCTGGGCCTGCTCAACCCGATGCTCGCCGCCCTCGCGATGTCGGCCAGCTCGGTGCTGGTGGTCGCCAACAGCCTGCGCCTGCGCACCTGGAGGCCCGGCCGGGGCGGTGGCGGTGGCGGGCGGTCAGGCCGGGGCGACGGCGCGCGGTCCGGGAACTCGGGGCGGGCGCGGGCCGACCACTGATCCGGACCGTGCAGACCGGCCCGGTCCGTGACCCCGCGTCAGGAGAACCATCCATGCGTACCCGTGTCCTGCCCGGCGTGGCCGCCGCCGCGGCCCTGCTCATATCCGGGTGCTCGTCCGGAGGCGGCGCCCCCTCCCCGGCGCCGTCCACGGGGACCCCGGCCGCCACGGCGGGCTTCCCGGTCCCGGTCGCGGACTGCGCGGGCCGCGAGACGGTCATCGACGGCCCGCCCGCCCGGATCGTCACCAGCAACGCCGCCGCCCTGGAGATGCTGCTCGAACTCGGCGCGGGGGAGCGGGTGGTGGGCACCGGCTACCCGCCCGGCCAGGGCTACCTGCCCGGTGCGCTGGCCGAGCGGGGGGCGCGGGTGCCGGTCCTCGGGCAGCAGGGCATCGCCAAGGAGAAGCTGCTCGGCTCGGGCGCCGACCTGTACGTGGACACCTTCGGGCCGATGGCGATGGGCGGCGGGACGGGCGCGGCGCCGAGCGAGCAGGAGTTCGCCGCCGCCGGCATCAAGCACGTGTTCCTGCTCTCCACCGCCTGCGCGGCCCAGGGCAAGGCGCCTCGGACCGACCTGGCCGAGGTCCAGCGCGACGTGGAGCGCCTCGGTGCCGTCACCGGCACCGCCGACCGGGCCCGTCGGCTGACCGCCGCCATGGCCGAGAAGACCGGCCGGGTCACCGCCGCGCTCGCCGCCCTGCCGGCCGACCGGCGCCCCTCCTACTTCTTCTTCGACGTCGACGCCGGGACCAAGCAGCCGATGGCGGTCTGCAACCGCCAGGTGGCCAACGCGGTGATCACCCTGGCCGGTGCCCGCAACGTCTTCGCCGACTGCGACGCCTCGTTCCGCCCGGTCGGCTGGGAGGAGGTGGTCGCGCGCAACCCCGACTGGATCCAACTGGGCATCCGCAACAAGGGCGGTGAGGAGGAGAACCGCCACGCCTACGAGGAGGCCGAGCAGTTCCTGCGCACCTTCCCCGCCACCCAGGGCCTGGCCGCCGTCCGCGAGGGCCGCTTCCTGCGGATCGGTTCCGAGGTCACCACCATCGCCGGTGTCCGCAACGCCGACACCGTCCAGCAGATCGCCCGCACGCTCCACCCCGACCTGGTCAAGGTCGGTCCGTAGATGGTGACTTCGGCCCCGGCCGTCACCCGGGAGGGGTTCCGCCCGCGCCCCTCCGCAGTGGCCGCGGCGCTGGTCCTCGCCCTGGCGGTGGTGCTCACCCTGGCCATCGGGCTCGGCAGCGTGGACGTCCCGCCCGGCGAGGTCTGGTCGGTGACCGCGCGGCGGCTCACCGGCCGGGCGCCGGTCCCCGGCTCCCGCGACCTGATCGTCTGGCAACTGCGGTTCCCGCGCGCCCTGTTGGCGGCGACGGTCGGGGCGGGACTCGGGTTGGTCGGCGCCGCCGTCCAGGCGCTGGTCCGCAACCCGCTGGCCGACCCCTACCTGCTGGGGATCTCCTCCGGGGCCTCGCTCGGCGCGGTCGGCGCCATCGTCCTGGGCCTCGGGGCGGGAGGGGCGCTCGGCACCTACGGCGTCTCCGCCGCCGCCTTCGCGGGTGCGCTCGGGGCCTTCCTGCTGGTCTGGCTGGCGGCGCGCCGCGGCGGCGGCTTCGCCCCGCTGCGGCTGGTGCTCTGCGGCATCGCCGTCGGCCAGTTCCTCGCCGGGCTCTGCAGCTACCTGGTGCTCCAGGCGGGCGACGAGCAGCAGACCCGGGGCGTGCTGTTCTGGCTGATGGGCAGCCTGAGCGGTGCGAGCTGGGGGCAACTCCCGCTGCCGGTGGTGGCGGTGGCCCTGGGTGCGGTCGTGCTCCAGGGCCGGGCCCGCGCCCTCAACGCGCTCACCCTCGGCGACGAGACCGCCGCCGGGCTGGGCGTGGACGCCGACCGGGTGCGCCGCGAACTCTTCGTCACGGCCAGCCTGCTGACCGGAGTGCTGGTGGCGAGCGCCGGGGCGATCGGCTTCGTCGGGCTGCTGGTGCCGCACCTCTGCCGACTGCTGGTCGGCGGTGAGCACCGCCGCCTGCTGCCGCTCTCCGCCCTCACCGGGGCCGTCCTGCTGACCGCCGTGGACACCCTGGCGCGGACCGCACTGGACGCGCAGGAGCTGCCGATCGGCGTGGTGACGGCGCTGCTCGGCGCACCCGTCCTGCTCTACCTGCTGGACCGACAGGCGGAGGCCGCCCGATGAGACTCGCCGTCGAGGACCTGCACCTCACCCTGGCCGGGCGCTCCGTCCTGGCCGGCGTCCACCTGATCGCCGAGTCGGGCCGGGTCACCGGGCTGGTCGGCCCCAACGGCAGCGGCAAGTCGACGCTGCTGCGGGTCGTCTACCGCCACCTCGCCCCGAGGGCCGGACGGGTCCTGCTGGACGGCCGCGACCTGGCCGCCGTGAGCCGCTCGGAGTCCGCCCGTCATCTGGCCGCGCTGCCCCAGGAGCGCGGCGAGGGCTTCGAGCTGTCGGTGCGGCAGATCGTCGCGACCGGACGCATCCCGTACCAGCGGTCCTTCGCCGCCGACAGCGCCGAGGACCGGGCGGTGGTCGCGCGTTCGCTAGAGCAGGTCGGCATGGCCGAGAAGGCCGGGCGGCGGTTCGCGGAGCTCTCCGGCGGCGAGCGCCAACGGGTGCTGCTGGCCCGGGCCCTGGCCCAGCAGCCGGACGTCCTGGTGCTCGACGAGCCGACCAACCACCTGGACATCCGCCACCAGGTCGAACTCCTCGCCCTGCTGCGCGCCCAGCGCACCACCGCCCTGGTCGCCCTGCACGACCTCAACGCCGCCGCCTCGGTCTGCGACCACCTCCACGTCCTCGCGGACGGGGCGGTGGTGGCCTCCGGGCCGCCGCGCTCGGTGCTCACCCCGGCCCTGCTGGCCGAGGTCTTCGGCGTCCGGGCCGCCGTCACCGAACACCCCCTCACCGGCGATCCCCTGATCGCCTTCGACCACCGCCGACCGGCGGTGCCCGCCCGCCCCTGACGGGGACGGGACGCACCGAGGGCCCGGTACCTGCTGGCGTCAGGTATCGGGCCCCCGGTGTTCCCCGGCTACGCGGCGCTGTAGTGGCTGGGGCGGCCGTCCCGCAGGACCAGCCGGCCGCGCCGCTCCGCCTCCGCCCGGCGCACCAACTCCCAGCGCCCGTCGGCGCGGTACAGCGGCGTGGCGTGCCAGGGGGTGGCCCAGCCGTCCGCGGCCGTCAGCAGGTGGATGCCGAACTTGGCCGAGCCGGGCGGCTGCGGATGGATCGACAGCCGGACGGCCCGGGGGTGCTGCTCGGCTATCAGCTCGCCCCAGGCCCGGCTGCGCTGGATCACCCCGTAGGCGCGGCGGCGGCACTCGCGCTGCAGGGCGGAGCGGGTGCCGGTGAAGCGGCCGGCCGCGTCCTCCACCAGGAAGCGGGTGATCCCCCGGTAGAGGGCCAAGGCCTGCTCGTCCTCGCGGAGTTCGTCGCGGAGGCGGGCGACGGTCGGGGCGTGGCGCTCGTGCACCAGGGCCCGTTTCTGGTCGTGGGTGCGCTCGCCGTACACGTCCCGCAGGTCGAAGAGGGTGAGACGGTGCAGGCCGTCCTGACGGATCATCGCGGCCAACTCGTCCGCGTAGGAGTCCACATGGGCGTCCGGCACGCCGATCAGGTCGCCGAAGACGTGTCCGTCGGAGCAGACCACCAGCCGGGCGCCGGGCGGGTGCACCGTCGAGACGCGCTCGCAGAGCCCGTGCAGGAAGGCCAGTGCGCGGCGCTCGCCCTCGTCCGGCAGGTGGCCGAGCACCTTCTCGGGGCTGGGTGACTTGCAGGGGAAGCCGGGGAGGGTGAAGGTGATCTCCTCCCCGGCGGCCACGAATCCCTCCAACTGGCTTATCTGCTCCGGGAAGTCCTCCGTGGTGAGCGGGCGCCCCCGCTGAGTGGACCGGCAGTGGGGGAGCAGCAGGGCAAGAACGTCGGCGGCGCGTGACAAGAGGGTTCTCCGGTAGGTGCGGTGGTGCTGGATCAGGAGCGACGGTCGTACGCCACGGGCAGGCGGTCCACGCCCCGGGCCAGTACGGCGGGTGTCCAGGCGAGCGCGTCGAGCTCGCCGGCCGGCCGCAGCCCCTGGAGGCGGCCGGCCAAGGTGCCGAGGGCGATCTGGAGTTCGGCCCGGGCGAGGGCGGCTCCGGGGCAGAAGTGGATGCCGTGGCCGAAGGCCAGGTGCGGGTTGGGCGTCCGGTCCAGGTCGAGCCGGTCGGGGTCGGGGAAGCGCTCCGGGTCGCGGTTGGCGGCGGCGAGCGAGACGATCACCGAGTCCCCGGCGGGGACGCGGGTGCCGTGCAGCTCGTCGTCGACGGCCAGGAAGCGCCAGGTGGTCAGCTCGAACGCACTGTCGTAGCGCAGCAGTTCCTCCACCGCCCGGGGCAGCAGGTCCGGCTCGGCCCGCAACCGGGCCAGTTGGCGGGGGTGGCGGAGCAGGGCCACCAGTGCCGTGCTGATCTGGTTGGTGACGGGCTCCTGGCCGGCCACCAGGAGCTGGAACACCATCGAGTCCAGCTCGGCCGGGGTCAGTTCGCCCGCGTCGCATGCCGCCACCAGTCGCGTCAGCAGCCCGCTCTCCTCCTGCCGTCGGCAGCGCTCCACCACCTCGGCGATGTACCCCTCCAGCTCGCGCAGGCGGCGCTCGTAGGCCGGCCGGCGCGGGTCCTGCAGGCCGACCGGCTGCACCACCTTCCCCCAGTCCCGGTCGAAGCGCTCCGCCAACTCGCGCGGCAGCCCGATCACTTCGGCCAGCACCCGGAACGGGAACAGCGCCGCGAACCCGGCCACCAGGTCCGCCCCGCCGTGCTCCGGCAGCGCGTCCACCAGCCGGTCCGCGATCCGCTGGAACCTCGGCCGCAGGGCCTCAACCCTGCGGGGCGCGAAGGCCTCCCCCAGCAGCCCGCGCATCGCGGTGTGCCGGGGCGGGTCCTGGTGGAGCAGGTGCACCTGGAGGCGGGAGTGCTGCGGCTCCGGCATGATCGACGCGAGCTTCCGCCAACCCTCGTTCCCCAGGCGGTGGTTCTTCCCCAACCGCCCGTCCCCGAGCGTCTCCACTGCGGCCCGGTACCCCGTCACCAGCCAGGCCGCCACCCCCGACGGGAACCGCACCGGATGCACCGGGCCGGCCGCGCGCAGCTCCCGGTACAGCGGGTACGGATCCCGCTTGAACCTCTCCCCGTACAGCGGCACCCGCTGCACCGGACACCCCGACGACGACCCCGCTGGACGTTCTCCACCCGACACGGCGCACAGGCCCTTCCCACCGACGACGGACGACCGGCGGGCCGCCCGCCAGAGCAGTCGGCCGCCGGCCGCCCGGAGTTCCCGGGCCTGGCACGTGTGTTCGGTGGGTCAGGCGCGGGGGTGGTCCGTGGTCTCGGTGATGAGGTGCTGGTGCCAGGGGGTGGGGGTGTGGGGCGTGGGGAGGAAGGTGGTGAGGAGCTGGTCGAGCTTGCCCTGGCGCCAGTCGCGGTCCTTGGCGGGGGTGGCGGCGTTGAGGGCGTTGAGGCGTTCCGCCGCGAGGGTGCCGGCGGTCTGGCGGGCGGCGGGGACGGCCTGCGCGACCTGGTTGAGGGTGGCGAAGGTGAGCGTGCCGGGGGCCGGGGTGCCGAGCGGGACGGCCGCCGGGTTGGTGCCGGAGAACGGGACGCGGGGGTCCAGGTGGCCCTGCTCGCGGAGGTTGATGAGGTCCACGAGCAGGGTGCTGCGCAGGCGTTGGAGCTCCTGGGCGACCTCGGCCCGCTTGGGGCCCCAGTTCTGGTTGAGGATGCCGGCCACGTCGGTGTCGAAGCGCTTGAGTTCGGCCTCGGCCATGCCGGTGTAGATCCGGGCCAGGTGCACCGCCTCCTGGGAGGGGGTCGGCGGGGTGAGGTCGAGGGGGCGCTGACGGACGGCGGTGACGGTGGAGGCGGCCTCGTTCGTCGGGTCGACGCTGGTCTCCTGGCTGACGACCTGCCAGCCGTCGGTGGGGCTCTTCCAGAGGAAGTTGGTGACCTCGTAGAAGGCGGACTGGGTGCCGCTCTCGTACTCCTCCGAGCCGAACCAGTCGGTGGGCTGCTGGGTGCGGCGGAAGTCCAGCGCGCTGGAGTTGTTGGTGGTGCTGGACTGGTAGTGCCAGGCCGTGAAGACGTCCGGGGTGGCCCCCGGGGTGACGGCGAGGGCGCAGCCGTTCATCACGGCGGTGAAGACGAACTCCGAGCCGGGGACGGTGGGATCGGGGTCGAGGGGCACGGGGGTCGAGCCCACGGTGTGGAGCTGTCCGCCGGGGGCGCCGGCCAGGTAGGGGATGTACGAGGCGGTCAGGTACCGCTGGTCGGCCGGCGGGTTGGCGAAGCGCTCGGCGAAGCGGGAGACGAACGGGTCGTCCGGGTGGGCCTCGACGTACTTCTCGACGGCCGGGGTGAGGATCAGCGCGTTGTTGCGGCGCGGGTCCGGGACCAGGGTGAACCAGTTGTCGGGCTGGGTGTTGGCCCAGGCCATGAACTGGCGCGCCTCCTGCTGGTCGAGTCCCGGTCGCCTGAGCTCCATCCCGAGTGCACCGTCGTAGGACAGGATGTGGTCCCGGAGGAAGTCGGCCGGGGAGTCCGTGAGTTGACGGTTCGCCTCGACCGGGTCGGGAAGGGTGAGTGGCTGCGGCGCGGCCACCGGGGGCGCGGTCTGGGGGGTCGTGTCCGAGGTGGAGTTGCCGAAGAGCGAGCTCAGGAACGGTGCGCCGAAGTCGGCCCGGAAGTTCCGGTCGGGGGTGAGACCGGGCAGGGTGGACTCGTCCGGTCCGGCGGCCGAGGCCCAGACCTTCCAGCCGGCGGTGCGCGGGTCCGGGAGCGAGCCGGGGGTGGCCTCCCAGGACTGCCGTGTGCTCGGGTCCACCCAACGGAGCGTCCCGTCCGCGCCGTTGACGAGCGCCACGGTGTGGCCGACCTCGCCCTCGCGGCCGACCAGCACGGTGGCGAAGGAGCCCGGACCGCCCCGGCCGACGTGGTCGATCAGGGAGTCCACGGCGGGTTGCCCCTCGCCGAACAGGTGCGGCAGGTCGTGGCGGCGGTTGAGCACCTGGGCGGCGTGCTGCTCCACCGCGCCGGTGTGGGTCTGTCCGGACGGGCGGGGGCGTCCGTAGTGGGTGTCGCGGTACGCCTCGACGGCTTCGAGGCAGCTCTGGAGGTCGTCGCCGAGCCGGAAGTCCGGCCCGGGGGAGACGGGCTGCCCGTGCGGGGTGATCAGGCCGAGGAGTTCGGGGGTCGGCTGCGGGAAGCGCCGGCCGTCGGTGAACTCGCGCAGCGCGGCGTGCTGTTCGGAGTCGGCCGGGCGGTAGCCGCGGTCGTGCAGGACGGCGTCGGTGTTCTCGTACGCGGGCGTGCGACGCCGCTTGGCCGGGGGCTCGCCACGGTCCTGGGCGGGCGGCACGGAACGGCGGTCGGAGGCGGGCGGCGGAGGCGAGACGTGGCCGGCCACCGGCGGACGGTTCGTCGAACCGAAGCCGGAGGACGGGCCGTCGGCCTCGGACACGACCTCGGACGCCGGGGCGCGGACCGGGCCGAGCTGGAACGGGGCGGCGGGCGGCGGAGGGGAGGTCTGGTGGCCCTGGGTCGCGGTTGCGGCCTCGGTCTCGCTGTCGCTGTCGTCGTTGAGGGTGAAGTCGTCGTCGAAGATGCTCGGACCGGCCTCGGCGTCGCTGTCGTCGTTGAGGGTGAAGTCCTCATCGAAGATGCTGGGACCCTCGGCGGACGGGTGCAGTTGGAACGGCCGCTCCGGGCTCGGGGGTTGCGGAGTGGCGGCGCGCGGCGGTTCGGGGGTGGACGGGGTCGACTCCTGGCGGGGGGTCGGCACCGGGGTGGGCTCCACGACGGGGGCGGTCTCGGGTTCGACCGACGGGGGCGGGGAGCTGCGGAGGGTCTCGGTGGGCTGGTCGTTCAGGTGGACCAGGGCCACCAGCAGCTGGTTCTGCTGCCAGTCGTTCGCGCGGCCGGTGAGCTCGGAGGTGTACTGCTGGTACGGCGAGCCCTGCTGGGCGAAGCCGTTGAGTACGTCGGCGATCACCTGGGCCTGATCGCGGTCAGGGGCGGTGGACTCGGCCTGCAGGTCGGCCGCGTCCTTGAGCTCCTGGACGAAGCCGTTCTCCCGCTCGCGGATCGCGGCGGAGACCTCGGCTAGCCGCTGCCTGGCCTCCGGGACGGTGCCGAGCGGGATCTGGGAGAGGTCGTCCCCCCGCATCATCCGGCGCTCCTCGGCCGCCCGGCCCTCCGGGGAGAGGGCGCGGTCGAGCACAGCCCGCTGATCGGGGGTCATGCCGGCCCCGAGCAGTTCGGCGAGCCGCTCGTGGTCGTCGCCGAGCCCCTCGGCGAAGGCCTCCAACTGGTCGCTCTTGAGCTCGAACGGGCGCCCCGAAGTGTCGTCGGCGGGAAGGGTGTTGAGCCAGCCGTCGGCGATCTCCCGGTTGTAGACCGCCTTGCGCAGGCTGTCGTAGGCCGGGGCGAACTCGACCGCCGCGGTCCAGTCGTTGCCGGAGGCCATCGCGTCGGTGACCTTCTGGAGCTGCTCGCGGACGGCGACCGCCGCGTGCGACCGCTCCAGGGCGTCGGCGCTCTTGGTGCCGCTCTCGGCCAGCTCGCGCAGCGCGCGCTGCTCGGCCGGGTCGGTCAGGCCGTCCGCGCGGTCCGCCAACAGGTCTGCGGCAGCGCGGAGTTCGCGGACGGCCGTGTCGACCTCGGCCTTGGAGGCGTCGGGCTTCAGGGCGGCGTCCCAGGAGTCGTCGAGCCGCTCCTTGGCGTCGCCGGGCAGGTGGTCGCCGGCCCGGGAGCCGAGGTCCTGGGCGGCGGTGGAGGAGACCGCCTCGGGGTAGGGGGTCGTGCCGGTGACGGGGGAGAAGTAGGGGCGGCCGGTGAGCTGGCTGGTGCCGGTGGTGTTGGCGCCCTCCTGGACGGCTGGCAGGCTGCCGAGCTGGAAGACCTTCTCGAAGGAGTCCTGGCTGAGCTGGCCGGAGCGGAGCACCAGCACGTCGTCCGGGCCGAGGGTGTCCAGCAGTCGGTTCATGCCGTCGGCGTCGAGGGTCGCGAGGTCGGCGCGCTTGAGCCAGGGGGCCTCGTACCGCGGGGCGTACGGGACGTCGTGGTTGCCGACCTGGAGCAGGACGGCCGGCTTGCCGAGCCCGGCCTGGTGGATGCCCGCCGCGAGGTTGTCGGGGGCTGCCGCCTGGCGGTCCGGGGTGAGCCGGGCCAGGCCGTAGAGCGGCATCAGGTCCAGGGAGCCGGAGTTGACCCTGCCTGCCATCGACTGCAGGGCGGGGCTGTCGGGGAAGGAGTGCGGGTCGGGGGCCGGGACGTGCTGCTGGAACAGCGCGTTCTTCTTGTCGACCGTGGCCTCCAGCGGCAGTACGCCGAAGCTGCCGTCCTCGGTGCGGGAGAAGACCGCACGGGTGGACATGCCCCAGGCGTACGGCGCCAGCACCACGGCCTTGTCGGCGCCGGTGTAGTCGAGCAGCGCCTTGGAGTTGTCCCCGTCCGCGCCGATCTCGTCGCTGGCCGCGACCAGGGTGAGCCCGCCCTGCCCGACCGGGGCCGGCTGGTTCTCGCCGTGCGGGTCGAACTCGTCCGGCGCGTAGTGGACCTGGCCGCCGCCGAGGAGTCCGGCGTCGAGCATCCGGTCGAGGCGGGAGCGGACGTTGGTCGGGGCGACCAGGTCGATCTGCCCGTCGTAGCCGAGTTCGCGGAGCGACCGGATCATGTTGACCGCCGCCGCCTGGTGGCCGGAGCCGGGGCCGGAGGCGACCACGACGGTGACCGGGGACTGCTCGGCCAGCGTCCGCGCGACCTGCTGGCGGGCCTCGACCTCCAGATCGGTGGGCGGCACGCCGCCGCGCCGGTGGGTGATGATCTCCTTCAACTGGTCAGCGCTGCCCGGGTCCTGGGTGCCGAGCCGCCAGAGGGTGTGCTCGGGCACTTCGCGGCCGAGATCCTTGAGCAGCTCCGGGCCGTGCTCGGCGCCGAGCAGGTCGCGGACGGCGTCCAGGTCGCCCGCGCGGACGTCCCGGATCTGCTGGGCGAGGGCGTCGGGGTCGGCGACGCCGTGGCGCGAGGCCAACTCGGCCGCCCGGTCGGCCGGATCGGCCAGGGTGCGGCCGGTGGAGGGCCAGCTGTGCTGCGGCGGCTCGCCCTCGGTGCGGGGAGTGGCGGCGCGCGGGGGCGGCGACGGGAGGTCGGTGTCCTGGTCGGCGGGCACGCCGCGTTCGGCCGGCTCGTGATGCCCGGCGTCGGTCGTCTGCGGCGGGAGGTCGCCGCCCTCGACCTGGGCGGTGAACTCGCGCAGGCCCTGGTACATGTCGTTGTCGGCGTCCGTGGCGCGCACCGGGTTCGCGGGGGCGTCGTGGACGGCGGACGGGTCCGGGCCGTACAACCGCTCCAGCAGGGGGAGGAGTTCGGGCTCGTTGGCCCGCACCCAGTCCGCGCCGTTGTTGCGCGGCTGGCCGGTGTACGGGTCGGTGCCGTGGTTGGTGCCGAGGTAGGCGTTGCTGACCTGGGCGAAGTACTCGTACTCGTCGCGGGCGGCGTAGTTCTCCGCCTCGCTGCCGTCGGTGCCGCGGCGCGGGCCGTCGGACCACGGGGAGGGGCCGTCCTCACCGAACAGACGGGGGATCGCCTCGTTGTCCAGCTTGCTGTCGAAGGTGTCGCGGATCAGCTGCCGGTCCGCGTCGGTGATGCCGAACTTGTGGATGGTGTGGGCGAGTTCGTGGGTGGTGGTGGAGTAGCCGTCGGCGTAGTGCTGGTCCGGGCCGACGGAGGTGCGCTCGCCGAGCAGGTTCTCCTCGGTGACGGCGGCCCACTTGCCGCCGGCGCCGCGGACGTCGTCCCAGCCGCGGCCGCCGCCCGCCTCGCTGTCGGCCGTCCGGCCGCCGAGGTCGGCGAACGGGGCCAGGTCGGTCATCGCGGTGTCCTTGGGCACCACGACGATCCGGCTGCCCTCGACGAGGAGCCGGGCAGCCGTGTCCGGATCCTGGAGCATCCGGGTGAGCTGCGCGGTCGCCTCGGCACGTGCGGAGGCGGGCCGGTCGGCGCCGCCGTCCACGTCCACCATCAGCTGCGCGGCGGTCCTCGCGAAGTCGCCGGGCGGCAGGGAGTCGCGCAGCGCCGAGACGAAGGCCGGGTCCTGGGCGAGGCCACGCCGGTCCGAGGCGGGGAGTGCGGCGATCGCCGCCTCGCGGTCCCGGGGCGGGAGTTGGGGCAGGTCGCGGGTCAGGCCGGCGACGTCGGCGGGGCGGGTGACGGCGTAGTCGTCCCGCGGCGGGGCGGAGCGCGAGCCCTCCGGGGCGGGGGAGTCGAGCCCGCGGGAGGTGGCGGCGGGCGGCGGGGAGGCGTCCCGCATGCTGTCGTCGGACTTCTGGCTGTCGGCCTTCACGGGTGCGGGCTCCGGGTCCGGCGTGGTCCGCATCCGGTCCTCCGAACCCTGGCTCTCGGAGCGGTCGTTGTCCGGCGCGTCGGTGTCGGTGGTGGTGCCGTCGGTCCGGCTGGTGCCGGACGGGCCGGCCGTGGGCTGGGCGGGATCGGGCGTCGGCGGCGGGTTGAAGTGTTCGCCGAGGAGGCGACGACCGTCCACGAATGAGGTGTGGTCGCTGCTCTTGTAGCCGTACTGGGTCGGGTTGTAGCTGGAGTCCTCGTAGTGCTCGGCCAGGGCCTTGAGCACGTTCCGGGCCTCGGTCGGGGTCAGCTTCTTGGGACGGCCGAGGAGGTCGCCGAGCTGCTTCTCGATGTCGGCGCGCTTCTTCTCCTTGGAACCCTCGACGGGGTCGGGGACCTTGTCCGCGAAGTCGTCCAACTTCTGCGCGAACTGCTGCTGTTCGGCCTTCCGGCTCTCGACCAGGGCCTGGACGAAGGCCTGCTGATCGGGCGTGCCACCGTGGGCCAACTGACCGGTTTCCAGAGACGGGTAGAGCACCTCGGCCACGTACGGGCGGGTCTGCCAGAGTCCGCTCTGCTTGTCGTTGATGTGGCCCTTGGACTTGTCGGCGGTGATGTCCAGCCAGCCGAGCTCCTGCTTGACGCCACCCTCGGTCTTGACGATCACCAGGTCGGGGCGGGTCGAGCCGTGCGTCACCTGGGTCTCGATGGTGTAGCCGGCGTCCAGCTTGACGTCGTCCTTGATCATCTGAGTGACCATCGACTCGACCGCGTAGCCGAACTGCCGGGGCAGCAGCTTCTCGATCCGCTGGCGGTCCTCGGTCGAGGTCGCGGGGTCCGCCCACTTGGTGTAGCTGTCGGTCCAACGCTCGGTGTGGCCGTCGAGGTTGGGCACCGAATCAGGGTTGGCCAGGGCCACTGCGGCGGCCTTCTCCACCTGGGCGTCGATGGCCTCGGCGAGCTTGACCACCACGGCGCGGTCCGCCTGGTTGAGCGTGCTGCCGTCGATGGTGACGGCGAGCACGCCGAAGCTCGGCGCGTCGCCGTCGAAGACCGAGGGGTCGGCGCGCGGGGTGACCGAGTCGCCGTCGGTGTCCGAGGTGGCGGCCCAGACGTGCTTGTCGCCGCCCGCCCAGTCGCCGGGCAGGGAGCCCGGCCGGGCCTCGCGGACCTCGCCGGTGCTCGGGTCGGCCCAGCGCAGCGTGCCGTCGGGGCCGTGCACCAGCGCCACCACGTGGCCGGTGGTGCCGGGGCCGTCGGAGAAGAGGACGGTGGAGAAGCTGCCGGGCCCGGCCTTGCGGACCTGGTCGATCACCGTGTCCACGCCGTGCTGCCCGGTGCCGAGCGGCACGGGGGTGCCGTGACGCTTGGTCAGCGTCCAGGCGGAGTTGTTCTCCGGGACGGAGGCGTGCGGCAGGCCGGAGGGGCGCGGGTTGCCGTAGTGGGTGTCGCGCAGCGCCTCGACCGCCTCCAGGCAGCTGAAGAGGTCGCCGCCGTCCATGGTGGCGGTGTGCGGGTTGACGTGGTCGAGGAGCTCGGGCGTCAGGTCCGGGTGCGGGCTGGAGCCGTGCTGGTTCAGGTGATCCGTGAGGGCCTGGTACTGCTCCCGAGTGGCCGGCTCGTAGCCGCGGTCGCGGAGCGGGCCGGCGGTGTTCTCGTAGGCGGGCGTGCGCTGCCGCTTCGGCCCCTCGGGACGGCCCTGGGGGAGGGTGTCGTCCTCGCGGCCGCGCTTGGTGCCGCGCGGCTCGGGGGCGGGAGCCGGCGTCGTGTCGGTGGCGGGGCGGGGGGTGAACCGGGGCCCGTCGGTGGGGCGTTGGTCCTGCGGACGGTCGGTGCGGGGTGCGGTGTCCCGGCCCGGGCCGGACGGTCGGCCCACCGGGCCGAGGCCGCCACGGTTGGGTGTGGGCGTCGGCGTCGGCGTAGGCGTGGGCGTGCCGGCGGCCGGGGGCGGCGGGGAGACGTGGGACGCCGGCGGGACCTGGGCGGGGGGCTGCTGCTGCGGGGCGGCCGGGTCGGTGGACGGCGGCAGGAAGGTGTCCGAACGGTCCGCGGTGGGCGTCGCCGACGGGCGCGGGGCGGTGATCGGGCCGCCCGCGATGCGGGTGCCCTCGGGCAGGGTGGTGTGCGGATTCGTACCGTCCGGGGTGGCGTCGCCGCGCGGGGGAGCCACGGGCGCGGGGGACGCGACCGGCTCAGGGCGGGGCTGGGCGTGCGGCTGCGGCTGGGCCTCCGGCTGGACCTGGGGCTGCTGCTGGCGCGGCGTCGGGTCCGGAGTCTCGGCGGCGTGCGGCTGGGCCTCCGGCCGGGGCTGGTGGTCCTGCTGCGGGCGGGACGTCGGCTCCGGGGCCGTGGTGTGCGGCTGCGGGTCGGCCTGGGCCTGGGGCTGCTGCTGACGCGGCGTCGGGTCGGATTCCGGGCGCGGCTGCGCCTGCGGCACGGTGTTCGGCTCGGAGTCGGCCCGGACGGGGGTGGGGCGGGCCTCGGCCTCGGGGCGGGAAGGCGGGGCCTCGTGCGTAGCGGGCTGCTGACGGACCGGGTCGGAAGGGTCGGCCTGCTGGTGCGGGACGGTCGGCTCGGGCCGGACGGCGGCCGGGGTCTCGATCGGGGTCTCGGTCGGCCGGGGCCGGCTGACCGGGGTCTCCTGGGTGTGCTCGGCGGGCGGGGCCTGGTGCGGGACGGAGTTCTCCGGACGGGCCGCCGGAGGCGTGTCCTGCTGCGGGCGGACGGTTTCGGCGACCGGCGTGTGGTCGACCGGCGGGCGGAAGGTCGGCTCCGGGCGGGCGGAGGTGGCCTCGGGCTCGGGACGGACCGTCGGTGCGGGCGCTTCGGCCTGCCGCGGGGTCGGCGAGGCGTCGCCCTGCGGCGTGCGGTCGAGCGTGGCGGCGTGCTGCGGGGCGGAATCGGCGGCCCGGGGGGTCGGCTCGGCCTGACGGGGCGTCGGGTCCGGGTGGGCCGTGGCCGCCGGGGTGTCGGCGCGGGCCGGGGTCGGCGTCGGGGCCGGTGCATCGGTGTGTGCGGTGGCGGACTGCGGTCGCGGGGCGCCGCTGCTGTCGGGGGTGGGGCTGTGGTTGGACGTACCGGAGGGCGTACCGCCGGAGGGGGCGGAGTCACCACCGCGCGAGGCGGCGCCCGCACCACCGGAGTGGGAGCCGGCCGAGGCCGAACCACCGCTGCTGGTGGGTGTGTTGGTGTCGTGGGAGCCGGAGCCGCCTCGGTCCGAGCCGAACGGCGAGAGGGTGCGGCCGCCGCCGGTGGACGAGCCCGCGGTGCCGCCGGTGTCCGTGGTGGCGCCACTCGGGCCGCGGTACGCCTCGGCGCCGCCGGTCGAGCCGGTCCCGTCCGCGCTGCCGTGCGTGCCGGCCGAACCGGACGAGGAGGAACCGCCGCCGGGCCGTCCGCCGAAGGTCGGCGGGGCGTCGGCGCCGGGCAGGGTGCCGCCGGTCGGGACGTTCGGGATGTCGCCGCCGCCGAACTTGCCCTTCAGTGCCGAAGCCCCGTGCTGGAGACCGACGTTGGAGCCGCCGCTCAGGCCGGAGCCGAGCAGGCTGCCGCCGTCCACCGTGCCGGTGGTGGCGAGCTGGGCCGCGACGTCCCCGCCGACGCCGGAGACCGCGCCGCTGGCCATCTTGCCGCCGACGCTGTTCGCGGCGTTGCCGAACCCGGCCTTGCCGGCGCCCGCGCCGATGCCCTTGCCGATCATGCCACCGGCGGCACCGCCGACCGCGCCACCGATGGCGCTCTGGCCGAGCTCCTTGGTGTCCAGGCCCTTGCGGTTGCCCTCGGCGATCTGGATGGTCTGCGCGAGCAGGTTGATGGCGACTTCCTGGGCGGCCTCCTTGGCCGCGAACTCCAGGGCCTCCTTGAGCAGCTTCTTGAGGATCTGCTGGACCACGACGCGGCTGACCGCGACCGCCGCCGGGATGGTGGCCAGCGAGGCCCCGGCGGTGAAGGGGGCGGAGGCCTCGGCGGTCGCGATCTCGAAGGCCAGGATGCCCAGTTGGGCGACGATCTGGATCTTGGCTGACTCGGTCGAGTTGGCCATGTTGTCCAGCATCTCGGCCATGCCCTCGCAGGACTTGACCATGCTGGGGAAGAACCCGGGATCCTCCTCCGTGCCCTTGCCCACCGAGAACTTGGCCCAGTGCGTGGACAGCCCCTCGGCCGCCTTGCCCTGTTGGCCGTCGAGCGCCCGCTTGATGGTCGAGTCCACCGACGTGCCGACGTCCGCCAGGGTCTTCCCGGCTTCGCGCCAACGGTCGGCCATCTCGCGCATCAAGTCCTCCTCGCCTTCCGGCCAGCGGGTGCCGGCCAGCAGGAGAAGGACCCACTGAAGGGGTTCGGGCAGCTCAACCGCCATGTTCTATCAGGGCCTTCCGGTGTGGTGGGGACGTCCCTTGGCGATGTCCCGCATGGCGAGGTCGGGGTGGAACAGGGCGGTCTCGGGCAGCTCGGCCTCCATCGAGGTGAGGCCGGTCTTCAGGCCCTCCTCGGCGTTGTCGTAGCTCTCGGCCATCACCTTGAGGCCGTCCGCGATGTACTTGAGCGCGGCGGGCAGGTTGCCGAGACCCTCCAACACCTTGCCGCTGTAGGTGAGGTAGCCCTTCTCGCCGTTGGCGAACTTCTCGCCCGAGTCGTCGTTGCCCCACGGGGCGCGGGCGCTCATCCCCGACATGTAGGCGGTCAACCCTCGCGTCAGCTCGGTGAGTTGGTCCGACGCCGAGAGCACCGGGCCCGCCGCCGCGCGGTACTTCTCGGGGTCGACGTTGAAGCCCTGCCCGGCATCGGGCCCGCCGGACGGAGCGGCGGACTGCGCCACCCGCTTGACCTGCTCCGCAGGCTGGGCGGCGACCCGGGCCCGCAGGGGCTCGGCCGCCTCCCCGGAGACCCGGCTCAGCGGCTCCGCCGCCTGCATCGGCTCCACGGCGGTCCGGGCCCGGAGAGGCTCGGCCGCCTGCATGGGCTCCAGCGGCGCCAGTCGGTCCGTGGCGTGCGTCGGCTCCAGCGGCGTCAAGCGGTCCGTGGCCCGCAGGGGCTCGGTGACCCGGGTGGGTTCGGCCATCTGCATCGGCTCCAACCGGGCGGTGCTCTGCACCGGTTCGGCCATCTGCATGGGTTCCAACCGGGCGGTGGCCTGCACGGGTTCGGCCATCTGCATCGGCTGGAGCCGCGCCTGGAGGGGCTCGGCGGGCTGGACGGCATCCGCCGCGACCCGGGCGGCCACCGGTTCGGTGGCCGCCACCGCCTCGGTGCGCCTCAGTTCCTGTTCTTCCATATCGCTCCTCAGCGTCCCTGGCCGGTGGCCGCGCCGGACGCGCCGGCCGGGGCGGCGGGTGCCTCACCGCTGCCCTCGGGGAAGCCCCCCGAGGTGGCGAGCCGGGCGAGTGCCGCCCGCATGAACGGCGTCGGCACCTGGAAGCCGCCCTCCTCGCGGAGCGGTGGCGGACCGTCAGCCGGAGCGGCGGGCGCCGCTGCTGCCGCCGGTTCGAGGGTGGGCGCGTCCTCGTCGGTGCGACCGCGCCGCTCGGCCACCGACCGGGCACGCTCCAGGTACGCGTCGTCGGAAGAACCCGTGGTGCCGGCTGCGGGCGTGGCCGTGGTCTCGCCGCCCGAGGCCGAGCCGGAGCCCGAACCGCCCGACTCCGACGTCGCGTTGAGCGTGGCCGCAGCCTCCGGCCCCAGCACGGCGGCGCTCAGCTGGCTCATGAAGTCGCCACCCGCCGCCGGTGCCTCCTGCCCGACACCCGCCACGGCGGTGTGCACGGGCTCGGGAGCCGGGGCCATGCCCGACTCCTCGACCCAGCGCTGCCGCATCCGCTGCCAGTGCCGGTCCTGCGGGTCGTGGTGGACGGCCTGGCCGAGGATCCCGGCATCGCGCAGCGCCACCGGCTCCTCCTCGTCCTCCTCCACGCCGAAGCGGGTCGGTCGGACGAATCGCGAGCCGGACTTGCCCGCGCCGGAACCACCGTGCCCGGCCCCCATCCCGGGCATGCCGGGCATGCCGCCACCGGCCATGCCTCGCGCGGACGTTCCGGCCGCGCCGGCCGCGCCGGACGCACCGACGCCGCCCGCACCGAGGCCGGTGCCGGAGGTGCCGCCGACGCCGCGGCCGCCGACGCCGCCCGCCGTCGTGGGCGTGCCGAGCGGGTGCGCGCCGCTGCCGCCGAGGCCGCCCGCGGACCGTCCGCCGCCGGGGTTGAAGGCACCGAGTGCTGACCCGCCGCCACCCGCGCCGCCGACCCGGGCGCCGCCGCCGAGGCCGCTGCCGCCCAGGGAGCCGCCACCACCGATCCGGGAACCGGTTCCGCCGGAGCCGCCGATCGAGCCGGGCGTGCGCCCACCGGGTGAGAAGGTCGAGGGAGTTGAACGGCTCGGCAGCGTGCCGCCGGGCAGACCGGCCGGGCGGCCGGTCAGCGGGCTGAGCGGCGTGCCGCCGGTGCCGCCGCGGCTGCCGAGCGGGAGGCCGCCGATGCCACCGATGCTGCCGGGCTCGGACCCGCCCGGGGTGAACGGGCGCAGCGCCGTCATCGGCCGCAGCTGTCCCGTGGTCGTGCCCTCGGTGTTCGGCGGCTGGTGCCCCGCCAGGGTGAGGCCGCCGGGGGTGCCGGCCGACGGCAGCTTGAACGAGGGCTTCCCGTCCGGGCCGAGCGAGGAGCCTCCGGTCCCGCCGCTGCCGAAGCTGCCCGGGGAACCGCTGCCGAGGGAGCGCGACAGGGCGGGACTGGCGCTGCTGAACGGGGTCGGCGCCTGTGCCGTCGGCATCTTGAACGGCTGCAGGGCGGGTGCGCCGCCGGTGCCACCGCCGGGCGCACCGCCCGGCATCCCGGTGCCGCCGCCCGGGAGGCCGCCCGGGCCGCCGAGGCCGCCGGGGCCCACGCCGCCCGGGTTGAAGCCCTGGATGTCCACCGGCGCGGGGGCGCCGACGCCGCCGGGCATGGTGAGCCCGGTCTGCATCACGTTGGGCGTGTTGACCGTCGAGACCCCGTCGAGGCCGGTCCGCGGCGGTGCTCCGGTGCCGCCTCCGCCTCCGCCGCCCCCGCTGCCGCCGGTGAGCGAGGCGACCTCGGCGGCCGCCGTCATCGCCTGGAAGTGGCCCGAGCCCTGACGGAGCATCGAGTCCACGTTGTTGCCGACCTGGCCGACGTACGTGTTGTAGGTGGCCACGGCCTCCTTGATGCCCTCGGACTTGGCGATGTCGTCGTTCTTGCCGGCCGGGTTGTCCTCGATGTACTCCTTCGTGTACTGGAGCTCGCGGATCATCTCGTTCTTCGTCTGCGTGACCGCCTCGATGGCGCCGCGCAGCGACTGGGCGATGGCGTTCGCCGCCGTGACCGTGGTGGTGACGTGCGAGGCGTCGCCCTCGCAGAACTTGCGGAGGTAGCCCGCGAAGCTCTCGGCGGCCTCGCCCTCCATGGCCTCCATGGCCAGCTTGGCGTTGGCCACGATGGCGCCGACCCGGGTCTCGGCGAAGGTGTTCCACTTCTCCCAGGCGAGGGCCAGGTCGCCGATCAGGTCTTCGTTGGCGTCGGGGAAGACGATGGCCTTCCCGTCTTCGTTGCTCTGGATGACCTTGAGCACTTCTGCCAGGTCGGGGGGCAGCTGGATCACGGTGTCCGTCCTTCTGCGAGGGTCGACACGGGCAGGGGTCAGGCGAGCTTCGGTCCGCTACCACCGGAGGGGTGCGGCGGCGGGGGCTCCGGGTCGTCCCACTCGTTGTAGTCGAGCGTCGGCGCGTCGGCCGAGTTGAAGGTGGAGTTGGCGGTGACCGGTCCGCCGGTCTCGCCCGCGACGACCACCGTGACCGGCTTGCTCCGGGGGTCCGGCTTGACCGGGGCGACGGTCGCGTCCGCGCCCTCGATGGCCCGCAGCGAGGTCGCGTTCGACTCGTCCACGCTGCGGTAGTTGGCGACCACGGTGCGCAGGTTGGCCGCGACCTGGGCGCTGTTGGCGAGGAACTTCTGGATGCCGTCCAGCACCTGCTTCTGGTGGTCCGACAGACCGCCGACCGAACCCGTGCTGCCGGTCAGCGACTTGGCGAGCCGGTCGCTGCCGTAGACCGTCGGCTTGATCTGCTCCACCGCCGCCTTCAGCTGCGCCGTGGGCGCCTCCAGATCGTCCAGCATGGTCTGGATCATCTTCGCCGCCGCTTCGACCTGTTCCAGGTCGACCCGGAATTTCTTCCCCTCCGCCATTTCCACCCCTCGCTCGTTGCCCCACCGGTGGTCGGCGGCCCAGTCCGCCGACCATCAACTATCTGCCGCGCCAAATGACCTGACGCGACGTCAGAGCGTGACGGCCCCGCCCGGGCCGACCACGTACAGGCCCGTCTCGGTGAACGAGATGGCCAGCGGCGCGCGGTCCAGCGGCGCCTCGTTCAGCAGCGTGCCGCTGCCCAGGTGCCACAGGCGCACGGTGTCCCGCTCGTCCCCGGCCGCGACCAGGGCCTCGCCGTCCATCTCCTGGCAGACCAGCGTGCGCACCCGGGCCGCACCCCCGGACAGCTCGGTGACGGCCTGCCCGCTCTCGGCGTCGAAGGCCCGGACGGCGCCGTCGGCCGTGCCGGCCAGCACCACCGGACGTCCGGCGTGGGTGGCGAAGGCCAGCGCCGCCACCGGGGCGGTCAGGCCGTCCACGACCGGGCCCGGCGCGCCGCTGACGGCGTCCCAGATCCGGACGGTGCGGTCGCCGCCGGCGGTGGCGAGCAGCGGGCGGGGCAGCTGCGGGCCGAGCGCCAGCGCGGTGACGCCCTGCTGATGGGCCGCCAGCCGCAGCAGCGGTGCGCCGTCCAGCGCGCCGCGCACCCGCACCACGCCGTCCGCGCCGCCGGAGACCAGGGTGGTCTCGCCGAGCACCAGGCTGGTCACCGGGCCGGTGTGCGGGGTGGGCACCGAGACCGGGGCGCCGTCGGGGAGGCGGTGGCAGCGCACCGCGCCGGTGACGGTGCCGCAGACCAGCAGGCCGTCGGTCGCCGCGACGGAGCTCACCGCTCCGCCGTCCTCGGCGAGTTGGAGCCGTTCGAGGCCTCCCTCCCAGAGCCGGAGGGTGCCGTCGCCGTACCCGGCGGCCAGCACCTGGGTGCCGTCCGGGAGCACGGCGGTGGCCAGGGCGTTCAGCGGGCGGGGGCCGGTGGCGGGGCCGGCCGGCTCCCAGGTCGCCAGCGCCGTTCCGTCGGCCGGGTCGAAGAGCCGGATCCGACCGCGCTCGTCACCGACGGCCAGCGCCGAGCCGGCGCCCTGCCGCACCACCGCGAGCGCGGTCAGCCAGGCGCCGCCGGTGGCCCAGCCGTTCAGGCCGGTGCCCTGGTAGACGTCCCAGGTGCGCACGGTGCCGTCCAGCGCGCAGGAGGCGAGCACGGGCTCGCCGGCCAGCTCGGTGAAGGCCAGGCCGGTGATGGTGGCCGAGTGGCCGGCCAGGACCGCCAGCGGCTCGCCGGTGGCCAGGTCCCAGAGCCGGATCTCCCGGTCCACGCCGCCGGAGGCCAGCACCGCCTGGTCGCCCAGCGAGAGCACCGCGAGGGAGGTGACCCGCTCGGTGTGGCCCACCAGCAGGTGCAGGCGGGCGCCCGCCGCCGCGTCCCAGACCCGGATGCTGTGGTCACCGCTGCCCGCGGCCGCCACCAGGTCGAGCCCGGCACAGTTCGCGTGGACCACGGCGGAGGCGCCGCGGCCGTTCACCGCGAGCAGCCCGAGGCCCCTGCCGTCCTCGGCCCGCCAGGCCCGGACTTCGCCCTCACGGCCGCCGGAGAACGCCAGCGGCACGCCCTCGACCACCGCGGCGGCCACCACCTGCGCGCCTTCGCCGCCCGAAGTCCCGTGCAGCAGGGCCCCGGTGGTGGCGTCCCAGACCTGGACGGCCCCGTCCTGCGCACCGACCGCGAAGAGGTCCCGCTCGGCGACCCGGCCCAGCGCCACGGCGGTCGGCAGCAGTCCGGCCTCCTCGTCCGAGTCGCCCAGGGAGGCTCCGCCGTCCGCGAGTTCGGCCAGGCCGAAGCCGCGCCCGGCGACCGCCAGCGCGAACGCGGGGCGGCCGGAGACGGTGCCGATGGCGGCCGTCGGGGCGGCCTCGGCCGGGTCGACGGCCGCCAACTGCACCAGGTTGCCCGGAAGTTGGGCCGGTGCCTCGGGGCGGATCAGCTGGCCGGCGAGCGCCTCCAGCAGCCGGGCGATGCCGGGGACGGGGGTGTCGGTGCCGTCGGCCCAGGCCAGTTCGCCGAGCGTCAGCCGCCGGGCCTCGGCGACCCCGCCGCCGGTTCCGGGGCCGGCGTTGCGCAGCGCGTTCAGCACCCGGGCGGGCACCGCCGGGTCCACCGTGGCGGTGCGCACCACCTCGGTGTCGCCGCTGCGGTGGCGCACCCGCAGCGCACCCACCTGATCAAGGGTCAGTTCGAGCCTGCCTCCCGGCAGTTGCTCCCCGCCGACCGAGAACTCCACCGGTCCCGACATCTTCCGAACCCCCAGCCCTGGTACATGGACAAACCAGCCGCGCGATGCGCGTAGATCAAGTACTCGTGGAACGAGTGTGTGTGGAGCGAGCGTGCGTGGAGCCAACGTGCGACGAACGGACCGCGCACTGACGGGTGAACGCACCCTGCACGGAGCGGTCGTCGCTCAGCAGAGGTCCTCGGGGACGAGGGTCGCGTAGACGGCGTCGCGCAGCTCCTGGGTGCGGGAACTGCGGAACAGCGCGGGGCGGAAGCCGGTCCGGCGGAAGCCGATGGAGGCCCCGACCACCTGCACCCCCATGTTCTCGGCGGCGGCGTAGGCGTCGATCCGCCGCAGCCCCAGCTCCTCGAAGCCGAAACGGCAGACCAGCCGCATCGCGGAGGCCGCGGTGCGCATCCGCCGGTGCTCGGGGAGCAGCCAGAACGAGATCTCGGCCGCGCCCTCCTCGGGTCTCAGGTCCACCAGCTCGGCGAGTCCGATCGCGGGCCCGCCCTCGGCCTCGGGCTCGCCCTCGGGCTCACCCTCTTCCGCGGGCCCGCCTTCGGCCGCCAGTGCCACCGCGAAGTACGCGGCCCGGTCGGCCTCCCAGAGCCGGGGCGCCACCTCGGTGATCCAGCGGACGGCCGACTCGCGGTCGGAGTGGCTGAGGATGCCCTGCATGAACTCGCGCACCAGCGGGTCGTGCGACCCGGCCAGCAGCGTGTCGGCGTCCCGCTCCTGAGGTCTGCGGATCAGCACCTGGCCGTCGCGCAGACCTGAGAGCGCTTTCACCGTGCTCAGCGAACAGGTGGCGCCTCGGTTCCTCCCCATGGCCCGTATCGAAGCACCTTGAAGCCGGTCAATCAACCCGGCTCGACCCGCCCCTACCTGTGGGTAAGGTCGACTCGACCCCCGGAAGAACGATTTGTCGACAGAGTCTGACCACTCGTCAGCACACGGAACGGCCCCCAGCCCGGGGGCGCACCGCGCCGACCAGGGCGGGAACGCCCCCGGACACCGGTGTGGAGGTTTCGCGGGGGTCGCCACCAGGGCCCGTTCGGCGGTGACGGTGGTCACGCCCGGACCGCGTCAAGGCGGGTGAAGGCGCGTGATGGAATGCCCGCATGCCGACACTCCTCGACAAGGCCCGGGTCTTCCGATCCCTGCACGTGCCCGGCCGCCCGCTCGTCCTGCCGAACGCCTGGGACGTCGCCTCCGCACTCCTGGTCGCACGCGCCGGAGCGCGGGCGATCGCCACCACCAGCGCGGGCGTCGCCTGGTCCCTGGGCGCCCCCGACGGCGGACGGCTGGAGCGCGGACCGGCGCTCGCCGCCATCGCCCGGATCGCCTCCGCCACCGACCTGCCGGTGACCGCCGACATCGAACGCGGCTACGCGGAGGAACCCGAAGGCGTCCACCGCACCGTCACCGGCGTGCTGGAGGCCGGCGCCGTCGGCATCAACCTGGAGGACACCCTCCGCCCCGTCGCCGAGCAGACCGAACGGATCGCCGCCGCGCGGGAGGCGGCCGACACCGCCGGGATCCCGCTCTACCTCAACGCCCGCATCGACACCCACCGCCTGCCGCCCGGCGCGGCCCGCCTCGACGAGACCGTCCGCCGTGCGCACGCCTACACCGCCGCCGGAGCCGACGGCGTCTTCGTCCTCAGCGCCCTGGACGCGGACGAACTCCGCGCCCTGGTGGGCGCGGTGGAGGTCCCCGTGAACGTGCTGACCGGCCCCGGCACGCTCACCGTCCCCGAGTACGCCGCCGCCGGTGCGGCCCGGGTCAGTGCCGGCTCCTCGATCGCCGAGGCGGCGTACTCCCTCGCCGAGCGCGCGGCCCGCGAGCTGCTGGGCGCGGGGACCTCGGCCGAGCTGGCCGGTCAGCTCGACTGGGCCGCCGTCAACGCGGTCCTGCTCGGCGAGCCGCCCGTCGGCTGAGCGGTTCGGCGGCTGCGGCCGGTCGGCTGAACCGCCTGCCGCCTGCCGCCTGCCGCCTGCCGCCTGCCGCCTGCCGCCTGCCGCCCGGCGTCAGTGCAGGCCGAGTGCGGCCCGCAACCTCCCCCGGGTGACGGCGGCGGCCTCACGGGTGACCGGGTCCTCGCTGTGCAGCGCGTCGTCCAGCAGCAGGTCGGCCGCCGCGACCACGGCGGCCGGCAGGGCCACCTCGCGCAGGCCGAGCAGCTGCGCCGCGGCTTGGTGACCGGTCGTCAGGCCGGCGTCGGCGCGCTCGGACGGCTCGCCCTGCCGGTGCGCGGAGTGCGCCGATGAGTGCGTCGCGGTGTGCGCAGAGGGGTGCGCCAACTCGCTCCGGGAGCGGCGAGGTTCGTTGATCAGAGGCATGTCCGGTCCGTCGGTCGTGGTGGGGGTGCGGTCGGTCAGGAGGCCTGCAGGTTCCGGACGGTCGGTGACGGTCCGCCGAGTGCGGGCCGTTCGGGCCGGGGCGCGATGCTCCGAAGCACCGGGCCGGACGGCAGCGGCGCCGAGGTCGTGCCCGTCCCCGCTCCGGTCCCGGTGCCTGCCCCTGATCCCGTGTGCGCGTCCCGGATCCACCGGGCGAGCACCCGGGCGAAGTCGGGGCCGATCACCGCCGCGAGTCTCAACTGCTCCAGGTCGCCGGTCCGCAGGGGGACCCCGGCCGCCGTCAACGCCGCGAGCAGGGGTTGGACCGCCGTCCAGGGGAGAGGGGCCACGGGCAGGGGGCCGGTATGCGCAGGCTCTGTCACGCCGGGTCCAACTACCACTCGCCGACGGGGTCACGGGTCCGGGGCGGCATTCCACCCAGTGACGTAGAGCGCACCCCGGAGGTGGTGGGCGTGTCGCGCGGGAGACCGTGCGCCCGTCCCTGAGACGGGTTCACCAGGGCGTGCCGGTCGGGTCGTTGGCGACGGCGGCGGACAGCAGGGCGTACAGGTGGTCGGCCTCGGGGAGGAGCGCGGCCTCGATCTCGTCGTCGCTGCGGCCGGCCAGGGTGAGCTTCTGGATGCGGCGGAACAGCAGCCGGTCGGAGGCCGCGATCAGCGCGGCGGTGGCCCGGGGGGCGATGGACGGCGTGTGCGGCGGCGCGGCTTCGGCCAGGGCGATGACCAGGGCCTCCTCGCGCAGGTCGTGCAGCTCGCGCAGCCGGGCGGTCAGGGTCGGGCTGTCGGCGACCATCCTGGCGAAGGTCGGGCCGGTGAAGCCGACCACCGGGTCGTGCGCCAGCAGGGCGGCCCGGAAGGTCCGGCCGAGGGCCGTCAGCGGCGCGTCCTGCGGTCCGCGCTCGGCGACGGCCCGGGCGAGGCCCTGGGTGAACTCGGCGTGGTGGTCGAGGGCCAGGTCCTCCTTGCGGGCGAAGTAGTTGGTGACCGTCTTCTTGGCCACCCGGGCGGCGGCGGCGATCTCGGCGATGGTGGTCTGCTCGAAGCCCTGCTCGACGAAGAGCCTGGTCGCACAGTCGGAGATCAGCTGCCTGGTCTCCTGCTTCTTGGACTCACGGAGCCCCGGTTCGGTCGTCACGGGAAAATCTTACCCCCGACGCAAAATTATGCTTGCCCTACTGGCTATGCCCGTCCTAAAGTTACGTCCGTCGCAAAGTTAGTCCGAGTAACCCCAACTGAGGAGCAGTTCTGAACGTCACCGCCACCACCGTGTCCCTCACCGTCGACGACGTGGACGCCTCCCGCGAATTCCTCTGCACCCACCTCGGGTACCGGGTCACCGTCGCTGCCGAAGGCTTCGTCTCGCTCGGCCGCGAGGACGCCGCCGCCGATGTCGTCCTGCTGCGCACCGGCACCGAGGTGCTCCCGCCCGAGCAGCGTCACCAGCGGGCCACCGGGCTGATCCTCGCGCTCACCGTCACCGACCTCGACGGGGAGGAGCGGCGGCTGCGCGAGGCCGGCGCCCCGATCACCCTCCCGCTGTGCGAGGAGCCCTGGGGCGAGCGGCTGTTCCAGCTCACCGACCCCAACGGCGTCGTCGTCCAACTGGTCGAGTGGGCCACCCCGGAAGGGGCCGAGCCGCCGACCGCCCGGGTCGTCGCCCCCGCCGCCGAGCACGTCACCGAGACGCCGAACGCCCGGATGACCGGCCTCGCCGCGCCCAGCCGCGGCAGCTCCGAACTCAGCACCTGGACCGTCGCCATGACGGCCGGTCAGACCGGCCCCGAGCACGCCGTCAGCCGGGAGCAGGTCTGGACGGTGACCGCCGGCGCGCTCGAGGTCAGCCACTCGGGCCGCACCGAGACCGTCCCGGCGGGCCACACCCTCGTCCTGCCGCCCGACCTGCCGCGCCGGGTGCACGCCCCACGGGACGCCGAGGCCCACGTCGCGATGCGCGCGGACGGCGTCGCCTCCGTGGCGGGCACCGAGGGCACCCGGGGCCTGCCGTGGGCGCAGTGACGTACCGTCAGTACCCTTCCTGAGCACGCCGTCCGCACGACCGCCAGCAACGGAGTCAGCTTGTCCCTCCGCATCACCGCCCTGACCGACGCCGAGCAGGCCCCCGGTGCCACCAGCCGCCGCCTGACCTGGCTGGCCTCCGACGCCGACGGCAACCCCGTCGGGTCGGCCGCCCTCCGCCTGTTCGACAAGCAGGGCCAGCGCCACCTCGCCGAACTCGACCTGCGGGTCCACCCCGCCGAGCGGCGCCGGCGGGTGGGCACCGAGCTGCTCGCCGCCGTCGTGGCGGCCGCCCGCGCCGACGGCCGACGCAGCGTCATCGCCCAGGCGGAGGAGGGCACCCCCCGGGCAGGCCTTCCTCGCCGCCCGCGGCTTCCGGGTCGCCCTGACCCTCACCTACGCCCGCCTCGCCCTGGCCGACGCCGATCTGCCGGCGCTCGAGGCGGCCGCCCGATCCCCGCACCCGGGCTACCGGTTGACCTCCTGGGAGGGCCGGGTCCCCGAGGACCTCGCCGACACCTACGTCGCCTCACGCACCGCGATGGACGACATGCCGATGGGTGCCGTCGACTACGGCACCGTCGTCTGGGACCTCGACCGCGTCCACGCCGCGGCCGCCGCCGTCGCCGCCCGCGGCGAGACCCTCCACACCGTCGCCGCCGTCTCCACCGCGGACGGCACCGTCGTCGGCTTCACCGAACTCGTCGTCCCCGCCGACGGCACCGGCGACGCCCAGCACTACGGCACCGCTGTCCTCCCCGCCCACCGCGGCCACGGCCTCGCCCGCTGGATGAAGTCCGCCGCGATCCTCGCCGCCCGCGACCACCACCCCCGCCTCGACGGCCTCCTCACCGACACCGCCGACAACAACCCCCACATGCGCCACGTCAACGACGCCCTCGGCTACCTCCCCACCCACGTCGCCCACGAGTACCAGCTCGACCTGGGCTGAGGACCGGTCACGCGCCCTCGGCCGTCATCTTGTTGACCGCGGCCCGGAGTCGGAGCCAGCTCGGATCCGTCGGGTCGGCCTCCTCCACCGTCGACAGGTCATCGTCCTCCCAGGTCCGGGTGCCGTCGGTCAGGACGAGGCCGGCCTCCGGGTCGCCCTCGGCGGGAACCTCGGAGGTGGCCGCCAGGAACGCGGCGACCGCGGCTCCGGCGAGCTCCTTGCTGTCCACGGTGGCCGCCGCCGTCGCGGCGTCGGTCAGCACGGAGAGCAGGAGCAGCCCACCACCATCGGTGGCGGTGAGGAGCTCGCCCGCCGGGGTCGCCGCGAGCGCGGTCAGCCGGGCCCCGGGCGGGCCGCCGTGCTCCGTCGTGGCGCCGCTCTCGACCTCCACCTCGAGCAGGGAACCGTCGGGAGTGGCGATCCAGAGCACGCCCGGGCGCTCGGCGAAGGCCAGGTTGTACCCCGCCCAGGACTCCATCTGCGCGAGCCACCCGGGCGGATACGGGAAGCCGGGGTCGGGGTCGCCCAGCGGCGCGGACAGCACGCGCCGGAGCGAGGGGAACGCGAAGACCTCCACGTAGTTGCCGTACGCGTTGCCGCGGATCGCGAAGTGGCGGCCGTCCGCGCTGAAGACCGGGGCCTCGTAGCCGTCGCAGTCCAGGATCAGCGCGTGCCGCAGCCACCTCATCGCGGACGGCGCGTCACCGTCGCCGCTCCCGGTGGAGGCGAACACGCAGAAGGTGGCCCCCTGGTCACTGGCCAGGGTGGCCACCAGCCCGCCGCCGGGATGCACCGTGACCCCGGTGTCCCACCTCGGCCCGCCGCCGACGGCCCCGGACCCGAGGTCGATCACGTCCGAGCTCTCCCAGTCCTCGGCCCCGTCCCGGTACGACGGCGAGGCCCACAGCGCCCGCCCGTCCGGACTGAACGCCAGACAGCGGTACGAGGAGCCCCCACCGATGACGGACACCCCGTCAGGAGTCCACTGCCACAGCTCTTCCCCCGTCGCCACGACCAGCAGCGCCCGCTCCGGATGCCACGCCGCCGCCGGCATCAACTCCATCCGGTCCCACCCGACGGCATCGCCGTAACCCTCGTCCCCGGCGCCCACGAACCCGAGCTCCCGCAGCTGCGCCCCCTCGTGGTCCCACACCCGCACCACCGGGCGTTCGGACTCCCACACGGCCACCAACGGCAGCCGCGGATGACACACCAACCGCTCCACCGAAGACCCGCCGCCGACCAACGCCCTTGCCACGACCTGGAGATCCGTCACGCCGACACGCTAACCAGCGTCACCGACAGCGGCACCCCGACGGCGATCGAGCCCTCGGGGCCCGGGCACCCACCTCCGCAGGTCCTGCGAACGCCCGTGCGGATGATCGTTGCCGACCTCCTGGAGGCGCTGGGAGACTGGCGCCATGGTGTCTGACGTTTCGTCACGGTCCCGAGCCTGTCGCGCGGCGCCCGAGGTGGGTCCTGCCGGAGCGGGTCGACGGGGATGGTGGACGGCTGCGGGAGGAGTTCAACCAGGCGGTGCGCCGGCCGAGGAGTTCGGCGGCTGCGGAGGTGGCGCGCCTCCTCGACCGGCTCGCAGCGGGCGAGCGGCGTCCCCTCGGGTCAGTGTGGATCCCGACACACACGCCCGCCTGGCCCGTCGCGCTGCTGCGGGCTCGTTCCCCGACTCCGACACTACGTGATCGCGTCCCAGTACGGCGAGGACGCCCACCGCCGGGGCTGGCTCCGGCTGGACCGAAGCCTGACGCCCGCCGAGCACGCCGCCGTCGTCGACCGGGCCGTGACCTGGACGGAGAGCGACCGCTCCTGCCGACGTCCTGGCCGAATTCGGCCCGCCCGTCCGTCACGTTCGGTCCGCCGGACCCGCACCGGCCCAAGACCTCAGCTACGCCACCGACGATCCGCGGCCCCCGTCGTCCTGCCTCCCCTCGCTCCGCGCGCGAGACGACCCGGACCCGGACGACCGGACGCCGCCCGACGCGGTTCCTCCTCGCGGTCCGGTCCCGCGACGAGTTCCTCGGCGGCTGGAACTCACACCGACCGGTGGACCGCTTCACCAAGGCCGAGCGAGCCTCGGAGTGAGCGCCGCAGCACGGCCGGCCACTGCCCACGACATGCAATTTCCGCAGGCCAGGAGAGTCCCTGACCTGTCGGAAACGTCAACGGGCCCGAACTGCGTCCAGCAGCCCGGAGGCGCCTCTACAGGTCGTAGTTCTGATCGAAAATGCCTCTGACCTGCTCAGATGATGGGCGCGTGGAAGATCATTTCACAACCAGTGCACACATCGGAGTCCTTGACGATGAGATCGTGGTGAGAGCGTCTAGCAGGAAACCGCGAGGATGCCGGAGTAGCTGGTCCTCGGACGACCATGTCTCATAGTAACAGGTGCAGGAGACTGTATACGTCGCTTCGACGAGTGACTGCTCGCCATCGATTTACCAGGGCAATCCGTACGGCTACTGGTAGAGGACGCCGGAGGAACGGGCGCTGGTCAACGTGGTGACGTGCCAGCAGGGCGTCGGGACCGCTGCCGTGATGGTGTGTGTTCATGAGTTCCACGATGAGCGAAGTGCAAATCCTGCGCGGGCTCGTGGGTGCAGAGCACGAGGAAGCGGAGGCGATGCACTGACACCAGTCGGGTCCTCCGTGGTAGCTGTCAGGTCGTGGACCCCTGGAAAACACTGTCGACTCCATGCCCTTCATGCTCATCGTGCTGACGATCTGATGGGATGGTCGAGAAGCCCATGGAGTTGCGGTAGTGGTTCGTCGAAGACGTACGCCTGGGTCTTTTTATCGAGGCCCACGGGCCGCACATGCCCGACCTGGATCTCTCGGATCATCGGACCGACCTGCAGATGATTCCGATGCT